>JBCBZT010000047.1:0-57469 GCA_039815185.1 Cyanobacteria bacterium P01_A01_bin.123 | reverse complement strand
CTCCAAGCTGCGGGACACAGCGTTGATGAATACCACGGTGATTTGACTCAATCCCAGCGGGAGCGGTTGCTGATTCGTTTCCGACAGCGGCAAGTGCGTTGGGTAGTGGCGACGGACATTGCCGCTCGAGGGCTACATGTGGACGATTTGACCCATGTAATTAACTTTGAACTGCCCGATACCCCAGAAAATTACGTTCATCGCATCGGTCGTACTGGTCGTGCAGGCAAGCAAGGTATGGCGATTTCCCTTGTCAGCCCTTTGGACAAATACAAACTGCGCCAAATCGAAAAGCACATACGCCAAAAAATTGAGTACGGCAATATTCCAACCCGAGCCGAAATAGCAGCTCATCACCTGGAAAACCTGCAAAATCAAGTGCAGGCGGCAATTGTTGGAGAGCGTATGGCGTCTTTCCTGCCGATTGTGTCTCAACTTAATGAGAACTATGATCTGCGCACTATTGCAGCTGCGGCGCTTCAGATGGCTTACGATCAAACTCGTCCTGCCTGGATGCGGGTTGATCCCCAAGATGAATCTCCTAAAGCACCACCACCGAAAAAAGTCCGTAAGGGAGCGCCCCGCAAGGCTCGATCCGAACATTCTGTGTCCAGAAAGGATTAGATTGTGGCAAAGATGCCGGTGAGGATGCCTCGTCCAGATTAAGCTGTGTATGCTAAATCACACTGCTTAAAAATAGCTGAAATAAAATAGGGTTTAGGGTATCAATGGCATTTAACCGTTAAAAGGATGATGCTTCCTACGGAAGATCATCCTTGGCTGCGGTTGAGGTCAAACTTATTCCCTAAATCCTGATTGTTTCAGAGAGGAGACTAGAGCTATGGTAGTTATCTTAATGAAAGATCAACTGATTTCTCCTCAAGCCGTTTGCAAAAGCTGTCTGATGGCTGATCAAAGCGGGCAACCCCGTTGGCGGCGAGGACAACTGTTTTGCGGCAAACGCATTGACTGTGTTGGAGAGGAGCAGCCCAATCAATACGAGTGTCAAATGGGGTTTCGGGTGGCCAATATTGATTAAAGTGTTAGCTCGGTGTTGCGGGTGACACCCTGGTAGATCAGGATGGCGCAAATCCTTGTATTCGTCGTTACTTTTGGCAGATGCGTTATCCTAATGAGCATAGCGTTAGACTGTCTGTGTCGTTCTTAAAAGATGACTGTCCGGCTTTATTGTTTAGGAGTCCGTTGTTATGACTTGGCGTGGCGCAAATACTACTGCTGACCGATTTTTTGCTGTTCTTCCTTACCTGCTGCCACTAGTCTATGGGATTGAATTTGGCAGATTTCTCTTTAATCAGTTTCCGATAACCCAGCTTTTGTTTGTCCCGCTTGCGCCTTTGCTACAGATTGTTTACGGGTTTCCCTTTGCGGGCTTAATTATCTTTTTCCTGCTGTTTTTACTGGTGGTGCGTAACCCCAACATTAGCCATTTCATTCGGTTCAATACAATGCAGGCAATACTGCTAGATATTGTGTTGGTGCTATGCCGGCTGATCTTTGGTTTGTTGGGTGGGGCATTGGGCAGTGGCTTAGTGGTCGAAACACTCTCTAACGTGATTTTCCTCGGTACGCTCGCTGCTGTTGGTTATTCTGTTGTTCAGTCTTTGATGGGTCGCTACGCCGAGATCCCAACGATTTCTGAAGCCGTTCACATGCAGGTGCGCTGAGGTCTAAGGATCTGAACCGAGCGTTGGTTGTCGTAATTGAATCTGAGCTTGCCATTAGATTTTTATCTACAAACTTCAAAAAAGTAAACCGCCTAGGAGGTGTCTTTGACTTCCCTGGCGGTTTATTTTTGAAAGGCTAATTGGTTGTGTAAGGAAATAAACCCGTGACGGATTTACCTAAAGTTGAATCGATCTACACCGACGGTGCCTGCTCGGGTAATCCGGGGCCAGGGGGGTGGGGCACTGTCTTTTATTTTGATGACGGAACGGTGCATGAACTGGGAGGCTACGAGTCTCAAACGACGAATAATCGGATGGAACTGCAAGCTGCGATCGCAGGGCTTGAGCTCTTCGCTCAAATCCACCCCGAGAGTCCGACTACCCTCTACACCGATAGTGAATACGTCAAAAACGGGATCACTAAGTGGATCAAAGGTTGGAAACGAAAACAGTGGAAGACCTCGACGGGGAAGGCTGTCTTAAACCGTGACCTGTGGCAACAGCTCGACGACTTGAATTGCCAAATTCAGGCGCAGTTAGGGAAACCGTTGATTTGGCAATATGTTCGGGGGCATGCAGGGGTCGTGGGCAATGAACGCTGTGATCAAATTGCCCGATCGTTTACCGCTAATCGCTCGGCAAAACTCAAGCAGCATCAAAACTTGAATCTAATGCTTGTAAATTCAAACCATAGATCTTTATCTAAGGATGCCCCAAAAATTTTTGATGAATCGACTCCCCAAGGCGATTGCTCTCAAGGGATAATAGGGAGGTTTGATTTGTCCCCGTCCTCTGAGCAAGTAATTTCTGAGCAAGCTATGGCAGTGAATGTGGCAACGGCCCCGATTGAGAATGGTTCGGATAATCTTCCCCGTGAGGCAAGGGTTGCCCAATTGCGTAATGTGGTTGATACGCTCCACATGGCTGATGAAATTGCCAAGCAAGGGTATCTGATTACCAGTTCAGAGCTAGCCGATTTGATGGATGTCAACGCCAGTGCTGTAACCAGCCGAGGTGAATATTGGGCGTGGCGCAACTGGACCGTGTCGCGGGTGAAGCGTGAGGGGAATCAGATTCTTTGGCAACTGGAACGCATTGACTAAGCTTTAAGACGTATAGGGCCAAGGGCTTACCAATGTAGGAGCGCACATGACAGCAGGAGCGTATAGCTAGCTGTGCGCTCTTTGCTAGTGCTTGAATATTGGCAGCATTAGCAAACGGAAATAGTGTATTGGGTTGAGACTTTCCTGAGCCTTGAGTCGGCTTGAGTAAGGGAAAGCAGACGATGTCTCAATGATTCGGCTAGATTGTTGATGGAGGCGGCTACTTTGATCCCTAAAATGGGCAATCTGAAGAATGAACTTCACAGTTTCTGCGTGGAAACCCCGAGTCTCACTGCTCCATTGCGCTATCTTGATTTACGCATGAAAGAGTTTGTCAAACATGCCTTAAAAACTCTGCAGATGGCCTGGTTTGCACCGCTGCTGATTTTATATGGGTTGAGTGATCGGCGATCGCTGATTATTGCTGATGTGGAGCGGTGGGCAAAATTATTAAGCTGGCCTAATTCCTCTCCGCAAACCGCGCTGCTGCGACTATTTTCAGAATGTCCTGAGTTTCGCAATCTCTATTACTACCGTCTAGAGCAGGGTAGTTTAGGGGTGCGGCTAGGGATGCAGGTGCTTAAGGTTTTCTATCCGGGATGTGCAACCCTGTTTATCGATCGCACCTGCAACATTGGGCCAGGGTTATTTCTACAACATGCCTTTAGCACGATTATCATGGCGGATTTGGGTGAAAACTGCTGGATTAATCAACAGGTCACCATTGGCTATCGCGATAAATCGAGTCGCCCCTGGATTGGAGATAACGTGCGCATCACTGCCGGGGCTAAAGTCATTGGCGGGGTCAAAATTGGCAATAATGTCACCGTGGGTGCAAACGCCGTTGTGGTTAAAAACGTCCCTGATGATTGCGTTGTTGTTGGGGTGCCGGCCTACATTGTGCGTCGTAATGGCGTCAAGGTGAAGGAAGAGTTGGTTTAGTGTTTTGCTGTTGAGTGTCCCCAGTTGAGTGAGTGCGATGGCATCAAGTTCCCCTACTGCTGCCGAGGCGTCAGTGCCCGCCACACAAAGTCTGCCCAAAGTGTCGGTGATTGTGCCGATTTATAACGGCGCAGCAGATATTCCTGATTTAGCGGCTTGTTTATTGGCCCAAACCTTTCCTCCAGATCAGGTGGAATATTTGCTGGTTGATAATAATAGCCGCGATCGCACCTCATCCCTCTTGAAAGACTGGGTAAAAACTGCCAGCAACCAGGGCTTAACTTGGCAATATTTAAGCGAAGCCGACATTCAAAGTTCCTATGCTGCCCGCAATCGCGGCATTCGTGCTGCGAGAGGGGAACTCTTAGCCTTCACCGATGCGGACTGTCGGCCAAATCACGACTGGCTGGAGAAATTAATTGCGCCGTTTGATGATCCCGCTGTGGGGCTTGTGATTGGTGAAATCGCTGCCCTACCGGGTGACAGCTGGCTAGAACACTACGCGAACCAGCGGAATATGATGACCCAGCGGTTTACCATGGCCCATGAATTTTATCCCTACGGGCAAACCGCAAACCTTGCTGTGCGTCGCCAAGCTTTGGCAGGGGTTGGCTTATTTCGACCCTATTTGACCACTGGGGGCGATGCTGATTTGTGCTGGCGTATTCAACAACAGCATCCTTGGCAAGTGATTTTTGCCGAAGATGCCATTATTCAGCATCGCCACCGTTCCACCCTAAAGGAATTGGCTAGCCAGTGGCGGCGCTATGGCCGTTCTAACAACTACTTGCATGAATTACATGGTGTACGCCTCAGACGCAACCTGAATCGCAAAGATACTGCCCATCGTATAGGTCGCTGGGCGCTGAAAGAGTTTCCCAAAGCTGGATTCCGTCTAATTCAAGGCAAAGCCGCCCCGGTCGAACTTGTGGCTCCTCTACTGGATTTGTACTGTGCTAAAGCCCGGGAAACTGGACAGCGACAGGCTCAGATGCCGAAAGAGGCCAGGGAAATTGAGCCTTTTAGGGTAGGGGAGAAGGGAGAAGAGAGGGGGCAGGCGTCAGAAAACGTAAGGGGTTCAGGGTGAGAGGTAAGGCGCAAGCGGTAAAACCAAAGGCTAGTTTTTGTAGATGTGTTCAAAATTTTGCTTTTAGTGGGGGCATCTTACCTGCGTATACTTCATGATTCCTCTCGCCGCCGGGCACAAATCAACCCCCTTGTGCCTCTCGCTATCCATTAACTAGTAATTTCCCATTGAACCCATGAATATTCTCATGCTCTCCCTGAATACCTTTCCCTACCCGGCCAGTCGGGGGGCGGCTGAGGGTAGAACTTTGAACTTGATTAAGTATCTCCATGGACGGCATTCGGTCACTGTGGTAACCCATCGCCATGGTGCGGTGACGGATGAGGATGAGGCTGCGTTACGGGAATGGGTGGATCATTTGGAGATTTTGCCTGCCCCTGCGAATCCGGAGTTGCCACAAAACTTTGCGGGTCGGCTAGCACAGATGGGGCGATTGGCCCGCTTTGTTGTCACGGCTACACCGCCCAATATTCGTCATCGTTTTGCGCCAGCGGTGCAAACTTGGGTAGACCAATTTATTGCGGCTGGTAAGTGTGATGTGGTGGTGTGTGAGCATAGTGTAAATGAGGTTTATATTCGGCCAGAGTTTCGACATAAAGTGCGGACTGTGGTTGATATTCACAGTTCTGTCTACGGCTGGGTTTTGAACCATCTAGAAATGGGAGCGTCGGAAAACCCAAGTCGCGATCGCGTCTACTTGCCCATGCTTGCTCGCTATGAAAAGCGCTATTGCCGTAAGTTCTCTGGCTTAATTGCCACAACTAAAGACGATTGCCAACAGTTGTTAGCGTTGGTTCCTGACGCTGATATTGCGATTGTGTCTAACGGTGTGGACTTAGACACCTTTCCTTATCGTCCGGTCGACCCCGATGGGCAGCGATTAATCTTTGTGGGCGCGATGGATTCTTCCCACAATATTGATGCGGCGACCTACTTTGCCCGGGAGGTATTTCCTTTGGTGCGTCAGCGCTACCCGGATGCGACCCTGAGTCTGGTGGGCGCGCGCCCTGTGGCAGAAGTCAAAGTGCTGAATGACTTGCCGGGAGTAACGGTGACGGGTCGGGTACCGTCAATGACGGATTATTTGCATCAATCGACGGTATGCGTCGTGCCCCTCAGGGTCGGGCTCGGGATCAAAACTAAAACCCTGGAGGCCATGGCGTCAGGCATTCCAGTTGTGGCCAGCGATCGCGGTTTAGAAGGTCTTACCGTGGACGAAGCGGGTGTGCCTCTACGTGCGTTACGTGCGAATACGCCCCAAGCCTTTGTCGAGGCGATTGCCAGACTGTTTGAAACCCCTGAACTGCGTGCAGAATTGTCTCGCAACGCGCGCGCCATGATCGAAGCTGATTATACTTGGGAGCGAGCCGGGGAAAAGTATGAACGGGTGCTTTCTGCTTAAGGTTGCTCGGTGTTGAATGTTTGTTGTTGAACCCTTGTCCTGATTCGCCTGTCGATGGCTAAGCTTTTGTGGGGAAAAGTCGAGCAGCCTTCAGCTGCCTCCCGCAGTTCTGGTCGATTTTTTGACTATCTGCGGCGGCCCCCGCGAGGGCAACTGCAGGCAAAGGTATGGGTGCGATCGCGCCGTGAGCGCCGTGCACCTTGGCTCCGTTTTTTATGGGGTATGGGGTTTTGGAGCAGCTTACTCACGGGCTCTGTGCTCAGCGTGGGGGTGGTGTGGCTTGGGTTTGAAAGCTTGATCATGCCCCAATCTAGCCGGTTATTGGTATGGTTCTTGCCCCATGCACCGGGTGATTTGGGACAAGATCAACCACAGACCTTAGCAGACATCGAAACAGAGCTAGAAGCCGCTGGTTTTAGCTTAGGATCCATACAGAGTTTGCAATCCCAGCACCACTCTACAGAAGATTGGCTGGTGCCTGTGCTGGTTGAGCGTCAACCCTGCCGACGCCAGTGTCAAGCGATTAGTGAACTGCGCCTCTATCGCCAGGTGTCTCATGATCCAGCGCGATATAGACTGCGCGATCGCATTGCCGTGTCTGGCCCGCCAGAGGCGTTTGTGCTGGCTCCTCTGGTGGGCACTCTGCTAGAGACATCCGGTGTGCATCGTCCCCTACCGCTGGTTGATGTAAGCCAGTTACCCAACGGTCAAGATGACCATCTTTGGCTGACGCTGCAAGGAACCTGGAGCCGTAATAACCAGCGCATCCGTTACGGTCAACTGCTGCGCTATGACCCCAAGCATGCCCGTTTGGCTTTACTCACAGATTGGACCAGCCCTGCCGATCGATTGCCCCAATGGCGGCAACTCGATGGGGTTGCCCTACCAGAACTATTAGTTGATCAGCGAGTTGGCTTAGAACCTAACTTTTTGGCCTATCGCATCAACCCCCAAACGGCGGCCTTTAGCCTTAGACCCCTGCAGCCCATTTCTCTGCTGGATCCTGTCTTTGATAAAAAAGATAAGGTGGCTGGCTATGAGAAAGCGCTGCTGTTGGCGCGATCGGGGCTATGGTCGTCGGCGCTGCAGTCGCTGGAGCAGATTAAACAGTCCGATGATCAAAAATGGCCATTAGAAGCAGAGGCACAGTTGGCGTTTATCAGACTCCATGCCCGGGTCACCCAAGCCCAAGCTAATCAAATTTGGGGCAGTGGGGCTCAGCAGATTCTGGCTTATCTAGTGGATGGTCGTTGGCAGGCGGCGCTAAAACTGATGGAAGACGCGCCCCAAGTGCAGCAACCCATGTTGGATCTACTGGCAGCCGACCCCGGTCAGCTTTGGCAGCGCATTTCTACGGTTTTACAGGTGAATCCCCGACAGCAAGCCCCTCAGGTTTGGGGCCTGTTATTGCTGACTGCCCAGCAAGATCGCCCAGCCGCGTTGGCTTGGCTGGCTCGACAGTCAGATACTGAGGCGGCTGAGCAGCAGTACCAAGCCATTATGGAGAATCAAGACCAGCCCATCGCCGCGATCGCGACTCCCACGGCGACCCCCGTGAGCCAGGCAGAATCCACGGCGATCGCGTCGGTTAGGTTGGGTTCCCTCATCGGTGCCCCCAGTCCAATCGCTGATATCGTGGCTTCCCGATGGTATCGCCCCAGCGAACTGGCAACAATGCCCCCGGAAGTTCCCCAATGGTTTCAAATTCCGATCTCAACCCTGCAAGTTGAGGGGACTTGGCAGCGGGGATCTGCTCCCACCAGCAACCTGTCGCCTGCACAACTCTGGCAAGCACTGGGGTTAAATCAAAATCGGGGGCTACAGTTGTTTACCTTGAGCCCTGAGGGCTTACTCTCAGCCGATCGACTCACCATTCAAGGACTACAGCGCCAAGATGGTAATCTGTGGCTTTTGGCGAGTGGGTTCCCTGCGATGGCCAATCAAGGATCATTGCTTGCTGCTTCTCCTAACACCTTGAATCAGTTGACGGTTAGCCGGCAACTGTCAATACCACAGTTGAGTCAAACCCAACCAGAACCCGCCAATCAAATTGCCAACCAGCTACAGCAGCGCCTTGATCTTTTGCCAGAAGTTTTATTGGCTGTGACTGAGGATCCCGCTGTGACTACCCCTGCGCCATCGCCCGAATTGCCGATGGCGTTTTTGGATGTCACCGGGGATGGCGTGTTTGAAACCATTGTCAACGTGAATGCAGCGAGTCTATCGACCTGGGGAGATGAGATCACTGGCCAATTGAGCCAGCCCAGCACGATGATTATCTCTTCTCGCGGCGGCGTCCTGTTTAGCGATCTGCAAGCGCCTTATCAGCTGGTAGCAGTGACCCAATCAGAAGGAAATGGCGCGATCGCGCTGATCGTTTATACCCAAGGATCCTACCAACTTTGGCAGTGGTCAGCGGCGTCGCAGCGGTTTCAACCTTTGTAGAAATGCTGCGTTGCCTGATGTAGCGGTAGCCACAAAGCTTTGTGCGCTACCGCGAGCCAGATTGCTTGTGGACTCAGCATCCTGGCGATACTCGGTGCATTCAACAATCTGGCCGGCGCTGTACTAATTCATCTCACCAGTGAGATGAATTAGTATCAGGCAACGCAATTTACCTTGAAGATGTATAGTACGCTACTTAATTGTGTGATGCGATGGGATGACAAGCCGGAGTCTCATCGCCGAGTGAACAGTTGTCGGTATGGTGCTTATGAAACGTAGAAAATTTGTAACAGGAGCAGCCCTGGGTGCAGCAACTACCGCTGGGTTAGCAGCTTGCGCCCAGGAGCAGCCCAGCAGTAGTAGTGGCCCCGTGGTACAAACTGATGAGAGTCAAAGTGTTGAATGGCGCATGGCCTCTAGCTATACCCCAAGCCTTGATACGGTTTATGGGGGTAGTGAAGTCTTTGTTGAGCGAATCAACGAACTGACCAACGGCAACTTCCAAATTACCCTCTCGGCAGCTGGGGAATTGGTGCCTGGACTAGAGGTGTTAGATGCTGTGCAGCAAGGTACTGTTCAGGCCGGACATACTAACTCTTACTATTATCGAGGTAAGAATGAGGCTCTGGCCTTCGATACAGCAGTGCCCTTTGGCTTTAACTATCGCCAGCAAACAGCATGGCTCTACGAGGGCGGCGGCTTGGATCTGGTGCATGAACTGTTGTCGGATTTCAACATTATTTGCTTTCCTGGGGGAAGCACCGGGGCGCAGATGGGCGGCTGGTGGAACAAAGAAATTGGCACCGTAGCCGATTTGAGCGGTACGAATATGCGCATTCCTGGATTGGGTGGTTCTGTGCTTGAACGGCTGGGGGTAAATGTGCAGAACTTAGCTGGGGGCGAAATTTTCCAGGCGTTACAACTAGGTACTATTGATGCCGCTGAGTGGGTTGGCCCCTATGATGACGAAAAGCTGGGGTTAAACAAAGCGGCGCAATTCTATTACTATCCGGGTTGGTGGGAGCCAGGATCCCAGTATTCTTTCTACTTCAATCTAGATGCCTGGAACGATTTACCCGCCAACTATCAGCAAGCGCTAAAAACGGCAGCGGCAGAAACCCATGCGATTATTATGGCCCGCTATGATGCGCGCAATCCCGGTGCCCTGGCAGCCTTATTAGAGCAAGGGACTGAACTCAAGCGTTTCCCTGATGAGGTTATGGCCGCGGCTCAATCCGCTGCCTTTGAACTGTATGAAGAACTCGCTGCTGCTGATTCTTCCTATAACAAGATCTACACCGCCTGGAAGGAATTCCGCGAAGCCTCTAACCGCTGGTTCTCTAGCTCAGAATTAGGGTTTACAGATTTCGCTTTCCGATCTGAGGTTTGAGACGACTTGCTTGTCGGTGTTTGAGATAGGCCAGTTGATGTTCCATAACATCAATAATCTGTATGCGTTTGGAAAAGCAAGGGGCTTCAGGCCTCTTGCTTTGTTTCAGAGTGATGGAGAATTGCTATAGCGGTACTCGAGCCCCAGCAAGTGGTGGAGTGCGTCAAAAATATCGTTGGGTTTGATGGGCTTTGATATATAGCCATCAAAATCTGAGTTCAGCTGAAGCAGTTGTTGTGTGCCTGTCTCTGGCACTGTTGCAGAAACTGCAATAATGACGGTTTGAGTGTGCGTAGAGCTGTACGTTTCCTGTTGTCGAATTTGCCGAGTTGCCTCGTAGCCATCGATGAGGGGCATTCGTAAATCCATCAGTATTCCGTGAGGAAGCCAGCTTTGCCAAAGTTCTAATGCTTCTTGACCATTCTCGGCTTGCTTGATGTCTAAATTGAGTATCGAGAGTATGCGGATGATAATCCGACGATTGACAAGGCTGTCATCTACGATCAAGAGCCGATAAGCAGGTTGGCCAGATTTAAGGCCAATCACTTTATTGGGGTGGGTTTTCTCTAATGATATATCTGGCTCGATTTTGGGGGCTGTAACTTCAAATTGAAAGATACTGCCGTTCTCTAATGAGCTGTTGACCGTGAGGTTGCTGCCCATGAGCTGTACAAACTCCTGACTAATGGCGAGTCCAAGACCAGTCCCGCTTTGCTTGCTTTGACCAGATTGGGTCTGGCTAAAACGTTGAAACAAAAGAGTTTGTTCTTCAGCTGCGATACCAGGGCCTGTATCTGCAACTGAAAACTGAAGCCGCAGGGGTTGAGTCTCGACAGTGGACACCCTTGTTGCAGTTACCGTGATTTGCCCCTGTTCGGTAAATTTAAAGGCGTTATCGAGGAGGTTAATTAACACCTGCCGGAGCTTCATGTCATCGGTAAAAACGTAGCGAGGGAGAGCTGGATCGTGATCAACCGTGAAGTCAAGACCTTTAGCTTTGGCTTTGAGGGAGAATAGATTCTTTAGGTTGGTCAGCAAGCTCCAAAGATCAACCTGGGTAGGGTTGAAGGTGGCTTGGTTATATTCAATCTTGGCGAGATCTAGAACCTGATTAATGATGGTGAGTAGATATTCCCCACTTTGCTCAATAATTCGCGTGTGTTCTTGGTGCTCTTTGGATAGATTAGGCTCCTCTTTGAGGATACGCGCAAGGCCAAGGATGGCGTTTAGGGGCGATCGCAGTTCGTGACTAATATTGGCAATGAATCGGCTTTTAGCCTGATTTGCTGCTTCAGCGGCTTCTTTGGCTTGTTGTAATTCAAGTTCAATCCGTTTGCGATCGCTAATGTCAATAATTAGGCTGTAAAAACCTCTAATGGATCCATTGGCATCGCGATCAGGAATCAGGTTAACTGAAAGATGGAGTTCTCTGTGGTGGGGGTTTGGAGTGAGCTCATAGCTAACCGCTTCACCTGATAATGCTCGTTCAATCCAAGGACGAGCTACGGCGTAGTTTGCCTCCCCAATCAGCTCACGAACCTGCATACCACAAATTTCTTCACGGGTTTTTCCGAAGTAGGTTTCGTAGTTCTTATTGACAAATTGATAGCGTTGTTCTGTACTTTCGTAGGCAATGAATGCAGGTAAGCTATCTGTGAGCAATCGTAGCTGTTCTTCTTGTCGTTGGATTGCGTCTTCAATTTGTTTGCGTTCGGTAATATCGTGTGTGCTGACGATTACCCCAGAAATGGTGCCATCTAGGTCACGATAGGGCGCATAGTTAACGCTGACAAATCGTTGCCCAAACCCGGCATAATCAAACCAGTCTTCGTATTGAATCACCTCACCCGATAAACACTGGTCGAGTTTGGGTTTAATCTGTGATTGAAAAACTGCTTCTCCATGCAAATTTTCAACGGAGTGCCCAACAATTTCATGACGGGATTTGCCTGTTCTGTCGAGATAGGTTTGGTTAACAACCTGATAGGTGTAGTTGCGATCAATCAATGAGATACCATCAGCCGTCGCTGAGACAATTCGCTCATACCGCCGCAGCATGATTTCAATCTGTTTATATGCACTAATATCAGCCACGGTTCCGGCTAGCTTTATCACCTGGCTTTGGTCATTGCAGATGGCTTCTCCTCGGCTCACGAGATAGCGAATGGTGCCATCAGGACGAATAATACGATGTTCTATTTCGTAGGGAGTGCCGTGGGCGATCGCTGCCTCGACTGCTTGGCGTATTGTGTCCTGATCGGCTGGATGACAGATGTCAAGGATTTCAAGATAGGTGGGTTCGGGTTGATTAGGCGTGTGCCCTAAAATACGAAACAGTTCCTCTGACCAAGTCACCTGCCCCGTTACGACGTCTAATTCCCAACTGCCAACCTGGGCAATCCGTTGGGCTGCTTTAAGTTTGGTGGCTGTGTCGGTGAGTGTCTCAGTTTGCTCGGCTACCTTTTGCTCTAATGTCTGTTTGTAGTTGGCGTGGAATCTTGCTGCTTCATGCTTTCGAGTATTCAGTTCCGTCATCATTTGCTCGAAGGCCCGTCCGAGTCCATCGACTTCCCGTATCCCTGTTTTAATGGCACGGGGTGGAATGCCTCCGGTGGCGTATATCTGGGCTGCCTGACTCAGATGTTGTAAGGGGCGTGTTAAGCGGCGAACGACCCATAGACCAAAGCTAATAGACCCCAGAAAGGCTAATCCGCAAAGCATCACAGTGCGCTGAAAATTCGCTTGGATTGCGCCTGTAAAGTCGGACTGGGGGACAACTGCGGCAATCAGCAAATCTAGACCATAGTCATCCTGGTAGGGAACGATGTAGAGAAAGTGGCGATCGCTGTCAGTTGTAAAAGTCAGGAGTGTTGGTTCTAGGGAATCTATCTGGTTCAGGTCAATTTTGTCTTCTAGCGCTTTGTTCCCGGCCAAAATTAGGGCGTTTGAACTCTCATCAGCCGCCAATTGGTTAAACTCTCCGCCGGGGGTTGTAACATCACTGCCATAAGCTTCAACTGAGGTGGTGTAAGATGCTTCTCCAGCCGAGTTTGCGATTAATAGCCCCTTGGCATCAATGATGAAAACTTGCCCGGTTTCGCCAATGTTTAGGGTTTCTAGGAAATCATTCAGTTGATTGAGGCTGATGTTGACCGAAAAGACGCCCTGCAACTGCTGGGCGTCATCAAAAAATGGCGCATAGGCATTCAGGCTAAGCAAATTGCTGGCACCGATCTGGAATGGCTCGCTCCAACCTGACTGTTGTGTGTTGACTGCAAGCTGATACCAGGGGCGATCGCGGACATCTACATTTTGAGTGATTTCAATGCGCCGCATCGGATTCCCGGCCTCATCGATGCTGTAGACCTCCACTTGAGAGGGATCGCTGGGGATAGAAACGCCTGCCTCAAAGGGTAAATCACTGGCTGCTAGGCGAGTGACACCATCTTCAAACTCATTAGGGCTGACTCGATGGATCAGCCGAAACTCTCCTTGGGGGGTGCCCAATAGAAATGTCGTGGTTTCGGGATGGTTGGGAAGTTGCTGAATCAGATAGCGATGGAGTTGATCGAGATTTTGTAGACTAATTGCCCCAGACTCCAGAGCAGAAATATGCATCTGATTGACCTGATGGGGCCGACTGAGAAAATTGTCTAATTTGAGCGTGATCCGATCGCCCGTTTCGCTCATTAACTGTTGGGCCAAATCTTCAACGGCTTGTTGCCCACTGCGGTGGGACAAGTAACCGATGACAGCGGTAATGCCAACCACTTGTAGTACAAACGGAATCAGGAGTAGCGATCGCAGGGATAGGTTCATCAATCACAGATTGCTGGGGGCGGCTAACCGTTTTAATTAATTTCAGACCCGTTTCATGTTTCCGTCAACTTTAGAGGCATTGCATCTTTAAATCTTGAAGATGCAATGCATATTTATGAGGTGCAGCTTCGCTGTCTTCCTAGCGTGGTGTGTCATTTCCTTCAGGTATATGATGTCTCTACTGTTGCACCCACAATTTGATTCCGGCCTCGATGTTTTGCGGTGTAGAGGGCGTTGTCCGCTTCCCTCACCAGATTAACGGGGCTGCTGCTAGCGTTGGGGATTTGGCTGGCGATACCAAAGCTGGCGGTGATATATCCTTCGGGTGAGGCGCTATGGGGAATCGCCATTTGAATAATTTTGGTTCGGAGCCGTTCTGCAATCTGGATTGCATCAGTTGCTGGGGTATTGGGGAGTACAATCACAAATTCTTCACCGCCGTATCGGGCGACTAGGGTAGAAGAGAGCCTCACCTTTTGACTCAAAGTTGCAGCGATTGCCTTTAAACATTCATCCCCAGCGACATGACCGTAGGTATCGTTGTAGGCTTTGAAATAGTCTACATCGCAAAAAATGAGACTTAAGGGTTGCTGAGTCTGGCCATGGTCTTCCCAAGTGCTGTGCAAGAAAAAGTCGAAACCCCGACGGTTGAAGACTTGGGTCAAGCTATCGGTCAGCGCCAATGTTTGTAGCTGAGCCGTGCGTTGTTCAACCTGGCTCTCTAAGGTTTGGTTAGCTTGGGCTAAGGCGGTAAACGAGCTTTTCAGTTGGCTCGACATGTCGTTGAATGACCCAATCAACTGATTGATTTCGGCTACGCAGTCTACAGGAACGTGCTGATCGAGTTCGCCTGCGGCGATCGCTTGGGCGGCTTTCCCGACGATCAGTACGGGTTTGGTGATCCAGTAGGTAATCAGAATGGTTGAGCCGATGGCAATGGCGATCGCGATCGCCCCCAAAATCAAGGAAGATTGGGCGTTCGCATTGACCGTATCCATAAAATCAGTCACTGGAATCACGACCACCATCAACCAGTCCAGCCCGCGTTCGTCTTGAATCGGCACCACCTGCACGAAATGTTTAACCCCATCAAAGTAAGCGACTAAACGCTGGGGGGATTGAATCTGATCGAATCCACCAAAGTGTTGTCTGACAAAAGCAGCCGTATCGCTAATGCTATCGGTATGACTTTGTACAGCCAGTCGACGATTGGCAGAGACTTCAACCGCTATCAAGGGGGTTTCAAGGGAAGAACTCGCCACCAAGTGACCAGAGCGCTCGATAATGAACGCCTCTCCAGTTTTGCCAATGTCTAAGCCCTGCAAAAACTGGCTGATTTGGCGCAGGGTGATATCTGCTGCTAAGACCCCTTGCAGGGTGCCGTCGTCATCGTAGATCGGCAGTGCCGGTGTAATTCCCAATACCGGGCGAGCGGCAAAGGTATAAATCTCAGACCAGGTGGCATCACGATAGGCAGCCGCCGCCAGATACCAAGGACGTTCACGGGGCTCATAAGCTTGCGTTTTAATCAAGTTAGCCCGGTTGCCAGACTCGTCTAACCTGTAGATGTGACGCCAAGGAGCCGTGCTCTGATCTCGAATGTAAACCTGGGGTTCTTCATCCACAGTGACTAAGACAAAGTCACCGTCGCGATCGGCAAAGTAAAGGGCTGCGACGGTTTCTGTTAGCTGAACCTGTTCCCAGAAGTACTGTTCTAGCTGATCAAAGTTTTCGGTTCGCAGATTTTGAGTGCGAATTGCTGCCGCGTTAATCTGCAAAAACAAATGGTGGGTATCGGCAAAGTCTAATATGTGTTTTTCGATGCTGAGGGCGACCTCTTGGCTGAGGTCATTAGCCAGCGTATTGGCAGATTTTTGACCGTGGCGAAAGGAAAGCCAACCCACCAGACCTACACTCAAGAAGATCTCGATCACGAAGGGGACGATGAGTACCCAACGCAGCGGTAGATTTTTAGGTCCCTGCCACGAGAGAAAGCGCATGAGTTGACTGACCTATCCATAAAATTAAGTATTTGCCTTACCGAGTTTAGGGGATTCTCAGGTTGCCTGGAATCGTTAACATACGCAAGTTTCGCTAAATAACATATGACTCTACCTGAAAATACGGGTGTCTCAACTGGGGTCTGCTGGTGTACACCGAGAGTTGTTACATT
This sequence comes from Cyanobacteria bacterium P01_A01_bin.123, assembly GCA_039815185.1. Taxonomy (GTDB): domain Bacteria; phylum Cyanobacteriota; class Cyanobacteriia; order Phormidesmidales; family Phormidesmidaceae; genus JBCBZT01. The sequence continues at coordinate 41,423 of JBCBZT010000047.1, read as the reverse complement.
TCCTGATGCAACGGGTTAAGCCCATAAACGCTGCTAAGACGACTGTTGTTGATGCCACTCTGTGGCTTGCTGCCGAATTCGGTTCAGATCTGTTGCGTCCATTTTGTCTAAATTTTTGAGCAAAAAGCTCATTCTGCCTTGGGTTTGCAGTTTGTCGCGGTGGCGATCCATAAAGTCCCAGTAGAAAAAATTGAAGGGGCAAGCGTTTTCTCCCACGCGATCGCGGGGATTATAGCGACATCCCTGGCAATAGTCGCTCATCCGATTCACATAGTTTGCTGAGGCAGCGTACGGTTTAGACGCCAGCACACCACCATCGGCAAACAGCCCCATGCCCAGCACGTTGGTTTGCATCACCCAGTCGTAGGCATCGATAAACGCAGCATGAAACCAGTTTTCGACTGCCTGGGGCGATAAGCCGGCAATTAGCGAAAAATTGCTTAGAATCATCAGCCGCTGGATGTGATGGGCATAGCCCGTGCGCTGCACCTGATCAATCACTTGATGTAAGCAGTTCATCTCTGTTTCTGCTGTCCAGAAAAACTCAGGTAGTGGTTGGGTGTGATCAAAATAGTTTCGTTGGGGATAGTCTTCATCAACGTAGGTGTAGAGCCCCCGCATGTATTCCCGCCAGCCTAACACCTGGCGGATAAAGCCCTCTACGCTATTAAGGGGCAGATCTTGCTGGTGATAGGCGTCCTCTACAGCCCCAATGACTTCCAGGGGTTGCAGCAAGCCCAGATTAAGATAAGGCGATAGCAGCGCATGCCACATCGTGTCTTCTCCGGTGACCATGGCGTCTTGATAGGGGCCAAAGGTGGGTAGCCGGACTGAGACAAAATAGTTGAGGACTTGCAGGGCTTGATCTCGGGTGACTGCCCAGCCAAAGTTTTCAACGTTGCCAAAGGTTGGGATTTCTAGGCCTCGAACCCGCTCGATCACCTGTTGGGTGATGTCGTCAACGGTGAACCAGCAAGGCTCTGGGGTGGCGAGGTCGTCTTTGGGCGGTTTACGGTTTTCTTTGTCTAAGTTCCACGTGCCCCCGATCGGATCTTTGCCTGACATCAGCACATTGAATCGTTTTCGACCCTCGCGATAAAAGCTTTCCATCAGCAAGCTTTTGCGCTTTTTGGCCCACTGGTGAAAATCGTCAGTACTCCAAAGGAAATGATTGTTTGGGGTTTGGGTCAACTGGCAAGGGAGATCAAGGGTTGAGAGGTATTGGGCAAAGGGGCGATCGCTGGGGGTCATCACTACCAGAGTATTGATGGCATTGACCTTGACCCATTCCTCCAGCGCGGTCTGAAAGGTCTCGGCCAGCTCATAGGTGACAGACCACCCAGCTTGGTGCAGTTCTTCAGCAAAGTGCCGCATGGCTGACCATACGAGCACAAGCTTTTGCGGGTGATAGGGACGCGCCCGGACGTGCTCAAGCGCTTCGATCAAAATCACAGGGGTATTTTGTTTTTGATCTGCTTGACTCGCCAAAGCCGATTGTCCGGTCCAAAGCTGGTCACCCAATACCCAAATGCCGACTGTCATGAGTTTCCTGATCTGTATCCACTATTTTTCTATTGTGGAGGAAAAGGATAGCTCGCAGGCTGATTACACGGGGGAATTGATCAAACCTGGGTGATCTTGCGGTCTAGGGCCTGGGGCTGACCAGTCAAATCGACGATCTTCAGCTTTAATTGGCAAGTCGTTAATGCTGGCTTCTCGCCGCCGCATTAGACCGCTTTCGTCAAACTCCCAGTTTTCGTTGCCGTAGGCCCGGTACCACTGGCCACCATCGTCATGCCATTCATACTGAAAGCGCACCGCAATGCGATTTTCGCCAAAGGCCCACATTTCCTTGACCAAGCGATAGTCCAGTTCTTTGTCCCACTTACGACGGAGGAAAGCGCGAATCAATTCCCGTCCTTGGAAGACTTCAGCCCGGTTGCGCCAGTGGCTGTCTTCGGTGTAAGCCATCGAAACTCGCTCAGGGTCGCGGCTATTCCAGGCGTCTTCGGCCATGCGAACTTTCGCGATCGCGATGTCCCGATCAAACGGCGGTACTAACTTTTTCGCAGTCATAGGTATGCTTCAGTCTGGTAAATGGCCGATATAGCCGTAGCCACAAAGCTTTGTGGGCTACGGCGAGCCAGATTGCTTATGTGCTGAGCATCCCAGAGATACTTAGTGCGTTAAGCAATCTTGAACGTGGAGGAACTATGGCAGGACGACGCTACCACTTCTTATACGGCAGGAATTTACCGCACATGATGATTTTGACGCGATCGCCCTTGGGGTCTTCTTCCTTCTCAACATCAATGGTGAAGTCGATAGCGCTCATAATGCCGTCGCCAAACTTCTCATGCACAACCGTCTTGATCGGCATCCCGTAGACTTGCATGATCTCGTAGAAGCGGTAGATCAGCGGATCCGTTGGGATCACAGGCTCTAGGGAACCCTTCACGGGACACTCAGTTAGCGCCTCAATCAACGAAGCGTCTGCTCCAATCGCTTCCACAATCTTGGTGGCCTCTTCGGTCGAAGCACTGGCCTGGCGATAAAAAACCGATGCAATCCACACCTCGTCGCAGCCCACTTTGGCTTCTAAATCAGCAAAGGTTAACCCCGCTGCCTTTTTAGCGGCCAAGAGCTTCTCAGTGATTTCTGGAATTGCCATGTTTAAATCCTCTTAGGTATTGTCAGTCAAACTCAACTACTTCCCCCTAATCCTGGCTGCCTCAACGGCACGGGTTTCTCTAAACAGGTGGCTTTCCATCTCTGCTTTAAGGCCGTGGTAAGCCGGGTGCTGTTCGATAGTTTCTCGATTCCGGGGCCGGGGGAAAGGCACCTCCAGAATCTCGTCTACGCGTGCGGCGGGGCCTCGAGTCATCATGACGATGCGGTCTGACAACAGCAGTGCTTCGTCAATGCTGTGGGTAATCATGATTACGGTCTTGCGCTGCTGTTCCCAAATGCGCTCGATTTCCTCCTGTAAGAACCCGCGTGTCAGCGCGTCCAGGGCACCGAAAGGTTCATCCATCAGTAAAATCTGGGGGTTAATAGCCAGGGCACGGGCGATGCCGACCCGCTGGCGCATACCGCCCGAGAGTTCATGGGGATGCTTTTGCTCAGCACCTTCTAATCCGACAAGCTGGATGTTCTCTTTAATCAATCGGCCCATTGCCTTAGCTGGCATCTTGGGATGGACGGTCTCAACCGCAAAGCGGATGTTTTCTTCCACCGTCATCCAGGGCATGAGGGCGTAGTTTTGGAATACCATGCCTCGGTCTGGGCCCGGGCCGATGATCGGCAACCCATTTAGCAAAACTTCGCCACTGGTAATCGAAGTCAGCCCGGCAATCATGTTGAGCAGGGTTGATTTGCCACAGCCCGATGGCCCAATGATGGACACAAAGGTGTTGGGCTGAATCTCCATGCTGATGTCTTCGATAGCGATAAAGTCTCGGCTGGTTTTGCCTGAGAGCTTATTAAATAAGCCCTTTTTGCCACGGAAGACCTTCGTCACATTGCGAATTGACAACTGAGACGAAGCAGAGACCTGATCCATAGGGGGTGTAAATCCGTTCACAGAGGCTAAGCTCATGAGTTGCGACCAAACGCGACAAATTTCTCCAGAGCACCAAAAATGCTATCCAACACCAAACCCACAATGCCAATGATCAAGATCGCGACCAGAATATTAGGAATGTACAGGTTGTTCCACTCATTCCAAATGAAATAGCCCAACCCAGTCCCCAGCAGCATTTCCGCCGCTACAATCACCAGCCAGGCGATACCCATACTGATTCTCAGACCTGACACAATGTTGGGTAGCGCCGCCGGAATAATTACCTTGAAAATCGTGCGCAGGCGAGAGGCCCCTAGGGTATTAGCAACATCGAGATAGTCCTGATCGACGTTGGCCACCCCAAATGCGGTATTGATCAACGTAGGCCAAATACTGGAAATGAAAATGATAAAGATACCCGTCTGTTCAGAATCCCGCAGGATATAGAGACCTAGAGGCAGCCAAGCTAATGGAGAAACAGGCTTCAAAAGCTGCACGTAAGGGTTGAAAGCCTTATAAGCGACGGGTGAGATGCCGATCAAAATCCCCAGGGGAACTGCAACTAGCGATGCCAAGATGTAACCAATGGCCACCCGGCGGAGGCTAATTAAAAGGTTCCAACCAATGCCCAAATCGTTGGGGCCGTTGTTAAAGAAGGGATGGGTTGTCCACCACCAAAACTCTTTCAACGTTGCCGATGCCGTGGGCATGCCCTTGGCGAACAGACCTGCCCGAGCCCCGATCTCCCAAAACCCCAAGAAAATAGCCAGGGAGAACATGAAAAGTGCAACCACTTGCACAAATTCGTTTTGAAAAAACGATTCGCCAGTGTCTTGTTTGAACGAACCGAGCGTTGTTTTACTCACCGCCATGGTGCGATACCTCCATCAAATGGGCCTTGATTGAACCGACCTCTCTCAACCCGCTTTAAACCAAATTGCCTTAAACGCCATACTCGTCAGTCTGCGCTTTGATATAGGCGTCTGGATCAGCGGGATCAAAGGAGTCAAACTTCAGCTCCTCAGTACGATAGATTTCTGAGGGCGGGGTTTGGCCCAATTCCTCAGCTAGCTCTCTGGCTAAGTCGGTCAGGAAGATATCTTGGCCGACTGTATCGTAGCCCTGTTCAGGAATGGCCTTTGCGGCCAAGCCGTCACCCTGGAGATCCCAGCGCACCAATTGGGAAGAAATCCAGTTAGCAAAGCTTTGCCAAGGATAAGGATCAAAGTCAATCCGATCGGGGACGCTGAGGGTGTTGCCGTTGCCGTCGTCAAAGTTGCCAGTCAAAACTGCTTCGACGACTTCCACGGGCTGGTTCAAAAAGGCTCGCTCGGAAATCGCTGCGGCAATTTCAGGCCGATTATTGGGATCCCGAGCGTAGCCAGCGGCCTCAATGATGGATTTATTGAGTGCCCGGAAGGTGTTGGGATTTTCGCTAATCCATTCATCGCTGGCGGCAAAGGCACAGCAGGGATGCCCTGGCCAGAGATCTTTGGTAATTAAGTGGATGAATCCAGCACCTTCAAACACGGCCCGTTGGTTAAACGGATCCGGCATTAGGTAGGCGTCGATGTCGCCTGCCACCATTTGAGCGATGCTGTCTGGCGGGGGGACGGGGCGGATTTTTACATCCACATCTGGATCGATGCCGCCTGTTGCCAGGTAATAGCGCAGCAGCAGATTGTGCATGGAGTAAGGGAAGGGCACGCCGATGGTAAAGCCTTTGAAATCGGCGGGGCCGTTGACGCTGCCTTTGTGGCGCTCGGCTACGGTAATTGCCTGACCGTTGATGTTCTCAATGCTGGCCAGCTTCACGCCAAAGGCAGCAGAGCCAAGGCCGAGGGTCATGGCAATGGGCATGGGGGCTAGCATGTGATAAGCGTCGAGTTCCCCTGCGATCGCGGAGTCTCTCACCGCGCCCCAGCTTGGCATTTTCACGACTTTGGCATTGAAGCCATATTTCTGATAAAAGCCTAGGGGTTCCGACATGATGATCGGTGTTGCACAGGTGATAGGAATAAACCCAATTTGGAGTTCGGTTTTCTCTAAGCCTTCAGTAGAGACGGGTTCATCAGGCGTATCTTCGGCAGCAGGCTCTCCCCCACCGCCCCCGCCAGCACAGCTTGATAGAGCTACCAGCGCTGCCCCAACCGCCATGTTGCGGAGAAATTCCCGTCGAGTTGCACCGCTGTTGCGGATGGAATCAGAGAAGAACAAGCCTGCTTGGGGGCCAAAGGCAGCCGCGAACGCATTGTCCAAACCGCCTGCTTGTTGGCAAAGGCCCAGAATTAGCTTTTCTCGCTTGGGATCACCACGGCCAACCCGCTTTAAGAACAGGGTTTTTCGCAATTCATAGGCATTAACGGTATCAGCAGCGCGCAGCTGATTTTCTTTGTAGACACCCATTTTGACCAGGTCGTCTACCATGTCGACCGGGTCTTTGGGCATGGTTTGCATGAACTCCCAATGGTCACGGGTCAAGTGCTGACCACCACAGACGATGCACGCTAGCTGCAAATCAGAGAGCTCTCCGCGATCGCAGTTTAAATTGTCCCATCGTTGGGTGGTCGAGGGTGTCGATACAAAAACCATAAATTTAGTCCAACTAAACGCGACTACAGAGAGCTCTCAGCAAACTGGTTATGAGCTAGCCGATATATTGCTTTGTACAATATCAAGCCTGAATCCAAATCACATTGGATGTTTTTTGGAACTTGATAGGATTTTCTTTAGAACTTAGAAATTAGGACTGAAATAGTCATCGATCTGTTAATTCTGCTACAGATTGTTGCCGCCAGGCTTGAGGTGAAATCCCATGAAACTGGCGAAATTGACGAGTAAAATATCCCGCATCGTTGTAGCCTGAGGATTCGGCGATGTGTCGCACCGATTGAGCTGTATTTGCTAATAGGGTTCGCGCTTGGGCCATCCGTCGCTCGATAATCCATCGCTTTACCGTACGCCCAGTTTGCTCTTGCACCAGACTGGTGAGGTAGGCCGGAGAATAGCCCGCTTCTTGAGCGACGTCATGTAGGTTAATGGGTTGGTCGTAATGGGATTCAATAAACCGGAAAACCGTAGCTAGTTTGGGAAAATCAGGGAAGAAGTCATGTTCGTCAGTAACTGCTAGACATTGAGGAGTGGGAGGTTCGGGTCTAGTTGGGTGAATAGGTGTTTGCTGATACAGTCGAGACAATTCCTCCTGGCGCTTGAGGCGAGAATTGATAGCCGCTAAAAACTGTTCGACGGTACAGGGTTTGGTGAGATAGTCATCAGCGCCCATTTCCATGCCCCGCCGGAGGTCAGCCATGGTGACTTTAGCGGTTAAAAAAATTAGAGGAATCGAAGCAGTATCTTGGGAATGACGTAGGGCTGATAGGACTGAATAGCCGTCCATTTTGGGCATGGTAATATCGCACACAATTAGGTCGGGGTGATGGCTATGGGCTAATGCTATACCGCTTGAGCCATCGCTCGCCCCGAAAGCGCGAAATCCTTCAAACTCTAAACACTTGAGAAAAATGTTACGGGTTTGAATTTCATCTTCAATAACCAGCACTGTTCGCATGACGACTCCAGAAATTGAATTTCAGGAGGATTAAAAAGTGACTATCTTGATAAAAAAAACTTGCTTCAAATCAATAGTTATAAACAGGAAGAAGCAAATCCCAAAGATTCCCTGCACTGGTTAAACCCTATCCGAGCTAAAAACTTTGAGTTTCTAGCTGGGGAAAAGCGGAGGCGCTGGATGTAGCTAGGGTTTATCCTCTTAATTAATTAATCTTTGAAGCACAGCTCTGTGGTGTAGTGCGATACATTTTTGTCTGGCGATCGCGCGCGTTAAATCATGCCAAACCCCTATCTCATCAAGGGTTTAGCCCCACTATTCTTTAAACGTTAAGCAATGTTGCTATGGTGCAAGGTGACTATGACACAAGGTGACTATGACAAAAGACTATTGGTTGTCTGCCCCTGAATTATCCGAATTGCCCACCGTCAACGCTCCGATCGGCCAAACCCTAGACCAACTCCGCCGCCAGCACCAGCTGATTCTCAATGCGGTGGGTGAAGGGGTTTACGGACTAGATCTAAATGGCAACGTTACCTTCGTCAATCCGGCAGCCGCGTCGATGATCGATTGGCCGATGGATGAGTTGATTGGTAAATCCATGCATGCCGTGCTGCACCATTCCCATCCCGATGGGACGGCCTATCCTCGAGAAGACTGTCCAATTTACGCTGCGTTTCAAGATGGCAGTATTCGTCGGGTGACGAATGAGGTGTTTTGGCGCAAAGATGGGACGAGCTTTCCGGTGGAATATATCAGCACGCCGATGCACGATGAGGCAGGGCGGCTGATTGGCGCTGTGGTAACGTTTCGGGATATCACCCAACGACGTTGGGCAGAAGAGGTGTTGCAGCGCACTAATGAAGAACTGGAATTGAAGGTGCAGGAGCGCACGGCTAAACTGCGACAGGCGAATCATCAACTGCGGGAATTGAGCGAAATGCGATCGCGCTTTGTGGCCATGGTCTGCCATGAGTTTCGTAATCCGCTGAATAACATTGCCCTATCGGTGTCTTCCCTCAATCGTTATGACGCCCAATTGCGACCCGAAGAAAAAACAGACTACCTGCTGAATATCAAAGCCAGCGTCGAACGCATGACTCAGATGATTGACGACATTCTGGTGATTGGCAAAATTGAAGCGAAGGTGCTGGAAGTTAAGCCTGAACCGTTAGATTTGGTCACTTTCTGTCGAAACCTGCTGGCTGAGCGGGAGTATCTCAGGCCGCAAAGTAAGATTCAGTTTTCCTGCCGCAGTCGTCAGCTCGTTGTCAGTTTGGATGAGCGGCTGTTGCGATCGATTTTGAGTAATTTACTGTCGAATGCAATTCGCTACACGCCAGATGACAAAGGGATTTGCTTGAAATTGGCTAAGCGGCAAAATCAGCTCATTTTTCAGGTGCAGGATCAAGGGATTGGCATTCCCCCTGAGGATAAGCGTCAATTGTTTGAGCCATTTCATCGGGGGCAGAATGTGAGCAATATTCCTGGGACTGGCTTGGGTTTGAGCATTGTGAAGCAGTTTGTGGAGTTGCAGAACGGCACGATTGAGGTGACGAGTCGGGTGGAGCGGGGGACGACGTTTATGGTGAGGTTACCTATGGAATTTGGAAGTTATGGCAATCTCCATTCAAATAACTTAACTTACTGAGATAGTTAGTAGGTATCAGCCTTGAATAGGCGAGATAATTGAGATTAGACCATTACTCATTCTAAATATGAACTGGTCACTGACAGGTTTGGAGGGTTGTCTTCCATTTCACGGAATGATGGTGTCATCCGACATTGGTGCAATGAGTCAGTTGGAGAAAAGTCTGTATGAGTAGGCTGTACGGAAAACTGGATCCTAGGCATATACCAACATACTCAATTAGCGACGCTGCCCGCTATTTGAGGATTCCAGCAGCGACGATTCGCTCCTGGACAGTCGGGCGAACCTACCCAAAGACTGACGGAGAGGGCTTCTTCCCGCCACTGATTTCCATCCCTGAAAGAAAACCACGCCTTATCTCGTTCTCAAATATGGTCGAGGTTCATGTTTTGCGAGCTATTCGTAAACATCACAATATTAATCTCGCTAAAGTTCGTAGTGCACTCGATTTCATAGGAGAGAATCTGAAGGTTTCCCATCCCCTTGCTCGAGAAGAATTTCGAACAGATGGTGTGGATTTGTTTATCGAGAGATATGGCCAACTTATCAATGCTTCGGCAGCGGGTCAAACTGAACTCAAAGAATCTCTCGCTGCACATCTGGCCCGCATTGAACCTGATGATACAGGGTTGGCTATCAAACTTTATCCATTTACTCGTTCTCACGAAGACAATAATCCTCGTATAGTTGTTATTGACCCGCGCGTTGCATTTGGTCGCTTAGTCATTGAAGGAACTGGTATTCCGACTAGCATTCTGGTAGAACGCTATCGCGCAGGTGACTCTATCGACTATTTAGCAGCTGACTACAACTGCGATCGCCTCAAGATAGAAGAAGGAATTCGCTGTGAGCTTCCGAATGCTGCATGACAGAGTTCCATCAATCTGTTTTTTTCATTGATCGCTGTCTAGGCAGTGTTCAGCTTGCTTCTGCACTACGATCGTCTGGTATTACAGTTGAAATTCATGATGATCACTTTGCCCCATCTGCTCAGGATGAAGATTGGCTGCCTGAGGTGGGTAAGCAGGGCTGGATTGTTTTAACCAAGGATGCCAGGATTGCCAAAAGGACGACTGAACGTATAGCAGTAGCAAATGCAGGCGTAAAAATGTTCGTTTTAGTTTCCCAAAATCTTGCAGGCGAGGATACGGTTAATGTTTTTCTCGCAGCATTTTCTAAGATGCAAGCATTTGCCCGTGAAAATCCAGCACCGTTTATTGCCAAGGTTTATCGCGATGGCACAGTTGATGAATGGAAAAATCATGGGGAGTTGCTTGCAGAGCTAACAGAAATGATGGAGAGGTTAAAGTCTTCTGACTCATCGTCCCATCAGGCATAACACCCCTACCGCTATCGATACCATAGGCTTAGCGAAAGCCTTCAAGAGCTACTCGTATGCCCAGAATGTTGACCGTCGGAGCCGCCCAGCTTGGCCCCATTGCCCGCGATGAACCCCGCACCACCGTCGTCAAGCGCCTGATGGCTCTGATGCACCAAGCCCACACCAGAGGCTGTGACCTAGTGGTCTACCCCGAGCTCGCCCTGACTACCTTCTTCCCCCGTTGGTATATGGAGGATCCGGCTGAGATCGATCAGTTCTTTGAGTTCGAGATGCCGAATGCCGCTACCCAGCCTTTATTCGACCTGGCGCAGCAATTAGGTATCGGCTTTCATCTGGGTTACGCCGAACGGATTGTAGAACAGGGCGAAGTCCACCCCTACAACACCGCGATTCTGGTCGATCAAGCCGGCCAGATTATTGGCAAGTACCGCAAAATCCACCTGCCAGGACACGCAGAACATGAACCCTGGCGAGCGTTTCAACATTTAGAAAAGCGCTATTTTGAAGTTGGCAACCTGGGGTTTAAAGTTTGGCAAGCCTTTGGCGGCATTCTCGGCATGTGTATTTGCAACGATCGCCGCTGGCCCGAAACCTACCGCGTCATGGGGCTCCAGGGTGTCGAGATGGTACTGCTAGGCTACAACACGCCCCAACATAACCCCCACGACCCCAGCAGCGATCACCTCAACCATTTCCACAATCACCTCTCTATGCAATCTGGAGCCTACCAGAATGGCACCTGGGTGGTCGGGGTGGCCAAAGCCGGACGTGAAGAAGGCTGCGACATGATTGGTGATAGCTGCATCATTGCCCCCTCCGGGGAGATTATTGCCAAAGCGCTGACTGTGGGGGATGAGCTGATTGTCGCCTGCTGCGACCTGGATGCGGGGTTGCCCTACAAGCGCACCATTTTTAATTTTTCCGCCCACCGCTGCCCCGAGCATTACGGGCTAATTTGCCAGCCAGTGGCGGTAAAATAGCGCATCCGCCTATCTCTTCGAGACCGATGAACCTGTTTAAACAACAACGCCCCACTGCAAATCCCGAGCATATTCAACACCTCAAAACCTGGACTGCCGAAATCCTCAGCTTGTCTGATGATGTGCCCATCTCCATTAGCCAGCTCCAGTGCCATAAACCGGGTTGCTCCCCGATTGAAACTGCGATCGCGGTGATGACACAACCCCCGCAGACGTTCAAAATTCATGCTGCCGCTGGGGAGATTGTCTACGCAGACATCCAGCAAGCGATCGCCGCTGGCCTAGACCACCCGGATGACTAAATGCTTGAGCGACCCACAAGTTAAGCTAGCAACAGGTGGATCAAGGCCAGGCTAGTCACCGCTAAAAATAGCCAGGAGGCTGCGGCCAGATAAATGGGTTTCATCCCCAATTGCGTCAGGCGGGATACGTTGGTTTCTAGCCCCATGGCCCCGAGTGCCATGCAAAGTAGCAGTTTATTGCCGCTGAGAATCGGTACTTTAACGGCTTCTGGAACGATGCCAAAGCTGTTGATCACCACCAGCAGACTAAAAAACAAGACAAACCAAGGGATAGGGATTTGGCGGGGGCGATCGCTGTTGGCTGCGCCAGCTTGGTTTGCCTGCCAACCCAGACTAAGCATGATCGGAATCACCAGCAACACTCGTGATAGCTTGGTTACCGTGGCCAACTCTCCGCTGAGAGTGCCACCTTGGAACGCAGTGGCAATGACCTGAGCGACTTCGTGCACCGAGGCCCCACACCAAATGCCAAAGGCTTGAGGGCTGAGTGACAGCAGATTTGAGACGAGGGGATAACCCAGCATGGCTAAGGTGCCGAACCCAGTGATAGTTGCGATCGCGTAGGCCATATCTTCTTCCGGACTGTCGACCACTGCATTTGTCGCCACCACCGCTGAGGCCCCACAAATCGAGGTGCCTGCCGCAATCAACTGGGTTAGTTTTCGATTAACCTGTAAGCAACGCCCTAGCCAACAGGTGAGGTAGAACGTACTGACCGTACTAGACGCCACAATAATCAACCCTACTGGCCCCACTGCTAGAACTTCAGCCATGCTGAGCCGTAGCCCTAGCAAAATCACTGCCAGTCGCAAAACGCGTTTCATTGAGAACTGAATGCCGGGACGGTACATTTCTGGTAATCTCACCAGATGTCGCAAACCGATGCCAAGCAATACTGCTATCAGTAGAGGATTCAAGATATCTATCCCCAGGGCACCACTGAAAGTCATTGAGAGGCCAGCGATGAGTGCCGTGAGTCCCAGTCCGGGAAGCACTGTCAATCCCTGGGTTAGCCAGCTGGCATACGCTGAGGTAGCGTCGCTAGCCTTCGATTTTGACGATAACTTCATTGTTTGAATCCTGAGAATCACACCACCAACGCCATGACTGCGACTACCAGCAATAGGCCGAGTACAAACCGTCGAAATAGGACTTCATTGACCTGTTTGAAGCAAAAGCGTCCTACCAGTAGCCCCATCCCAAAAGCGGGCACAAATTTGGCAAAGAGCTGCCAAATCGCGATCGTTAAAATGCCGCTAGTCCAATACGACATCAGGGCAATGAATTGGGTCAGGGCAAAGAAAATAATGAAATTGGCCCGATTTGCAGCAGCGGAGTTTTCCCCCGACATTTCATACAGCACGATTGGGGGGCCCCCCATACTGGTGAGGCCGGTGAGGAAGCCACTGAGGGCACCCACTGCTGAGGTCAACATCAGGTGAGGTTTGCTGTAGTGGCTTTTGCCAATCATTAACAACAGGACAAACCCCAAAATCAGTCCACCCATGATGCGGCGAATCAAATTGGGTTCCAGCAGTGACAGGAAATGGGCACCCACCGGCACCATCACCATTGCGCTTAATACGAGGGGGAGCACCGCTTGCCATTTAGCCTTTTTGCTGGCTTCTGGCACCAGACCTGCACCAGCGGTCATTTCTAGCAAAATAATCGTGGCAACGGCCTGCTGAGGTTCGAACAGCAAACTGAGAGCAGGGGCTAGAATCATGGCTGAACCAAAGCCGGCAAAGCCTCGAATAAAGCCTGCGATCGCAACAATGCCCAAGCCAATCAGCCACGTTTCGATGCCCATGAATCTGCCCTGTCAATTGTCAACTTAGAAAACCATCCCCAGTGCCGGATCACGTCAGGAGTAAGGGATGATTAGGGGATGCTGAAACCAAGCGGGCTGCCAGGCACGACCGATCTATCCCACGAATTTTGTCGCAGGATTGAGTCGGCAAAGGCCATGGGGTTAGGCTCCTTGCCATGTCTTGCACCCAGAACCACTCAGGCCAGGGTCTGCAAGGCTAACTCTCGCTGTATTGGCGTCAATCCGAAAGTGTGATTTAGGCCCGTCGCAATTTGCCTAAAGATTTGGCTGAGCGGGGCATTAGGTACTTTCAACGGTAGGGGTTCGCCAGCATCACCCTGGGCACAGATGCGCGGGTCAATTGGCACTTGTCCCCATAAAGGTACCGACAGTTCCGTGGCAATCTGAGCGCCACCGCCCGCCCCAAAAATTGGCGTTGGTTCGCCGCAATGACCACACAAGAGATAACTCATGTTTTCGACCAATCCCAACACCGGTACCCCCACTTGCCGGAACATATAGACACTGCGACGCACATCTGAGACCGCCACTTGTTGGGGGGTTGTCACCATCACGACCCCGCAGATCGGGCTTTCCTGGACGATGGTGATTTGAGCATCACCTGTGCCAGGGGGGAGGTCAATCAGCAGATAGTCCAGCGCTCCCCAATCCACCTCATGGATGAACTGGGTCAGAATCTTGTGCATCACCGGACCACGCCAGGCTAAAGGATGGTCTCGTTCTGCCAATAGCCCCACTGACATCAGCTTGATGCCGTGGGCTTCTAGCGGGATAAAGCGCTGACCATCAGGTGTATCGACCACCCGTACCTGAGACTGGCCCAAACCCAGCATCTGAGGCACATTAGGTCCGTAGATATCAGCATCTAGCAGGCCCACTTTCGCCCCTGTTCGAGTCAGGGCTGCTGCCAGGTTAACGGCCGTTGTAGATTTGCCCACACCGCCCTTGCCACTAGAGACCGCTAAGGTGGTGCGCACGTTGGGAATCGTGCAAAGCTCGGCATAGACTTTTTTGCACCAGGGCAGTTGCCCCAAGGTGTGCTGCACTTGCGCTTGTAAACCAAGTTGGTGGCAACCAACATAGAGGCGCAGGTAGATATAATCGCCGACGACTTGCAGATTACGCACCATGCCCAGGCTAATCAGATCGTTCTGCAAAGTGGGTTCTTGAAGCGCCTTGAGCTGTTCAATCACCACCGCTTTACGGGCCTGCGTTTCAGGACTAGGGGGGGTGGACATTTCGGGGATGGACTCATCGGCTCGATGGAAGGGAGAAGAATGGCTAGGCATGAGAGTTCTCCGGCAAAGACTTCTGAATTTTGTCGATCGCCCGCTGAGAGAAAATCCGTACATCCATGTCGGGATCGTTCAGCGTTTGCTGCAAGGCTGGTAAAGCATTGGCTTCTTGCAAGTTCCCTAGTGCAGTAGCGGCATCCCGGCGCACATCAGAATACTCATCAGCCAGTGCCTTGATCAGTGCTGGTAGGGCCTGCTCATCGGCGATTTTTTGCAGGGCTCGAGCTGTGAATTTGCGCACTTGCCATTCCCCATCGGCCATCGCCGTGATCAAGGCTGCAATAGCATCGGGACTGGCAATCAAATCTAACGACTGGGCTGCATTACGCCGTACCTGCCAGTCAGCATCACGGGTCAACAAGTCACACAGCAGCGGTACGATAGCTTCATCATTGAGATGCCCCAAGGTTAGCGTGGTTGCTCGCCGCACCGATGCATCAGGATCCTGGGCTAGGGACAGGGCGGGTGGGCAGCGCACGACCTGATTTAAATAGCGCAGGGTAATGACCGCTGCTTCCCGTAATTTGGCGTCTTCAGACTCAAAGAACGGCAGAATGAATGGCAGGGCTTGAGCGTCGTGGATCTTGCGTAACAGGACTAATACATTGAGTTGGGCGTGAGGATTGCCCACCTGCAACAGATCCAGCAGCTTCATTAGGTCGTTGGTCGACACCAGCTCCTTCAGGGCAGATAATGCTTCATTCCGCACGTTTTCATGGGATGAACTAAGGCACTCAATTAGGGGCGAAATGGCGACTGGAGTAGCAAATTCCCAGAGGGTGGTAATGGCAATTTCTTGCACTGTGGGGTTTTCGTCATTCAGCGCTCCAATTAAGGGCTCAATGGCGTCTTCATCCCCCAAATGTTGCAAGGTTTTGACTGCGACCAGACGCTCTTCTAGCACCGGCGATCGCAGCATTTCAACCCATTGAGCAACTTCTGGATCCATATCGGTCGTGTACATAGGGGGTTCTCCAAAATGACAGCAGCGAGATGACAGCGACTCGGTGAAGATCCTTATCGCAGCATGAACGGAATCTGTACCGTGATCGCGTTGGTCGGACATTCCTTCTCGCAGGGTAGGCAGAACCAGCACTCGTCGTACTTCATGTAGGCTTTGCCAGTTTCGGGGTTTTTCACCAGCACATCTAGGGGGCAGACCTCAATGCAGGCCACACATTTCTCTAAGCATTTTGATTCGTCCACAATTACAGGAACGTCTACGCGTTGGGTCGTTAGGGCCATGAAATTTCCTTGGGTTTAATGGGCAAAACAACAGGGGGAAAAGGGTAGGGATTGTGTAGGGGCAAAGTTTCCGTGCCCCTATGGGGACTTTGCTCTATCGGATATCTATGGGGCGGCTGTCTATAGGGCTGAGTCTATGGGGAAAGGGAATTAGCGGATGGCAACGTCGTACACTTCTTGCTCTAGGTTCACATCCACAATGTAGGGTTCAACCGCACGCTTGAAGAGTTCCATCTCACCGTTTGCGCCTTTCTTGAGATTGACGTGGCAGAACCACTCGTCGTTGTTCTTCTCGGGATAATCGAGGCGGTAGTGATACAGCCCCCAGCGGCTTTCCTTGCGGTAGAGAGACGCACGGGCTGCCATTTCGGCACAGTCACGGATAAAGTGGACTTCCATACAGCGCATCAGTTCGTGCGGATCACAGGCCCCCATATCGTTAAGGGTATTGTTGTAAGCGACGAACTTCTCTAACCCGATATCCATTTTGTGGGGCGATTTGGGTGGCTGTAGATAGTCATTCACCAACCGTCGCAACTTGTATTCAACCTGGGTATGCGGTACCCCCTCAGGCCGCTGGAGGGGCTGGTAAATGCGGGCTTTCTCCGCTGCCAAAAAGTCGGCATCGGGTTCCAGGTGTTCTAAATCGTGCACGTAGGTCATGGCATTTTCCCCAGCGATGCGGCCATAGACAAACGCGCCAATCATATAGTTATGGGGAACGCTAGCCATATCGCCAGCAGCATAGAGGCCAGGCACTGTGGTTTCTGCTCGTTCGTTTACCCAGACCCCCGAGGCGCTGTGACCACTACAGAGACCAATTTCGGAGATGTTCATTTCTACGCCGTCGGTGCGGTAGTTTTCTCCCCGCCCTTCGTGGAAGCGGCCCCGGCTAGGACGCTCATTGGCCCACAAGATGGTCTCGATTTCTGAGATGGTATCGTTGTCGAGGTGATACATCTTTAGGTGCACTGGCCCCTTACCCGAGTTGAGCTCTTTCCACACCTCTAACATCATTTGGCCGCTCCAATAGTCGCAGCTGATGAAGCGGTGGCCCTCAGCATTGGCGGTGTAAGCGCCAAAGGGGCTAGCAACATAGGCACAGGCAGGGCCGTTGTAGTCTTTAATCAGCGGATTAATCTGGAAGCATTCGATGTTAGTGAGTTCTGCCCCAGCGTGGTAGGCCATGGAATACCCATCTCCAGCATTGGTCGGGTTCTCATAGGTGCCGTAGAGATAGCCCGAGGCAGGTAGCCCCAGTCGACCGCAGGCTCCGGTGCAGAGTACCACCGCTTTGGCTTGGATCACCACAAAATCACCATTGCGGACATCGAAGCCAACAGCCCCGGTCACCCGACCGTTTTGTACCATCACCCGAGTTGCCATGACGCGATTGGTGACGCTGACTTTGTGACGCTTCACCTGGCGGGCCAAAATTTTCTTCAGGTCTTTGCCTTCGGGCATGGGCAATACATATTTACCGACCCGGTGTACCTGTTTGAGGTCGTAGTTGCCTTCGTGATCTTTCTGAAACTTGACCCCCCAACTCTCTAGCTCCTGAATGACCTCGAAGCCTAGACGGCCCGTTTCATACACGGACTTCTGGTTGAGAATGCCATCATTAGCAATGGTGATCTCGCGGGTGTACTGCTCTGGAGTCGAGTTACCCGGAATAACAGCAGTGTTGACGCCATCCATCCCCATCGCGATCGCGCCACTGCGGCGAATATTTGCTTTCTCTAAAATCAGGACTTCGCTCTCGGGGTTAGCCTGTTTGGCTTTAATCCCAGCCATGGTTCCGGCAGTGCCACCACCCACTACCAGGAAGTCAGTTTTCAAATACTGAGTGTTCACTAATTGTGTCCTCGGCTTAAACAGCAGTGAGATCGAATTGAAAAGATTTGTGAGGGTCAAAACAATGGCAACGAAACCACTGATTTTGATGCATTTTCAGAATCTTAGAGGACACCTATGGAGCCCATCAATAGGGTTTGTAACCATAGCTACTGTTTGCCAATCAAAGCCTTCTATAAACTCATAAATAATTTCCATGGGATAGCTGTTTGCTCGTGATGCTACTGTGCAGAAATCAGTGCTGGTGTTGATTTTTTAGATTCTTATTTCGCGTCGGCAAAATTATTCCTGACCCCGATCAAATCCATAGTTGTTTTCATTAAATAAGTAGAAAGCGGTTAACGATTAGTGTTTAAATCTGGCTGTATCAGAGTGATAAAGCGTGGAAATTTATCAACTTAAGGTCTTTTTAGAAGTTGCTCGTTGCCTTAGCTTTACCGAAGCTGCTGACGCGCTAAATCTCACTCAGCCAGCGGTTAGTGCGAAAATAAAATCCTTAGAATCCGCCTTGGATACCGCCTTGTTCAGGCGCTTAGGACGCCGCATTGAACTGACACAAACTGGGGAGTACCTTTTGGAAGAGGGGCCTCAATTAGTTGATCTGGAAATGCAACTGGTTACAGAAGTTGAAGCAATCAAGCAGGGGAAGTTTAGCAGTCTGAAAATTGGCTGTATGGCAGATATTCTGGATCACTGGCTACCGTCAAAACTATATGATTATCGCCGCATCTACCCAGATGTTAAGACGAATTGTCTCCCATTAAATTCGGTTGAGCAGTTATATCGTGCCATTAAGAATGGAGAGGCTGATTTAGGGATTTCAAATCTTAGTTTTTCTGCCTTTGACGAAATTTCAGAAGCCATCATTGACACCGTCCACTACTCTGTGGTGATGTCCTGTAGTCACGGGCTAGCTCAGCATCACTGGCTCAGCTTGAAAGACTTAATCAATCAACCCTGGGTGCTGTTGCCAGAAGGTTTTCCCAGCCGGATTATTCTACAGAAACGCATGCAGGAATTAGGGCTTAGCCTGTCAGATTTCGCCCATGTTGAAATTGTTGATGCGCCCAGTTTAGTTCGCACCTATTTGCTGCAAGGCCACTATGTGAGTTTTGTCTCGAGTTTTGATTTTCAGCTCGAACGGCAGGCGGGGCTGATTCGCGATGTGCCGCTAGCCGAGTTTGCTCTGGCGATGCCGCTATTTCTGCTGATGCCAAAGCGTCTGGAGCGGGCTTTAAGTAATCGCCAACAAAAACCTTTTCGAGGCCGGCAGGCCCTAGAACCGATTCAGCAGTTTGTGACGATGCTAGAACGTCAGCGAGCGACTCGGGGGCAGTTTGGCGCACCCCATGTGCCTGCCCGTGCTGAGTCAACACCCGCTGCGGGACAAAAAATTCCTCAATTTCAGGCTCCCAACTTCTTAATGCGAAGTGGGTCAACCAGCCCTTCAGAGACCATCACGATTACCATTGGCACCCAGAACCAAACGATTCAAACCGTGACCGCCGGACTGATTATTCAGCGACTGGG
Source organism: Cyanobacteria bacterium P01_A01_bin.123 (assembly GCA_039815185.1). Lineage (GTDB taxonomy): Bacteria > Cyanobacteriota > Cyanobacteriia > Phormidesmidales > Phormidesmidaceae > JBCBZT01. The sequence goes on along the minus strand of JBCBZT010000047.1, from coordinate 22,263 downwards.
GTTACTTGAGCATTTTCTCCCCCGTGAGGGTCGCTACAGTGGTACCCAATATCAGATTCGGTGGTCGAACTATAGCTCGGGGGCTCCGATTGTGGCGGGGTTGGCGGCAAGGCAGATTGATATTGGTGTGTTGGGGGATTATCCGCTACTGCTAAGTGCCATGCCGCCGAGCGATAGCACGTCTCTGACTGCGAATACGCGGTTGATTAGCTTTGTTGCCAGTAATCTAGATGGCACCGGTAACGACATCATCGTGCCCCAACAGTCTCAGCTCAACTGCATTGAAGATTTGGAAGGCAGAATAATTGCAGTTCCCTTTGGCTCCGCTGCCCACGGCATGGTGATGCGATCGCTCCACAATCGGCAACTCCTAGATGAGGTTACCCTGACCTCAATTGACACCCTAAATACCCAACGGTTGACGAAGAATGCTGATCGAGTAGATGGCTATGCTTATTTCGCCCCTTTCCACGAAATTGCCAAGCATAAAGGCCAGTTTCGTCGTTTGCTTCAGGATAGTCTTGATGAGTTACCGACCTTCCATGGCGTTGTCATGGCCGATGACTTTGTTGAGCAATTCCCTGAAATCACGATTGCCTATCTAAAAGCCCTAATCGCAGCACAATATTGGTACAGTACTCAATCAATTGCCGCTACCTTGGTCAGCCGTTGGGTCAATATTGACCCGGCCATTGTTACGAAAACGCTAATGTCCAGTGAAGGTTGCCCTGCAGATGCCGTGTACCAACCTGGAACCCAGCTCCGGACTGATTGGCTGCAAGCCCATATCCATAAGCTCAGCCAGATTAATGGGCAAGAGCATATGGGCCATATCAATTTAGATCGTTGGATGCAGCCAGAATTTTTGGAAAAGGCGATGGCGTCAATTTAGTCATGTGCACCGCTTCCACATCCAGATCCGTCGTTTTTCCTTCGGCTAAAACCGAAGGTTTGCAAATCGGATGTGGTTTAGAAGCGCGATCGCTGCTGGTCGTCTTTTATGATGAGCTGAACGATCGGTGCTAAAAACTGCCCTCCATACTCTTCAGCGTTTCTTCTCGAATGCACTCAAAGATTTGGCGGGATAGATTGACAAACTCTGGTGTGAGGGTGGTATCGAAGTGGCGCGGGCGACTGAGCCGAATCGGTAACTCAGCTTTAATATGGCCGGGATGAACGCCCATAATAAAAATGCGATCGCCCAAGAAAATTGCCTCCTCAATATCGTGGGTGACAAAAATAACCGTGGTTTTTAAGTCCTCCCAAATGTCCAGCAGCATTTCCTGCATCATGTGCCGGGTTTGGGCATCCAGGGCTGCAAAGGGCTCATCCATCAACAGCACTGACGGTGAATTAACCAGCGCGCGAATGATGCTGGCGCGCTGCTGCATTCCCCCTGACAGCTGGTGGGGATAGTTATTGCGGTACTTGTAAAGCCCTACACGAGTCAGGTAGTCATTGACCAACTCGGTGCGTTCAGCTTTGGGCATGCCCCGAATTTTGAGTCCCAGTTCCACATTTTGAAAGGCTGTTTTCCAGGGCAACAGTGAGTATTGTTGAAACACAAACCCGCGATCGGCACCGGGGTGAGTCACCGCAGCTTGATCCACCATGACGTAGCCCGCCGAGGGTTTCAAAAACCCAGCAATGACGTTTAGCAGCGTTGATTTACCACACCCTGAAGGGCCTAGTAAACAAACGAATTCACCGGGTTGAATACCCAGTTGAATTGAATCTAAAACACAGTTTTCATGGCCCCGACGGCGGAAAGTCACCGAGAGCCCTTCCACTTGGACAGAACCTTTTACCGTCTGTCGTGTCTTCAGTTGCTGAGTCAACATGTTTCTCCCATTCCTTTTGCCAACTGTATAAATGTGCTACTGCTATGAGTTGCCCTGCTTCTTGATCACTCGCCAGGGCATTAGGGCACTCGTTGCCCGACTCACGGCCCAGGAACTTAACGCGCCCATCAAACCAATCAGCAACATTCCCATCACAATCGGGGGATAGTTGGACGTGACGTAAGATTCCCAGGTGATATAACCCACGCCGTAGCGCCCCGCCAAAATTTCAGCAGTCACCAGACAGAACCAAGCATTGCCCATACCAATGGTTAGGCCGCTGGCAATGCTCGGTAGGGACCCTGGTACCACAATGTCTTTGAAAATATGCCAAGATCTAGCCCCTAGGCACTGCCCCACCCGAATCAGCACCGTATCGCTGAGGGTGCTCTCTACGCCACTGACGGTACTAATCAACACTGGGAAAAAAGCGCCAATAAATGTGATGTAAACCATGCCACTTTCGGCATTGGGAAACATCAAAATGGCTAAGGGAATCCAGGCGACTGCCGGAATCGGGCGCAGCAGCTCTAGGGGGGGAAGCATCAGATCTTCAACCACCTCGAACCAGCCAATTAATATCCCCAAGATCACACCGAAACAGGACGCGATCGCATAGCCCAGCAGCACCCGCATAATGCTGGATCTAAAATGCACCCACGGCGAACTCGTCAAAAACTGGATAGTGGCCTTAATGACCTCAATGGGAGAAGGAATCAGTTGAAAGTTGATAAAAAAATCAAAGTTAATCGTGCAAAGTATCTGCCATCCCCCAAAGAACAGCATTAGCGCCAATAACCGTCTTGCAGGGCGATTGGCCAAGAAGAAAGCTTGCAGCCCTTTCCCGACCTGTTTCCCCCAGCTCAGATTAGATACCTTTGAAGCCGTAACTACCATTTTGTCCCTCTCAACAACGTTAAATCCAGCTCATTGGCAGCCCTATTCAATCGAATGGAACCCCCCAATGAGCTGAAATAGTCGGATCGCAGCGATGACTAGCGGGTGCCTACCAGTACGGGCTGCTGCGCTGCATAGAGATCCTGTAGACCTTTGAAAGCAGTCACCTGCCCCCCAGATTCTGAAGCGTAGGCCTCAGCATCCGACTCCAGTAGGAATGCTGAGACTTCATCGCCATTGCTGACAAAATGGGAATTCTCGGCAAATAACTTCCAGCCGTTGTTGCGATCGTGAACAAACATCACATCCGCTGCCTTACCCTCAGCTTGCAAAGCTGCCAATGCCTCTAACATGTTGGGGATAGACGCGAAGTTTGTCACAGTCTCTTCTTCTTGCACCCAGAACTGAGCAGCCAACTTAGGATCTTCAATGGCTTCTCCGGTCAGGGCATCTTCACCCTTAATCTGATAAGCCTCAGCGGTGGCAATCACCTCGTCGTAATCTAAGCCCAACTCTTCCATCGCCATTTGGAGATAGCTTTCATCAATCCAGCCAGTGACTTCTTCGGGGTCAACCGGGTTCTCGATTTTACCCAGGCTAGTCAGGGTCGCAATGCTGTTTTTCAGGGCACTCACCTGGGTCTCACGAATGGTAGGGTCGAGGGGTTGGAGTCCAGATGGGCCTAAGAACATGTAGACCACTTCCTTGTCGATGCCAGACCATTCCTCAATTTGAGCAGAGATGCCTTCTGGATCTGCCTGGAACATTTGATTGGCTTCTAACATAGCCTTTAGGTAGGCCACCACAATTTCAGGGTGTTCTTCAGCAAAGTCCGTCCGAACAACGATACCGTGCAGGGTGGGGACACCCGTTTGAGCACCATCAAAGATCTTCTTGGCGAAGCCCCGGAAGGGGAACAGTTCACCAAAGGGGACGAAATCAGCATGGGCATCGATTTGCCCGGTGCGTAGGCTTGAGCCCCCCACTTCAGGAGCCTGGCTGATCAGCTCTACATCGGTTTCTGGATTAATCCCTGCGTCATTTAAAGCCTTGAGTACCATGCCGTGGGCAGCGGAGCCAAAAGGTACCGAAACCGTGCCGCCTTTTAAGTCTTCTAGGGACGTTGCATCGCTATCTTTAGGGACAACAACGGCGTTGCCAGCCCCATTTGGACTGTAGGCCAAGGTACCGATAAAAACCGAATCGGCATCCTGGGCTTCTTGCTGAAATTTAATCAAATTAATGACAGCTGGGAAATCACCCATGAGACCAATATCAATCTGATCGGCCAGCATTTTATTAGTAATGGGTGGACCAGATGTATAACTAGACCATTGAATATCGTATTCAACCCCTTCATATTTGCCATCGGTTGGCAGGTGTTTTTCTAATAGTTCTAACTCTCGAACTGTGGCTCCACCAACAGCTGTATTGATTACCTGATCTTGCGTACCAATTGCAATCCGAATAACTTCTCCAGAACCCCCTGAAGAGCTCTCCCCTTCAGCATCAGAGCTAACAGTGCTGGCAGAACAAGCACCTATGAAAAGTATTGATGTGGCTAGAAAACCGGTCGCAATTTTTTGCTTAGACAAACCCAGTAAATACTGCATAACTTTATCTGCCTCAACGCTTGTTAGATTTATTTAATCCATCAATCTACAGAAGGAACTGTAAATAGATATACATCTTGGATTAATCAGAGCTTTTATCCATAAAAGTCTTGATTGAATCAATATGGATTATTTATGAATCCATAGACAAAGGTGTAAAAGCACTAATTGTCACTCAAGCTTAAATATTTTGGTGAAGTAATAAGCTGATATTCGCGAGTTAATAAAATCAGCCTATGGGTTGGATCTTTGTTTTTTATTCTGACTGCGTATCAGCAATAATTACTGATTTTAAGTAGTCGTGTTAGTGGCCTAGATTAAGTTCTCTAAAAGTTTTGAAACCAATAGATGATAGACCTGTGCATCTGTGACGCCACTATAGTTGATGGAATCGGTAGATGGGGACATGGGCTAGGTCTTGCTGTCTTGACCATAAGCTGTCCTGACCATTAAAGAGAATTTTGAGTGACGCTTAGCAGGCCCTTTTGGCTTAAAACCGATAGGCTACAGATTTGACAGGGCTTAAACGGCCTACTCTACGGTTTGCCTGTAGATCTGTCGGCAGTAAGGATAGATGCACATCTTTACTAGGGCCTGAAATGTTCACCACTAACTTTTATAGGCAAATGGCATCAGAGATAATGCCGAAGCCATAATGTTTTTCAGGTAAATAAAAGGCCATGGTGACGACAGCAACAGCGGGTATGCCAGTGACCGTATTGACGGGCTATTTGGGGGCAGGGAAGACCACGCTGCTCAACCGCATCTTGACCCATGAGCATGGCAAGAAGGTTGCGGTCATCGTGAATGAGTTTGGGGAGGTGGGCATTGATAATCAGCTGGTGATTGATGCCGACGAAGAAATTTTTGAAATGAACAACGGCTGTATCTGTTGTACAGTGCGTGGGGATTTGATTCGCATCATTGGCAATCTGATGCAGCGACGCGATAAGTTTGACCATCTGGTGATTGAAACGACTGGTTTGGCTGATCCAGCCCCGGTGATTCAAACCTTTTTTGTAGATGAGGATATTCAGTCGCAGCTGGCACTGGATGCCGTGATTACTGTGGTGGATGCTAAGCACATCTGGCAACACTGGGACAGCGATGAAGCCCAGGAGCAAATTGCCTTTGCCGACGTTATCCTGCTTAACAAAGTTGACTTGGTCTCTGAAGCAGAATTGGTAGAGCTAGAACGGCGCATCCTCGATATGAATGCGATGGTGAAGCTCTACCGCACCCAGAATTCTGAACTACCGATTGAGTCGATTTTGGGCGTCAAAGCCTTTGATCTGGATCGCGCTTTACAAGTCGATCCAGAATTCCTCAATGAAGATGCCCACGAACACGATGAATCGGTCTATTCTTTTGCCATTGTGGAGGATCAACCCCTAGATAGTGACAAGCTCAGTACCTGGGTGAATGATCTGCTGCAAACCAAAGGCCCAGATATCTTTCGCATGAAGGGCATCCTTAACTTGGCGGGGGAGGCTAACCGCTATGTGTTTCAGGGAGTTCACATGATTTTTGATGGTCGTGGCGATCGTCCCTGGAAACCTAGCGAAACTCGCCGCAGTGAGCTAGTATTCATCGGCCGCAATCTGGATGAAGCCGAATTGCGTCACGGATTTCGGACTTGTCTGGCGTGAAAAGTGCACTGTTACAATTCACTCCCCAGGCGTCTGATAACCTGACAGACTATGTAACCGTTATAACCTGGTCGCCAGATGGGGAATGGCTGGCGGTGGCTTCGGCAGCGGGGGAGGTCGTCTTGACGCGATCGATAGGTGAAACTGTAACCCTTCAAGCTGCTAGCGGACAAGCCATCAATGGGTTGGGATTTTCTGCGGACGGTCAGTTTTTAGCTGCTGGTGGACAGTCGGGAAAAGTTATGGTCTGGGGCGTGAAATCGCCCGACTGTCACATCGTTTTACACCACGACCATCCCAGTATTTGGATTGATCGACTGGCCTGGCACCCCAGTCAGAGCTATCTAGCTTATGGTGTCGGCTCCCAAGTCCACATTTGGGACGTGGCTGAATCCGTACGGGTTGCTAACCTTGACTTTCAAGATTCTTCCATCTTGCATCTGGCCTGGCATCCCAACGGGGAATCCCTTGCTGTCAGTGGTCATGGCGGCATCAAGGTTTGGTTTGGAGATGATTGGACCACAGGGCCTAAGTTGATCGCTGTGCCGGGGGCCAGTTTGTATGCGGCTTGGTCTGATGATGGACGTTATCTCGGGTCGGGAAATTTAGATCGCACCCTCACCGTAGCGGAGTGGAACAGTCCGCCTCCTTGGCTGATGCAGGGTTTCCCTGGAAAAGTGCGGCAAGTAGCCTGGTCTACCCCGATGACTGCCTCTGGCACTCCTCTGATTGCAGCTGCCTGTGTTGAAGCCATCACCGTTTGGGAACGGCATGATAAGACTAAGGTGGGCTGGCGATCGCGGGTATTAGAGCACCACAAAGATCGCGTGAATGCGATCGCGTTTCAACCCAACTCACTTACTTTGGCATCGGTAGGCCAGGATGGTCGAATCGCACTCTGGCAGAATGCCCAGAAACTGTCTCAAACCCTGAAGGGATTTAGCGGAGGGGCAACCTGTTTGGCTTGGTCTGTATCGGGCGATCGCTTGGCGGTAGGCGGTACTGCGGGTGAGTTGCGAATCTGGCAAGTCTCCCACCGTGCTAAAGGATTTGGTCAGGGCAGTTAGCTAGCCCATGCATGAACCCACAAAGGTTTAATTTGGATCGAAGGGTTTACGGGGACTCAAGCCGCCAACGCGTTGGTAGAGAAGTTGCGGCAATGTCTTAACTTTTGGGTAAGTTGAAGTTAGCTTGATCGACTCGATCATCGAGAGACGATTTTGACAGGGACAGGTTAGGCTTGCCAAAGAAGGCGACTGCCGTTTGAGAGGAGTGACTTGATGCCAAAGCCTTTTGCTGATGAGCCTTCTGAGTCTCAGGGCTGAAATTATTGAATTGCTGTCGTATTGGAAGACTGCTGTGGCTACCACACTCAACGCTGTTGTCCAGGCTACCCGTTTAGTAGACTGTATCGGGCAAACGTTTATTCTGGCTTATAAGGAAGAGACGCAACTCTTAGAAGAGTGGCTGATTCAGGCGGGTTGCAAGTGTGAGGTGCTACGCCAAGTTCATCAGCCTGAATATCACAACTATTCCCGCAGCTATTTGTGTTTGCTGAATCATAAAGCGGCATGGGAGCGAGCTTTGACCTCAGATCAGCCGACGCTGATTGTGGAAGCCGACTTTATACCCGTTAAAAACTTTGGTAGATTGCCGCCGCCGTTTGACCCGGAAGACGACCAGTTGGGGATTGCTTGGCTATATACCTGTGCGCCGCAGGTTTATAACATTAGCGATCGCGGCTATGCAGAAGGCTACTCGACTTCAATGGTGGCCTACGTCATTACAGCTAAAAGTGCCAAGCTGTTGATTGAACTCGCCGATGGTGTCGCAGCTGATCCGGGACCCCAGGCCTATACGCCTTGGGATTCTGGGATTGATTACTATTTGCGCGATCGCGGCTTTATGGATTATGTGCCCTTTCGCAACTACGGTGAACATGGTGGAGTACCCAACCCTGAACATCAGCAAAATAAACTCAGCAAAGCTCACCGCGCCGATGTGCTTTACGGCAAGTTGGCCTTTCCACCGATGTATGCGGCTGCGACAGGTACAACTGAACTCAGCATTTGGTTCAAAAGTCGAGCCTATGCCCGGATTAAAGGTTTAGGACGATTGCTGCTAGGGAAATATTTGCGGGTGCCCGTTTGGATGGGCTCGTCTCAGAAAATTAATCTACTGAAATTTGTGATGATGCGCCAATTAACATTGCGACTCTAACATCATAATCGCGGATGTCAGAGACAAGTAAAGGGATCTAACTCGTTGGACGAGCTGAGTGTCCCGCTCATTAACAGATCAGATCTGAGACAGCATCCTTAATTGACATAGATAATTACTTAGAGTAAACCCTAGTCAACTTTGTTCTCCAGCTAGCCAGTCATCTACTGAGATTAATTGGGAGCCATCCCCATCTACCGAAATATCCACTTGACAATCAGGGGTGTTTGAAAAGTGTGCTTCATCTATTCTTACAGCATATACTTTAGCATTCTCAAAATTAACTGAATCTAAACTGGCTTGCTCAAATGATGCGCCTCGTAAATCTGCTAGTTTGAAGTTTGTTTTTATGCAGATGGCCTCATCAAATACCGCTCCCTGTAAATATGACTCCCTGAATTGAGCACTAGATAAATTAGATTTTCTGAAGGAAACTTGAGAAAGATTAGCTGAATAGAAGTCTGCATACTCGAAGTTACATTTTGCCCAGTATGCATCTGAAGCCTTTGCACCTGACAAATCAAGCTCTCGCAAATTGACTAGCCCGTCGCTAGACTCCGGCTTATGTAAAGCAATACTAATCGTTAGCGTCTTTAAAACTTTTGGATCTGTTTCAATTGATAAGCTGGCAGCCAAAACTTGTTTGGTTAACTGGATAAGTTGTTTTTTTCTCGCGTCGCTGACATTCCACTCTGCAGGAAATGACCTAAGGACTGCGCCTAGCTTTACAGCCGCTGCTGCTCTCAAAATAGGCGATTCACTGGCTAACTCTTGGACAATTGATTGATATACCTCATCAACATTTTTTCGATTCTCGAAGTTTAATTTGGCTATGGTTGTGCGACTTTGGCCGATTAAATAACCGCCAATTGCCCCTCCTACTGTTACAAATAAAGCAATTAGCTTTAGCCAAAATAAGCTGCCAGCAGTGTCACTTCGAATTCTGCTGATCTCAGCATCTAGCTTTGTAATTTCATACTCAGTTTTTTTGTCGGCAAGTGTTTCGCTAGAAACGACAACATCTCTGTCAATGTAATACTGTGTACCATAAGTGACTAATAAGATTAAAGATAAAGTCGTGCCTAGTAAGCCAATGATGCTTACCGTATTTAATCCTTCTTTAAATCTGAAACTCATTTCTAAAGATGCTTTATGACTTGTTCCAAGGAGAGTTCTTTCCGCAACTCGTATTCATTGCCTTTACAAAAATAGTAATTTATTTTTCTGCTTTTATTGTTAATATGGATCATCTTCTTCCTGATTCTCCTGCTTAGCGATACTGCCTCCCAAGTACCCCCTATTGTCCCTTCTTCCCTACCATCCCATACAGCTAAAATCATATTAGACTTAAAAACTAACCATTCCATACTTCTCTTATAGGCTAGGTTACTTCTTTCTGAGAAATTAACTCTAGTTTCATATTTCGATTTCCTTCGTAAGGATTTATACCTTTCATAGGTAGTGTCCTCTTGAAAGTCAGAATCAAATTTCTTGAAAGGTATGATTGACTCTAAGCGAATGCCTAATGATACAGCGCACTGAGCAAAGATGGAGTCAGCACCGTCAGCAATGGCTGAGATAGCTATCATGTCTGAATATTTCTGTTTTAATTCAGCTAATAATCGGTGACAATAAAAATGGATATATGAATGCTTCTCGACGCTGCCCAGATTACAATGCCCGATAATTCCTACTTTGAATGGCTCATCTATCATTGTGCTCATTGATTCACATGATGACTCTCTGATATCTGATTGGAATTTTAAGTATGGCTAGAAATTGAAAGCCTTTCACGAATTGATCGTTTATTGAAAGTTTGGTTGGGCTAGAGTCAAACTTTCAACTGACTTGTTTACATCATAGATGCTCCTTCAGAGCGAAGTTCTGATGCAATTAAAACTTAAGAAATCTGTAGAACTTTGCTACAGAACGCTAGCAAGACATATTTCTTTGTGGGTATTCCTGACGGTTACGTTTAGCATAGCCAGAGATGCTACGGCTACAACCCAACGCTGACTGTCAAACCTTGAACTTGAACGGCTATGTCAATTCTGGTCTTCGGTAGCCTCAACATGGATCTCGTTACACAGGTATCGCGATTGCCTGAACCCGGAGAGACATTACTGGGCGATCGCTTCCTAATTGTGCCCGGCGGTAAAGGCGCAAACCAAGCCGTGGCGGCAGCTCGATTGGGAGTTTCCACAGCCATGGTTGGACGGGTCGGTGGGGATAGCTTTGGAGAAGATCTACTTAAAAGTTTGAATGCTGCTGGGGTGAATACAGTGGATGTGAGTATTGATGGAGACAATAGGACGGGCGTTGCCGCGATCGCAGTCGCAGCTAATGGTGAAAATCACATCATCGTTGTTCCAGGCGCGAACACAGCGATTGACGACACCGATATAGAGCGACTAAGTGCTCGGTTCCAGCATGTTCAAGTATTGCTATTGCAGTTTGAAATTCCCTTGCCGATGGTGCAGCGAGCTGCCCAGTTAGCCCAAACCCAGGGTATCAAGGTGATTGTTGATCCAGCTCCGGCCCAATCAGCGTTACCCGATGAGTTTTATCGCAGTATTGATATTCTGACGCCGAATCAATCCGAAGCGGCTCAACTAGTTGGCTTTCCGGTAGATACACCAGAATCAGCGTTGGCGGCTGCACAACACCTGCGATCGCGCGGCGTCAAAACCGTCATCGTCAAGCTAGGGGGCCAAGGGTGTGTTTGTAGCAGCCCAGAGGGATCCTTTCTCTTGCCAGCCTATAAGGTTGACGCAGTGGATACGGTAGCTGCAGGGGATGCGTTCAATGGCGGATTGGCCGCAGCGTTATGTCAAGATCAGGCTCTGCTTCAGGCCATGCTGCAGGGCAGCGCTGTGGCCGCGTTGTCAGTCACCCAAGCTGGGGCGCAGTCATCTTTGCCCACTCGCGATCGCGTAACGGCCTTTTTGGCAGAAACACCATTACCCCAGCCCGTTTTGCTTACTCCTGCTCCCAGCCCTCAGGATACTGACCGCCAACACTGATCGGGGTACCCGCCACTTGGGCTTGGGTCAGGTCAATGTTGTTGAGAGAAGCACCTGCTACGTCTACGTGATAAAGCATTGCGCGAGTGAAGTTGACGCCATCTAGATCAGCGTTATTAAGACTGGCATTGGTCAGCATGACATCGGTCAGGTTTGCCCCTTCCAAATTAGCTCCGGTCAGATCTGCCCCTTCCAAATTTGAACCCACTAGCTGAGCCCCAGAGAGATTGGCGTTTCGTAGATCTGCCCCAATCAAGTGGGCATCGCTGAGTATGGCTCCTGATAAATCACAGCCATAGCAGGCATTGGTGGTTAATAAACGTCGGACATGTTCTGGGTTTTCAGCCTGGGCAGTGCTGGCAACCATCAAGGGGAACAGCAAAGATAATGCGGCTGCACTCATCAGTTTCATCGTTTTCCCTCCCGTTTTTGACTCAAAGTGTGATTGATATCGCGCGATCGCGGCGGTCAAACTATCCCCACACGGTCATTACCTAAGGCACTCAGTTAACGAATAAAGCTTGACATTCAGCAACAACTTAAAACTCAACTAACTTAAAGCTCAACCAGGCCAAGCTACGAAAGTCTTGAAATAAACCTTGTCCACATTCAGAACAATGTAGCGATTAAGACAAAGAAAGATTTCAAACCTCGTCCATATCCAAGCTAGCCAAAACCATTGTTTCTCCTTGAACTCAAAATTTCTCCTTCGGAGACGCTGCGCGAACAAGTTTCTAAACCAGATGAGGCTTAGGTGAAGTTTCTATAGGTTTATGATAACGCTCAATATTTTTCGCGAGGGGGGTAAACCGTATCTCCCAGAAGAGATTCAGCGTAACCCACACTTGTCCGCGGTTTGCCGCGCTCGCAGCGTAAGCCTTTGACAATCAGCGATTCAGATACAAGCTGAAATCTGTATAGGTTTAATAATCAATGCTTTAAAAGTCAACAATTCAACATCAAATCTTAGTCTGCCTTAACGAAAAATCTCTCGCAAAGGAGAAAAAAGACGCAACAATGGAAAGCGTAAGAACACTCTAATCGTCACCTAAGGTCGTTCAAATTAATGCTTTGTCAAACCTGTGGGCTCAAGAGGCGCTGTCTACCTGCGTCTCTAGCGCAACGCGATCCGAAGCTAGAGGCAATGCTTGCCAAGCTAAAACGATGCAAAGTCCAAGAAACGGTGTTGACCCAAAAGACCTCCTCAAACGAATTTGCACTCCGTTCGATTTGAGTGCTGCCTAAAGTTAAGACATAGTTGACTTTAGGCTGCTCCACGACAAGGAGACAACGTCATCGTGGGGAATATCTGAATCTTTATATTTAAGTGCTTGATTTAATCGTTTGCACCATAGCTGATGCATCCATTACCGAATCGATGCACACATCAGCTTAACTTCAGGTCTAGTCAGTAATGGTGTAGGTTGAAATCTCGCACAGATCGACGCTGTAATCTTCAACTTCGTCGCCTGTTGGGGAAACCGCCAATAAATCATAATCACAGGTATCCATGTCATCATCGATGGTGATGACGCTAGACCCGCCGCTCGGAATAGTGTCAGTCCCGAGAACATCCTCACCCCAACTGTCAGAGGAGGAGGGGCTAACATAAAGGTAGTAAACGTCTTGGCTAGACTCATTAATCAGCGTAAATTCCAGTGCTTCAGCCAGAGCTGCTTGCACGCCAACGATCAGAGTTGGGATCGCTAGGGCGATCGCCGTGGAAACGGCACGGAAGGAAAATGCTTTTGTCATAGTGTTGGGATTACCTGTAGATTAACGGGCCACTATAGAACTTCTACCTTGAGGGTATCATTTACGGAAAACTGGGGACTTTTCCGATAAAACTTTTCAGTGTTCTAGTGTTATTTATGATACGTCAGAATGTGAACTGAGTGGTTTGGTATTGTCGGCCATATCGCAAAAGCGGCAACGTGGCTGACAATACCAAGCGCTGACCTGGCTCAACTAGTAGCCGACGTATCATTAACTGACTTTATGCAGAAACTTAGGTTCCTTTGAAGCCTAGTTAGTCACCGTGTAGGTTGAAATTTCGCACATATTAAGGTTGTAGTCCTCAACTTCGTCCCCACTTGGAGAAACAGCCAATAAGTCATAGTTGCAAGTGTCTAAGCCATCATCGATGGTGACTATGCTAGACGTGCCGCTGGGAATAATGTCGCTACCGAGGATGTCTGAACCCCAACTGTCAGAAGCAGAAGGGCTAACGTACAAATAATAAATGTCTTGACTAGAGTCGTTAATTAGCGTGAATTCAAGCGCTTCAGCCAAAGCGGCCTGCACGCCAACCATGAGAGTCGGAATTGCTAGGGCAATTGCAGTGGAAACGGCCCGGAAAGAAAATGTTTTTGCCATGATGTTGGATGGAATACCCATAAGTGAATGAGTCACATTTTTATACTTCCCATCCCAGGGCATCACTTACAGGAAAATGAGTGCGTTTCACAAAAACTTTGCATCTCCGCACCGTTTGCGCGCTCAAAGCACTATGGGTTGCTGAGGTTCAGCTTGCTTCTTACATAGACGACGATGATGAACGGCTAGGGGCAGCGGCCAAAAGCGAATCAAGCTTATTCTGAGTATCCAAAGCATACAGATCATCACAGCCACCGATGTGCTCATCGTTGATAAAAATCTGAGGCACGCTTTTGCGTCCATTAGCCCTTTCCGCCATGCGCAATCGAGCCGCGCCATCACCATCAATTTTGTATTCGGCGTAGCTCGACCCCTTCCACCACAGCAGTAGCTTGGCGCGGATGCAGTAGGGGCAAGTTTGCCAAGTGTAGATTTCGACTTGGGCGTTGACGGGTTGAGGACGGCGGCCCAACAGTGAGGCTAAAGAATCTAACATGGTTGAACGCAAAGCTTCTAATAAAATCTTAAGCGATGGACAAAAAACGGTCTATCCTTAGGCATCCAAACCACATCCAACTTAAAGACTTGATTTTTAGCTTAAGGAAAAACCTTTGAGCTTTGAGCTCAGGAGAGCTAGCTAGGAATCTGGATGTGGCTAAGGTTTATGTGACTGCAATTTTTGGTCTGGGGCGCTTTCCCTCTGCTATGTCCACCGACTTGCTGATTTTGACGGTTTACTTCATCTGCGTGGGTTATGTGCTCTACCAGATGGCACTTTCATTGGAAAAGCGATTTGAAGATCAAATCGCTATCCATCTTGATTCAGATAGTTTACAGACCGAAGTGACTGGGCAAATTGGACAGCAGGGTAAAACTAACCGGATGACTGCTGAAGTAGTAGAAGCGGTTAATGGTCTCCGATCGTTAGTATTGTCTCTGTGGACTTCACCCCAAGGGGAAAAGCCCAATGGCACTGTTGAGATTCAGGTTCTGCCCCAGGGTAGAAAACCACTTAACCCGCCACTGCAGGCCTTGGTGGTGCAAGTGGCTAACCGTAATCCAGATGTCCAGATTTATATCGATTGGGATCGCAGTTCCATCAATCGGATGCAGGGGCAGACCGAACGGGTGATTCGCCAAATTCCTGGAATGCCGCTGGATTTATTGCAACCCCAGGTGTTTAGTGTGGTCAATCCAGAACAGGCGCTCAATGCCACAATTTTTCCAGAGTCATTGTTTGCTCGAAATGCTGAGAACCAAACCCTAGAAGCCAAGGCGGCTCTGATCAACTTTGAACAGGTGATCGAATTACCGGATAAGATTCCTAAGACCTATTCATTGCGGTTGTTGGTTTGGCTAAAACGCACAATAGAAGAAGATGCCCAGGCGATGCGACTGCTGATTCCTTTTAACTTCACCATGGAAGTATTGCCTGATGAACCTGCCTTTTTCGTGCTGCGGTGGATTTTTAGTCGATAACCCTAAAGCCACCGGGATTCACTAGACTGGATGGAAGGAAAGAGTCGGCGAGGCGGTTACAGGTCGAGATTACTCGGCTTGAGGAAAGTCCGGGCTCCCGAAAGACCAGACTTGCTGGGTAACGCCCAGTGCGGGTGACCGTGAGGAGAGTGCCACAGAAACATACCGCCGATGCGATTTTAGATTGGCGATTTTAGATTTTGGTTGCATCCAAAATCCGAAATTCAAAATCCAAAATTTCGCAGGTAAGGGTGCAAGGGTGCGGTAAGAGCGCACCAGCAACATCGAGAGGTGTTGGCTAGGTAAACCCCGGTTGGGAGCAAGGTCGAGGGGCAATGGTTGGTCTTTTCCCAGTCCCGCTTGTGAGTACCGCTTGAGGCGTCTGGTAACAGCCGTCCCAGATAGATAACTGCCCTTTGGGGATTCCCTAAAGAACAGAACCCGGCTTATGTCTGGCTCTTTCCTTCTTTTCGACCCGCTTTTGGGATGAAGGATTGATTAGTTTAGTAACGGTTTTTCTTGAGAAGGGTGTTAGTGGATTCGACGCGATTAGATCAACTCAAGCGGTTATTGCAACATCTGGGTATTCCGGAGGACGATCGCCTGGATTGGGACTGCTTAGACCGGGCTCTGACCCATCCTTCTGCCAGTGGCGATCGCAACTATGAACGGCTCGAATTCCTCGGTGATGCTGCTTTGCGTTTGGCGGCAGCAGAGTTTTTGATGTCTCAGTTTCCTGATGCTACGGTGGGTGAACTGGCGGCGACGCGATCGCGCTTAGTGAGTGATGATGTGCTGGCCCAAATTGCCGCCCAATACGATTTAGAACGCTACATGATCTTTTCCGTAGCTGCCCGCCATGACTTGGCTGCCCGTCAGTCTCGCTTGGCTGATAGCTTAGAAGCGATTCTTGGGGCCCTTTACAGCGCTACTCAGGATACTCAACTGGTTCATGGTTGGCTGGATTCCCATTTTCAAACCCTGGCGATGCAAATCTTGCAAGACCCGGCCTTAGAAAATTACAAGACGGCCCTACAAGAACTCACCCAAGCCCATTACAAAGTTCTGCCCGACTATCGCACCCAAGAATTGAGCCAAGCCCACGGGGATCGTGAACGGTTTGGGGCTGAGGTCTGGGTGCAGGGGCGTGCTTGGGGCGCGGGCAAAGGCCGATCGATGAAACTGGCTGAACAAGCCGCCGCCCGCAAAGCCTATGGGACGTTGCTTAAACATTTGTCGGATTAAATTGGCCAGTCGTTAGTGGAGTAGCTTGACCTGGGCATGCTGGGCTTGGTGGAACTGACTGACGCATGTGACAAGACTTACCATGACTTCCCCTGCTCTAAAACTGGCTGTTTTTGGTGTTGGTCGTTGGGGTGTGAATTTACTACGCAACTTTTTAGCCTTACCCCAGGTTGAGGTGATTGCGGTGGTTGACCCGCGCCCAGAGCAGTTGGCCCAAGTGCAGCAGCGTTTTGATTTGCCGTCAGCGGTTAAGTTGACGCCAGACTGGGCTGCAGCATTGGCGTTGCCAGGGCTCGATGCGATCGCGATCGCCACCCCTGCCGTAACCCACTATGAGCTAATTACGGCAGCATTGACTCAGGGCATTCATGTCCTGGCAGAAAAGCCGCTGACGCTCAACAGCGAGCAAAGCTTGGAACTGTGCCGTCTAGCCTGCGATACCCAGCGTCAACTCGTTGTCGATCACACGTACCTCTTCCATCCAGCGGTACAGGAAGGTAAACAGGTGCTTGATACAGGGCGTTTGGGCAATTTGCGCTATGGATATGCTACCCGCAGCAATCTCGGCCCGGTTCGTCTCGATGTTGATGCCCTCTGGGATCTGGCAATTCATGATATTGCCATCTTTAACCACTGGTTGGGGCAAATGCCCTGCCGAGTTGAGGCCAAGGGGCAGGCCTGGCTGCAACCCCAGGTGAACCAGCCGCCCCACTTTGCCAAGGGGCTCGCTGATTTAGTCTGGTTGACCTTGACCTATGCCAATCGGTTTCAGGCCCATATTCATCTATGTTGGCTGAACCCAGATAAACAGAGACGTTTAGGGATCGTTGGCAATCGCGGCACGTTAATTTTTGATGAGATTAACACAGAATCTCCGCTCACCCTGCAACAGGGACAGTTTGAACGGCAGGGGCAATGGTTTGTTCCGGTAGGGCTAGAGACTGAGGCGATCGCCCTACCGAAAGCGGAACCGCTCAAGCAGGTCTGTGAGCATTTTGTCACCTGCGTACAGCAGCAAACGCCATCTACGGTTTCTTCTGGAGAAGTAGGTGCGGATTTAGTGCGGATTTTAGAAGCGCTGTCCTGCTCATTAGCTCAGGGGGGAACCCCCATTGATCTGAGTCTTTAATCCAGGCAATCACAATTTAAATCTTGAAATCTTGTTTATACGAGGGTTCCCAGCGCTTCTGAGCTCAAGACGCAAATTTTCAAATCGGATCTGGTTTAGCCTTCGTCTGTTCGAGCATTTGCCTGGGGGACATTGCCCGGAGCGTGGCTGATGGCAAAATCATCGCGATCGCCCTTCAGTCCATTTTTCTCAAACTCGTTAGATGCCTTCATCCCATCGCTTGCTTTGAGATCATCTACGGCATTCGTCAAGTCAGGGGTCATGGCCAATATCGGCAACGTTAAGGTGACTGTCGTGCCTTTGCCAATTCCTTCACTGCTCAAGCTGATGGTGCCTGCCATCAATGACATCAGATTTTTGGAAATTGCCAATCCTAAACCGGTGCCCTCAAATCGACGGGTAGTGCTGCCATCAACCATGACAAAGGGGCGAAAGAGCTTGTGCTGCTGTTTTGGGTCAATACCAATGCCGGTGTCGCGAATCACAATCGCAACCTGAGATGGCGTGCTGGGCTTGACGCTCCCATTGGTAATCGTCTCATGGTTTGCCGGGTCTAGCCCGGCTTGATCTGGGTTGGTTGGGCTCAATGTCGAGTTGAGCTGTTTTGTGAGGGGGGGGGCTAGCTGACGGTTCAACTCAATGGCAATGCTGCCCTGTTCTGTAAACTTAAGGGCGTTATAGGTAATATTCAGCAGTACCTGTTTTAACTTGGCCCGATCGGCCTGGACTAAAATCGGGGTGGACAAATCAGGCCGCTGTAAAGTCAGCCCCTTATCTTGAATCTGGACGCTTTGCAGATCAATCACTTCTGTAATCACCTGGGTCAGATTGACGGTTTCTGATTCAAGGGCCAACGTCCCAGACTCAATTTTGGCAATATCCAGAATGTCGTTAATGATTTTGAGTAAGTGAATGGCGGCATGATCAGCCCGTTCCAAAAAATCTAGTTCTTCGTCACGAGTATCACAACAGTCGTCTTTGACTAACCGTAGGCAACCAATAATGGCGTTGAGTGGTGTGCGCAATTCGTGGGATGTATTGGCCAAGAACTCGTTTTTAAGCTGATTGGCCAGTTGGGCATCTTGCCAGGCATGGCGGAGTTCTCTAGCGCGGTCTTCAAGGCGCTTCATCATCCGGGTCAGCACCAGGGAAAGGCGGTTAAGTTCCCAAATCTTGAGATCTTGGGGGGCTTCTTTCAACTGCGACAGATCTTGAATTTGTTCAGCATACTGTCCCAGTTTCTCAATCGGTAATGAGAGACTGCGGGCAATATAAAGGGCTAAGACTGCATTAGCACCCAATAGACCTAGGGTTAGCACAATCAGGATTGTGCGAATATCCCAAAGTGCCTGGAGAGCATGGTCTAGCGGGGTAACAGCCAAAATAGTCCATCGTCGGGTTTCATCCGGGGCAACCGAAACATCTAGCCCTGTATATCCGGCTAACCACTCCTGCTGATTGGACATAAAGTTAAACAGATGCAACGTCCCGTTGTTGCCTGCCCAAACGTTGCCAACGAGGCTCTGTAGCCGATCGCCACCATTGACTTCAGGAGCAGTCTTGCCGATTTGAGTGGGATCAGGGTGAACCAAAATGCGGAGTTGCTCATCGACTATCACCGTATCGCCCACCAGGGATCGGGGGTCAGTATTTTGGAGCTGGTCAATCATGGCATGGACAGAGAGGGTATAGCGTAAGGTGCTGTCCGAACCATAAACCGGAGTGGCGACGACAACGTCTAGGTGGGCTTGGGTATAGTTGGTGTCTGTGCCCAAAACTGGATTGTCTTCTGGAGACTCTGTCAGGGGATCGATCTTGGTTTGGCTGCTGGAGGTGCTGTCCGGAAACATATCAGCAGCCTGTCCTGCGGCAATCAAATAAAAGCTTTGATTGGGGATTGCATTCTGCCCAGATTGAGTTAGCCAGGGTAAGGGCTCGGGAGGGTCGGGTAAGGCAGTGGGGCAAGTGTCGATAACCAGGGTCTGAGATTGAACATCAGTGAGCTGAAGACAAGTCACTGAAAATGGAAAGGTATCGCTAAAGTTGGTGAGGGATGCCTCAATATCTGATGCGGAGCCGCTTTGTAATGCGGTTGTTTGAGTCAACGTTTGTAAGTGGCTCTCTAAGGCACGGAGACTCAGATCAAAGCTTTCAGCTTTGCGGATGGCGCTACTGGCAAGGTTCTGCCGAGCAGTATCTAGCAAACTTGTTCGGGCTTTCCGCAGGGTGGCGTACTGCCCAATCAATAAGATCGGGAAGCTTAGCAGCAGAATCCGCAGCAGTAAGATACGCCGAAATGAGCGAGGACGGGATCGTGACATTGGAACTCAGTGAAGCGCCATATAAATGGAATGACCCATAACCTGGAAATCATCGGTATTGGATATCCGATTTGAAAAGCTTAAAGCGTAAGCGATACATACCTGATTGAGAGCTTAGCAAACCAAATGTCAAGACATCTTAAATCAGATATCAAGACACCATCAGAGAAAATCTATAGCCTAGAGTTTTAATGATGTTGGCGAACGTTCCTATTATGGCCTACTGGTTTCGGTAACGCATGGGTGGGACAAAGTTAACTCGTTTGGTGCATACGACGGTTATTTTGGCCATAAGTGCCGACGGTAAGATTGCAGATTATCAACGATCGCCTGCAAGGTTTCCCTCAGCTCAAGATCGGATGCACTTAGAAGCTGCGATCGCCTCAGTCGATGCTGTCGTGTTTGGCGCAGGTACCCTGCGGGCCTACGGCACCAGCGTGCTGATTAAATCTCCTGACCTGATCAAAGACCGTGTTCGCCGAGGTTTTACCGAGCAACCCATACACTTTGTATGTTCTCGCTCGGGGCAATTGAAGCCCGACTGGCGATTTTTTCAGCAACCGTTTCTGAGGGGACTAATCACAACGCCGGACGGGGCGATCGCCTGGGGCGATCGCCCCGGATTTGATCACCTGTTGATCGCTCGGCAAGGAACCATGGATTGGCCCAAGATGGTTGAATCCCTAGCTGACTTGGATATTCGGCGCTTGGCTTTGCTGGGGGGTGGCACCTTGGTTGCCCAGTGGCTGGCTGCTGATTTAGTGGACGAACTCCAACTGACGATTTGCCCGCTATTACTGGGTGGGGCAACATCCCCAACGCCAGTGGATGGTGCCGGTTGGTTATCAGCCCAAGCGCCCCGCTTGCAGCTGCTTTCAACCCGCGCGATCGCTGATGAAGTGTTTCTGCACTACCGTGTTCAGCGCAACCCGTGCCCATCGGAGAATTGAATTTAGACCTTGAACCCATCTAGACTCTGTGGCTACTGCTGCGGTGAAACTCAAGCTTTCAAACTAGATGTGGTTTAGGCTAGAACGGTGTCTTTTTCAGCAGTGCTAGTTCCCTTTCAACTCTATCTATGGCGGAATCTGTGAAGGCTTGTTACCTAGTATCCTGGATTCGAAGCATTGCCGAAATCCCACAAGCCGCTTGGGATATGTTGGCCATGCCATTAACCACCCCTTTTTTTGAGTGGGCTTGGCTGCACAATATGGAGTCCTCTGGAAGTGCGGTGGCGAATGCGGGTTGGTTGCCTAACCACCTCACGATTTGGCGAGAGCAGGGTGGCGATCGCACTTTAGTGGCGGCCGCGCCCCTTTATCTCAAAGGCCACAGCTATGGCGAATTTGTGTTTGATCATCAGTGGGCCGATGTCGCTGCCCGGCTGAATGTCCAGTACTATCCCAAGCTGCTGGGAATGTCGCCGTTTACCCCAGCAGAGGGCTATCGGTTTTTAATCGCCGCTGATGAGAATGAGGATGCGTTGACGCGGGTGATGGTGCAGGCGATTGACGAATTTTGCGATCGCAATCGCATCTCGGGCTGCAATTTCCTCTATGTGGATCCAAGCTGGAAATCGCGGATGGAGGCTCTCGGTTTCCGCGCCTGGCTGCACCACAGCTATATCTGGCAAAACCAGGGTTATCAAACGTTTGATGACTATCTCAAAGCGTTTAATGCCAACCAGCGACGCAATATCAAGCGAGAACGAAAATCGGTTGATAAAGCCGGCTTGCGCATGGTGATTCATGCCGGGGATGACATCACCAAGGCCCTATGCACTCAGATGTATCGCTTCTATGGTGACACCTGCGACAAATTTGGCTGGTGGGGGAGTAAATATTTAACCCGTAAGTTCTTTGAGCAGCTCCACAAAGATTATCGTCATCGGGTGGTGCTGGCAGCTGCCTATCGTGATGACAGTCCGAATCCTGTTGGGATGTCGTTTTGCTTAACCAAGGGCGATCGCCTCTATGGTCGCTACTGGGGCTCTTTTGAGGATTACAGTAATTTGCACTTCAATGCCTGTTACTACACACCCATTGAGTGGGCGATTAGCCAAGGCATTCAGCTTTTTGATCCCGGGGCTGGCGGACGGCACAAAAAGCGTCGTGGGTTTCCAGCTAGCCCCAACTACAGCCTGCATCGGTTCTACGATCCGAAGCTACAGTCGGTTTTGATGAACTACATCGGTGAGGTCAACCAGCTTGAACAGCAGGAAATTGACTGCATCAATGCGGATCTGCCCCTGAAGGCAACCGATTGATCGTATCTAAAAATCGTATCTAAAAAGATAGGCTTGTCGAATAAGTAGCTGGGCTAATTCAAATGTAGATACTGTTTTGAACAGTGTCTGTCAAGTCGCTGGAAGCAGTTTGTCTGGGTCAAAGGGCTGGCCTGATTTAAGCACGCCATAAATGACCCGAATGAGCTTATGCATCATCGCGCCAACCACCTGCATCTTAGGTTT
>JBCBZT010000054.1:0-51487 GCA_039815185.1 Cyanobacteria bacterium P01_A01_bin.123 | reverse complement strand
GGCGGTGTTACACATGCCGATGGGGCAATCCTTACTCCAGCTGCGCCCCCTCAGCATGCAACTGCCCATTCAACGGGATGTGCCCGCTGGGATGAACTCAATGCCCCAGACGGCAGGCAGTGCCGGGGAGAACTCTGTAGATCTGAAACCCAAGGGCAGTGGCAGCCCGTTGCCCAAGCAGGTGAGCGATGCCTTTGTGCAGTCAGGTTATCCGGAGGTGAAACAGGCGCGGGTGCATGTGGATGATGTGGCAACCCAGAGCATTCAGGCAAAGGCATATACCCAGAAGAACAACATCGTAGTGCAATCGAGCGGGGCGAATGACCCGCAGCTATTGGCCCATGAGGCGACCCATGTAGTGCAGCAGAGCCAGATGGCGCTGAAGCCGGATGTGAATGGCACCCCGATTAATGCCAACCCGGCGTTGGAGCAAAATGCCGATGACAATGGCGATCGCGTGGTGCGCAATCAACCCGTGAGTGTCATGGGGACTAGTGCTCAGGGTGAGAATGGTGAGTCTGCCCCGCAGCCATCCCCATCTGTCGTGCAGTCATCGAGTTTCACAGCTCAAACAGACCTCCAGAGCGGCAGGGTGGGCGGCCCATCTTTACCGCAGCAAACGAATGGTACGATTCAGCGGACAGTTTACCCCAATGATTACTATCTATATTCAGCTAATGAGGCAAGTTCCTATTTGCGTGAGGAGACAGTAAGAAGTCATTTATTAAAAGCAGGTATTCATGAGGATATTATTGAGGCTTTAGTGAAGAAGTATGTCACTGGTAAAAAGAATATCTCCCTCAATAAGCTGTTGAAAGAAGCACAGGAAGAAAAACCAGCAAAGAAAAAAAAACCAGCAAAGAAAAAAAACATAGAAAGGAGGAGAAGGAAAGCAAGTGAAATGGAAGAAAAAGCAAGTGAAATAGAGGATACGCTCAACGATGATGAGGAAAAAGATGCGCTCAACGATAATGAAGTAAACGGCGCGAACGCCTACAAGCGCCCCAGGAGAAAAGACAAACAAAGACGGGGGGCTGCAAACAATCAAGATATGGAGCTTTTGGGGCCAGTTTTACATTTAGTTGATCTGATGAATCGCCATGGAAAAAATAGGGCAGATGATGTAGACGAGCAATCTAATGCAATGAGTGAAGCATCTGTAGAGAGCAGCGCCATATCAGCACTTAGTAGTGCCACTAGTATTGGCTCCTCTCTGAGCAGTGCACATTCAAGTGTCACCTCCTCAAGCAGTGAAAGTGATGATGATTGGTTATTTAAGCCATCGCTTTCCCGGCCAAATTCAGACCCCTATCTCCCCCTAACAAAAGAGAACCTAGACCGTTGGGACCTTCTTAATCAAGCACTGAAAAGCAATTCCGAACCGTTTGACATGACGGACGATGAATCTCGTGACAACATCATGGCAGGCCCTTCAGAGGCTGATATACAGAACAATATACGCCAGGCAAATCGTGAATCTAGTGGCATCAGCGATATCGAGCGTGACGAGGAGAAGACAGATCGAGCTGTCGAGTTGGCCAACGCGATACTGAAGCGTCAAAAAAATGGCGGGGAAGAAAAGTTTGAACTTTTTGAATCTTGGGATCAGGTAAAAGCAGACATTAAAAATGGCCACTTTACCGAAAAAGCGAAACAACTTTTAGAGAAAGTGGCCGCTCAAGAAATAAGTGATGACGATTTTCATACATATAGGTTTGAGATATCCGAGGATGATGCTTACATTCTGGACAATCAGCAAGATGAAGAGGTATTTAGCAAAAATTCTGACAAAAAAGCTGCTGATTCATTATTTCCTAACCTAAACCAAGAAAAAGAAAAGCAGGATGAGCCTAGTGCTGAAGAATTGATCAAAGATTATGCAGTTGCTAGCCACCCTGATTTTTATCAGAGTGTCGTTGATTTATTACAACAAAATATCACAGGTCTGATTGCTCAAAGTCAAAGTCAGAAAAAACCCTCGGAAAGAAAACCGCTTAACCTTATTTTCCACGCAACGAAAGATGCGGATCCTGGAGGTGCATTCTTTGATCATGAAACTTTGAATTCTGTACTAGGGGAATCTGATTCTCATACCCTAGTAATGATGGGAAAATCTCAACAGGAATACACAAACGTCATCAGTTCTATCGCCAAGACGTTTGGACTCAATTGCAAAATCGACCAGGTGATGTTTGCTGGTCATGGTTCCGAAAACCAAATCCAATTAAACCATGCTGCGGAGGGTGATGGCCCTGCTAATCCTATTAATTACGAACACGCTATTGATTTAGGATATGAAGATGGCGTTAAAGCATTTGAAGGTTTGATTGACGAGATTATTCATTACATGACGCCAGCCAAAGATTTGGATCCAGATCAGAGGCAAAACATGCGTAACAGAATATTCTTGAATGCCTGTTATGCAGATAGATATATTGATGATCAAGGTCTTTACAAATATCATTGGAGTGATAACCCTTATGATGATGAATCGTATTATAGTGATACTCCTTCTGATCTAAGTAATCGCGATGCGATATACGAATTTCGAAAGAAGAGGAATAAGCATAGATTGAAGGGGGAGAAGTATCATGCAAAGCAGGAGGATATTTATAGAGACCTCAGTCTCACTGCAAAAGAGGAATATCAAAATCAGGGGCATACAAATCAGGGGCGTATTTACAGAGGTCCTTTTTATAAGAATCTTGAAAAAACTCGGGATGAAATGAAAAAGTTTTATTACGAAACGAATCCAAGCGTTGGAGGTTTCATCCGAGGAAGAATAGACAAGGCTGGTGTTGATGATCAGATAACCGTTTCAGGATCTGCCATCAAAGCTTCTGAATACTGGCAACTTGCTGATCCAGAAACTGGCATCATGGAGTATCAGTCTGATAAAGATCGTCAGTACTCAACGGGATCTATCCTAAATGCAATAAGATATCGTTCTGGCGCTCCGGGTTATCGCAGGATAAAACACTTATTATTGAGAGCTTGGCTGACAGAAAGCTGGGGAGATATCGTCAAGGCTTATGAGCAAAGTGAACGAGACGATGCTACGCAAGATCTGGCTTGGGAAGTCATTAAGGAATTTGGGAAAGATACGCCTGAATTAATCTTAAGAGCGGATAAATTGCTCAAACAGATAGAGATTTTTGATGAAACAAGTGATATCTGGAAGCTCCAGTCGTTGTCTGAGGAGTTTCCTGAGGCTATGGATTACATGCTCGAAAAGTATAAGTTTTCTAACCTATCGAGCAGGGATAGAGCATATCATTTAAGGCAAAGAATAGGAATTATGAAGAGTCCTAAGAAGAAAAAATCTAAAGGAAAAGCTTTTGTTCTTAAGGTATTAGGTGGTTTTGCAAACTTCAATAAAGCGAGTGTTTTCCCACCTTTCCCGTCTATCTAAGTTTCTATGGGTAGCCAGAATCATGAACCACACCATAGCCCAGCGTTAGAGACATGATTGCGATCGAATCATACCTTTGTACGAATAACATCTCAAAGTTTTGAGGTTAGATTGGGATTGTCTTTCGACGCCAGGAAAATGAAATGTCGGCATAGTTCATACAGCACTGGCCAGATTGCTTAATGCACCTATATCTCGCTGGAATGCTGAATACACAGGCAATCTGGCTGGCCATAGTGCACAAAGCTTTGTGGCTACGGCTATAAATTTACATTTCTAATTTCATCAAATTGGAACCTGTCCCATCCCTACGAGTTCGTTTAGTATGGGTCGTGATTATTACACCTTGGGGTGCCAAAAAGCTTAATTAAACGACATATAGAGACTCAACATCATGGCTGGATTCCGGACTTTGTCGATCAAAAGTTTCGCAAAAAGTTTCGCAATCTGGCCAGTATGCACCAATCAAGTTCTACTTATCTTGTGAACCGTAATTGTTTTTTCCCCGCTTTATCCACTCTCTTAAGTAGCTGGGCTAATTCAAATGTAGGATGGGTTAGCGATAGCGTAACCCATGCAGGCGTTGGGTTTCGTTCCTCAACCACAACCTACGCTTTCTTATATTTAATTGGGCCTTCCTACTTAGTAGTGGGTTCAATGCTCTATGCATCCCCTGTATTGGCCCAACCGTCCCCAGTTTTGCCGTCTCAGCAGACCCCAACCTCCCCCCCGTTTCCCGACGAACAAATCCCCGAAGAGCCCCTCCCCGAAGAACCCTTACCACCACTACCGTCGCCGGAAGAGTTGCTCCCCCCCATCGCACCCCCCGAGCCAGAAGATGATCCACCCGCAGTTGATCCAGGGGAAGAGGAGGCGACATTTTTTATCCGTGATATTCAGGTTGTGGGCAATACTGTTTTTTCACAAGCTGATTTTGCTGATTTGATTGCGCCTTATCTAGGGCGGCAGGTGAGTTTTAATGAACTCTTACAACTTCGCACTGCAATCACTGAGCGCTATGTTGAAGCAGGCTACTTAACCTCAGGCGCACTGATTCCCCCACAGACTATCGTCAATGACACCATCACAATTCAGGTGCTAGAGGGCGAACTGGAAGACATTGTTGTTAATGGGACCCAGCGGCTTAGCCCAGACTACATCCGCAGCCGGATTGGGTTGGTCGCTAACCCGCCGCTCAACATTAACCGTTTGCTAGCTGGGCTACAGCGATTGCAGATCGACCCACTGATTGCCACGATTTCTGCCGACTTGCAAGCTGGAGTTAGACCCGGCACTAATTTACTGGTGGTTGAGGTGACCGAGGCTGATTCGTTTGCGGTTAATACCACGTTTGCCAATAACCGCTCTCCCAATATTGGTGGAGCCCAGCGGAGTGTGGGGGTGAGTGAAAGTAACCTTTTAGGGCTGGGCGATCGCATTATGGTTGACTACACCAACACTGACGGCAGCAACGGGGTTAACCTCAGCTATACCCTGCCCATTAGCCCCAACAACGACACACTGCGACTGGCGGCGGGGTATTCCAACAGTCGCGTGATCGACCCGACATTTTCAGTCCTAGACATTTCTTCCGATAGCTTTTACTACGAGTTGGGTCTCCGTCGCCCGCTCATCGAGACACCCACAGAAGAGCTGGCCTTGGGGTTAACCCTCTCCCATCAGGAAGGTCAGACGAGTTTGGGATTCGCCAATATTGGCCCGTTTCCGCTGTCTCCTGGCGCGGATGACAATGGCTCTACACGGGTCACTGCCCTGCGGTTTTCTCAAGAGTGGACCCAGCGGAGTGAACGTCATGTTTTGGCACTGCGGTCTCAGTTCAACCTGGGGCTAGGCATCCTCAATGCCACCGTTAACGAGGACGCTCCCGACAGTCGTTTTCTGTCCTGGCGGGGGCAAGGGCAGTGGGTACAGCTCTTGGGGCCAGATACGCTGCTTTTCTTACGCGGCGACCTACAATTGACCACCGATGAGTTGCTCTCCCAGGAGGCATTTGGCTTAGGGGGTGCCCAGAGCGTACGCGGGTATCGACAAGATGCGCTGCTGCGAGACAACGGTGGGCTATTCTCTGCCGAGCTGCGATTCCCAGTTGCCAGGATTCCAGAATGGGATAGCGTGTTGCAGGTGGCCCCGTTTATTGACGCTGGGGTTGCCTGGAACTCAACGGGTAGCACCCTGGGGCCCAACACCCTCGCTGGGATTGGTCTGGGGCTGCTTTGGCTGCAGGGCAACAACTTTTCTGCTCGCTTGGATTGGGGTATTCCATTAGTGGATCTCCCCGGCGATCGCGATGGTTTGCAAGATAACGGCCTTTACTTCTCGATTCAGTACACGCCGTTTTAATCGCGATCGCCTTTGGAAAACCTGAATAAACCTGAACATTTACCTGAATTTACCTGAACTTTTTAGGATTTTTTCTGCTGGCGGTGTTTGCAATAGTGGGATATCGAACGGACGCGAGCGTTGAGCCGACTGAAACGCACAGGAGCGATACCCATGCAGACTAAGTTTCGTTTTTATAGCATTGCAACTTTTATCGCAGTTGGCATGGTTACGGTTCATCCTTTTGAGGAATCGTTCCACGCGTCTGAAACATCATCTTATCGATCGAACGAAAGCACATTTTTTAATGACATTTTGACATTCCACGCCCCCAATCAGCTATGGATACCCCAAAGTGTTGCCCATGGCCCAGCACCTTTACCCCGAGCTATGAGTTGTGCGATCTACCATGGGCCGACAAATGCCCTTTATGTTTTTGGTGGCGTAAGCTTTGCCGCTAATTTTTCCTTTTTTAATTACGACAACGATCCATGGAAGTTCGATTTTAATACCAATACTTGGACAGAACTTCCAACTATTACGTCATTACCTTCAGCCCGAGCCAGTTCTGGGTGCGCGCTGGTTGACAACGATATCTACGGATTTAGTGGTGGCGGTGAAAACTTTTCTATTGATAATGAACTTTGGCGTTACACCATTAACAGTGGCGCTTGGACTTTGTTACAAGCCAATACGCTAGAGGCTCTCAACCGTCTCCCTGGCAGGATTCAATCAAACGACGTATGGGTTTATGCCGCCGACAGCAATACTTGGACGAAAAAAGATGTAAAGGGCAAGCCATCAAATAATACTTATTTCTATGATCTGATTGAGGGAAGATGGGGGGAATTGTAATCTCCGCAGAGGATTTATCCCCTACCAGATATTCGATGATAAAACGATGAGGAGACACGCTTGATCAGACTGTTTTAGCCTCAAAGAATACCCAAAAAAAACTGAGTTAAATTCTAATCAATCTTGGCTTTCCGGGTTCCTTCCCGATAGAGATTCCCGTGGCAGTTAGATCATTAGCAACACGAATAAAACAAAACTAATAAAGGGATAAACTGATGTATACGATTGAAAAGATGTTTCATTCTGATAGGGTAACTCACAATTTCAACAAAGTTGCTAGCCAACTACAAACCTGGTTGATCAAGCAGCTAGAAGCATCAAGTTTGGATTGGCTGAATCAGGTCATACAGCAACTATCAAAACAACCATCGATATATGCGTCAGAAAGAACTCTGCTGATGGGGTTTAGCAGAGTTACCCGACGGGTTAGCAAGGCAACGTTGGCTTTGACCGAAGCGGATTTGCAGACCGCCCACAAGCTACGAGCAGGTTGGAATCCAGAGGGTTGGAGTGTTGATCAAGCCGTGCGAACCTTTATGATCTTAAGCTTTCCAACGGATAACGCGGATCGCTACGTGACTGCGATTGAAACATTATTTTCTGCGGCCAATGTGGCTGAACAAATCGCACTGTATCAAAGCTTGCCCCTATTGCCTTATCCCGAACGGTTTAAAGCCAGGGCAATTGAGGGACTGCGCAGCAACATGACGTCGGTCTTTAGCGCGATCGCGCTAAAGAATCCTTACCCCGCTGACTATTTTGATGAAGCCGCCTGGAATCAAATGGTGCTAAAGGCCCTGTTTGTTGACAGTCATCTGAGTCAAATTCAAGACCTAGACGCCCGCGCCAACCCTAAGCTGGCACAGATGTTATCTGACTATGCCCACGAGCGATGGGCTGCTGGTCGTGCTGTCAATCCACAACTGTGGCGACCGATGGGGCCCTTTGCTAAAGGTCTTCTGATTGCAGATTTAGAGCGGGTGCTGGATAGCCCCGAACGGTTTGAGCAGCAAGCCGCTGCCCTGGCTTGCGACCTTTCTCCAGCTCCAGAGGCCCAAGCCCTATTAGACAAAGTCCCTACGCTAAAACAACAAATTGCAGATAAGCAACTGACATGGGATAGCTTTAGCCTGACCCATCCATAACCCCAAACATCCCATAACCCCAAACATTTGGCCCGTTGTTATTCAAATCTATTTGGTTTTTTGCAGAATTTACTAGGTGCTCCCATGCTAGAAAACACCATGATGGTTATTGACCCCCATATCCACATGACCTCACGGACTACTTACGACTATCTTGTGATGAAAGAGTACGGGGTTGTTGCATTGATTGAACCGTCATTTTGGTTGGGTCAGCCGCGCAACCATGTGGGAACCTTTCAAGACTATTTTAATAGCCTAATTGGGTGGGAGCGCTTCCGAGCAGCACAATTTGGGATTCGCCATTATTGCACCGTTTCTATCAACCCCAAAGAAGCGAACAATGAAACGCTGGCAGACCAAGTGATGCAGCTACTGCCATTGTATGCCTGTAAAGAAGGAGTCGTTGCCATTGGCGAAGTCGGCTTTGATGACATGACCCAAGCAGAAGAGAAGTACTTACGCCTCCAGTTGGATCTGGCCAAGGGACTCGACAAGCTAGTGCTGGTTCACACGCCCCACCGTAATAAGAAAGAGGGGACTAGCCGCAGCATGGATATCTGTCTAGAGCACGGCTTAGATCCGCTACAAGTCATTATCGATCATGCGAATGAAGAAACGGTCGGAGAAGTACTCGATCGCGGTTTCTGGTGTGCCTTTTCGATTTACCCCAATACCAAGATGGGGAATGAGCGCATGGTGGAAGTGGTTAAAAAGTATGGCAGCGATCGCATGATGATCGACAGCGCTGCAGACTGGGGCATGAGCGATCCACTAGCGGTTCCGAAAACGGCTCAGCTCATGCTGCAAAAGGGCATTCCGGAAGAGCAAGTCACAGCAGTGTGCTACGGCAATGCCCTGAAGGCGTATGGTCAAAGCGGCGAAATGAATGAAGACGACTGGTTGAGTCCACCTGCGATTGATCAGCGACAACTCTATAAGGGTAACTCTGTACTTCGGGGACAAACACCGACCGTATATGAGCCTAAACAAGAATCCCTAATTATCCGTTAATGACGGCTGCAAAATAGAACTTCAAAGGAGGCACCGTGGAAACGCTGAGTGTGCGATCGCAGCCTGTCTGGGCTTACCTGCAACTAATGCGACCCGCTAATATTTTGACGGCTTGGGCCGATATCCTCGTTGGTTATGCCGCAGCAGGCAGCATTCGTGTCATAGCAGATATCTGGACTGGGCATTTGGGGGTGAGTTCGCTGGCTTCCTTGGGCTGGCTACTGCTGTCTACCAGCGGTCTTTACGGGGGTGGCGTAGTCTTCAACGATGTGTTTGATCTGGAGCTGGATCGCCTTGAACGTCCAGAACGGCCTCTCCCCAGCGATCGCGCCTCTCTCATCGGAGCCACAATTCTCGGCAGTGTGCTGTTGGTGATCGGGGTATTGGCTGCTGTACAAGTTTCCCTCATCAGTGCTGGATTGGCGGCTGCCGTCGCTTTAGCTGCCTTGATTTACGACGCTTTGGGTAAGCATCAAAGCTTACTTGGACCGCTGAACATGGGTTTATGTCGGGGAGGCAACTTGCTTCTGGGCGTCAGTGTAGCGCCAGCCCTGATTCCAGAACGATGGTTTTTAGCCCTGATTCCGATTGTTTACATCGCAGCGGTCACGGCGGTGAGCCAGGGAGAAGTCGAAGGGGGTAAGCGGCAAACAGGGGTGCTGGCGATCGCACTGGTTTTGTTCGTACTGTCTGGCGTGTTGGGTTTAGGACTGATTGAGGGGTACGACTGGCTCTCCGCCTTGCCCTTGGCCACCCTATTTGCCGGATTAGTGCTACCCGCCTTTGTGAAAGCAACCCAAGACCCGAGCCCTACCAAGGTGCGGCAGGCGGTGAAATCTGGGGTGCTTTCGTTGATTGTGCTGGATGCGGCGATCGCAGCAGGGTTTGCAGGCTGGCCCTATGGTTTAGCCGTGCTGTTGCTATTGCCTTTGTCGATCGCCTTAGCGCGTTTATTCGCTGTGACATAGTTCTTTGGCATCAGGAGTTTCCTAATGGTCGCTACATTTCCGACGTCTGTTCAATCATCTGTTATGCAACCCATTCAGCAGCGCTTTGCGGTGTCCTTTCAGTACAATGTCCACTTCACAAAGCAGCTTTTTCACCCTGAAAATCCGCTCCTGGCCGAAGTGATCGCCGCGGATGGCGAAGCCGGCCCCAAGAAAATTATGGTGATTGTGGATGACGGCTTGCTGCCCTATCACCCCCGACTACTGGCCCAAATTGAGCAATACGGTACTCACTATAGTGATGTCCTAACGCTCACAACTGCGCCGATTCAGGTGTCTGGCGGCGAAGCCGCCAAGAACGACCCGATGCTGGTTGAGCGCCTGCAACAGCAGATGGACGCGGTAGGCTTGTGCCGCCACTCTTATGTGGTGGGCATTGGTGGGGGTGCTGTACTTGACCTGGTGGGCTATGCAGCCGCCACTGCCCACCGGGGGATTCGCCTCATTCGGGTACCAACGACAGTGTTGGCTCAAAATGACTCCGGTGTGGGGGTCAAAAACAGCGTCAATTGCTTTGGGAAAAAGAATTTTTTGGGCACCTTTGCCCCGCCCTATGCGGTGTTGAATGACGCAGCGTTTTTAACCACGCTCGATGATCGCGACTGGCGGGCCGGGATGGCTGAGGCCGTAAAAGTCGCCCTGATCAAAGATGCGACATTTTTTGAAGAGATTGCCGCCAATGCCACGGCGATCGCCCACCGAGCCATGACTCCCATGCAATCCGCCATTTATCGCTGTGCTGAACTCCACATGGGCCACATTGCAGGCAACGGCGATCCGTTTGAAATGGGGTCTTCCCGCCCCCTCGATTTTGGTCACTGGGCCGCCCATCGCTTGGAACACTTAACCCACTATGACTTGCGTCACGGGGAGGCGGTAGCCATTGGCATTGCCCTCGACAGCACGTATTCCTACCTGACTGGATTGCTCGCGCGCGAAGACTGGCAACGCATTTGCACCACCTGCCAAACCCTAGGCTTTTCACTATATGTACCAGAATTGTCCAACTACCTGAATCAACCCGAGCATCCTGATTCCCTCTTCCGGGGGTTAACGGAGTTTCGAGAGCACCTGGGGGGTGAGTTGACGCTAATGCTGCTCCAAGGGATTGGCACCGGGTTGGAAGTTCACCACGTTGATTTAGATCCCTATCGGGATGCGATCGCACTCTTGGCAACACTGTAGTTAAGGCTTTTGAGACTCTCATCATGCGCATCTACTGCGATGGCTCATTGGGGCCGGTCTTTGACCCCCGCACCTACCACTTGACCTACTGCACCAACATTCACCCCGGTGAAGACTGGGCCAGTGTCTTTCAAAACTTACAAACTTACACGCCTCAGCTAAAGCAGCAATTGTCACCCCATGCAGCCTTTGGCATCGGTCTGCGTCTATCCAGTGCAGCCAGTGTAGAACTCCTCTCCGGAGATGCCTTAGTGCAACTGCGGGATTGGCTCACGGCTCAGGACTGCTATGTGTTCACCCTCAACGGGTTTCCCTATGGTGGTTTCCATCATCAGGTTGTGAAAGATCAGGTTTATGCGCCGGACTGGTCTAAGGGCGATCGCCTGAGCTACACCCAACGCCTGATCACAGTCCTAACGGCCCTGCTACCAGACGGTATAGATGGCGGTATTTCGACAGTTCCCCTGTCCTACAAACCCTGGCTGTCCTACAAACCCTGGTGGCAGGCCAGCCCAGCTGACCAGACGGCTGTTTTTTCACGCAGCAGTCTGCACTTGGCGCAGCTAGCTGCGGAAATGGCCCATATAGAGGATGCCACGGGCAAATCTTTGCACCTGGATCTGGAACCAGAACCGGATGCCTTGTTAGAAAACACTGATGAGGTGATTGCCTTTTTCCAAGACTGGTTGTTGCCCATCGGGCGAGCATACCTCCAGCAGCACCATGGGGTGAATGCGGCAACGGCTGAAACGTGGCTGCGGCGACATATTCGGGTCTGTTACGACACCTGCCACTTTGCCGTGGAATACGAAGATCCAACCACTGCCCTAACGAAGTTTCAGCAGGCCGGTATTGCCATCGGCAAGTTCCAACTCAGTTCGGCCATTCGGATTCCAATTCCGGCGGATGCCTCCCAGCGGCAGGTGCTGTGCCAGCATCTGGAGCCGTTTGCAGAGTCTACTTATCTGCATCAGGTGATTGAGCAGCGATCGCCTAACATCCTATATCACTATCCAGATTTGAAGGATGCCTTGTCTGCACTGGCCACGACCCACGCGACAGAATGGCGCACCCATTTTCACGTGCCCATCTTTATTGACCGCTACCCACCCTTTGCCTCCACCCAAGATCACATCACCGCCATTCTGAAACAGCTTCCCCAAGTCCCCGACTGTAACCACTTAGAAATTGAAACCTACACCTGGGAAGTCCTACCGCCGGAGATGAAGCTGGACATCCTGGCTTCCATTCAACGCGAATATGAATGGGTTTTAGCATCCTTGCCCCACCCGTTAAGGTCTAAGCCAAAGCAATGAAAAAAACAGTTGTTATCAACGTTGTCGGTCTGAGCGCTCGGTTAATTGGGGAGCACACGCCAAAACTCAAACGCTGGATGGTGTCAGGGCAACTCGCCGCCATCCAGCCCGTGCTTCCCGCAGTCACCTGCACTGCCCAGAGCACCTACTTGACGGGACAGTGGCCCAGTCAAACCGGGATTGTAGCCAACGGCTGGTATTTTCGCGATGACTGTGAAGTCAAGTTTTGGCGACAATCTAACAAGCTCGTGCAGGCTCCCAAAATTTGGGATGTGGCCCGACACATGGATCCGTCTTTCACCTGTGCCAATCTGTTTTGGTGGTACAACATGTACTCCTCCGTGGATTATGCGGTGACGCCTCGCCCCATGTACCCGGCAGATGGCCGCAAAATTCCTGACATTTATACCCAACCTGCAAATCTGCGCCCCCAACTCCAGGCAGAACTGGGGCAATTCCCCCTCTTCAAGTTTTGGGGGCCGGCTACGTCGGTCGCCTCTAGTCAGTGGATTGCTGCTTCAGCTAAGTGGCTTGAAAGCCTTGAAAGTCCTACACTGACACTCATTTATTTGCCACACCTGGATTATTGTCTGCAAAAAATTGGCTGCGAGGCCGATCAAATTGCAAAAGATCTCACCGAAATTGATGACCTCTGTGGCGATCTGATTGATTTCTATGAAAATCGGGGAGCCCAAGTCATTGTGCTCTCTGAATATGGCATTACGCCCGTCAACAAACCCGTTCACATCAATCGTCTGCTGCGGGAGGCGGGATTGTTACAGGTGCGCGAAGAGTTGGGTTTAGAACTCCTAGATGCAGGAGCTAGCAAAGCATTTGCGGTGGCCGATCATCAGCTGGCCCATGTGTATATTAATGATCCAACTGTTCTGGCCAAGGTAAAACACATATTAGAAAATACCGATGGCATTGATTTAGTCCTAGATGAGACGGGTAAACGAGAGTATCACCTTGACCACGATCGCGCGGGTGAACTCGTAGCTATCGCCAAGCCAGAAGCCTGGTTCACTTATTACTACTGGCTAGATGACAATCGTGCCCCTGATTTTGCTCGCACGGTGGATATCCATCGTAAACCCGGCTACGATCCGGTAGAGCTTTTTATCGATCCACAACTCAGAACTCCCAAACTCAAAATTGCGTCGAAGCTGCTGCAAAAGAAACTCGGCTTCCGCTATTTGATGGATATGATTCCCTTGGACGCCACCTTGGTCAAGGGTTCTCATGGACACAGCACCCAGGCACCTCAAGACTGTCCCATCTTTATTACCCAACAGTCTCACCTATTGCCGCACGACTCTATTAAGGCAGTGGATATATTCCAACTTTTGTTGGAGCATTTGCGGTAGAAAAAGCTGTGGTCGTCAAGAGAGTGTTGGCATTTTTGAATTTGCATAGATAGGTTTACCAGCCTAGAAGCACAACTATTCTGTGAAGTATGGAGTTTCATATGATTACCCTATCTGAGCGTCCTATGAATCTGTTCAAGATAGAGTTCGAAGAACTTTATCAACGGCATCTATGCCGCCATTCCCAGTTTGGGGTTAATGTGATTCATTGCATGACACTTTTCGGAATTTGGTACGCCTTCGCTGGCATCCTGTACTGGTTGCTCCCAATATCTTGGCTGTTCATCCTAGGAAGCGCTTGTTTCATACTGGTAGCCTTCAACCTTCCCCCGCAGCTCTCTCTGGCCACATTTCTGTTGGCGATGGGGCTGTGTGGCGTCATTTATTACGCACCCTTGCCTTGGGAATGGGGATATGTGATTTTGGTTCTTCTGTTCAACCAACTCCAGACTGAGAGCCACCGAATTTATTCCCATGAACGTGATGTAGCAGAATTCAGACGCAAGTATCCTCCAGGAGCCTTGTTGTATTCCATCCTAATGCTCTATGAGTTGCCGCTTGTGCTCAACTATTTGTTTTTCTGTAGACAGGATTTGTCATAGCTGAGTTTTTCTGAGGATGAGTTGTGACCATGCCCTAGCTGATTCATTGATTGTCAGCTAGGTAGCGTTTTGGAGCGATTGCGCTTCTGGTGGCGTTGTAGTTGAGACTTTATTACTCAATAACGCTGTTTTTCAAGAGGTTGATAGTGATGCGATTCACACAATTTAAGGAGTTAAAAATGGGTCAAAAAACTGTTCTCATCACCGGAGCCTCCTCAGGAATCGGTAAGGTAACTGCAAAAATGCTGATTGCAGAAGGCTACACCGTTTACGCGGCTGCTCGAAGTCTAGAAAAGATGGAAGACCTGAAGCGTTTGGGCGGTATTCCCATCAAGATGGATATCACTCAAGAGGATGACATTGTCGCTGCTGTTGAACAGATTAAGCAAAATCATGGCGGTGTTGATATTTTGATCAATGGTGCTGGCATTCCCCTGTTTGGAGCCGTTGAAGATATACCTCTCGATGATGCTCGATATCTGTTTGAGGTCAACTTATTTGGGTTAGCCCGTTTGACCCAGTTGATACTGCCTGATATGCGCCAAAAAAGAGCTGGCAAAATTATCAATATCAGCTCGATGGCTGGCAAAATATATGCTCCTCTCGGAGCCTGGTACCACGCCACCAAACATGCTCTTGAAGGATGGAGCGATTGTTTAAGGCTCGAAACAAAACCCTTTGGTATTGATGTGATTATCGTTGAGCCGGGAGCCATTGGCACCAAAGACTCTGATGACTTTATAAAGCCGATGCTAGAACAATCAGGTCAGGGAGCCTATGGAGATATCGCCCATGCCTTAGCAAGAGTCTCCCGCAGGACATACGATGCCCCAAATACGCGTTCATCGCCGTCAATAGTCGCCGAAACGATTTCAAAAGCCATTAAGGCTAAACGACCTAGCACCCGATACATGGTTGGCAAACTGGCGGCTCCATTGATTTTGACACGAACAAGGTTAGGCGATCGCGCTTATGACTGGCTATTAAGCAGAATGTTTAGTTAATGCTTTTTACGATCGTCTACCGCGTTAGCTATCTAAAAAAATATGAAAATCAAAACCTGTATTTTCCGCAACAAAGAAGTAGTCCATTGAAAAAGAAGTAATCCATTGAAATTGTAAAAACCATCATTTCAGACATCATGGAACAGTTATTCAACCAACAAGACCCCTGGAAGATTGGCACAACCACCGCGCCTTTACCACCTTTAGTCAAAGGATTTCCATTAGTTGGGAATATTTTTAGTATGAGTCAAGGCATAACGCCATTTCTGATCGACGCATACCAAGAGTACGGCCCCATCTTTCGCATTAATCTCCTAGGTGGATACACAACGGTTCTAAGGTAATTTCGTTTGCCTTCTATAAGGTAATGAAGCCGTAAAACACCGTCTTGAGACCAGAAATTATGGGGTTTATTACAATTACATATTGGCCAACAATCTCTGTAGATGCGCTGCACCGATTGGAATCTACATCGGGCATGTCCGAACCAAAGGGACTGTGGTTTAGGGCCATCGGCATGCCTGAGGACGGAGGCGTAATCAAGGCAGAGGTCTGGGAGACTGCTCTGACTTGGCGTCACGCCTATGATTGCTTAATTCAGCAACCAGGGTATCGAGCGTTGATAGAGCAGTATGCGTTAGCGTCTCCCAAGTTCACGCTGCAGACTGAAACCGTGGCCACGTTTACTAGATCTGATCTAGGAGGCTAGCCACAGTCTGTTTGGATCGAACCTCAGACACCGGGTAATGCGGTTTTTTTAGTCTTCCCTGACATCACAATAGAGGATTACCGTAGGGGTATGGAGCAAATTAGCCTTCGAGAAGGCGTTGATGAGGCTTCTATTGGTGGTCTGCTTTACTGTGCTGAAGGATCTTATGAAGACCAGGCCTGGGCAGTCCTTCGAGTTTGGGAAACCATTCAGCAACGCCGCAGCTATGTTAACAACTATCGCCAGGTGATTCGTCAGTTCGTTCCAAAGGGGCCGCTGATGCGATACGAATTTGCCCTGCAGCATTTTTACTTTACAGCTGTCTGTCCTATAGGTGCGAACAACCAAGTTACACCAGGATTATTCCACTAGAGAGAATTTCTTAGTTAAGAGATAAAAAAATGTCGTTTATTGTATTTACTGAATGGCCCAGAATTGGCCCGCCCATGCACGCTTTCACTGTGCCGCCTATGGGTTAACAAATATGGGCACTGGCATTATTTGCCTTGTTATCTTTACCAGCATAAATTTTCAATCCCCTCAATCCCTAGTGCCAGTCCTGATAGGAATTTCGTTCTTGCTTCTGGTGGATCTTGATTATGCTCGGAACAAGTGCTGTTCCAGGCGTCTCCGCCATCGCTGATGGCGAAAAGGTAATGCACAATTGGCCCATCTCCTACTGGATGACAGTGATCCACTTAGGAATGGTGCTTTCAGGTACGTTGTTGTATTTGAAGGAAATCATTCGATGAGTTTTGTGAACATTAAGCATTGGCCCACGCTGGATGCCTGTATCTTCCCTAAGCAGTATGCAGCATTGGGAGCCAGTGAGCCTCCAGGGTTATGGTTTCGTGCGGTGGGTAAAGCCGCCCAGGGAGGAACCCTGGTTACAGAGCTGTGGACTGATCAGCTCAGCTGGCGACGGCAGTGAGATGAGGAAGCTAATCGACAAGATATAAAGGCAGCCAAGGCGGCCCATGGTGTGGCTAAACCCAGCTTTTCCTTTCGAGAAGAGTCTACGGCTGTATTCTTCCCCACCGATTTAGGCCATTATGCACGATCTCAATGGGTTGAGCTTGCCCAGCCAGGGCAGGTGTTATTGATTCAATACCCAAATATCACCGTGCAGAAGTACCGCTCTAGTATTCAGAAACTGGGACTGCGAGAGGGTGATCCTGCAGCTCAAGGGCTACTATGTGCCGCTGATGGCCCCGATAAGGGCTTTGACTGGTACTTGTTGCGCATCTGGCAAAGTAGCGAATCGCACGCAGACTTACTGGACAACTATCTGAAGGAAATCTCTAAGCCAACAAAAGCGACCTTACATCAAGAAGGCAGCCTGGAATACCTGTACTTTGCACAGGATTGTCCAACGGGTAGCCATAATGCTATTGTGCCCGACATGTTTATATAGCGGTAGCCACAAAGCTTTG
Organism: Cyanobacteria bacterium P01_A01_bin.123; assembly: GCA_039815185.1. GTDB lineage: Bacteria > Cyanobacteriota > Cyanobacteriia > Phormidesmidales > Phormidesmidaceae > JBCBZT01. Next base: position 34,101 of record JBCBZT010000054.1, on the reverse strand, counting down.
TGCGCTACTGCGAGCCAGATTGCTTGTGGACTAAGCATCCTGGTGATACTCGGTGCATTAAGCAATCTGGCCAGTGCTATAACTATGCGTGCACTATTAATAATGCGGACATTAAACCGATGTTGTTGAGCTGGTGCCAGAGGTTGCCGTAGAAAGTTGCGACGGCGTTGTTAAGGTGGTGCTTGCGGTCACAGCGGGTAGTGTTGAACTAGTACTGCTAGCGGTTGTCGTACTTTGAGTTCCTGTGGAGGGGCTGGGTAGGCTCTGAGCAGCGAGTGCCTGAGCCACATCTAGTGCCGCAGTCCCCGATTGAATAATGACGGAACCCGTCAATAGGCTCTGACAACGAACCGTTCCAGAGACAGCGACCTGTGCCCCCAACCCAGGATTTAGATTAATACCGCCTTGGGCATTGAGGGTAACGTTGCGGTTGGCATTGAGGGTAATGGCTCCAGTGCTGTCGTTGAGACGAATCTGCTGACCGCTGGCCGTTGTCAGCGTGATGTTTTGCGTTTGGTCATCGAGTTTGAGGGTATGACCGTTAACGGTTGTCAGGCTGGTGCTGGCATCACTATCATTAAGCGCCAGTTGGTGTCCATTGCTGGTTTTTAGCGTCACACCTGCCTTGGTTGCCCCTTGATCTTCTTCTACGAACTGCAAAGTATGCCCTGTACGGGTGGTGAGGGTGCGTAGGCGCACCTTACCGCGATGGGCACCATCTTTGGGCACCGTATTGTCGACGGTTTCGGGTCTTTGATTTTTACCATTCCAAAGCCCGCCCAACACATAGGGCCGACGAATATCACCGTGTTCAAATCCAACCAGCACTTCATCGTTGATTTCGGGGATCCAATCAAACCCACGCTGGTCACCAGCGCCTACGGAGACAATTCTGGCCCAGTAGCTGGCATGGGCACTGCCGTCTCGTTCGGGTGTCAAGGTTGGAAAGCGCACCCGGATACGACCAAGCCCTTCGGGATCGTGGTTATGGGTCACGATGCCCACCATCAAGGTCTGGCTGGGTTTCAGGGCATAGCTTGAGGTGATGGAGTTCAGTAGGGTTCCGCCGCGTAACCCCCGGATACAAAATTCTGTAGTGTAAATGCCCTGGTAGTAAACATGCTGGGCTTCCGTGATGTAGTAGCGTCCAGTGTAACGCCCCATATTTGTCAAATCCACTACTTTCCCAACCCGGATTGCAGGGTTGCCTGGGGCACGGGCATCTGCCTGTACAAATTCACCCCCCATCTCATTCCACAGGGCCATGGCCAAACTTTCAGCTTCTTCGTTGCTAAAAACAGGTTTATCCACCACAAAGAGCTGAGGATCGGGTGAATTTTTGCCAAACTTGGCGTTGCGATCGCCCGTCCCAAATTTTGTTCCCGTAATGCCATCGAGGGGGTCGCGGGTTTGGTGTTGCAGTTCCAGACTCTGGGCTGTCGTCGATGGCGGCGGCAGTGCTGACCGTACCCCAGATTGGGGCACCCTGGCCACAATTTCTTGATTGGCTTGACGCCGGTAATCCCAACCCCGCACTTCCACAGCACTCACTTGCTCGGCGCTGGTAACCCGGACTTGAAAACTCTCGATATCTCTGAGCCACTGCAACTCCAACACATCACTTTCTGTCGGTGGGCGGAAGTGCATGCTTTCCCCCTGCACAAATAGCTCATAACCAATGCGAGCGGCTCGTTCTCGCAAAAACTCCATATTGGTCTGGTTTTCTTGAAACAGATATTCGTGGGGATTACCACTGGCTTTAATGGTGTCATCGGTTGCTTCAATGCCGACCTCAGCAGCCAATTGCTTAACCAGGTCACTGTCGGTCTTGTTTTGAAACGACCGATTATGCCGCCCCCGATGCAAACGATGGGAAATGTCGTACCCCCGAATCACTATGGGTGCCTGGGTTGTTTTGGTGAAGTTGGTTTCAATGGCGGTGATTTCCCCCACAATAATGATGCCTTGTGAGGGGGAACTGTCCTGTGTCGCAGTGGTACTGCCAATAAAGCCTAACCGAACGATGGTTCCCATTTGAATGATGGAATCATATTGCCAGGTCGTACTTTCGTTATCCGTCGCCAGATATGGATTGTTGATCACCAGCGTAAACATGCTGGGCAAGTCCAAGCTTTCTTCAATGCAGATTTGTAAGACATCCCGTCGGAAAGATTCCATTAGGGTGGCGTCTGCATTATCAATCATGATGATCGGGGTGGAGACGTAGAGACTTTGGCTGGCCATAGTGGGGTGGGGTTAGGGGAGTGGGGGAGAGGGAAGCAGGGGGGCAGGGGAGCGGGGCAAATTTCTGCAATTCAAAATCTAAAATCCAGATGATGGGGTGTAGATGCAGTAGTGGCTTCCCGCAGGTTTGGGATGGTGGTGTGATGGAAATAGCTTGATAGGTTAGGTTCGAGCGCTGAGTGCGTGGCTGGCAACGCCGAGGTCGACTTCTTTCAGGGATAGATCAACCATGGCCCGGACGGGGGTACCGTCGGGTAAAAACATCGTGAGCTTAAAGCTCAGGCTGTCAATCATACAGGTCAGGTAGTTGTGGGTTCCCCAAATGAAGTAGTAGACCGGAGGACGTCTGAGTTCTAAGGATTGCGTACTGACATCGATGCCATATTCTGTGAAGGCGTTCATCACGGTGCTGCCCCCAGGAATGGCGGATGCTGCCCCTGACAATGCTGATGTCCCAATATCATTGGAGGACAAGGTTCGTTCGCTGTAGGTCAAGGTTTCACCACTGGCAGTGGTGATCGTGGTTTCTTCAAAGGGATCTCTAAAGCTGCTGAAATCAACCGCACTTCTGAGGGGTGAAATTAACTCATAGACATCTTGACCGGTTTCATAGGTATCAAACACTAATCCTGAGAGCTGGAGTTTGTAAGCTTCGATGAACCCAAAGTTGACTTTGGGTAAGCCGCGAAACGTCCTGGAGCCTTTGACGTCTTCGATGGTGACGGATCGACTAAACTGCAAATCGGTCGGATTAAACATGAATTGAATAGTCGGGGCTGAATCACCAGTCCGGGGAATCAGCGCCGCTTTGACGAGTCGACTGTCTGAGCCTAGGGCGGCATAGTCGGTCATCGCCTGACTCTGGGCCGCTGCCTCAAAGTCAACATACGCAGCATCAGCCTCCTGGGCTTGTTCATCGGCATACATGATAGAAGCCGCACTGGCTCCAGAACTAAGTGCCGAGGTGCCCGCACTGGTCAGGGTGCTGGTCGCCGCACTGGATAGGCTACTTGAGGTACTTGCCATGGAGGTCTCCGTAATTGAACAAGGGGGCGTTTTCTTAACTTCACTTTGCCCGAGTCAGCGGGTTGAGGCTGTCGGGGATTTATAATCGGGTGCGATCGCGGTAGTAACCGCCATAACGTTCTTTCTCGACGCTTAAGCGTTGCTGCAGGAAGTGATAGACCTCACGAGCCAGCAGCTCAAAGGATTGACCGTCTACCGTTAGCTCTTCTTTTTCCTGGGTCACTTGAGCCTGTACGGTAGCAACAGGTAGGAACCCAGTTGCCAGTTCTCCCATCTCACTAGCACTAAGCTTTTTGGTAGGTTTCCCCTGGCGTGACTCGACTGCTGCCTTGACTTTGACTTTGGTTCGGAGGGCATTTTGCATCATTTCCCGAGTCTCAGCATTTTCCCCCAGCCCAATGCGATTGAGACCGCGTACACCACTCATGACGCCGGAGGGCAAATAATTGGCATCCCGGAGGTCGAGCTGCTTTTTGCGCTGGTCGTCGCGCCATTGTTGGGCCTGGCGATTTTGTGAGGCTTGCCCCTGCCGGGGTGGCGGCCCATCAAAGCTTGGGGGTGGCGCTTCAGCCGGTGGGTCTGGTTCGGCTAGGGGCTGAACCAGGCCCATGACTGACGTTGGTTGGATCACCGTCATCTCTGATGCAAAGCTGGCGGGGTGTTGCGGTACGGCATCTTGAGCTAAGAGCTGAGCCACAGTGGGTTCGGTTTGGCGCTGGATACCTGCCGATAGTCCTGGGTCACTCGCGCTGGTTGCTGCAGGCTCGGTAACTCGCTGAATGGCTGCATCTGTTGCAGCGGTCACTCCCAACTCGGGAGCAGTCATTCCCAGATCAGGCGCAGAGATATCCGGTTGCCGTTGAATGGATGCATCCACAGGCGGGGAAGCACCGCTATCAGCAACGGGTGAAGCTGCTGCTGGTTCGGCATCAACTTGACGTTGCACTGAGGGCTGATCGGCAGCAGTTGATGGCGTCTTGGCGGTTGGGTGAGGCAATGCAGGCCGCGAGGATGCATCAACCGCAGTATCCTGGCCGTCTGCAATGGCGTCTCGCTGAATAGCGATATCCGATGCCCCAGATTCTAATGCTTGACGATTGGCAGGCTCATTTGCTGCCGGTTCATTTGTTGTGAGTTCGGCACTTGCTTCAGGGGTAGCTCGCTGTAAGGATGGCGCTGAAACAGGGCTGACTGGGTGTGTGACATCTGCTGAATTGCTGGAAGCAATGGCCTGATCCCCCTCTCCTAGCGGTTCCCGCTGGATCGGCGAAGTAGGGGTTGACTCGGCTATATCCGGGGTTGATATCCCTGGAGAAATAGCAGACCGCCCAGGTGCATCGGCCAATGATTCTCGCTGGATTGGCAGAGATGGCATCGGGCCTGCGGTGTCAGGTGTGGAGGCAGCTGGAGAGAACCCAGTCTGCTCCGCCGCTGTTAACGGTTCTCGTTGGATGGGTGAGGCAGGGATTGACTCTATAGCGTCAGGTGTGGAGACGTCTGGTGGACTGCTCACCTGATCCGTATGCGTCAGCGGTTCTCGCTGGACTGATTCTGCTGAGATCGGAGTTATTTCTGCAGCGTCGTTACCGACGGGAAGTGTTGAAGCGGGTTCGGCTTCAGCCTGTCTTTGAATCGATTCAGCTGCAGGAGAGTGGGGCACCCCTAATGCCCCACTGGCTTGAATGGTTTCATCTTCCTCGTCAGCTTCCCGTTGAATCGATTCAGGTGAGGAAGAACTGCTTGGTATTAGGGGTGTTCCACTGGCCTGAAAGGTCTCATCATCTCTAGCTTCCCGTTGAATTGACTCAGGTGAGGAAGAACTGCTTGGTATTAGGGGTGTCCCACTGGCCTGAACGGTTTCATCTTCCTCGTCAGCTTCTCGTTGAATCGATTCAGATATAGGAGAGCTGCTTGGCGTTAGGGGTGTCCCACTGGCTTGAACGGTTTCATCTTCCTCGTCAGCTTCCCGTTGAATTGACGCAGATGAGGAAGAACTGCTTGGTATTAGGGATGTCCCACTGGCTTGAACGGTCTCATCTTCCTCGTCAGCTTCCCGTTGAATCGACTCAGGTGAGGAAGAACTACTTGGTGTTAGGGGTGCCCCACTGGCTTGAATGGTTTCATCTTCCTCATCCTCGGCTGATCGCTGAACGGCTTCGGGACTGGATGCTGTAATGTTTGGATGGGGCGTTGATCGCTGAATTGCATTACTAGGCTCTGCGACGGTCGTTTGAGTCGCGGGTGAAGTGGGTGTTTGGGGCGATCGCAGCGATTGAGCCTGTACGTCCAATTGAGTCTCAGTGGCAGCAGCAGGGGCGATCGCACTTGAAGGTCGGTCTTTGACCATCGCATCCGGCGCTGTAGCAAAACCACTGCCAATATCTGCCTGACGTTGCAAACTGGGGGCGTCAGCTTCAGTACTGGCTTGAATGGTTTCATCTTCCTCTTCGGCTTCCCGCTGAATCGACTCAGGTGAGGAAGAACTACTTGGTATTAGGGGTGTCCCACTTGCCTGAACGGTCTCATCATCTCCAACTTCCCGTTGAATCGATTCAGATATAGGAGAACTGCTCGGCGTTAGGGGTGACCCACTCGCCTGAACGGTTTCATCTTCCTCGTCAACTTCCCGTTGAATTGACTCAGAAGGCAGAGAGCTGCTTGGCGTTAGCGGTGCCCCACTGGCTTGAATGGTTTCATCTTCCTCATCCTCGGCTGATCGCTGAACGGCTTCGGGACTGGATGCTGTGATGTGTGGATGGGGCGTTGATCGCTGAATTGCATTACTAGGCTCTGCAACGGTCGTTTGAGTCGCGGGTGAAGTGGGTGTTTGGAGCGATCGCAGCGATTGAGCCTGTACGTCTAATTGAGTCTCAGTGGCAGCAACAGGGGCGATCGCACTTAAAGGTCGGTCTTTGACCATCGCATCCGGCGCTGTAGCAAAACCACTGCCAACATCTGCCTGACGTTGCAAACTGGAGGCGTCAGCTTCAGTCAATGACGACGTGACTGGATCAGTCGCTGGGGCAGAATCGGCTGGGCTATTCGTTTGGCGTTGCAGGCTGGATTCGCCAGCTTCAGTGAATGCCGGGGTGATCGGCTCAGCAACTGGGACAGAATTGCGTGGGACATCTGCTTGGCGTTGCACAGTTGGCCCAGCGGCACCTGCTATTGGTGAATCAAAGGTGGGCTCGGCAGTAACAGGAGCGGAGTCTTTCGGGATATCCGCTTGACGTTGCACAGTCGGGTCATCAACCCCTGCTACTGGTGAATCGGGGATTGAACTCAGCGGAGATTGCGATGGCGTATCAGCTAAAGTGTTTTGACCTTCTGCAATACTCTCCCGTTGAATAGCGGTGTCTGATGATCCATTGCTCGGGAGCGGACTGTCTGATGGCGGACTCTCGAATGATGCTGAACTTGCCTCAGTAGTAGCGCGTTGTAGGGATGGCGGACTCTCCCCCATGAGTGGAGCTTGGGTTTGCTCAGCTTCCGCTTCCCGTTGAATAGGGGCAGATTGATCAGACTCAGACGAAAGTTGGATCTCTGGTTCTAAAGGTGCAATGCCCGATTCGATGGTTTCATCGACTCCATCCCCGATTGATCGCTGCACCATCTCAGGCGTTGCTGCAATTGGTTCAGTAGCCGGCTCAGCATCCACTTGGCGTTGCACAGTGGAAGATGGTGATATTGCATCAGCCGCAGCATTTTGACTTGCTGGAATATTAGGCTTTTCAGAGGGTTGCTTAGCGAGCGGTGACGGACTTGAGCCCTTTGAAAATAGCCGTTGAGCGAACCTCATCAGCCGAGGAAGGGCTTTACTCTCCTGCTTAACAGTGACTTCTGATTGCTGGTTAGGCCCGTTTTGCTGGTTAGGCTGGTTGCTTACTTCTCGCTGTACGGATGGCGCTGAACCTGCTTCTACAGGGGGCAATGAACTGGGGGAAATAGCCGTTTGATCCGCATCTGCAAGGGGCTCTCGTTGGATAGGCAATGCAGACGCAGAATCAGGCTCCGCAGATACCTCATTGGCTAACGGCACTTGGGGTTGCTCAGGTTCCCTTTGAATCGAAGCAGTCTCTGCAGATGGTTCATTGATTAACGTCGCTTGAGATTGCTCCGGATCTCTTTGAATCGAAGCATCCAAGGTCGTCGGTGATGGTAAATTTGCCTCATTCCTTAGATCAGAACCTAGTGATGCAGCTTGAGAATTATCGGCCTGCTGTTGAATCGAGGGTTGGAAAGTTTGGGGAGTTGTAATGTCTGGCGTTGAAGCAAAATTCTCTGTGTCCACTTGGCGTTGCACAGCGGGCTGTTCCGCATCTTCCAGCGATTCCCTCTGAATCGGCAACGCAGATACCGAATTAGTCTCTGCAGCCACATCGGGGGGTAATGTCACCTGGGGCTGTTCAGCCCTTTGAATTGCGTCTGGAACAGTCTGGGGAGTGGGAGGGCTATCAGTTGGTTCAACAGCTGCATCGGTAGCGTCAACTGCGGCTGTTTCTGTGGAGCGCTGAATTGATCCAGCGGTTGAGGTTTGGGGTTGCGGTTCAGACTGTCCTCCTAAATTGGCCCCGGTTGTATGAGCGGGCGCGATCGCCCTTGAAGGCTGATTTTTGGCCATCGCATCTGTTGCTGCAGCCCCCCCACTCGCAGCATCCCCTTGACGTTGCACAGTGGGTTTGTTGGCTTGAGTGGGCGACGGCGTGACCGGATCAGTACCTGGAACAGAGCTGTTTAGGGTCTCTATCTGACGTTGCACAGCGGGTTGATCGGATGGCTCACCCGCGTGGATGATTTCTCGCTGAACAGAAGGCGTTGACGTTGCTTCTATAGGCACCGACGGACTGGATACTGCTGAGCTGGGGGCGAATGGAGCGGGTGAGCTGACAGACTGAGCTGCATTCGCTAGCGGTTCTCTTTGGATAGGTGATGTCGCGGTTGGGTGAATTGCTTTAGAAGCCTCATCCGTTAACGGCGGTTGGGACTGTTCAGCTTCCCTTTGAATCGTTTCAGACTGAGCAGGGGAATGAGCCGCCAACGGTTCGGCAGTCGAATGAATCGGGTCAACTGCTACTGGCTGGGTTGATCGCTGAACCGTCTCACCAGTTGATCCTTGAGGTGATTTTGAGGCCGCTAAAGATCCGCCCAAGCTGTTTCCAGGAGATTCAGAAGAAACGACGTCATTTGCTGGCGCTGGCTGCTCCGATTGACGTTGCACAGCGGGCTGATCAGCACCCGTTGTGGCTGCATCAGGAGTCGAATGGACTGGCGCTAGCTGTTCTGATTGACGTTGTACAGCGGGTTGATGGGTAGCTGTTGTTGCTATGTCAGAAGGTGGCGCTGGCTGCTCTGATTGACGTTGCACAGAGGACGCAGAAGGTTGATTGACATCCGTTGTTGCTGCATCAGGAGTCGAGTTAACTGGTGCTGACTGCTCTGACTGACGTTGCACAGCGGGCTGATCAGCAGCCGTTATTGTTGAATCAAGTTGCGAATTGACTGGTGCTGCCTGTTCTGGTTGACGGTGCACAGCAGGCTGATCAGCAGCCATTGTTACTGAATCAGAAGGGGTTGCTGATTGCTCCGACTGACGCTGCACAGCGGGCTGATCAGCATCCGTTGCTACTGAATTAGGGGCCGGATGGGCTGGTGTTGGCTGCTCTGATTGACGTTGCACAGCAGGCTGATCAGCAATCGGGGCTGCTGCATCAGGAGTCGAATTGACTGGTGTTGGCTGCTCTGATTGACGTTGCACAGAGGACGCAGCGGACTGATTAACACCCATTGTTGCTGCATCAGAAGGTGGCGCTGGTTGCTCTGACTGACGTTGCACAGCGGGCTGATCAGCATCCGTTGCTATTGAATTAGGGGTTGAATTGGCTGGTGTTGGCTGCTCCGATTGCCGTTGCACAGCGGGCTGATGAGCATCCGTTGCTACTGAATCAGAGGTCGAATGGATTGGTATTGGCTGCTCCAATTGCCGTTGCACTGCGGGCTGATCAGCACCCCTTGTGGCTGCATCAGGAGTCGAATGGACTGGCGCTGGCTGTTCTGATTGACGTTGTACAGCGGGTTGATGGGTAGCTGTTGTTGCTATGTCAGAAGGTGGCGCTGGCTGCTCTGGTTGACGTTGCACAGAGGACGCAGAAGGTTGATTGACACCCGTTGTTGCTGAATCAGAAGTCGAGTTAACTGGTGCTGGCTGTTCTGATTGCCGTTGCACAGCGGGCTGATGAGCATCCGTTGCTATTGAATTAGGGGTCGAATGGGGTGGTGTTGGCTGCTCCAATTGCCGTTGCACAGCGGGCTGATCAGCACCCATTGTTGCTGAATCAGAGGGTGCATGAGCTGGCGCTGACTGAGGAGATGGGGACGGGTTTTGAATATCACTGCTGCGTTGCAGAGCAGGTGTTAGACCGGGCTCGGCTGGCGTGGGCACATTTGAGGCGTCAGCTGTTTGATTGTTTGCAACTAAGGGATCTCTCTGAATGGGCGCAACTGAATTTGGTGGGATGCCTTCGGCAGGCTGATCGGTGGGTGATAGGGCTTGTAAAGTGCGTCCTTTGTTGCTTTTTATCTGTTGTTTTCGGGAGTTAGAGCGCTGGAGTAGATTGGTTACCTTACTGATGGCCCCCTGGTCGGCAGTAGGTGGGGCCGGTGAGGTTGCCGATGTTAGATCCTGGTTAGACGCAGGCTGTGATTGAGGTGGCGGCGTAATCTGAGTAGACGGTGTATCTGACTTTGGCTGAAGTGATGTCTGCTCAGAAGCAAGTGGTGTGATGTTGTTAGTGTTGCTGATGGGATGACCCGACTGGCCACTATTCGCAGACGCATTTGATGAGGATGGAGAGGATGGGGCAGGCGATCGCTGAACGTTAGCCACATTTTGAGCAAATGATTGGCTGTTTTGAGCAGATGGCGGCTGAGCAGCCCCCGCCATTGTTGCAGGGACTTCTGCAGGTGAGGAATTGGGCATCGGCTCAAGGGCAGTGGGTTGAACCACGGTGGGATGATCACCCCCTTGATGCCCAGCCACTCCCGATGGGGATTCTGGCCCCAATGATTCTGTTACTCGGGGTTCTGGCGTTAGGTGCGCTGTTTTTGAAATATCCGGGGCGGCAGCAGTATGTTGAGCCTGGATGGCTGGTGCTGGCGGTGATGCAGCCGGTGGCTGAGGAGCCTCAGAATTGGCGGGTGCCGATGCTTGGGGTGCGGGTGTTTGGGACTGGAGTGATTGTAATGTCTTAGCCTTAGTTTGCTTGACCTGACGTTGAATCTGTCGCGATCGCTGTACAGGATCCGGTAAACGATTTGGCTGGGAAACCTGAACTGGTGGTGGAGTGGCTTGCCGCTGTAGATTAGGGTTGGTTGCAGGGGCAGGGGGTGCCGCTGCGGGTTGGCTTTGGCCGGTGGGTGGTTTGGGTTGCCTAGATTGGCTAGATTCAGTCCCAGGATCGGGCAATCGCTGAATGGGTTGGGCCTGGGATATGCCAGTGTTAGGCTGTTGCTCCTCAAATGGCTGCCCCTCCAGTGGGGACCGCGAAACCTGATCAAACAGCCCTGGAGAGAGGGGAGAAGACATCTCCTCAGCCATTCCTGAGTCAAAAGTCTCAAACTGTTCAACGGGCCATTGCTGGATGACACCCAGGGATTGTTCTGTTTGAGAAATATTCAGCACAGCCATGCTTGGGCGACTGATAGGCTCCAAGCGTTTTGGCGATAGGAATGGCTGCCCAAGGGGGGTGATCCGCTGGCGATAGTCTGCCCCTAAAACATTCGGATCATCCAGTCCCCCGTGAGCGGGGCCTGGGGAGTGATTCGGCTGGTTCGGAGCATCTTGGGCCATTGGCGTATTGCAGGGTCAGTTAATTAATCTCGGAGATGGCAGGTCGGGTTAACTGTCAGGGAAGAAGCCCAGCGTATCGCGCGCTAGGTCTGTGGAAGCGCCGCCGCTGCCTAAGGGGTCATCAGACTGGAACTGCATATTGATGCCTTCGTAGGCCATGGTGATTTCTTCGATCGCAACGGAGTTGCTATCGGCTTGAAATGCTGGTGCTTTCCAGCCAATCGGAGTGGCACCCACTAGGGTACAAATCTGCATCGTGGCACCCGCTTGATTCATCATCAAAATATTGATATTCCGGCGAGTGCGGACAATGGTTGTCCCTGATGTCTGCCCCGACACAATCTCTTTCATCCAGAGCCAAAACGATGAGTCATTGGTCATGCCGCGTTTGAACGTGGTGTCTTGAAATTCGGCATGGCCCAGCAAAACCCGCTGCTGGTCGTTGACGCCACCCTCCAGGTATTGTTCTTTTTTGACATCTAGACCAAAGCCTGAACATTCGTTGAAAGCGGCTCGAATCACACCACCCATTTCAATGTAGAAGCGATGGCTCAAAATATAGTTGGCGCGATGCTGTCTGTGGGTCGTAGATTGAGAAGTGGTCTGCTGCTGGCGACTAGCAGGGCTTAAACTCGAGCTCCCGGACTGCTGCTGGCTGCTAAGAGTTGCCCTAACTATCGCTTGCTGTCTGATAAGATTTGCCCTAACTATCGATTGTTGTGCTTGACTGGCAAGGGCTGAACTTAGGCGGGACGCCATTAACATTGAACTCAGCGGAGACTGGAAAAACATCAGCGTCGTCCTCCATAGGATCCACTCCGCTCTCGTTGCAACTGTAAATCTTGTTGCATCAGCTGATGTACGCGCTCAGCAAGTCGCTTTACCTCCAATGGGTCGTCGAGTATCTTGTTGGCGATCGCAGATAGCTGAGGCAACTCATCCCGATGGCTCTGGATCTGCACAGGAGCCATCAAACCTGCCGGCACAGCACCAGAGGCAATGGGTTCCCATACAGGGGGATCGGATTGGTTCATCACGGTTTCCTGAAGGGTTACAGCTATTTGCAGTGTAGTCAAACCAATCTGGCAGCACCATCAGACTAAAGTTGGGCTGCGTCAAAAATGAGGTTGGGATGTCTGCAAAGCAAAGTTTCCCTCTGACCCGCGTATGGCAAGCAGTAGGGGTAGATTCACGCAATATAGGTTGCCAGTACCGACTGGCTCAATTGCAATCACCTATTCAGCCACATTGTCAGCCTGAAGCATTTGCATCCACTGATCGTCGCTGACAGTTTCCGCTAACATGATCCTGACCTGTGCTGCCCCTGCCCGCATTTTCCTGACGGCGGCATATTCAGGCGAATTCCAGAAGGTTTGAGCGGCTTCCATTGAAGGCCATTCGGAGATGGCTATTTTGGTTTGCCCCCAATCTCCCTCCAATGTTGTTTTGGTGCCTTTTAAGACTCGATAGCGACCACCAAAGTGCACCACTAATTTGAAGACAGCTTCTGTATAGGCAATAAAGCGATCTATATTTTCAATGTCAGCTTCAATAATCATCAAGACACTCATAGGATTGACCCTTAAAAAATGACGCTTAGGGATGCTGCTGTCCCGACGTGTGATAATAACAAATTCGCTTTTGGGGATGAACATAAGATGGCAGCTCAAATCACGCCGCCTGAACTGCTCAAAACGCTGTTTAATACTGCTGTGGAAGCGGCCATGCCGCAACATCGTATTGCCCCATACCTACCGTCAAAACCCCAAGGTAAGCTAGTCGTCGTCGGGGTTGGCAAATCAGCCGCCGCTATGGCGAAAGCAGTAGAAGATGTCTGGGGAGATGATCTAGAAGGCCTCGTCATTACTCGGTACGGTCATCACATGCCAACCGCCAAGATTGAAGTCATTGAAGCTGGTCATCCTGTTCCCGATCGCAATGGGGTTGAAGCTGCCCAGAAAATCTTCGATCGAGTTGCCCCCCTGACAGAAGATGATCTGGTGCTGTGCCTAATTTCAGGGGGTGGGACATCCCTATTTACCCTACCCCCGCCGGAATTGACGCTTGAGGCGTTGGCAGATATTAGTGTCCAACTCTTGAAATCCGGTGCGGATATTGCTGAAATGAACACCGTGCGCAAAAGCTTGTCTTGCTCAAGCGGTGGACGCTTAGCGGCGGTAGCCTACCCAGCACAGGTAGTTTCGTTGATCATTTCAGATGTGCCTGGGGATGATTTGACCGTGATTGCCTCTGGCCCAACGGTTGGGGATTCAGTCACCGCCCAAGACGCCCTCGGAATTATGCAACGATATGGGGTTAAGGCCTCTGCTGAAATTGTCGATTACCTCAATCGCGATCCCAATCCCATCATTAAACCTGAGGATCCTCGGTTGCAACACACTCAAAATATTCTGATTGCCACCCCCCAACACTCCCTAGAAGCGGCTGCTCAAGTCGCGAAAGACTACGGTTATACTTCTATAATTCTGGGCAATTCGATTGAGGGAGAAGCGAAAGAAGTCGGGATTGTCCATGGGGGAATTGCCAAACAGGTGATTCGTCACCATCAACCGATTGTGCCCCCCTGTGTGATCCTCTCAGGGGGAGAAACGACAGTCACAGTTAGCGGTTCCGGTGGGCAAGGCGGACGCAATAGCGAGTTTCTATTATCTTTAGCCGTTGCGCTGGATGGGTTACCCGGCGTCTATGCGATCGCTTGCGATACCGATGGCATTGATGGCAGCGAAGATAACGCGGGTGCCCTAATTACACCCGACACGTTGTTCCAGGCCAAAAGTAAAGGAATAAAGGCATCGCAGTATTTAGAAACCCATGACAGCTACCGCTTCTTCGCTGCGCTGGATATGCTAGTGATGACGGGCCCGACCTTAACCAATGTCAACGATTTCCGGGCAATTTTAATTGTGAAATAATATCTCCCCTAGCCTGAGCCAATCATTCAATTTGCTTGTCAGGATTGATAACCCTCAAATGGGACATCTTTTGCAGTCATAGTCGATTAGTGTATTCATATTCGCTAACGATATTAGCAATGGGTGTAGAATTCACCTAAGACAGTGGGTAAAGATCGTGAAAAAGTCAAAAACGGTATACTCAGACGAAGGCAACAGAGCGTTCGGTTTTGCTAACTCGCTACAGCCAGAAAAATTTGCAATATTCAAAACATGAGGTAGGATGCAAATTCAAGACTAATGACTGCTTTATGTGTTGAAATAGTCCAATCGAAGGAAGAACTAAGTAATGCCACAGCAATCCACTCCGATCACCGGTAAAGCCCTGCTACAAAAGGTTAAAGAATTCTCTCATCTCTCGAAGCGAGAAATGGCTAAAGCTTGTGGCTATTACACCACTAATAAAGAGGGGCAGGCGCGTATCAATCTCTCTGATTTTTACGACGCCCTTTTATCGGCTAAAGGCATTCAGCTAGACCCCAAATCCCAAAAGCAGGATGGGCGGGGACGGGAAGCATCTTATCGGGTAAGCGTGCACAAAAATGGACAGATTGTGTTGGGTGCCGCCTACACAAGCGAAATGGGGCTGGAACCCGGAGATGAGTTTCAAATCAAACTGGGCTATAAGCATATTCACTTGGTTCAACTTGGAGATCAGGAAGACGAAAGCTAGTGTTTGAAGCTGCCAAAATTGTGTGGATAAAGCTCGACTCAACTTTGGCGGGAAGCAAAGCCCTGGCAAGCCACTAGACCGTTAGAATTTCTCTGCATCGGTATCTCTATACCTACTCCAACAAATACGTCTCAATAAATTTGACCGTGGCGTAAAACAAAAAGTCAGAATTTTGCTTCTTGGCAAATCCATGGCCTTCATCTTTGGCTAATAGATACCAGACGTGTGTATCGTTTCCCTGCAAAGTGCGAACGATCTGCTCTGCTTCACTAACAGGTACACGGGGGTCGTTTTGGCCATGCACGACAAACAGGGGCACGGTGATGTTGTCGGCATTATTGACGGGAGAAATGCGGAGCAAAAATTCTCGCATGGCCGGATCGCGCTCGTCGCCATATTCCACTCGGCGTAGGTCGCGGCGGTAGGCTTCCGTATTTTCTAAGAAAGACACAAAATTAGAGATGCCGACAATGTCGATCGCGGCTCGAATGCGATCGCTGTAGTGAGTTGCCACCGCCAAAGACATATAGCCGCCGTAACTTCCTCCAGTGACCAAAATCCGATCTGAGTTCAAATCATCTTGTTGGCCAATCCAGTCGAGCAGGGCACCAATATCTTTCACCGAATCTTCGCGCAGATAGCCATTATCAAGCTGCAAAAAGGTTTTGCCAAATCCAGAAGACCCGCGCACGTTGGGATAGAGCAAAGCTACCCCCAACTCATTCAAGTAATAGTTGTTGCGACCCAAAAAGAAGGGGCGCGCCTGACCTTCTGGCCCCCCATGGATGCTGACCATTACTGGACGAGGCCCCGGAAATTTGTCGGCTGGGGGACGGTAAAGGAAGCCGGAAATCGGCTTGCCGTCAAAGCTATTCCAGGTCACCAGTTCTGGGTCAGTAAAGGCGTCAGTGTTGAGTCCACCTGTTTCGCTTTCAGTCCAGCGTTGAATCTCGCCGCTGGCTAAATTGAGGGAATAGGCATCAGCTGTGGCCTGGGCAGACATGCGGGTAAATCCCAGGTCTTGGTTGTTGAGATGCCAATTTAGGCCGTAAATTAACCCAACGGGCAGTTCCGGTAGATTGAGTTCGATTTCAGTTGCCGTATCAAGGATACGCAGGACGCTGGCTCCGGCTTCATTGACGGTAAATGCCAGATGACGACCATCGTCAGACAAGGCTAGGCTTTCGACATCCCAGTTAATATCTTCGGTTAGGGGGTGAGTTTCACCTGTGGCTAAATCGAGGTAGGCCAGGGTTTGAAACTCTGAGGCGCGATCGCTGGTCAGATAAACGCCTCGTCCATCTTGACTAAAGACCGCACTGTCATAGGCAATCGGCTCACCTTCTGCGGGTTCTGTGAGTCGTTTTTTCTCCCCTGTCGCTACATCCACCAACCAGAGGTAGCTTTCGGTAACCGAGCGATATTCTTTTTCTAAAATGGTGCGTCCATCCGGCGACCAATCGAGGGGAAACCAGCCTGCCCCCTCGGATTGACTTAGTAAGCGATCGCTGCTCGGATCAAGCGGATCAATCATATATAGATCCCAATCTTGGCCGTTGCGCCGGGTAGAGGTGTAGGCCATGCGATCGCCTGCGGGAGACCAAATCCCCCGCGTATTTTTAGACTGTCCGTCAGTCAATAAAGTGACCTTGCTGGTGGCTAAGTCATAGCGGTAGTTTTGGGCAAATTCATTACCGCCGATATCTTTGCTAAAGACAAAATAGTCTCCCGTTGTGGGTTGATAGGTCGCCCCACTGACCCGTTCAGTAAAAAAGGTGAGCTGCTTGCGGCTCCCCAAGGGAAATTGCACCTGATGCACCTGGGCTGTATCGCCAAAGCGAGTTGAAATCAGCATTTCTCGGCGGGTGGGATGCCAACTCCTCAACCCGGCGGCGCGGAACTCAGTGTAATGCTCAGTGCTATCGGCAATCCGCTGAGGAATCGGTGGCAACCCGTCGAGGACTAAATTTTCGTTAGGCGTGATTGTGGCTTCATGGGCGGTTTCAGCCACAGTATCGGTAGCTTGGGTAGCGGGAATTCGGGCAGCGGTCATAGCTATCAAACCTGCGATCGCAATGGCCAAGGCAAACAATCGAAGAAAGCGCATAGAAGAATTATTTAACGTTTCAGTCTAGAAAACTGACTTGAGTGGTTGCCCACTTGAATAGACTGTAAATTTTGCCATCGTGTGATTGCTGGCTCAACCGATAACAAAATGAGTATGATCTAGCCTAAGCGATCGGCAACGTTCGGCAACACAAAAATCAACGGCTAATGGTTCAAACACCCTCAAAATCAGTCACCCTGGATGAGTTTCTCCGGTTGCCAGAAACCAAACCTGCCAGCGAATATGTTAATGGACAAATTATTCAAAAACCCATGCCTCAGGGGCAACACAGCCGGATTCAACAGAAGTTGACATCTATCATAAATGCTACTGTTGAAGACGCCCAAATTGCCCTAGCTCTCCCTGAACTCCGTTGTACGTTCGGCGGTCGCGCCATTGTTCCTGACGTGGCGGTTTTCTGTTGGGATCGTCTCCCGATCAACGATGATGGCACCCTTGCCAATACCTTCAGTGCCCAACCCGACTGGACCATTGAAATCCTCAGTCCAGAACAATCTTCAACTCGCGTCACGAGCAACATCATTCACTGTCTTGATCACGGCTGTCAACTGGGCTGGCTAATCGATCCGGGGGAACGACTGGTTCAAATCTATAGCCCTGATAAACACCCAACTTCCCTCGAAGCCTCAGAAAATAGACTACCTGTGCCTGATTTTGTATCGGGTCTTCAACTCAGTGTCGGACAGCTTTTTGGGTGGCTTACCGTTCGATAGCCGAAAGGTGGGCCAAAATCTCTCGACAATATTGGCTGAACTGCTGAGAAGTCCGAAAGTCTTCTGTCCTGGGGTAATCGGCTTTGATCGGCACTTCTGCTACCACTCGCCCCGGGCGAGCAGCCATCACAATCACTCGATTTGACAGATAGACGGCCTCATAAATATTGTGAGTGACAAATACAACGGTCCAATGCTGCTGTTCCCACAGATGAAGCACGTCACTGTTGAGCTTGCTGCGGGTCATTTCATCGAGGGCGCCAAAGGGTTCATCCATCAGCAAAATGTTGGGATGGGTCACCAGCGATCGCGCAATCGATACCCGCATTTTCATCCCCCCTGAAAGCTGGCGGGGATAGCTTTTTTCACTGCCCTGTAAATCAACGCGCTGGAGGGCTTCATAGATGTCAGCGCGACTTTCCCGCCGCGATCGCCCTTTCAGTTTCAGCGGCAGATGCACATTCTCAAACACCGTGGCCCACGGCATCAGTGCTGCATCTTGAAACACAAACGACAGATTCCGCTCTTCAGGGGTAATCCCCCAATCAATGCTGCCGTCGCTGGTTTCACCCAACCCTGCAATTAGCCTTAAAACCGTACTTTTGCCACAGCCCGATGGCCCCACTAGGCTGACAAATTCGCCGCGCTTGACGGTCAAATTGATGTCTTGCAGTGCCACCGTCCCATTGGGATAGATTTTGCCCACGTGATGTAGGCCAATTACCCCATCGTTAGAGCTAAAAGAATTAAGCTGTTGTTCAGACGTTGTCGGATGCACCATGATCTCACCGCTTGGGGAGCAACACACACAGAGTAATGAATAGGGCAAAACTGAGATAACCAATCACGGTAACCCAATCTTGCCAGCTGCCAGTTTCCAAAAGTTTTGCCAGGTTAACACTCTGCCCCAGTGTACCGAAGAACCCCGTCCAAACAAGCCACACGACTTACAATAGCTAAAGTCCATTTCAAATCGAGTTCCCCATGGCTGATTGGTTAGAGCACAGTGTGTTGGTCGATGTCGAGGCTCCGGTTGAGCTGTTATGGGGTCTTTGGTCTGACCTCGAGCAAATGCCTCGGTGGATGAAATGGATTGATTCGGTACAGGTGTTAGCCGATCAGCCCGATCTATCGCGCTGGAAGTTAGCTTCGGGGGGATTTGAGTTTACTTGGTTGTCGCGCATTACCAATCTAGTCCCCCAGCAGATTATTCAGTGGGAGTCGGTAGATGGGTTACCGAATCGGGGGGCCATTCGCTTTTACGATCGCAAAGAAGCCGGGGGTGCTGTCAAGCTGACCGTAGCCTATGCCATTCCGGGGCCGTTAGGCAGGTTAATGGATAATTTGTTTTTGGGCGGGATTGTGGAATCTTCTCTCAAAGCCGATATGAATCGCTTTCGCGATTATGCGTTGGCTGCCCAGGAAAAATCTGCTTAGAGAACAAAATTGAATGCGGTTGGGAAGAAACACGCGATCTTAGTCAGGCTTTTATGGATTCAATTCATCTATAAAGGCTTGGCTCATTTTTAGAAACTCTCCAGCTTGCTCAACAATTTTAGAAGCTTGCTCTTGTGCCACAGCATTCAGTTGCCCATAATCTCCGATTGTTCTGAGGTTTTGGGCTTCAATCAGGTATCGGTGAAACGCTTGCG
Source organism: Cyanobacteria bacterium P01_A01_bin.123 (assembly GCA_039815185.1). GTDB lineage: Bacteria > Cyanobacteriota > Cyanobacteriia > Phormidesmidales > Phormidesmidaceae > JBCBZT01. The sequence continues at coordinate 14,847 of JBCBZT010000054.1, read as the reverse complement.
GAACTCGTTCTTTTCGAGCAAATTCTTTCCCAAAGGCAGAAATCACGCCACTGTGGCTTGAAAAAGAGAGGCCATCTCCTTCCAGTAGCGCTTCTGCAGCGTAGAACATGGCGTAATAAGCTCTCGAAGCCGCAAAGTCTGTGTAGCCACTGGTTAATAAAAGCTGGGCAGCCGAAAGGCTCTGGTGTGCTTTAAGGATCAGCTCCTCTTGGTCTTCGGTCATACGATGATGCCTTCCCTACGGATGTTCCGGAGAAGCGGCCCCTGCCGATTTTGAAAACGCGCTTCGTCCATAAACAAGCAACTAATGACTGTGTCGTATTCCAACGAAAGGTCTGAAAGCAGGCCACTGATTCTGGAAATCTCCAGACCTGAATTGACAGTTCCACTGAGCACAACCAACACATCAACATCTGAGTCTGGTCGGGCTTCTCCACGAGCATAGGAGCCAAATAGCACGACTTCGCGGAGACGAGCTCCATAGAGAGAGGTAAGGTGATTGCGGAGCTTGGCCAAAAGACTGTGAGTTGGGGTATTTAAAGTCACCATTGACGTGAAGGATATTGGAAACCACCTGAATACTTGAATCATAGCGAAGTAATTAGGCAGTACACATAAGGCGTTCTAGCCGCCACGGAGATCTTCGGTAGGTAGAATGAAGTATTGCTCTTGCCTGATCTCGCGAACAATTTCAAACTCACCTAATCTTTCAAGAGCCAGCTCAGGAAAGGTAAACCCATGGCTCAACCCCTAACCCCAAATATTTCATTCCCCGAGACCTACCCCGAAAGCGACGGTCAGCCAATGGCAGACAACACCAAACAGTTTCGCTGGATTGTTGTCATCAAGGAAAATCTCGAACGGTTGTTTGCTCAGGATCCTCAAGTGTTTGTGGCAGGGGATTTGCTCTGGTACCCAGTTGAAGGCTCCCCAGCGATTCGACAAGCGCCTGATGTCATGGTTGTATTTGGCAGCCTGAAAGGGGATCGAGGCTCTTATCGGCAATGGCTGGAGAACAATGTAGCTCCACAGGTCGTGTTCGAAATTTTGTCTCCGGGCAACCGTTTTGGTGAAATGCTGCGGAAGCTCAATTTCTACGACCGCTACGGTGTTGAAGAATATTACATTTACAACCCAGACACCCTTGAGCTAACAGGCTTAGTGCGCTCTAACCAAACTCTCACCCTACTTGATGAGATGGATGGTTGGAGCAGCCCCCGACTCGGCATTCGGTTTCAGCTCACCTCAGACACCTTAGAAATTTATCGCCCTGATGGTGAGCGATTTCTCACCTATGTAGAACTCGGTGACCAACTCGCTGCTGAGCGAGCTCAACGACAAGCGGATCGGCAGCGAATTCAAACCTTAGAAACCAAGTTAAAAGAGCTGGGTATTGATCCAGACTCTTTGTGAATCGTGCTCAACCACGAGTGTCGTGCTCCCATTCCATTCAAAACTCCTCAAAATCAGACCCACGTGCATCCTTAAAGCCTTGCTTGCAAAATCCCGCTAATTTCATCCCGACTTAACGCCACAGGATTGTTCCGATTCCGCGTGCTATCCAAAACTTTGTCCAGATCACTTGCTTGAATCCCATAAACACCCAACCGAGGAATCTCCAACTGCAACGTCCAATCATGCAGAATCTCGCCACAGGCTTGCCCATACCAATCCTCGCTGCGTCCCGCTGCTCCGCTCAGCAGCTTTCCAATCCGCACCATCTTGGCGATCGCGGGATAGTCCGGCGATCGCGCCTTTAAAGCCTGCCAATTTGTCTTCAGCGCGATCGCGACCACCGTGCCACAGGCAACCCCGTGAGGAATCGGGAAATACCCGCCTAATGGAGACGCCAAGCCATGAACAATGCCCAACCCGGCATTGGCCAAAGCAATGCCAGACATCAAAGACGCATAAGCCATTCCCTCCCTTACCTGGGGATCTGCAGCGCCCTCGTCACAAGCGGCTAAAAAACTGGCTTTGAAGGCTTCTAACCCACTCCAAGCGATCGCGTCCGTTAACGGTGTCGCAGTTGGTGATAGATAAGGTTCCACCAACTGGGTAAAGGCATCTAACCCACAAGCCGCCGTTACCGATTGGGGACAGTGAACCAGTAGATCTCCATCGATGATTACCGCATCAGGTACCAGGTTTTGATGGCGGAGGGATTTTTTATAGCCCGCTTCACCCACTTCGCTAATGACCGCATTTTTAGTGACTTCGCCACCCGTTCCAGAGGTGGTTGGCACGGCAATAAAGGGCAATTTTTTTCCACTGTGGGGGATGCCTTTGCCCACCCCTTCTAAATGGTCAAGGATGGAATTGTCGTGGGGCAACATGGCAGAGAGGGCTTTGCCCGCATCCACGACACTGCCGCCGCCAATTGCCACGACGACATCGATGTTCCTACCACGACAACGGTTACAGGTATCGTCGATAAAATGAGTTGTGGGTTCACCGGGACAAGTCACAAGCTGAACCTGAAGACCGGCCTCAGCTAAAAGCGTTTTGACCCGATTGAGTTGGCCGCTGGCTTGCAGCGATCGTTGCCCAGTCACCAGCAAAAGATGGGTTCCTTCCCACTGCTGGATCAACGTGGGCAATTGCGTAATTTGCCCGGGCCCAAAGTAGAGTGGCGGCACTTTGGCGAATGTGAATGATGGCATTGAAAACATGGCCATACTCCCCTAGGGCGCAACTACCGTGTATGGAATGCCCTGACGAGGTTTGGCCATCCAGGATGCTACCGTTTCCCGCCAAGTACTATAGTGGGCCGTTTCTTTATGGGCGGCTGCCCCTGCCTTGGATTGGTAAGCCTCATACAGCATGAAGTGGGTTGAATCCTCTGGATCTTGGAGCACGTCAAACCGCTCATTCTCCGGTTCTTGAATCGAATTTTCGTGGTTTAAGCGGGTGGCTGTAATGAAGTCCTGCACGTGCTCAGGCTTCACGTAGACGTGGACACAAGTCACGATCATGACAACTTCTCCGAATGGGTTTCAATCTCAATTGTCCTGAAATCTGCTGATTCTGCTTGGGAAGCTGAGAGATTGTTACACTCAGGTCGTGCTCGGGGATAGCACTACCGAGACTTGTGGCAAAACCGATGGTCGAGGCGGGCATTTTCAGGAATTGAATTGTTCTCACGCCAATAGTTGGGGAAACGAGCCAGCACGGCATCATCTAATGTTGTGATCGGTTTCCAGCAAACGTTGCAAGTTGCGTTGCGTTCAAACAGTGATTTCTTGAACTCGGCAGAAAAGTCCAAGGGATCTCGGGCGTTCTGATCCACCAGTTGCTGGAGCCGCGATCGCCAGGTTTCGGCACGATACTGGATCCGTTCGGGTTTGTCGGTGGTGCTACTGATGTAATCTGTGAACTTGGTGTCGTAGGTCATCATGTCCAAAAACTCTTCTCGAACATGGCTAGCGATCGCAGTAATTTCGTCTAGCGAAAACGCACTAAAGGTGTAGAGCAGCGTATCCCATAGGGCGACATTCAACCGACTGCTTTCCCAAGCTCCATTGGGATCGTAGGTATTGCCCGCCCGAAACCGTCGAAAGGCATTGTCACCAAATACCGAGTAAGTCATCTTAATAGATGCTTCAAATACCTGACGCATGGTTGCCAATTCGTCTGATTCGAGCTGGCGGTGGTTTTCCATCTCGGTATTGAGGAACCGCTTCATCGGACTTTTATAGCCGTTGTGAGTATTGCGCCACATAGCGAAAAAGCGCAAAATCAACTGTCGATCCGCCATGCGTGGGTGGGAGTCTTCTGATCGCAAAATCTTGAGCAGATCAGCATTCGTGGCTAATTCTCTTAGCAGCTCGTTGTAGTTACCCCGATAAACGCAGTTGCGAACTTCTTGGTCGTTCAGCTTTTCGGCCCCTAGATTCAGCCGCTCAAAAACCTCAAACTTGACGTCAGGGTCTGAGTCGCGTTCGATCACAATCACCCGTAGCGTAAAGTTGAGAATGGCTTCTTGCAGATCAACATCCAGATCACTAAACGCTTTGCGATTTAGCTCAGTCAACACGCTGAGCCCCGACAGTTTAAACGCCTGCCCGCTAGGGAAGCTGCCATTCACATAGGAGCAGATGCTAGTCAGTCGTTGCTGGCCATCCACGACGGAATAATTGCGCTTGGCTTCTTCGGCCACATAAATCACAGGCAGCGGAATATCCAGCAGAAGTGACTCGATCAATCGGCTGGCCTTACCGGAATTCCAAACAAAATTGCGTTGAAAATCGGGTTGCAAGTTCATCTTGCCCCGATTCACCCAGCTCACCAGGGTTTCTACGGGTAGATCTTGCTTCTCGGTTTTAACGCGCCGCTTTTCTGGCGCAATTTCGAGTGGACTATCATCCTCGGTCTCTTCGATGATCAGTTCAGCGGACGCTAGGCCATTTTGAACGGGGGAGGGCGAATTAGCCATGGTAGGGAACGGAGCAGGTTGTCTAGTTGGGTTCACCATACGACAAAGGGTAGCGCAGTCACTGTATTTGTCGAACGTTCTCAGAAAACCGACCCACACACCTAAAATACAAGAGAGGGGCCCAGTTTTTTGGGATATGTCATTGGCAGATGGTTGAGCAACGGTATATCGACTATTGGCGATCGCAGCGCCATGATCACGAAGCCCAAGTTCAGCGCTGGCAACAAGAGGCTTGGGCTGTTGTGCAACAGGTGAAGACGGTTTTAGTGTCCCAATTTGGTGCGACAAAGATCATCGTGTTTGGGTCCTTAGTGCGGGGTAGATTCAATGCAGACTCGGATATTGATATGGCGGTAGCAGGCATCCCCAAAGCCGATTTCTTTACCGCCTTGGCTACTGTCAACCAGATTAGTCAGCGCTGGATTGATTTGAAACCATTAGAATCGCTAGAGCCTCACTTCCGAGCACGTGTTTTAGCGACTGGGCAGGTATTAGATGCGGAATGTTGAGGCCATCACCCTACGGGATCTGGCCAGCGATATTGAGTTAGAAATCACAAAGTTAATCCGATTGGAAACGCAAATCGAGCGGGTCAAGCAAGCGATCGCGGCTGAGCCAACCCAGGCCGATCTGTTCTATGAAAGTTTAGCCCTCAAATTTCATAACTTTTACACGGGTTGCGAACACATTTTTTGCCTAGTTGCCTCCGAATTGAACAGCGGTGTCCCAACAGGAGCAGACTGGCATAAACGTCTACTAGAGCGTATGAGTGCTGAGCGTGATGGCCGGAGGGAGGTGATTACAATCCAATCCGCTAGGGGGCTACAGGAATTTTTGGGATTTCGCCATGTCGTGCGGAATCTCTATGGATTTGAGCTGGATACAGAGCGAGTTGATCGATTGCTAGAGAGATATACCGCCGTATGGTCTCAAGTCAAACACGATCTACAAGCTTTTGTGCAATGGTTGAGAGATCTGGCAAGTGCGTTAGAAAACGACGCCCACTGACTGGTGAGCAACACAACACCCATCAAAAAAGTCCAAAATCCAAAATCGGTAGCGTATGTCAAATCGCTCTTTTGCCCAAACCACAATCTGTCTGCTTAGTACACTGCTGTGGATTTCGGCCTGTCAGCAACCCCCTGCCAACACAGCAGACTACACCCGATTAGAAACCCTCCTTGAGCAACAAGACTGGCGAGCCGCCGATCAAGAAACATTCCAAACCATGGTGGTAATTGCAGGTAAATCAGCGGAGGGATGGCTGAGCGTTGAAGATATTGAGGCGTTTCCCTGTGAGGAACTCAATGCCATTAATCAGCTATGGCAGACCTACAGCGCTCGCCGATTTGGCTTCACCATCCAAACGCGACTTTGGGAAATCGAGGGTGGAACACCAGGGGTCTATGACGATCAAACCGCTCTAGCGTTGGGCGCAACTGTCGAATGGCAGACCGATGGAGAATGGAAAACCTACGATGACTTGACCTTTGATGCTGAAGCGCCTCCTGGCCACTTGCCCGCAACAACTGGGAACGGGGTTAGTGGTGGTGTCTGGGGTGGGGTCGCTACCTTGTCAGGCAAAGTAAAAGCCTGTGCGGATGTCTTTGATTGGTTGCCTGAGCGGTTACCGAGAGAAATTGCTGCCCAAGTTGATGATCATCAAGACGACCTGCAGGCAGAACAACTCAACTGTCAGGGGTGTATTCTCATCGGCGCTGATCTGAGCGGCGCAAATTTGGCACTGGCAGATTTATCCTTTGCCGATCTAAGAGGGGCGGATCTCCAGGGGACGATACTGGGGGCCGCTAAGTTACGTTTTGCCGATTTACGCGGGGCTAATTTGCGGGGCGCAGTGCTCAGACAGGCCAGCCTATACGGTGCCCTATTGGACGATGCTAATTTGCGCGGGGCTGATTTTCACTGTGGCGGGGGCAGCTGTACGTTTTTGGGCGGTGCATCGTTTCAGCGGGCTAATTTAACCAATGCCAACTTCGACTGCATCGACTGCACAGTCACTGGACGGCGGGGGCTAGAAAATGTCAATTTTGCGAGGGCAGATCTAACCGACGCGATCCTGGAAGACGCAAACTTTGAGGGGGTCAACGTCAATCTTTGCGGGGCGACGTTGCCGGATGGAACGGTCTCTCAGCAGGGCTGTCCAGCAACAGACCCATAGATCCACAACGGTCTACATTCTGCACTTGCCGATCATCAGCGTTATTGGCTATTTGGTACTTGAGCAGCCACGCCCAGCTTTCTGGGCGTGGCTGCTGATTACGGTGTTGAGTACAGCAGCAACTCTGGTGGTAGCCTTGTTGATTGATAGCACGCTCCAACGGACAAAGTTGACATAGGGCGTTCCGTTTGGGCCTCCGCCCATTATTATTGTCAGCGTCAATTCCCGCAAGACGATAAGGTTTGATGCTTGGTTTGGTTCGACACCTTTGGCTGCCCTGGCCACAGGGCAGCAACGTTCAACGTGGCTTGGCCGCCTTGGCCACTTTTGGCATCGCGGTCTGTGCAGCCGCCTGCACACAACCTGTTGCTGAGGTCAGCGCCCCGGCAGTAGAGCCTTTGCCACCCCCTCCGCCAATCTTGGCCAACGGCAGACCCAACCTGATTCCCCAGCCTGCTGCACAGGAGGTTTGGGAATGTGAGGTTGTGGTGATTGGCGGCTCTTTGGGCGGTGTCGCGGCAGCGTCCCATGCGATGCGGACAGGAGCAACCACTTGTCTGATTGAGCTGACCCCATGGCTGGGGGGGCAGATCAGTTCTCAGGGGGTTTCAGCCGTAGACGAATCGTTGGCCATGCGGGCGCAGCAAAATTTTTCACCGAGTTGGCAAGCGTTTAAGCAACGGATTGCGCAGCAAACGGTGACTTTACCCGAGTGGACAGGAAAAGGCACAGTTTCGGTCGCGGAGACTAATGCCTGCTGGGTGGGGCATTTGTGCTTTGTGCCAGAGGCGGGGGCCATGGCAGCGCAGCAGCTGTTAGAAGATGCTTCGAGTGCTGCCCCTGACAGCCAATGGCAAACGCAAACAGCATTCAAAGGAGCCACCTTTGACGACAGCGGTCAGCAAATTACTGCAATCCATGCCGTGCAGCGGGTGCCGCGTAATCCAGACTATGTGCCAACAGGCCGCTTTTCTCAGGAAATTGCCAGTTGGTATGCCTGGTCAGCTGATGACACGTTTGAAAAGGTGCCACTACGGCTGGAACCGCCAGCAGGCGGGCGGATGATCGTGATTGACGCTACTGATACTGGGGAATTGGTGGGTTGGGCAAATCTGCCCCATCGATTGGGGTCAGAGGCAAAGGCGACAACGGGTGAAGCAAACGCGTCTGAAAAAGACAATCCAGCCTGTACTCAAGCCTTTACCTATCCCTTTGTGGTGGCGCTGCATGATGATGGAGGCAAAAGTTTGGCTACGTTGCAGACGTTGTTGCAACAGCCGGAACCGCTCTACCCCATCCACGAGCACGAAAAACAGTTTGAAATGGAAGGTTTCCCATTCTTTCAGGGCCGCAGCTTTTTTCACTATCGCCGCATCGTCAGCACCACGCGTAACGATCCGTTCACCACTACCCCTGCACTGGGCGACATGACGATGGTGAACTGGAATCGGGGCAACGACTGGAGCTGGATGAATCCGCCGTTGATCTTCACGGCAGCTCAGATTGAAGAAACAGGGCAACAGCAAAACTGGATGGGCGGACTCTCCGCCACGGCGCTGCGGCACGGCGAAGACCATGCACTGCTGTTTGCTCATTGGTTATTGGAAAACAAAGCCCAGCCTGGATTTCCGCTGAGTTATCTATCGGGTGAAGAAGCCTACATGGGGACGCAAACGGGGTTGAGTATGACACCTTACATTCGCGAAGGGCGACGGATTTTAGGTCGAACGGCCTACGGTGACGAGGCGTTCATGATGCGCGAAGCAGATTTGCGAACCGATCTGCCGGGGGGTAGAGACTTTACCTCAACAACAGTGGCAGTGAGTCACTATGACATTGACATTCACGGCTGTCGCTACCGCAATGGTGAACCCTCTTGGGAGGCCAGCAGTGCCCCAGCGAAAGAGTTTGTAGTGCGCCCAGTGCAGATTCCGTTGGAGGGTATGGTGCCGCAGGGGGTGGATAATTTGCTGATTGGGGGCAAGAGTCTGGCGGTGAGCCACATTGTCAATGCGCTAACCCGAGTGCATATGAGTGAGTGGGGGGTAGGCGGTGCGGCTGGGGTAACGGCAAGTTGGTTGGTAGAGCGCCCGGAGTTGACGGTGGGGGAGATTGTGGAATCGGGGGAGATGGCTGGGTTGCAGCAACACATGATTGATCAGGGACTGCGGCTGACTTGGTAGGCTAATTTGACATCCGGCGATCAGATCCGAGGCATATCCTGTGCAAAAACCGGCAATTGTTGTTCTAGACAAGGTCGGCGTGACCTATAAAAATGGGTTGACTGCCCTAGAATCGGTCTCACTAAGCTTGAATCGTGGAGAATTCACAGTTGTTTTGGGTGCTTCCGGTGCCGGGAAATCGACGCTGCTGCGAACCATTAATTATTTAACGCCACCGACTCAAGGCCAAATCATCGTTGATGGTTTGGAATCGTTGACCCAACCTCAAATGTTGCAGTTACATCGCCAGCAAACCGGGATGATCTTTCAACACCATCAGCTGATTGAACGACAGTCTGCACTGCAAAATGTGCTGATGGGCCGTTTATCGTATCACTCATTTTGGCGGAGTTTGTTGCCGTTGCCTCAAGTCGACCAACACATTGCCCTAGACTGCCTACACAGGGTAGGACTAATCGAAAAAGCGTTGACGCCAGTGAAAGCCCTAAGCGGGGGGCAAAAACAGCGGGTAGGGATTGCCCGTGCCCTGGCTCAGCAACCACAACTGATGCTGGCAGATGAACCCATTGCCAGTCTGGATCCGGCGAGTTCCCACATAGTGCTGTCCTTGCTGCGAGCAATTTGTAAAACCGATGGCATTGCCGCATTGCTGAGCCTGCATCAGGTGGAGTTTGCTCGGGAATATGGCGATCGCATTATTGGTTTAGCCCACGGACGTATCATCTTTGACGGCCCCCCGACAGCATTGAAGCCCGACACTTTGAATGACATTTATGCAGAGCAATCCCCTGAAACTGTGGGGCAAGGCATTGGCGGGTAAGGGATTGGGAAGCAATCTGGCCAGCGCTACGAAATCCAAAATCTAAAACTGGGTCTACGCCTCATGAAGTCAAAGAGATAATGGGTGCGGAGCGGTTTTTTCAATTGAGGATTGAAACATCATGGTGAGCAGTGGTTTGAAAATAGGCATTGCCGGGTTTGTGTTGATCGGTGTTGCAACCCTCGCAGGCTGTAGCGGTTCTGATTCAGCGACTGACCCAACAACAACCAGGGCAAATCCAACGAAGCTGGTTATTGCGCTGTTACCCGATGAAGATGGCGCAAGCATTATCCAAGACAATCAGGGCTTGGCCAACTATCTAGAAGAAACCTTAGATAAAGACATTGAGTTGGTCGTGACTACGGACTATTCTTCGATGATTGAGGCCGCTCGCAATGGCCGATTGGATCTCGCTTATTTTGGCCCCTTGTCTTACGTCTTAGCCAGGACCCAGAGCGAGATCGAACCCTTTGCAGCCCGTGTTAAAGATGGTGCGACGACCTACACATCAATCATCATCGGCAATGCTGAAGCAGAGATTGATGAGTTTGCTGACCTTGAGGGAACGACGGTAGCTTTTGGCGACCCGGCATCCACCTCAAGTCGATTGTTTCCTGAATTGACCCTGGCCGATGCTGGGCTCACCGTGGGGGAAGATTATGAAGCCGTCTTTTTGGGAGCCCACGATGCAGTTGCCTTAGCCGTTCAAAACGGCAATGCCCAAGCGGGTGGCCTGAGTCGGCCAATTTTTGAGTCTCTGGTCGAGGAAGGCATTATTGACCTCGAACAAGTGGTGATTATTGCTGAATCTGAGCCGATTCCCCAATACCCCTGGACGATGCGCGCGGATTTGGATCCGGCGCTCAAGGACGACATTCGTTCAGCCTTTTTGACCCTCGAAGATGACACCATTCTGGGGCCGTTTAAGGCAGATGGGTTTGGCGAAATGAGCGATCGGGATTACGACGGGATTCGCAATGCCGGTGAAATCCTGGGGCTCGACCTCGGTGAGTTTGTTCAGTAGCGCAAAAGGTTGTATAGCCTTCGCCATAAAACTTTATGCGCTACGGCGAACCAGATTGCTTGTGTATTGGGCATTCCAGCGATACTCGATGCATTCAGCAATCTGGCTAGCGCTATAAATTCCATTCTCTCGAACTTTGAAAATTCTAGACTTTGGAAATTCAACCATGTCAGTCACCCACGAATCCTTTGACAGCTTGCTTCACCAATATCAGCGGGGGTGGTTTCGACAGTTGAGTCGGGTCTGCCTGCTAGTGATCATTGTTTTCACAAGCTTTGTGATCGTCGAACTCCTCAATGTTGGACGGATGGTGGATGGCATTCCCGCGATCGCGAACCTCCTTGGTGACATGTTTCCACCCGATTTCAGTCGCTTCCCAGCCTGGATTTCCCCCATGATCGATACCCTAGCGATGAGCGTGGCGGGAACCGCGATCGCAGTGGGATTATCGCTGCCCTTGTCGCTATTAGCCGCCAGAAACACAACCCCCCATCCCCTGTTGTTTCATCTGACTCGGACCCTTTTGAACGTCACCCGAGCCATTCCTGAATTGATTTTAGGCATGATTTTGGTAGCGGCTGTGGGCTTTGGAAAACTGCCAGGGACATTGGCCTTGGGGCTTCATTCCGTGGGCATGGTAGGTAAATTTTTTGCTGAATCCATTGAACTAAGCGACCAAGCGCCAGTAGAAGCCGCCCGCGCAGTGGGTGCCACCCCACCCCAGGTGATCGTCCATAGTGTGCTCCCCCAGGTTTTTCCTCAAATGGCAGATGTGACTTGCTATCGCTGGGAATATAACTTTCGGGCCTCAATGGTATTGGGTGCAGTCGGGGCTGGGGGGTTGGGGTTAGAAATTATCAGTGCCCTACGGATTTTGAAATACCGCGAGGTTGCCGCCTTATTAATAGTAGTTTTAGTCATGGTCACCGTCGTTGATGGCTTAAGTAATGCCATACGCCGGGGTTTTGTGAAGTAAGTGGCGTAATCTTACCTGACGCTGCACATCTGGATAAACTTTCTAAGCTTACTCGCAATCTCTTAAACAAGGTTATCCTCACTCAAGTATTGTTGAAGATAACTCAGCGTAAGCAGCTTAGTTTCGGCCACAAGTTCTTGACGAAATCCCTGGTCTCCGCTGAGAGAGAGCCATAACAGTTCAGTAATGCTCTTGGTAATGACCATTGCTATACGCTCACATTTTGTCATCGATAGGCTTGGCTTTCGGGCATGGAAGAACCTGGCTAACTCGTCGACCACTTGATAATCAAAGTCATCGATTTTTTCAATGGCAGACCAGGTAATTGTGTTCAACAGCTGTTCAAAAATAGCCCGTGAACCCGGATAGTCTGTATAGAACTGATCAAACACGTCAATCATCTGATTAACATAACTGCGTAACGGCAGCGTGACGGCTTCTGAAGTATGCAGATCAAGAAATCTCTGATATTGCGTCTGCATGTAGCGAATTGATAGTGCCTTGAGAATGGCTTCTTTGTCGGGGAAGAACTGGTAAAGCGAACCGACCGAAACCTTTGCCCGGGCCGCGATCGCTCTAGTCGTTGTAGCGTCATATCCAATTTCCAGAAATAGCTGCTCTGAAACGTCAAGAATTTGCTTGACTCGTTCTTGGCTACGAGCTTGCTTGGGCTGCCGCCGCATCTGATTGAGTTTGAGCGAACTAGAAGAGTTCGGTTGGGACATCAATTTTAGTGCTGGGTTGACAAAATATGAACAGTGTTCGTATTTTGGAGAGACGTGAACACTGTTCATATTTTACTACCTCTTTGGAGGTGCTTTTCCCATGCGGTCTATCACTCGGCGTTCATTGATGTTCCTGCCTTTCCTAATCCCGCTGTTGCGTAGGACGCGCAAACCCATAATCTTTCAGGCTTCTCCCAATCAAACCCACTACGACACCATCATTATTGGGGCGGGGGCAGCCGGGTTGGCAGCGGCTCGGACACTACAGGATGCTAACCGTTCCGTACTCCTGCTTGAAGCCCGCGATCGCCTCGGGGGGAGAGTCAACACAAATTACGATTTTGCCCCCCATCCCATTGAATGCGGGGCGGAATACCTCCACGGTGAAAACATCGTCACCAGGGACTGGGTTCGTCGCTATCGGCTGGCGACACTGCCTGTATTTGATCAATATCGGCACCAGTTCATGTATGTGAACCAAAAGCTGCTCCCATTCAGGCGTTGGTCAACCATCCCCGGTATGGAAGTCCTCGACGTGATGGATGGTTCTCCCATTGACACCTGGATAGCCGAATGGATTGATGATGGAAAACCCGATGTTAGCCTGGCGCAGTTCCTCTCTCTCCATCAAGTCGAGCTGTCAACCGAGGTTCGTCGCATCGTAGACCATTTTCTCAGCGGTAGCTATGGGGCGACTCTCGATCAATTGGGCGTGTATGGATTAGCGGAGTTGACTTACGAGGGAGATGGCGATCGCTATTCTCGATTGCAAAATGGCTACTCTCATTTACTAGAGCGATTTGCGGCAGGACTCAATATTCGGTGTGCGACCCCGGTTGCCCGAATTCGCTGGAATTCATCAGGGGTACAGATTCAAACAGAAACCGATACGACCTACACCGCGCAGCAAGTCGTGATCACACTGCCGCTTGCGCTACTGCAAGCAAATGCGGTGGCGTTTGAACCTCAACTCCCTGAGGCCAAACTCAACGCCATTCAGGGTCTCGGCGCAGGCCACATTACAAAATTGATTTTGAAATTTGATCAGCCCTTTTGGTCTCAAAAATTGGAGTCTTGCCTGACTATCCTGGATACTCAACTCTGGTGGCGACCTGGTTGGAAACGCAACAACGAAGCCCCCGTATTCACCGCATACACAGGCGCGACAGGAGCCGATCAGCTGGGGGCACTTGGACAAGAAGGGGCTATTCGCGCAGGCTTACAGAATTTAGAACAGATGTTTGAGATGCCATTAGCAGAGCGGTTAATTGATGCGCTTTTTGTCGATTGGCAGGCAGATCCCTATGCGCAGATGGCGTATTCCTACGTTCCAGTGAATGGTGCAGGACTGCGATCGCAGTTGGCTCAGCCGATCGACCAAGTTCTATTCTTTGCTGGTGAAGCAACCCATCCGACCCGTGCAGCCACCGTTCACGGTGCATTAGAAAGTGGTATGCGGGCGGCTCACGAAATTCTATCAGTCGTAAACAACCTACCATTTGCAAACAGACTTAAGAGAGCAACTCAACCATGAATCGTAGAGTGAAACTGATTCTAGATATCATCATGGGAACTGTCATTCCCATTCTGATCTTGGACAATCTGAATGAGCAATTGGGGACAGTAACCACCTATATTGTCGCGGCACTGATTCCCGTAGCCTGGATTTTTATTGATTTATTATTTATGACTAAACGGTTTAATTTTATTACCAGCTACGTTGGCGCTTTTGCGATTTTACGTGGCCTATTGGCATTTTGGTTTGTTGATGGTGTTCAGTTTGCATTCAAAGACAGTGTGGGTTCTATCTTTACAATCATAGTGTTTTGGGGATCAATCCTGATTCGAAAACCAATCATGTATTATTTCCTAATGCAAGGCTTTAGTCCAAATTCACCGGAGCAGGAAAAATCATTAAAAGCGTTGCTTAAGGAGTCAAGGGTCTATCGAGCACTGGTTAAGGGAACAGAAATTGTGTTAATGGCCACGCTATTAACCGGTGTGGCAAACTTTTTCCTCAATCTCCAGATTGTTGTGGCTGATTTCGGGACGATTGCATTCAATCAACAGGTTGCACAGGTCAATGCCATCACTCGAATAGCGCTCACGATACCTGAGTTTATTGGCATTGGGATTGCTGCTGCATCGATTCGCCGGGCAATGTTGTACTATCTCCCCAAAGAGAATGGTAAAGAGCAAAGTGAAAGTGATTTCTGGGATCTCTTACAACAACGTGAAATCCAGAAGACAGCCACAGACTCATAGACTCTAAAACTAGGTACAGCCAAGCAAAACGACTGAGTTCAGCGGCGGTAAGTAGACTTGACGCATGACCGATAACTTTCATTGCGTAGCTGAAACGATTTGTGTACGCCCGGCACGGGCGTGAACTAATGGGGTGCAAGTCCCCTGTCGGAGAACCAGTGTCCAAATGCTCGAAAATCATAGGAGCCGAGAGACAACAACGACTAGCTTAAGGCAAGGGCGTTCCCGCGAGGGAGGGTC
>JBCBZT010000116.1:0-6557 GCA_039815185.1 Cyanobacteria bacterium P01_A01_bin.123 | reverse complement strand
TGACAAAGCTCTTCGATAGACGATACAATCATCGGTATGTTTTTGTATTGGGACGGGACTATTATCCCATCCCTTTTTTCTTATCTACAAAGGGTCCCACAACACCTAGATACGCCCTTGAAACTCCCATACCTCTAACTTCAATTACTCTGCAAAAACTCAATATCGATCCAGGTAACCTTATCCAACACGCAGTACGTGGTTCATTTGTGAAAGTAAGCGATATATGCTTTTACATTTGGGTGGATGGACAAAACCAGTCACATGAGGTCGAAATGGTGTTCTGGAATGACCTACATTTTCCGAAGACAGTATCCGATGAGCAACATATCATAACCTGGGAGAGGATCGTGACTTTTACTGAACAGATTAGAGAGGGAACGTTAAACAGCAAATGTATTCTCACTCCGGAGCACAATGGGCCTGTAGAAGAGTTATTTGACCATAAATCTATTGTTGTTTGGTGACAATCGTGCAGCAGCCCATTGAAGCTTTGCTATACAGCCTTTGTAAGGGAATTTCGGTTTGTGAGGCTTTTAGAGTATTTATGTCTATTTGAACAGTAAAAGTTTGGATCAGCTATCATGGCTACAGCTATGGTATTTAGATCTAACATCATGCTGCGAGAAAACCTTAAGCAGGAAATTGATAAGCTCAATGACAGCCAACTGAGGAAAATCGCTGACTTTATCAATTCTGTCAAAGCTCAGGCTCAGCAATTGGCACAGTCAATGCCATTTTGGCAACGTGCAACGCCTGCCGAACGCGCCGATAATTTTCGTAGGTGGGTAGCTCAACTACCTAAGGCAAGCGTCACACTATCAGATGAAGCTTTTGACCGTAGCAATATTTACGAATAATGACTAAATATTTGCTAGACACCAATGTTGTTAAACCTCATCCATCTTGAGACCTGGAGTTTTGATAAGGGTTAAAATACCCTTATTCCCAAGCCAGCATTCAGTGTATCCAAGATGTTAAAAGTAGACACAGCCAAGTGGCATCAGGACGCATCGGCCCTACGAGAACTGGCGTTGTCAGCAGCTCACCCCCGTAGCCGAGAACGCCTGATGGCGCTGTATGAAATCTGTGTGGGCAAGAACGCCAGTCAAGTGGGTCGGGAGAGTGGTCGTAATCCTCAAACGGTGATGGAGTGGGTGCATAGCTACAACCAAGATGGCCCAGATGCCTTGCTGTACCGCCGTAGTGGTGGGCATCCCCCCCTTTGTCTGAAGCCGTCGAAAGCGAGATAGACCGGGTCGTTCGTGCCAGCATAGCGGCTTCAGCCATCCCGCCACAGGAGCAAGAAACTTCTCCACCTGTGCGGTGGACCCTAAAGCGTCTGGTGAGATGGGTGAAGGCAACGTTCGGGGTTGACTGCTGCCGCGAAACGTTGCGCAAGACGCTCAAGGCGTTGGGATTTTCATGGAAAAAGGCCCGCAAGCTACTAAATAAGGCCAACTCAGAGAAACGTGCAGCCTTTCTCGAGCAGTTGGAACCCCTACTGGAAGAGGCCTTGGCACAACGGGCTCTACTGGTATACATCGACGAGGCTCATGTCCATCTCGATACCGATGAAGGCTATGGCTGGTCTATCAAAGGTGAGCGGTTCTGGGTCTCATCGAGTTCTCCAGGTCGGGCCAAAGTATCCTTCTATGGGCTCTACATATACGATGTGGCCCAAGTGCGCATCTGGCCCTACGACAAGGCTGATTCTGACAACACCTGTGATGTCGTGGAGCGGTTGCAAAAGGAGTTTCCTTTGATGCCCATCAAGTTAGTCTGGGATGGTGCATCCTATCATCGCTCGGCCCAGACTCTAGATAAAGCAAAGGCGTTGGGGGTTGATTTGGTTCCACTGCCAGGCTACAGCCCTGACTTTATGCCCGTTGAACATCTCTGGCACTGGATGCGTGAAGACGTCACTTACCATACTTGTTACAGCACTAAGAAACACCTTATCGAACAGGTCAATCAATTTGAGCAACAGGTCAATCAGGAACCACTCGCTTTGTCCCAGCGATTGTGGGTCAAAACCGAGCTTGATCCTGATATCGAAAAACTACGGTTTTCAACTTAGACGAGGTTTATACGGTTCAGTAATCCATCCGATTTTCAGCATGATTTAGCCACTGAAGCTGTAGCCACTTTGTTATCCCAGGGTAACGAGTGCTATCTAACAGCACAATTTTTGATTGAGTTGTGGGTTGTTGCAACACGTCCAATAGATGTGAACGGATTGGGATGGTCGGTTGAACAAACGCATGATGTTATTGAGCAACTGTTGAACCGTTTTCCCATGGCAAATGAAACCTCTCAGATTTTCCCAAGTTGGTTCGCTCTTGTTACTGATAATCAAATCAAAGGTAAACGGACTCATGATATCCGTATTGTGGCTGTAATGCTGACTTCTGATATCAATCAAATCCTAACGCTGAACCCAGATGATTTTTCAGGGGTTTCAGACATTTCGATTGTGCATCCCCAGCAAGTTCTTGAGGAAGCAACTAAAACTGAATAAAAACCAGCTAACACTGCGTTGCAACGGCGGGGCATAAGCAGTTAATGAGAGGCCAAAGTGACTGCCGCCGTTGAACTTCGCCGTTATGTGGCACGATCGTTCTAGCCTCTTTCCAGCACGGACAACTTCGGTGATGAACGATAGCCTCGCATGACACCAACACCCGACTCAATGAATAGACCATACTCTCACAACACCATCATTGCCACCTGTGGCAAGGGTATTGCTAGTTGCAGAATAGCTGACGACCCAGACTTGAGAAGGATGTTCGGGTAACTGTTTGACCTCCGCACCAGTCTCCCGATCCCACAACCGGACAGTGCGATCATAGCTAACACTCGCAAGAATCCCTCCATCTCCGGCAAAAACCACTCCTGGAATGTCGCTCTCATGCCCCCGAAAAGACTGAATAACCTCTTGCGTATCAACATCCCATAGCTTCACCGTACGATCGTCGCTTGCACTCGCGATGTATACACCATTTGGAGAAAATACCAGCTCACGAACATTATCTGTGTGCGATCGCAACTGCGAAATTTCTTGGCCAGAGGCAGTATCCCATAAGCGGATTGAGTAATCGGCAGGAGAATTAAAAACACTTCCAGAACCCGTTGCAATCGTTTCACCGCTGGGGGAAAAAGCAACCGTATTCACCGTATCTGTATGACCTTGCAGCGTGTGCAGTAACGTTCCGTCATCTGCACTCCATAGTTTCGAGGTTTTATCGTAGCTGCTGCTGGCAACGTATCGACCCAGTGGATCAAAGGCTAAATCTCGAACTACTTGATTATGAGCTTGGATGACCATTTGCTCATCGCCAGATTGTAAATTCCAAAAGCGGATTATGCCATCGTCTCCGCCAGTCACCAGGAAAGTGCCATCCGCTGAAAACGCTAGAGAACGAACATCGCCATCATGACTAGCTAATGTATAAACGCTCTGACCTTCCGCCAAATCCCACACCCGAATAGTGCCATCAGTGCTGCCGGATGCTAAATAACGACCATCGGGAGAGTGAGCCATCGCCCAAACTCGTCCTGTGTGACCTTCAAGCGAATAGAGCGGATTATCATCCACCAAAATACTTTGGGTTGATGGCGCATCAGACTGAACATTCACAGACCCCGAAATACCTGATTGATCAGCAGAGTTTAAAGGGTTATTAGGCGTATTGCTGGAGTTACAGGCAATCCCAGGACTGATCACCAGCAATGAGGCCGTTAGCAATCCGTTCGGCCAGTTAACTTTAGTCAGGATGTGGTGGATAAGCATTTTTCAACAAAATATTTATTGCTTTAGAAATGAGAGCGTCTCTTGAATAAACTGGTTTCTCCCTCGCTCTGGACGATCGTTGAACAGGTAGTGCGTAGCATCTGGAATCGTAATGGTTTGTACTACCGGAGCATTCACAAGCTCAGATGCGAGCGCTGATGCATCCTCGGGGCGCGACCAAAAATCTAACTCTCCCCGGATAAATAATGTCGGTGTAGATATATCGCGTGCTTCCCAATACCGATATCCCTGAGCAAGATTAAAGCTTTCTTCTCGATAAGCAGTTGGGATGCGAGCACTGAAGGGTGTGCGTGTTTGGTTAGTCGGATCTAGTTGAACCGCTATGCGAGCGTAAGCATCCGCAACAGTTGGCTCACGCCAAAGTGACTTGTCATCTACAGGAATCGAATTATCCCACCCTCGCAAAAACCCTTCATAGTCAACCAATCGATACGCGCCACCGCTATTGTCAAAGGAGCCCGGTTCGTCGGGATTCTCAAATCGCTCAGTCAATGGCCACGGTGCATCTACTCCATAAAGGCTGTTTAGCATAATCAGATGGCTGACTCTGTCGTTGTGACGGGTGGTGTACATGCCTGCCCAATGTCCACCCGTTGCCCAGCCAATCAAGGCAACCTGTGGTTGCTCAGTGCGATCGCGTATCCACTCAACAACCGCACCAACATCACGCACAGCCTCCTCAGATGTGACCGCCGGAGGATTGCGGTCAGCGGGTTCGGCCAGCACGCTAGGCCGAGTCGAATGCTCCCAGCCTCGGACGTTCATGACGTAGGCTCGATGCCCCGCTTGAGCAAAATCAGCGGCTAGAGAGTAGCCAGGAATATCCAAGTCAAAGGATGCAATCCCTCCAGGGCCGCCGCCATGAATCAACAAAATGGGCACGCCTGTCGCCGGTGAGCTTGGCGCTACTTCTCGAACGAATATCTCGATTCCTGGATCGCTTTCTACGAATGCGTCTTCGCGAGAGAGCGCTGAGCTTGATAGAGCATTGTGCTGACTCGCTTGGATAGCGCCGGGCGACGCGATCTCAATGCTACTCGCAACGGGTACTGTCAGCCCCGCTGTCACCCAGAGAAGCAGCACGGTTCCGAAAAATTTCTGGCGTTTATTTATGTTGATCATCTGCAATCACTCATAGCTGCTTACCTGAGACTGTAGAATGAGCGTTCAATGGATGTCCAACACCTCTTAAGTCCTTAATTGACACCTAAAAGGTTCAAATGGAATTGCGTCATTTGCGATATTTCGTGGCGGTAGCCGAAGAATTACACTTTGGCCGTGCTGCTGCACGTCTCCACATGGCCCAGCAGCCACTGAGTCGGCAAATTCGTCAACTTGAATTGGAATTAGACGTAGTGCTCTTGCAGCGGAAGAAGCGGACGATTCGTTTGACTGAAGCAGGCAAAGCATTTTGGAAAGAAGCGCAGAAAACTCTAAAGCAGGCTGAACACGCTATTGCCGTGGCACAGCGTGTCGGTCGTGGTGAAGCGGGTTCCCTGCAGATTGGATTCACAGGACCTATTCTCAATAGTGTTTTGCCCACCATCGTGCGACAGTTCAAAGCTCGTTATCCAGACATTCATTTAGATTTAAATCGTCTATCCACAATGGAGCAGATCGATGCCCTCTTGAACCAGAACATTCAGGTCGGACTGCTGCATCCGCCTATAGATGCTCCCTCACTAGCCCAGGAGGTGATTTATCAAGAACCTTTGATTGTGGCAATTCCGGAAGGCCATCCTTTATCTGAAGATGTCTCACAATCGATTTCAGTTGAGGCCCTTGCGAATGAATCTTTTATTTTATTTCCTAGACAAGTCGGCCCCACACTCTATGACGCGATTATTAGTTTTTGCCAACAATCCGGCTTTAGCCCAACCGTTATTCAAGAGGCATTTCCACAACAAACTATTCTTGGGCTGGTGGCATCAGGACTGGGAATATCGCTCATTCATGCCTCTATTGAACGCATTCGGCAACGAGGCGTTGTTACCCGCTCCCTCAAAGAAATCACGCCTCAGTTAGAATCAGCCATTGTTTGGTCTCCTGACACGCCTCACCCGGCCTTGCGTAAACTTCTTGAATTGGTCAGAGAAATAGCCCTTTAAACAAGTCAGACTACATAAACAACCGGAAGGCAAACGATATGCTTTAGCAATATGGAATAATGCTGCATAACAATCCCAATACACACCGACCGCTAAGAGGTGATCTTTGAGCGGTCAAACATATCTACGGCGGGTGATTGGGGCCGTTAGATAGACAAAGTTATGGCAATCTAAAGCCATCTTTCGTAAAGTATGAAGTTATGGAATACATTGACAGAATACCAATTTGCACATGCGAGGAGGCTTTTACCGAGACATACGAACACTTCGGATTAAAATACGACGATCCTCAGATTGTAGTATAGGCTATCGAGTATCTACAGCAAATACAACAGAAAAATACTACTGAAGCACTTTGAGAAGCGGTATTTTTCCAGTAAATAGAGCGAAAGGCGGCATTCAAGAAGGGTAGAAAAAGCCGATTTGTAGCTAAACCACGTCCAATTTGAAACCCGGATTTTTAGCTTAAGTAAAAACTGTGGATCTGGACGCGGTTTAGCTTGTGTGACTAGACGCAGTCATCAGGGGCAAGGAGCAACTCCCGCCGTACCCTCTGCAAAGTCTGCATTTGTGTCAATATCGTCGGGGTTAAAGGTGCCAACATTCCTTGCGGTAACATTTGCCTGGTCAAGCAC
>JBCBZT010000071.1:0-30668 GCA_039815185.1 Cyanobacteria bacterium P01_A01_bin.123 | reverse complement strand
CCCTAACCTTCAGCTGGTTTAAATTGCCGCTTAGCCAATAGCACGCCACCCAGTGCCATCAACCCCATCACCATTCCAGGTTCGGGGACCGATGCCTCATCTTCAACGAGTTCTACGCGAAAGCGAGCAACCTCGAATCCAGGGGTGGTAAAGTCTGCGCCGGGGAACGCAGCCAAAATCCGCCCATCGGGATCGAAGCCTGGGTGCAGCGTAACGACGCCATTTTCATCAACGCCAGTATTAGCAACTGTCTGACCGAGAAATGCAGTCGTGGACTCAGCTTCATCGTTAACCTCAGTGCCACCGTCAAGCACTTGAGCCCCGGTGACGATAAAGTCAGCACCAATAAAGCTGCCAGCAGCATCAAAAATCTGATGGGCAAACGGATTGCCATTGGCAATGAAGGCATCGTTACTCGGGATGATCATCGATGCATAGCTGAAATATTGACCACTAGCCGGATCAACATCAAAGGTGAAACTAGTGCTTTCACCAGGTCCTATAGGGTCAATGGTAGGCCCAATTAGGTTACCTTGTACGCCATCGGGCACCTCCGATGCAAAGCGCTCCGACAAAGGGTCGTTGATGCCGTCTTCAACAAGGGCTTCGACACCGCCGAACCCATCGAGAGAGACATCGCGATCATAAATATCGAAACTCCCGTCGTGGAACCCGACCCAAACAGGGGTTAGAAAGTTGCCGTCGGTAGGAGCTAGGCTATCTACCGTCACTCTCAGCGTTGCGGCCATCGCATTAGCAGTCAATGCTGTAGTAGCACCGATTGCCAAGGTAGTTGCAATCGCGATCTTTCGAACCAATTGCATAGAAATCAAAGCGTAATTGCTCATGATTTGAACCGTAGATAATGTGGACTCAGCGAAAATACGGATGATTTTCCGCCATCCAACTTTACGAAGGCTTGACTAAACTGCTGCTGAGTTCAAAATGAGAGGAGCCTGAAAGGCACTCTTCTTGTTCAAATCTTTAAATTCACAATTTCTTTCCCATGACTAAGCCGCAACTCAGTGACCGAGTTAAAGACCTAATTAAAAAAGCCCGCATCGTCAGCTTTGTTACCTGGCAAGATCAATACCCCAGCGAAATCATCCAACAGTTTCAAGCGGCTGACGATGAGGGCCGCTATCTGAATGATGCAGACCTACAGCAGTTGCGAACCTTGTTTCCGGCAGCTCAGGCCAGAGTTGAGGTCGTCAGACAACTGCGCGATCGCGTCAGCGATATCGTGGACGAGGCCAGAGCCCAAGTGTTAGCGACCTTCCCCGATATCACCCAACCCGGAGGGGGATTGTATCCCGCTGTTCGGGCAGAAGCCTGCTGGCGAGACTTTTGGCATTTTCTGCGCTGCATTACCTATGGCATTGCGGGCGATCGCGTTGATTACACCAGCACCGACGGGTTGCATCACATGCAGCTCCTCTACCAAGAATTACAGGTGCCTTTAGACGCCATGGTGATTGGCCTAGAAGGGATTAAGCAAGCCAGCTTGAAGCGCTTAGCGGTCGACTCCACATCCCTGGCCCCTTGTTTTGATCATCTGATTGAGCAGCTAAGGCAGTTCCGTTAACTGTTTTAGCGCTAGGCTAGCTGCTTCTGCAACGACAGTATTGTCATCGTTTTGTAAGTAGGCCAAGGCTGATTTGCTTTGGGCACAGGGCAGGTTACCGAGAGCTTCTGCCAATCGTTTGCGCATCATCCAGTCTTCAGCGCTGACAAAGGTCAATAGTCGCTCGACTTGATCTACAGCCCCAATTTCTCCTAGGGCCATAATTGCCGCTTCTTGGAGTAACACTGTCTCGCTCTCTAGGGCATCGAGTAATACCGCCTTGGCCTGGGGAACTTGGAGATTACCCAACGCGATCGCGGCGCTAAACTGCACCAGCCAACTCGTATCTTCATAGAAGGCATGGCGTAGCGCCTCTAAAGCTTGTTTGTCCTCAAGGTATCCTAACGCCCCTGCCGCCATAGAGCGTACATTGTAGTCTGGGTCATCCGTCAAAATTTGCACCAGTTGGTTCAAACTGCGGGGCGTCGGCTTAATGCCTAAATAAAATGTAGCCATCCCTCGCACCTGCACCGCCTCATCCCTTAAGGCTTTTTGAATCAGCGGGCTAGCGGCTTCAGCAGAAACTGTGTCTTTTTGCAGTTCAATCATCGCCAGCACTCGATCTCTCGAACTAGGGCTGGCCAATTGGGTCGCAATCTGGTCTAAGGACGGTAGATTATCGTTTGGATTCAACGGCGTCAATCGGTTCAGGCTCCATCACCATGTCAAACAACATCGTGGTCATGTATCGATCGGTCCATTCTGGGCCAAAAGATTTTTCCAGAATGCGACGGGTCTTGTCATTTTGTTGTTGCTTGGTGCAGTAGTTTTGCTGCCCTGCCACAATACCCAAAATATCCATCGTGGAGGTCAAGGGCGCTTCGCGGCTGGCAATTTGACAATGTACGGTTAAAAAGTCATGCACCCGCTGGATAAACTGCGCTTCTTCAGCTTCAGTATCAGGACGGATAAACAGGCAAAACTTCGAAAAAATGTCGCCCCAGTCAGGTAGTGCCCTAGGCTGGGAAAACTGAACTTCTGGCAATTCGGATAAGGCCGCATGATAGCGGGTAGGCAACGAGCGATCGCGATTCACGGGAGACAAATCTACAATCGCGGCGCTGATCGATCCATATCGCCGTCCCACCAAGTCCACCCCAAAAATGGGCAGTGCATAATCAGAATTCGGGAACATGACACAGTGAAGAATGTCTAAGCCATTGCCAATCTGGGCCAACTCTAAGTGCAGCTTACGAAACTGAGGCGACTGGTAACACTGGTTTTCAATCACCAAACGTTCTCCCTCTAAAGCCCCCTCAACATATCCCAACCCCTCCGGCACAGAATAAGGAGACAGGGACAAGGTCTCCTGCCAGATCTCCTCAATGCAGTCGGCAAGTCGGCGAATTGAGGGATGCAGGTTAGGGCGTAACGATCCTTGCATATGGGGTTTCAAAGAACATTTCAGAGCGGCGCTTTAAACTGAGTATATTATTAATGCCTACGTTTACCTGCCGTCGTTGCAAACCGATGCAATGACTTGATTTTCAGCAAAAAGGGTTGACTTACTAGCCATTTATCATCCAAGGGGCAGTCTTCAACCTCATCTGGTCTATCCAAACCCAAATCCTTCGTGCCCGACCCCTCTGTACCAGAGAAAAAAGCAGGCCTCCATCTCAAACGTCCTTGCCTGCTCGTGGCCGACTTGGAACAATCACTACAGCTCTATCGAGACATTCTAGGCTTCCGGTTGGACTATGTCGGCGAAGCCTCGGCTAGCTCTTATTTATATCAAGTTTTTGGTTTGCCTAAGCAGGCCCAACTGAAGTTTGCTGCCCTCAGCACCACCCACGAACCCCGCGCGCTGGCCCTGACCGAAGCAAAAGCCATCGAATTGCCACCGCTTGAGCCTGTTCCCCGCAGCGCTACGGTGATTCAAGTCGAAGACATCATCCGCAAAATTGAGAAGATCCAAGCCCTGTCCCTAGTCACACTTGAACCCAGTTATTTCACCGCACCACCCAACCTATCGTTTACTGAGCAAGGGTTTTACGATTTTGATGGGCATCTGATTGTGCTGTACGAAACGCGGATCGTCTCAGAAACACATCAGCCGCTTTGACCCTCAACATTTGTTAAGATGTGTATACATCGATGCCTCCAGTCATCAAGCTGCCTTCCGATTTTTGAGACGACCCATGTCCCCAACGCGTTTGCTCCTCTCTCATAACTTTGCCGTCTCGTCTGAGGATGTTGCACCTTTATCACGGGAAACTTTCTTTGCAGTTTTTCGGGCTGGGTTAAGTTCCCAAACGGATATTCACTGCCGACAAGTTGACCATCCCCACTGGATCGTAGAGATTTTATTTCCGGCTGAAACGTTCTCTCCCCAGCAGGTGGGGGAGTTCTGCGCCAAAGCATTAAAGCAAATGCGTCAAACGACTGCCGGCATTGCAGCTTGCCCTGAGATTTTGGTGCTGGGTGGGCTGAAAACCACGCCAGCAACCAGTACTGCTAAGGATGCTTTGCAACCCGGTGAGTGGGGGGTTGATGTGGTGGAAACAGAGTCGGGTGAGGCGTTTTTGCAGGCGATGCAGTGGGAGGCTGTGATTGCCCAGAAACCTAATGATGCTGTCTTCAAAGTGGCGCTGAAATCTTAATTAATCCTATGCCTTCTGCAAACATCGAACTCATTCGCAGCATTATCAAAGGCGATCGCGAGCGGGTGATGCAACTTTTAGACCAAGGCATTGACGTTGACGCTACCGGTGGCGTGACGCCAGTGGGTGAAACCAATACTGCCTTGATGTGGGCTGCGGCTGAGGGTTATCTCGATATTGTGATGACCCTGTTGGCTCGCGGCGCAGACGTCAATCTCAAAAGCGCATCGGGCTATTCGCCGTTGATGTTTGCAGCCGAGGCCGATGCTCGGGACATCGTATCGGTCTTACTCGACCACGGGGCCAACATCCATGACCGCAATCAATATGCTGAAACAGCACTGATGGTGATGGCCCGTCAGGGACAGACAGACCTAGTGCAACGGTTAATCAAGCTTGGCTCCGACATTGAGGCCCGAAATCATATCGACAATACCGCACTGTATCTCGCTGCAGAAAATGGTCATCCTTACACGGTTAAAGCGCTGATTGCTGCAGGTGCGCGGGTCAATATTGAAAACAAAGGCGGATGGACGCCATTGATGATGGCATCAGCGCGGGGAGATTTAGAGACTATGGACGTTTTGCTCGCACACGGTGCCGATGTACAACCCCAAAACCGTTGGGGAGCAACCGCATTGAGTGAGGCCCGCAACTCTTTTCGCTCAGCTAGGGCAGTAGAACTACTGATGCGAGCTGGGGCAACGGAATAAACCAGCGATGTCGGCTTCGGGAGGAAACTTGTGATGGATCAAGAGCAGCTCAATCAGTTGGCGAAACAACTGCGATCGGAGTCAATTTATCAAAGTCGAATGGCGCTAGATGAATTGGCAAAAGTCCCGTCAGAGATTGCGGTGCCTGTGCTACAGCAATTAAGCCAGGAGATTGATTTTCAACAGCGGCGTTTGGCGGTTATGGGGTTGGGCAACCATCTCACGGATGACGCTTTTCAAACGCTGGCTAGGTTGCTGACGACCGAGAAAGACGACAACGTGCTCGCAGAGGCAGCCAACGCAATTTTTGAGTTTGGCGATACCTCGGTACCGCTGCTCAAGGATTTATTCTTTCGCCATGAGGGTTGGCTGACTCGACAAACAATTTTGTCAATTTTGATGGAAGCTAATCAAGATGACATTTTGCTAGCAGTCGTTCGAGAAGGTCTCAAAGACGAGGCCCAAACGGTTAAGGAGACTGCCATTTTAGCGATGGGGCCATTGATGAATAGGCCGGCGGAATCAGAAGCGCTGGCGTTGCTCAAAGATCTGAGTGAAGCTGAGAATTGGCGCGATCGCTGGCGGGCAGCAACGACCCTATCGTTAGCTACCAATCCAGTGGCAGAGCAGTTGCGGGCGAAACTCCGCCAAGATAATAATCATTACGTCGTAGCAGCAGCACTAGAAGCGGGTGTAAACAGCTAGGTATGATCAGGGCATGATGGGTTACGTCTGATCTGCGTTTCCCAGTTGTTTGCTGTTACCACCTTGCCCAGAACTGACCCATGCCGCCACGGTTGCAAGTCAAACCTGAAGATTGCTCGCCTCTGGGGCGAATGATTTTGCAATACCTCGAAACCGAAGGCGTCAGCATGAATCGGCTGGCGGATTTGTCTGGGGTACCCCAGCCCCGCTTACGGGGGGCTTGCTTTAAGGGCACTTGCCCGACGCCAGAAACGTTGCGGAAGCTGGCAAAAGTGATGGGAAAACATCACCTGGAACTCTATACGCTGGCTTATGAGGGGCGATTTGAAAAAGTGCCCCGAGAAGGAAAACCTTACACGCTAGATACCCTGGTGCGAGAACTGTTTGAAGCAGCCCGAGAAATGGACTTATCGCCACCCCAGCAACCACCGCCGAAGGCGAGGCTATATAAGGCGCTACTGGAGTTGGGATTTTCAGCCAATAAAGAACAGGCTTAAGTGTGGAGGGTGATTTGGATCGGCCTAAACCAAAGGGCAATCGCTGTTTGAATTTTTTCTGATGCTTCCACAAGAGTTACAACCGCAAAGTTCATAACTGCAAAACCTTTTAACAGCCTTCCTCCTGAGTTGGGTTTCGTTCCTCTGGAAATTTATGGGGATTAATTTTTTCCTCTGGCTGCTTCTAACTGTTGCCGAATTGCAGCTTGTACTTTATCGTCAAAATCAGGATCGTCGGGGTTAGCAATAACCCTGCGAGGGCGTTGATTGATTCTGTCTAAATAGGCTTGAAACGCAGCTTGATCGCCACGATGCTGGAGAAAGTACTGCTTCAACTCAGCATCAGACATTGCATCGTAGTTAGTCCAGCTCATTAGATAACGCTCCGTCAGGTAAAATTTGAAACTCAAGTTCTTCGTCGTACCCAGCAAGGACATAAACGTTTTGGGTTCGTTTATCAATGCAAATTAGATGTATGGGTTGCAGCATTATAAAGGTAAGTTGATAACCGATACGATACAAACTTGCCAGTTGGGCAGCAGTGGGCATTTCGGATCATGCAGTCACACCATCTTGTACTCCCTATGTTAACGACTGTCCTAGGAACCCCACGATGATTTAGATCCCAGATTTACCAAATTTGGCTATTTATTCTAAGTGGGAAGGACGAACATAGATCCAATCATGATCGACTCGGGCGATCGCGCCCCCCGGTAACGGATCACTCTGACTGCGATTAGGCGCGTTAATCAAAGCCACAATCTTCTCTATATGGTCAAAGCTCGGGTGAGTTGGCATCAGCCGGATTAAAAGCTGACGAATAACACACCGTTGGAGGGCTAAGTGTGCTGATTTGAGTGGTGGACGGTGCAGCTTCCAGCTTTGATCAACATAGACTACGGCGCGATCGTAAAGGGCTTGAGCCACTTGATCGAGGTAGTCCACTTCAGCCGAGAGGACTTCAGCAGTCTGAGCTAGGGTAGTTTCCACTTGGGGATTGAGGTGCTGCCGTAAGTAAGGGATGACATCTTGCCGCAGTCGGGGACGGGCAAAGCGGCGATCGGAGTTAGTGATATCTTGCCAAACTGGAATTTGACGCGCTTGGCAAAATTGGCCCGTGATTTGGCGGGTCAAATTTAACAACGGGCGGACAAGCTGAGTTGCCTCCTGTAAATTCGTTGGAGAAGGCATAGGACGCTGCCAGGGAAGGGCTTGCAGACCAGCTAGGCCGCTGCCGCGCACCAGATTGAAGAGTAGGGTTTCGGCGCGATCGCTAGCGGTATGACCTGTGACAACGATGGGGCATTGTTGGGCGATCGCGATCGCGTTTAGGGCTTCGTAGCGCCAGGCTCTAGCCCCTGCTTCACCCTGCGGAGGGATGACTGCACTCACGCAAATGAGGGGTAACTGCCAATGGGTTGTTTGCTGCGTGACAAACTCGACAATGCCAACATCACTGGGCCAGCGATGATCGCAATGGGCAACAATTAAGTGCCAGTGCCATTTGGGTTGGAGATCGAGCAGCAGACGCAAAAGACATAGAGAATCTTGCCCCCCTGATACAGCAATCAGTAGGCGACTATGGGGTGGGAGAATTTGACGCGATCGCAGCGTTTGATGGACTTTGGCGTGGAGATCGCTCCAAAGCGCGGGGTGCGGTGTGGGGTTTCCCATGGGCTCACGACTGAGTGGTCTTGGGGCAGTTCCAAAATCCCAATTCTGGTCTAATATGTGGGTTCTAACCTGAGTGTAGTCTGCGATGAAGGCATGAACTCTGACTCTTCTTTGTCAACGCCTGTGACTGAGATACCGCCTGATGGGAATGAGCGCAATCCTAATTTGCAGGTGCGGTTTAAAAGTGAAGGGGGCCGCTTATTGCTGCTGCTCCCACCTGACCCAGAAACCAGTCGTAATCCCTTAGACTGGAGCGAGCTATGGCAGCAACTGAAGCGACGCCTCAGCAGTAGCGATCGCTTTTGGCAGCCGCAGACGGTGGTACATTTGGTTGCCCGCGATCGCCTGTTGGATGCCCGGCAATTACAATCCCTTGCAGAAGCGTTAGAAGGCGCTGATCTGCAACTCAAGCGGGTGTATACCAGCCGTCGGCAAACGGCAGTAGCTGCGGCCACGGCAGGATATTCAGTCGAACAGCAGGCAGCATTGGCTCACCTGAATCAGTCACCGATGACAGAGCCGGGTAAGGCACTGGACGAACCGCTCTACTTGCAAACCACGGTGCGTTCTGGGATTGAAATTCGCCATCCGGGGACGATTGTAATTTTGGGGGATGCCAACCCTGGAAGCTCGATCATCGCTGAAGGCGATATTTTAGTTTGGGGTTGTTTGCGCGGCGTAGCCCATGCTGGATCAGAAGGCAACAGCCAGTGCCGAATTATGGCGCTGCATATGGAACCGACTCAGCTCCGGATTGCCGACAAACTCGCCCGTCCCCCAGAGAAGCCACCAACGCGCTATCAGCCAGAGGTAGCCTACGTGAGCAGTGGGGGTATCCGGATCGCGATCGCCACCGAATTTACTAAAATCCAGCGTAGTTCAACCTGAGTTAATCGGCCCAATCTAACTTAGAAACTGGCGATTTTTTCTCAAACCCACTACACTTCTGGACTTGAATCAGGTTTAATCCGCCAATCTTTCGACGTCATCTGCCTTACTGATTGTCTTGTTTTATTGCCAACTTTATTCACCGCCCTTTAGAACTGTTACCCCATGACTCGTGTGATTGTGATGACCTCCGGTAAGGGAGGCGTCGGTAAGACAACCTGCACCGCCAACCTGGGGATGGCCCTAGCCCAGTCTGGGCAGCGCGTGGCCGTCGTTGACGCTGACTTTGGACTGCGCAACCTCGATTTGCTCCTGGGTTTAGAAAACCGCATTGTCTACACCGCCTTGGATGTGCTTGGTAAAGAATGTCGGCTTGACCAGGCTTTGGTTAAAGATAAACGTCAACCTAATTTAGCGCTACTCCCTGCAGCTCAAAATCGCTCTAAAGAAGCCATTACCCCAGAACAAATGCAGCAGTTGGTTAAGGCCCTGAAGCCAAACTACGATTACATCTTGATCGACTGCCCCGCCGGGATTGAGATGGGTTTTAGAAACGCGATCGCCCCCGCCAACACCGCCATCATCGTGACTACACCAGAGATCTCTGCCGTCCGTGATGCTGACCGGATCATTGGCCTACTCGAAGCCAACGACATCAAAACCATTAAGCTGATCATCAACCGACTCAAGCCCAAAATGGTGCAAAACGATCTGATGATGTCTGTACAAGACGTCCAGGACATTTTAGCCATTTCGTTGTTGGGGGTTGTGCCCGATGACGAACGGGTGATTGTGTCCACTAACCGAGGGGAACCGCTGGTGCTAGAGCAACGCATGTCCCTTGCTGGACTCGCTTTTTCTAACATTGCTCGCCGTCTTCAGGGCGAAAAAGTTCCCTTTCTCGATTTGTCGGCTCCCCATGACGATTTGTTTGCCCGCATTCGTCGGATCTTTCGGGGGTAGGCCTATGAGAATGTGGTGTTCAGTTCCTCTTAGCGTTGGCTCACAGGTCTAGCCATGTCCATGATTAGTGAATTTCTCGAACGACTCTTTCCTCGCAATTCGGCTGCAACCAGTCGATCGGAGGTGAAACGTCGGCTGCAATTTGTCTTAGCCCACGATCGCACCGATCTTGACCCAACCACAGTAGAAAAAATGCGGGCCGAAATTTTGGAAGTGGTGTCTCGCTACGTTGAGATCGACGATGATGGGCTTGAATTCGCCCTAGAAACCGACGATCGCATGACCGCACTAATTGCCAACTTGCCTATTCGCCGCATCCGAGCCGTTTCTGTCGGGCCCGATGAACCGATCCCAGCGGAGGAAACGGCTGACTTAAGCGTAGCCGATGCCCCCAACCCCGATAGTGTCCAGGTTGTCGACGCATCCGCTAGCGCCGCGAAAAGCTCTAAACACAAAGAATCAACCGCTGCGACACAATCTAAGAATCCAGATGCAGCCGATCTGCCCACTGAGTCAGACGATAAGTTACCCACCGAATCTTGATTCCCCTGGCTTAATTTACCCAATTCTTTGAGATATCAGATTCCTCAGACCCTCAATTTTCGAATCACTTGGTGGCTTAATCACTATGGCGGAAACAGCAGATCCGATTTCCTGTGGAGAGTCCCTGACGGCTTGCGTGCAAGCCCTGGGATTGAACCAGATTGAACGCCACGTGTTTCTCTGTGCCGATCAAACCGTGCCCAAATGCTGTGATAAAGCCCTCGGTCTAGAATCTTGGACTTATCTTAAACGGCGGCTCAAAGAACTGGGCTGTGATGGTCAAAGACAAGCTCCAGAGGGCGATCGCCCACCTCATATTTTTCGCACCAAAGCCAATTGTCTGCGGGTTTGTCAGCAGGGCCCCATCTTAGTCGTTTACCCTGACGGGGTGTGGTATCACAGCGCGACCCCCGATGTGATTGAGCAAATCATTCAACAACACCTAATCGGCGGCAAAATCGTAGACACTTATGCCTTTTTGCAGCAGCCTCTCCCGGCCCTCACTATTGATTGACAGTTAAAGGGATCGGGGCTATCAATCCCTACTCAGGCTCCATGCTAAGGGCAATGTTTCACAAGCAAAGCACTTATCATTTGTAAACAATGCAGCTACAACTTAAGAATAGCGGTACCCTTGATGAGAAATTGACTCATTTTTGTTGGCGCGATGAAATCTTTCCTGGGAGCAAAGTTAATGTTGAGCAGCTCAGAATAGTTGGCACATCATGCTATGGAACCAGACGGGTTGAATTGCGGTCTGAAAAAAACTTTTCGTTGACCCCGGTTTTTTAGGTTAATATTCAGACCAGTTTGGGATATATAAGGCCATTGAGCCATTGGCAAAGACTCAGCCCTTAACTCTTGCGGCTTTGTTTTAGTCATAACCTCGATAAGATAAAGTAACTTTGATAAACGATTCACGATTGATCACCTTGAGGTTGAGTGACGCAGCATGAAAGACGCTAGCTCAGGAGAACAAAGGCAGCTTCTGTTGGTTGATGATGACCCGAATCTGATCTTGTTGGTTAAAGACTATTTGGAATTTCGTGGTTTCAAAGTTGTCACCGCCGAGAATGGTCAGGATGCTCTGTCGACCTTAGAAAGCCAAACCCCGGACATGATCATCTGTGACGTGATGATGCCAGAAATGGACGGGTATTCGTTTGTTCAGAAAGTGCGTGAGAATACCGAAACTAGCTGGATTCCCATCCTTTTTCTTTCCGCTAAGGGGCAAAGTCAAGACCGCGTCAAAGGGCTCAATACCGGCGCCGATGTTTATATGGTCAAACCCTTTGAACCTGAAGAACTGGTTGCTCAAGTTGAGTCATCCTTGAAGCAAGCAGCGCGTTTAGCCAGTCGCCAAGCAGCTGGCAGCGATACCACGCCAACCATTCAGGTGCCCTTTGATGTCGAACTTACGCCAACCGAACTGCGCGTAGTGCAGTTTGTTGCCCGAGGCATGGCCAACCGCGAAATTGCCGAAGAACTCAGCGTCAGCCAACGCACTATCGAAAGCCATGTCAGTAACATGCTAGGCAAGACTGGGCTCCACAACCGTACTGAGTTAGCCCGCTGGGCGATCGAAAACCGTAAGGCGTAGAGATTGCTCAGAATAGTTGCGAGAATCCAGCCGTCCTTTGCTAAACTAGATGAGCTAAACTGCTGGTGTAGCTCAGTTGGTAGAGCAGCTGATTTGTAATCAGCCGGTCGCAAGTTCGAGTCTTGTCACCAGCTTATTCTCAAACCCCCTAGAATCCCTTGATTCTAGGGGGTTTCGCTTTTGGCCCAAGCGAAGTGATCGCCTCGCTTGGGCCTGGAATGTTAAAAAGATTGGGCATTTTCAGCCATGTTTGGGTATCGTTTGGGTATCATCTGGGTATCAATACATTTGAACTCTAGGAAGTCATTATGCTCAGCGGTGATAAAACTCCGAGCGGCAAAAACCCGAAGGGCAATGTATCTATCGAAAGCTTTCGAGGGCGGTTGAGGCTGCGCTTCCGCTTTAATGGTCAGCGATACTCCATGTCTTTGGGTATCGCTGATACCCAAGTCAATTGGCGGGTAGCCGAGCGAAGAGTCCGGCAAATCGAAGATGATATGCGGTTGCAGTTGGCTCACGGAGGCGATTACTTCGACCCTACCCTGGACAAATACAAGCCTGAATCGGTTTTGGCGGTGTCTGAGCCTGATATCCAGCCTAAGGTGCAGCCAAGATTGGCGGAGCTTTGGCAGCAGTATGTGGATGCTCGAAAGACGGGCAAATCGCCTTCGACTATCAGAATGTATGGCTGGGTGGCGAATCACCTAGAGAGATGCCCGCACAAGCATCTTGCCGATCATCAAGCGGTGTTTGACTGGTTTACAACCCACGTGCCTGCTGATTCGGCGAAGCGGGTGATGATGCACTTGGGAGCCTGCTGTCGCTGGGCCAAGCGATCAGACATTATCGGCTCCAACCCCTTTGACGGCATGGCCGCCGATGTCAAAGTCAAAAAATCCGGCACTGAGGAGGAAGAGATTAACCCCTTCACTCGCGAGGAGAGGGATCGCATTATTGCTGCTTTCAAAGCAAACCGCTATTACAGCTACTACGCTCCGCTAATGGAGTTTTTGTTTTTTACAGGGTGCAGACCATCAGAGGCGATCGCCCTCCAATGGAAACATATCGGATCCAAAGTAATCACCTTCAAACAGGCAGTGATCTACGACGGCAGAGGACTAGTTCTCAAGGAAGGACTCAAAACTCAAAAGATGAGAAGGTTTCCAGTCAACGCTCAATTGACCGAACTCCTAGATTCGCTTAAGCCAACTTCAGCCGATGTTGAAGCGTTTGTATTTCCCAGTCGGGAAACCAAATTCATTGATTGGCACAACTTCACTAACCGAGCCTGGGCTAAGGTAATGGCCTCTTTCCCTGACATTGACTACCGCAATCCTTATCAGACCCGGCACACTTTTTGCAGCCTGTGCCGGGAGGCAGATATCCCCAGCATCCAAATCGCCAAATGGGTGGGCAACTCGGCCCAGATGATTGATCGGGTTTATGCAAAACCAACTGACCACATTCAGGTACCTGAATTGTGAGCTTCGGCCATGGCCGTTAGAGACTCACAATTAATGGCCTACGGCTCTAATGTTGCAGTTCACAGATTCTTCTGCCAGCATTAGCTTGGAAGGCTGAGAGAGAAACTTTGCTCCATAGGAATTTGGGCCCTTTTCTAAAACAGTTACCCCAACTTTACCCCAATAAATTTTGCTTTGTTGACTAAGGCGAGGCTTACGGCAGAAGGCAACCTTACTGATCCGGCTCGTAGATGCTAGAGTCTCATGGTTGACATCCACAGACACAGCAAATCTTTTCGATGCTTTGCAGCTACCGCTATACGGTCTCATACTGAATCCGAGCCATATACCCCTGAAATGAACTAGGCTGGGACTATGCCTAGAAACCTGCATCTGGAACCCCATTATTCGTCTGCCGAGTTGAAGACTCGCTATCGAGCGAGCACAGAGCCAGTGGAATCGCGCCGTTGGCATTTGCTCTGGTTGGTGTCGGCGCAAGCGACCTTAACGGATGCTGCCCGAGTGGTCGGGTTGAACTATGACTATGCCCGCACGATTGTGGCTGACTACAACCGTGATGGGGCCGCAGGTCTGCGGAATCGTCGCAAAGCCAAACGACCTCACCAACGCCGCAGTCTCCTGACCACAGCGCAACTGGACCAACTGAAGGCTCGCTTGGCACTCCCGCCCGCTGATGGCGGTCTCTGGAATGGCCCCAAAGTTGCTCGCGTCATCGCTGAACTGACTGGGATGGAGAAGGTCTGGCCCCAACGGGGATGGGATTACCTGAAGCGCTTAGAGCAGTCCTTACAAGTGCCCCGGTCTCGCCATCGTCAGGGCGACCCGGAGGCTCAGGCGGCCTTCAAAAAAACCTTCCCATCCGCCAAGCTGAACTGGCCCAGCAATATCCGGCAGCCACCGCTAAGGTCGCAGCATAATCAGCCCTTGCAACGGTAATCGTGAGCTCAATCAAGACCTTTTCTCAGGATGGAGACGCTTGCAGAAAACTCGGGTGGTCTCAACATGGCTCGACGATCTCAGGTGAGTCTCACTGCTCCTAAAAAGGCTATTAATCGAGGTGCCTACCAGTAAGTGCGATTTTGCATTTTGCAGATGCGCTAGCCTTGGTACGGCAACGGCTTTGGCTTTGGCAGACTTTTCAAACATCAGACTCAGACTTGGAGCTGATTAAAGTGCCTCGCAATCTCTTCAACACTTGGGCTGACTTACTGTGTTATGTGGCTTAATGGATAAAGTCGAGCTAACGTCAGGATGTTGTAGCAGTTTACCCCAAACTCCCAAGTCGTTCGATCTAGGCTTAGCACCCAGAGCGATGGAATCTGCATCCAATTGACAACCGTTTGGGCGATCTCGGCATAGTCAAGCTCAAAGCTGCCAAAAAATCGCTGCAGTCGCTTATAGCTTGATTCGGGCAGAGCCAAGCCGCCAAAGCCTAGCGAGATTTCAACCAAGCTGACAGTCTTGACTTTGATGAGGGCGAGCAAGAATAGAGCTAAGAATGAGAGTCTGGCTCCGTGCCAATTGAGATGGTTTTGGAGATTCTTCTTTAATTCGCTATATTGGCTCATAGGGTTTCTGATTGGTGTCGTAGCTTTGATGAAAGCCTACATCACTCTTCTTTTCAAGCTTTTTCTCCCGTACTGAGGTCTTGATTACACACCTGAGGTCTGAAAGACGTTGATCTGGATCGGCAACGATTTTTTCTAACAAATTCTGGAAATGCCCAGACATTCGGCTAATTGTCTCAGCCTTGAATAAATCAGTACTATATTCCCAAGAACCAGCAACTTGTCCCCCCACATCCATTAGGGTCAGCGTTAGGTCACACCTTGCCGTCTCCCAATCACAATTAAATGGCAAAAAGGTGAAATCCAAATCTATAGATTCTACATTAGGTACATCTAAAAATTGCTTATAAACAAGCATGGCTTGAACTAATGGGGTGCGGCTGAGATCTGATTCTAGTTGTAGAGCTGAAACCAGCCTACTGAAGGGCATGTCTAGATATTCATAGACTTCCATACTGTTCTGACGAACTCGACTCAGTAATTCACGAAAGCTAGGATTGCCTGATAGATTTATCCCCAGTACTAGATAGTTGTTGAAACACCCAATTAGACCATCAAGTTCTCGCCTAGTGCGATTGTCAGCAGATGTGCCTACCAGGAGATCTTCCTGCCCCGTGTAGCTATGGAGTAATGTTTGATAGGCTGCCAGGTACATCATAAACATACTCACTTCCTCCTGCTGGCTTAGTTCCCTAAGCGCTCCTGTCAGGCTCTTGGGAAAGGCCACATGCTGAGACGCCCCTTGGAAAGTCTTGACAGGTGGACGAGGATAGTCAGTGGGTAAATTGAGTACAGGAAGAGAACCCGCTAATTTTTGTTTCCAATATGAAAGATGAGTTTCTAGCCTCTCTTCTGAGATAGATCGCTTCTGCCAATGAACAAAATCTGCATACTGAATAGAAAGTGGAGTTAATGGCGATGGCTGCCCAGCAGAGAAAGCTTGATAAAGAATGCCTAGTTCTTGCCAAAGTATGTTGCGAGACCAAGCATCGAAGGCGCTTTGATGTATCGTTATGATCAAAATATACTCTGACTCATCTAACTGTAGTACAGCAGCTCGCAGCAAGGAGCCGCTGGCTAAGTTAAAGGGTCGCCGAACCTCTTCACGAGTCATCTGTACTGCCTTAGCTTCCCGCTCATTTTTAGAAAAGTTCTGCAGATCGAATACCGTCACATTTACAGTGAGGGTTTGGGCAATAACTGGAATGGGTTTCCCATCGATAACGGCAAAGTTTGTTCGTAAGGTTTCGTGGCGTTGCAAGATCTCATTAAGACTTTGTCCCAAAACGCCTAAATTGAGGTTAGCCTTGAAGCGACTTACTGAGGCCGTGTTATAGAAGTAATGCTCAGGTACCAGCTGTTCTTCCAGGAACCAAATATGTTCCTGCGCGAATGACAACTCTAGCGCTTGCTCTCGTGAAACAGGCACTAGAGGCACAATTGGCAAACCCTGCTTGTCTTGACGAGCTTCTTCAATGCGATCGCTCAAAGCAGCCACTGTCGGCAATTCAAATAGGTTACGCAAAGATAACTCTACCTGAAACGTATTGCGCACTTGTGAAATCAGGCGCATTGCCAGTAAAGAATGTCCACCTAGGTCAAAGAAATTGTCATAGACCCCAATTTGATTCAGCCCGAGGACATTAGACCAAATTCCTGCCAGCAATTCTTCAGTTAGGGTACGAGGCGGAACAAACGCTGTTTCTAATGCGGGTCTCAGAATATCGGCTTCTGGTAGTTCCCGACGATCAACCTTCCCATTTGGCAACAACGGCAAAGCGTCCAGCAAAATAAAGTGTGACGGTCTCATGTAATCCGGTAGTTTTTCCTTCAGGAAGGCCTTCAGTTGTGTTGTTACTTGAGAGGCTAATTCATCCTCTGACCCGTGTATTTCTGCCGTCTCAGTCTGTGGATTAAGAACAATGTATGCAACAAGTTGTTTATTGCCTGGATGATCTTCTCTGGCTTGAACGACAACTTCTTGAACTAGTGGATTTTGTTGGATAATTGCCTCAATTTCTCCTGGTTCAATCCGGAAGCCTCGGATTTTCACCTGATAGTCAATTCGACCAAGCAATTCAATGTTCCCATCAGGGAGCCAGCAAGCTTGATCTCCCGTTTTATAAAGGCGATCCCCAGATTCAGTGCTAAAGAGATTTGGAATAAATTTCTCAGCAGTCAACTCAGGTCGATTCCAGTAGCCTCGAACTACACCAGCGCCGCCAATGTAGAGTTCCCCCGGAGCCCCAATTGGGACTAGTTGCAAGGATGGATTTAGAATGTAGAGCTGTGTGTTAGCAAATGGACGTCCAATCGGTATCTGCTGCTCGACCGATAAATTCACTGCCGCAGCTTCAAAGTAGGAACTATCGATAGTGGCTTCAGTTAAGCCAAAGGAGTTAATCAGTCGTGTTTTGGTGCCGCAAAAGTGTTGGAATCTCCTGTATTCTGTGCCGTACCAACTATCAGAACCACAGATAATCAGCCTCATAAAATCCAGACTTTGTCCACTTTCCTCCAGATACTGGATCAGATTCCTGAGAACAGCCGGAACAAATTCTGCACAGTCAACATGCGTTTGGCGCATCAGCTGATAAAGTTTATCAGCCTCTAGCAGTTGCTCATGGGGACACAAAACCAGCTTGCCGCCAGAACAGAGACTCCGGACTAAATCCCCCACGAAAACATCAAAGGAAAAACTGGCCATCTGGAGGTGGCAGGTTGCTTCTGAGCTGAGTTGATAAGCTTCTTCCCAAGCCAGATAAGCATTGGTGAGACTGCCATGCTCAACCATTACCCCTTTAGGCTTTCCGGTAGAACCGGAAGTGTAAATGCCATAAGCTAGGTTGGCGGGTGTTGCTTCATTGAATAAATCATCCTCGCTCTCTTGGGAAATCTGCTCCCAATCTCTGTCCAGGCAAATGATCTTCGCCTTATGATCGGGCAACATCTCAATGAGTTGCTGTTGAGTTAGCAAAATAGAGGCTTGAGTATCTTCTAGCACAAAACCCAAGCGCTCTTTAGAGTAATTTGGATCGAGAGGTAAATAGGCTCCTCCTGATTTGAGAACACCCATTACACCCACAATTAACTCTAGGGATTTCCCTGCACAAATACCAATCAAAACTTCTGGCTTTACGCCTAACGCTCGCAAATGACGGGCTAATTGATTGGCGCGGACGTTCAGCTCTCTGTAGGTTAGCTGTTTACCTTCACAAACTACGGCAATGGCGTTTGGCGTGGCTTCCGCCTGTACCTCAAACAACTTATGGATGCATTGATCTTTAACATACTCCGCTCGAGTACTATTCCAATCTAACAGCAACTGCTGCCGTTCTTGGGGTGTCAAGATCGATAAGTCTTCAAGGCACTGTTCGCAATTGACTGCTATACCTTCTAACAAAGTCCGGAAGTGTTTTAATATTCCCCGAATTGCAGCATCATGAAACCGGCTTCGGTCATATAGAATTTCTAGTGATAGCTCTAAACCTGGACTAATTCCAATGGTTAAAGGGTAGTTAGTCTTCTCAAAGACACTTGCATCCAGAAGCTGCAGATGGCTATTTTTTTCCTGAGAGAATTTGCCTGTCGGCGTATTTTCAAAAACTATAATACTTTCAAATAAGGGGGTATTCCTGGGAAATTCACTCCACGCCTGAATCTGCACCAGTGGAGTGTACTCATATTGACGCATTTCTAATTGTTGCGCCTGTAGCTTCTTTAGCCAGTCTAGAACAGTATCTTGGCCGTCCACCTTAACACGCACTGGTAGAGTGCTGATAAACAAACCCACCATCGATTCCACCCCTTCAAGATCTACGGGGCGTCCAGCAGAGGTGGAGCCAAAAATTACATTGCTTTCCCCGCTATAATAGGCTAGCAAAAGCGCCCACGCGCCTTGCGCTAATGTGTTGAGCGTTAAGTGATTCTGTTGCGCCAAAGTTTTTAGCGCTGATGTGGTTGATTCTGATAACTGGATTTGCTGCTGCGTGTAGTCTTCCGGCAGGTTATCCAAACCAGAGAGAACCTGAGCCATCCTAATAGAAGTTGGGGCCGCGATACCTTGAAGCGATCGCCGCCAGAAAGCCTCCGCACGGGACAAATCCTGATGCTGAAGCCAGTCAATATAGTCGCGGTAGGGACGGGGCTGTTTCAGATGTAAGGCTTGATTTTGACAAAGTGCTTCGTAAAAAGTTAGCACTTCCTTGAAAACCAAGGGTAAAGACCATCCATCTAGCAGTAGGTGGTGATAACTCCAGATAATTTGGTATGTATCCTCAGCGAGACGCATCAAAGCGAAACGCATCAGCGGCGCTTTAGAAAGGTCAAAATCCTGCGCTTGGTCGACTTTCAGAAAAGTTTCTAAATGCTCTTTTTGTAGCGGTTGAGATAGCTGACGCCAGTCTCGTTCTTCCCAAGGAAGTTTTACTTGCTCGTATACGACTTGGTAAGGCTTCTCGAGATTTTCCCAATAGAAAGCCGTACGCAAAATGGGATGTCGATCGATAACTTGCCGCCAAGCCTGTTCCAAATTTGAAGCATCAATACTCCCTTTCAAAGTCCAGGAAAATTGTTGTAAATATACCCCTGATTGAGGGGCACACAGTGTATGGAACAGCATTCCCTGCTGCACAGGTGAAAGGTCGTATATATCTTGAATGTTGTTGAGTTCCATTATCTTTAGTTATTGGTTTGATTCCAACTTTTATTAGCTGGTGTATAGAAACTTTAGAGGGAGCATGTCACCTTTGTAGATGCATACATTGGAGACAAAAATGCCGATAGCTGGAGAGCCTATGAATCAGGGCTTTTGGCAATGAGTATAAATACTTGGCCGCAAAACTGACATGCTCCCAACTTTAGAGGAGTTGAGTTAAGGAATAATATCAGTTGTTAACTAATAACTAAACACAAACAACTAGCGGGGTCTATTAATTTGGGAAAGTAACTTGGACAAGTCTTTTTGACTCATCTTGGCGGCGCTAAAGTCGGAAGGGGTATAGCTCTCAGTCTCGGGAGACTGAGAGGAGCTGATAAGCGATCTCAGCTTTTCTATAAACTGTTTTGATAAATCTTTGACCGTGGAGCCATGGAGTAAATTTTCGTTATATCTCCAGTTCACTTGCAATTGACCTCCGGTTAGAGACCCAATGATTTCCAGTAAATAAGGTCGAGCAGCTTGTGGATTGCCAATAGAAGTCTTCAGTTCTTGAACAGATTTCAAGAATAAGGACTGATCTTGTACCGTTTTCCCTTCTGTACGTTGTGGAGAAATTGAAGACTCCGGTAAAGTTTGAGCCACGTCTCCTAGATAACAAAAACTTACTTCTGACTGAAGTTCCTGCAACTGCGCAGCAATTTCCTGATCATCGCCAAGGAAACGCAACACACCATAGCCGAACCCTCCGTTGGGAATACTCCGCAGTTGCTCTTTTATGGCTTTGAGCGTCTCTCCTAGAGAAGACTCGTTCTTTAGTTCCACCCTGACTGGAAAGATCGTGGTGAATTGACCAATAGTACGAGACAAGTCAATGTCTGTATGCTCAATTCTGATTCGTCCTTGTTTTTCAATGTTCACCAAGAGCGATCGCTCTCCTGACCACGTCGTTAAAGTCTGAACCAGGGCCATAAGCAACGCCTCTTGGGTCTCGGTTCTATAAGCAGTAGGAACATCCTGGAGCAGAGTGCAAGTCTCATGCTCAGTTAGAGAAACAGATATCGTGCGAATGGACGCCTCGCTATTGGAGCCTTCAGGATAATCGACTGGTAAACTAGCAACCGGTTGCCGTGAAAGGGAAAGCCAGTAATCTAGCTCTGACGATAACTGAGCTGACTTCGCATATGCTTGCAGATATTCAGACCATTGTTTGAACGAAGTTGTTTTGGGCGAAAATTGAACGGTTTGACCATGGCTGAGCTGTTGATAGGCTATCTGTAAGTCCTCAAGCAGTATTTCCCAGGAGACAGAATCTGCCACTAAGCAATGAATAATCAACAACAGGTAGGTCGACCCCTCAATTCCCTTGTCAAAGCAAGCAACGCTTAGAAGTGGACCTGTTGCTAGGTTAAGACTGGCGCACAGTTCAGCGGCAGTCGCTGCAATTGCTGACTCTTGTTCATCTGCTGAAAGTTCAGTCAAATCTAAGCTCATCAATGGTGCAATTTCATCAGGACTAGCGTTGATCTGCCGCCAGCCGAAATCTCCTTGGATGAAATTTAGTCGCAGGGCGTCATGATGCCTCAACAGTTGCTGTAGTGCTTGCTCCAACAAAGCTGGATCGAGGGCTGGTTCGAACTCCAGCAAAATTTCCTGATTCCAACGATGCGAGTCAGCTAAATTTTGTTCAAAGAACTGGTATTGAATCGGGGTGAGGGGTATCCGCCCAGTTACTAATCCCTGCTCAGCTTGGACAGTCAGGATTGTTTGAGCTACTGCTGCTAGGTCAACAATTGT
This sequence comes from Cyanobacteria bacterium P01_A01_bin.123, assembly GCA_039815185.1. Taxonomy (GTDB): domain Bacteria; phylum Cyanobacteriota; class Cyanobacteriia; order Phormidesmidales; family Phormidesmidaceae; genus JBCBZT01. The sequence continues at coordinate 9,355 of JBCBZT010000071.1, read as the reverse complement.
CGGGTGTTCAAAGATCAGGGCGGGGGTCAGTTTCAAGCCAGCTTGATTAGCTAAAGCAATAACCTGAACACTCACCACCGAGTCTCCACCTAACTCAAAAAAGTTTTCATAAACACCCACTTGTTGGAGCCCAAGAACTTCTTGCCAGATGTCAGCAATTTTTTGTTCAATATCATTGCGGGGTGCAACGTAATCATTCCCCAAGGAATGCTGGATATTGGTCGTGCCTGCGGAAGTTTGCTCCTCCAAGATGTGATCTAAAAAATTGATTTCTGGAGGAGCAGCAATACCGGACATCGATTCTAATGGATCAACCCAATATCTTTTTCGTTCAAAGGGATATGTCGGCAAAGGAATGCGGTAACGTTGCTCATTCGTATAGAATCCTAACCAATCTACCCGAACTCCCTCCAACCAGAGTTTGCCCAATGTATTGAGCAAGAACGGCGCATCTGATGATTGATCCTGGGGATGTCTGAGGGAACAGACTACAACTTCTTCATCCCCTTTTTGCTTCCGGGTCAGGGTGCTCAATGTGCGCCCAGGGCCAACTTCTAAGAGAACTCGCCCAGGCTCTTGCAATAACTCAGCAATCCCCTCGCTGAAACGCACCGTCTTTCGCAAATGCATCGCCCAATAGCTGGGATCTGTGGCTTCTGATGGGGTAATCCAATCGCCAGTCAAGTTAGACACAAACGGTATTTTAGGTGGATTTAGGCTAGCTTGACTGACCTGTTGCTTAAATGGCTCTAAAATAGAATCCATCATCTGGGAATGAAAAGCGTGGGAAGTATGCAGAGAGCGACATTCTACGCCTTGCTTGCTCAAACGTTCTTGAAACTCATCAATTGCTTCTGTTGATCCTGAGACCACACAACTCTCAGGTGCGTTGTGCGCTGCTAGAGAAATGTTTTCCCCTAACAGGGGTTCAAGCTCCTGTTCTGATAGCGGCACAGCTAACATCTTCCCACTAGGAAGCTGTTGCATCAACCGCCCACGAGCGGCTACTAGCGGCAAAGCGGCTTCTAACGAGAAAACGCCTGATAGGCAAGCTGCAACATATTCCCCAATGCTATGACCAATCATTGCCTGAGGCCTGACCCCCCAGGTCATCCATAACTGAGCTAATGCATACTCAATCACAAACAATGCCGGCTGGGTAAGGTTTGTCTGCTGCAGCCGCTGCGCGGCTGCTTCCGCATGCTCTTCGCTGGGATATAAAATGGTACGAAGATCGACGCCTAGATGAGACTTAAGCAATTCACAACAGCGCTCAACCTGCTCTCTGAAAAATGGCTCAGTTTGGTACAACTCTCGACCCATGTTCACGTACTGAGTTCCCTGACCGGGAAACATAAACACAACCTGCCGATTCGCAGACTTACAGAAGCGGCTATAAACCTTTTGTGGCTCTAAGGACTCTAAGACTTGCACCGCATCGTTAAGATCTTGAACAACCACCATTCGGCGATAGTCGAACGCTTGGCGCCCAATCTGAAGCGTATAAGTGGCGTCAGCCAGGCTTAGGTCGGGATACGTTTGAAAGTATTGAACTAAGTTTGCTGTAGCAGTTTCCAGCGCGGAACTGGTTTTGGCGGAGAGTATTAACAACTGCCAAGGACGGGAAGGGTTAGAGTGGCCAAGCGCTAGGGCTTCTTCTAAAATCACATGGGCGTTGGTGCCACCAATGCCAAAGGAGCTGACTCCAGCTCGCCGAGAAATGCCATTTGCCTTCCAATCTGAAAGTTTGGCGTTAACGTAAAAGGGACTGTTAGCGAAGTCAATTTTGGGATTGGGGGTTTCAAAATGGAGGCTTGGGGGTATTTGTTTGTGCTTGAGAGCCAGAACTGTCTTGATTAAACCCGCAATACCAGCGGCAGTATCTAGGTGGCCGATATTCGTTTTAACTGAACCAATGGCGCAGAATCCTTTTTTATCGGTTGTGGCGCGGAAAGCTTCTGTTAGTGCGGCGATCTCGATAGGATCTCCTAAGACTGTGCCTGTGCCATGAGCTTCAACATAGCTAATCGTTTCAGCATTGCTCCTGCCTATTGCTAGAGCTTCAGCGATGACAGCGGCTTGGCCATTGATGCTAGGAGCGGTATAGCCAACTTTGTCTGAACCGTCGTTATTAACTGCTGAACCTTGAATAACCGCATGAATAGTATCTCTATCCGCAATTGCATCCTCTAGCCGCTTGAGGACTACGACTCCCACGCCGTCGCCGCCAATAAATCCTTGCGCCCTAGAATCAAAGGCGCAGCAATGTCCGTCTGGAGAAGCAACGTCTCCTACTTGATAAAGATAACCTGTTTTTTCCAATGAACCGATGCGAACCCCACCCGCTAACGCCATATGACATTCATGATCGAGTAAGCTTTGGCAGGCTAAATGGACGGCGACTAAGGAGGTGGAACACCCCGATTGGATAGTGAACGCTGAGCCTTTGAGATTTAATTTATAGGCGATTCGGGTTGCTAGATTGTCTTGACGATTACTATGCCTGATCTGGGTAAAACCGACTGCATGAAGGAGTTCAGAATTTGAAGCAAGATTGAAAAATAGGTAGCTATTGATGCCAGCGCCGCCGTAAACACTAATCCGTCCCGCAAAGGTTTGCGAATTGTAACCCGCACTTTCCAGAGCATTCCAAGCGCATTCCAAAAATAACCGTTGCTGAGGGTCAATTATCGCCGCCTGCCTAGGGGAGTAACCAAAGAAGGCGGCGTCAAATAATTCTTTGTCCTCGAATACAACCCCTGCTTTGACATAGTTTGGGTTCTTTAGTAAGGCAGGGTTAACTCCTGAAGCTTCCAACTCTTGGTCTGAGAAGAAAGAAACAGACTCTACACCGTCTCTCAAATTCCGCCAAAATTCCTCCAGATTTTTGGCTCTTGGAAAACGACCCGCCATGCCAATGATGGCAACTTTATCTGTGTAGTCCAGTTCTTCCATGCTACTCTTTTGAAAACTCCCTAAAGTTTTTCTGCTGCTCGAGTTCTTTCTCTGATTTGAGATCGTCTCCTTCTTGAACTCAGCCGTTCTTCAGCTTGCACTTGAACTTTTTCTAAAGAAGATTGTTCACTTTTTTCTTGGCTTAAATAGCCAGCCAAAGTGCTGATAGTTGGGTATTTAAACAGATCAGTAATTGATACCTCTCGCTCAAACACTCCATACAGTTTGCTGTAAATTTGAACAATCAGTAAGGAATGACCACCTAGTTCGAAGAAATTATCATTGACGCCTACTCTCTCTACCTGCAGCGTCTCTTGCCAAATGCTAGCGAGGGTTTGTTCCAATTCGTTGCGAGGAGCAACAAACGTTTCAGCTAACTCTGGCCGGGTTTGATTCGGCGCTGGTAATGACTGGCGGTCTATCTTGCCATTAGGCCGCAGCGGCAGAGCGTTTAAGAACACGAAGGCTCCGGGCGTCATATATTCTGGTCGCTTTTCTCTCAGGAAAATTCGCAGGTCGCTAACGCTGGGTTGCTGTTGTTTGTTAGGAACAATGTGGGCGACTAATCGCTTGTTTCCCTGGTCTTCCCAAACTGACACTACGGACTGCCGCACACCCGGATGCTGGTTTAGCAACGCTTCTATTTCCTCCAGTTCGATGCGAAAGCCTCGAATTTTTACTTGGTTATCAGTCCGCCCCAAGAATTCCAGATTGCCGTCCGGCAAATAACGAACGAGGTCTCCCGTTTTGTATAGCCGCGCCCTAGGCTCATTCGTGAAAGGATTAGTAATAAATCGTTCTGCTGTTAACTCCGGTCGATTCAGATAGCCTTGCGCCAAACTGGCTCCGCCGATATAGAGTTCTCCAGGGACACCGATAGGTAGAGGGTGCAGATGCTTGTCTAATACGTAAGCTTGTGTATTAGACAACGGACGACCTAGGGGAACTGTTTTGCAAACAGGCTTGTTTGATTGACCATTGACTGGATAAGTCAAGACACCAACCGTTGTTTCCGTTGGACCATAGTGATTAATTATCTGGCAATTCGGCGCCTGCTGCTGAATCTGCTCAATCAAGCTCCAACTGGCGGCTTCACCTCCTAGGATGAGTCGCTGACGCGGTAGAATCGACTGCATTTCAGAAGATGTTAGCAAAGCAGCAAGGTGGGATGGGACGATTTTGAGACAGTCGATTCGATGGCGTTGGAAGTATTTTGCCAGAGCCTCGGGATCGGATACTTGCTCTTGGGACACAACATAGAGACATCCTCCTGTGCATAAGGCGGGGAAGATGGCGGTATTGCCTAAGTCAGCGGCAATGGTAGAAAAAGTTAAATAACTGCTAGCAGGCGGCAAGTCTAATCTGGCCAAGACACCGTCTAAGTAATTGCTCAATGACCGATGTTCAATGGCGACCCCTTTGGGTTTGCCGGTAGAACCGGAGGTAAACAACACATATACTAAATTTTCACATCTGACTTCGCTGGTCGGATTTTCAGAACTTTCTTGGGCAATAATCTCCGAATCTGTGTCCAAGCAAATTATCTTTCCGAAGTCCTTAGGCAGTTTTTCAACAAGTGACTGCTGGGTCAGTACTACTGGTGTCTGAGCATCCCGTAGCCTAATTTCCAGACTCTCTTGCGGTAAAGTTGTGTCCAAGGGTAGGTAAGCTCCACCAGCTTTGAGAACGCCGAGTATGGCAATTATGTCCAGCGTTAGTAAAGTGCTTTCGGAGTGCCCACGTTCAAGTAATATTCCGACCAGTACGTCGGGTCCGATTCCTAATCTTTGGAGATAGTGGGCTAACTGGTTGGCTCGTTGGTTGAGTTCAGCATAGGTGAATCGCTCCTCTTCAAACACTACAGCCGCATTATTCGGCGTTTGCTTTACCTGTGCTTCAAATCTGTGGTGGATACATTGCTCCTGGGGATAATTAACCTGTGTTTGGTTAAACTCAACCAGCTGTTGCTGTAGCTGGCGATCGCTCATCATCTTTAGCTCGCCTACAGGGACTTCTGGATTGTTGAGAGCACTGGATGCCAAAGTCTGGAATTGTTCCGCGAGGTACTGGATACTTTCTGGGGAAATTAGTTCAGGATCGTAGTGAAACTCCGCCGTGAGAGACTCTTGTTGAAGCACGCAGCTAAGTTTAAGCTTGAATCGCTCAAAACAGACATATTGCTTCTCCAGTGAAAAGGAAACTCCGCCAGATTCACACCGATCAGACCATTTCGCAAACTCAAAACTAATCGGCAAGTCCAAGGGAGAATTACTAGAATTTCTATGTTCTTCGCAGATAAAATATTCCTGCCATTTCTCATGGCTATTTAAGGTATTGACAATAGATAATAAGATTTCCGTAAATTTAAAGTTTTCTTGAACAGAACAGTGGACAGGCAAACATCTCGCCAAAAGCCCCAGAGTTTCCTGCAATTCTTCATACTTCCTGCCAGCATAAATAGTATTGACAACAATATCTGATTGTCCTGTAATTCGCCAAAGCAGTGTTTGCCAACATGCAAATAAGAAATCAGCAACCGTTGCCTTATGTAGAGCTGAGATCTTATGCAGTTTGGCTACTAAATCCGATTCTAACCTTAAAGTATGAATACTAGGTTCAAATATTGTTTGTTTACCAGAACAGCTTTCGAATGGCAGCGTGAGTGATGGAGTTGAACTTAGCTCTTGCTGCCGCCAATAGACTTTTCCAGTCTCTGCATCTTCATCTTCCAGAAGCTCATTGCACCATTCTGAAAATTGAACATACTGTACAGGCTGCTCTTCTAATTCCTCACCTCGTAAACCCACATCATAGAGTTGACTAATTTCCTTCAACAGGTTTTCGAGAGATCGACTATCGGCACAAAGAGAAGGTAAGGTAATTAGCAAAAACCATTGATCTACTGACTCTTGCAGTAGAGACATACGCAAGAGCGGGCCTTGCTCAAAGTCAAAAACAAATCGTCTTTCTTCCTGACACAGTGCTTCGATAGACTCATATTCCGGGTCATTCTGACTCACTTCTTGATACCAGAATGTGCTGTCGCCATTTATCACTTGAATGGGAACTCTCATACCTGGTTGTCGATGGAAAGACGTGCGTAGAATCTCGTGTCGATCGACTATCTGTTGTATGGCCGATTTTAGTGTTTCTACTTGAAGGTCACCTGTAATTCTCAGAACGCATTGGCAGCAGTAAGCCTTACCACCCTGCTGTAACGACCAAAGCTGTTTTTGTTGAGGAGAGAGACGAAATCCCTCAATAGTTTGACTTAACATTGATTGCCTAAACCCTCTCTACTTTTTGGCTATCGATCATTTCTCCCATAGCCACTACAATCTTGCGTGAACCAACATAAGGATTTCGCCCATGAGCAACTAACATGTTGTCCAGCATCAAGATGTCTCCTTGTTCCCACGGAAAGCTGATTTTTGCTTGCCGATAAACGTCTCCGATTTCCGCCATTACCGAGTCTTCAATCGGGGAGCCATCACCGTAGTAGACATTGCGAGGCAACTTATCTTCCTCAAGAGCTGATAATAGAGATGCTCTAACAGCTGATTCTAAGCAGGAGATGTGATGCAATTGCACTTGATTGAAAAATACTGACTCCCCTGTCTTAGGATGGCGAGAGACTGCGGGGCGTATCTTGTAAGTTCTTAGCCCATTGTCCGGCAGCCACTCAAAATCAATGTCAGACTGACGACAACGGGCTTCAACAGCTTCTTTGTCGCTGGTGTGAAAGAAATCTTGCCAACTGACATCTAAACCTTCAATGTAGTTGCGGGCGTACATGAGTTGCTTTTGTCCAAATCTTTCTCTTAGCTTGGGATCAAGTAGTTGATAAACTTTTCGACAATCAACAATGGGAGTTTCTCCCCCGCCCTGGGCTGGTTGTACGCAGAAAAACCAGATTTTTAGCGGCCACTGCTGCAAGTGGGAGCTTTCATTATGGAAAAGAATAGCTTGGTCAGAAGGGTAAGGCGTAGAACCATAAACGTTTGCGCCAAGTCCTTCCCTGGGTAAATCGCCATAGTCGCCAAACAACTTAGGACAAATAGCGCCAGCTACTTTTTCAAACTCAGGAATTGAATTGATCTTGAATCCACGGAAAAGTATCGCACCGTGTTTTAGCAAGTTAGTCTCAATAAATTCACGCTTACCAGTCGCCCAGTCGGCCAGATCAACATCATCTGCATCTGGTTGAATGACATAAGGGAGGCTTTGCCCATGGAGAAAATCTGTTTTGACTAATTCTTTTTGAGGGAGGTTAACTGCCTTGGGCTTGATCGTTTTGAACTTTTTGAACTTTGCCCGTTCACGCTGGGTCTTTTGAGTAATTTGTCGCTGCTTCTCAGACTCGCTAAGCATATCTAAGGCGTCGATTCGTGTGTCGGGATTTTGGGCAATACTACAAAGCAATGCCTCAAAGTTCCTGGAAAGGCGAGCGATCGCCTCAGAATCAAATAGGTCAGTACGATATCTCCAATTTCCAAAGATTCCTTGCTCTGTTTCTTCCAGAAAGAGAGCAAGGCCAAATCTGGCCTTCTTTTTGCTGACTTCTACGGAAGTGAGCGTTAGCCCAGAAAACTCCACAACAGAGCGAGGAATATTCTGAAAAACAAATAATATCTCGAACAAGGGGGTTGTATTTGTAGCCCGGTCTGGCCGTAAACTCTCTACCAATTTGGCAAAGGGCAAATCTTGATGCGCATAAGCACCTAAAGTAACTTCCCGCACTCTGTCCAGGAGGGCTCGGAAAGTGGGGTTGCCCGACAAGTCAGTGCGTAAAACTAGGAGGTTAATAAAAAATCCTATTAATGGCTCTACTTCGGCTCGATTACGACCGGCGACATCGGTGCCAACGACAATATCCTTCTGGTTCGTGTAGCGATACAGTAAGATTTGAAACGCCGACAGTAGTGTCATAAACAGCGTTACTCTCTGCTTTCGACTCAATGCTTTGATTTGTTGAGATAGGTGAGTGGATATTAGAAAGGATTGAGCTGCAGACTCTGGTTTCTTTGTATCTATGGGAGGACGGCCTGCTATCTTTTGTAAATTTAGTTTAGTGAGAGCACCCGCTAGTTGTCGCCGCCAGTAGGAAAGCTGGTTTTCCAATGCTTCCCCTTGTAACCACTGGCGTTGCCAGACTGCAAAGTCTGCATACTGAATCGGAAGCTCTGGTAGTGGAGAGGACTGACCTTGAGAAAATGCTTTATAGAGTATCGCGAGTTCTTTAATCAATACTCCCATAGACCATCTGTCAGAAATAATGTGGTGCGTACCGAACATTAACAGATGTTCCTGTTCACTCAGCTTAAGCAGCACTATCTTTAGCAATGGCTCTTGAGTTAAATCGAATACGCTTTGGCTCCACTCCTCAACTAACCACTGAACTTCTTTCTGCTGCTCAGCTTCTGACAACTCGCATAAGTTCACCATCGGCAGACTAATGCCTAGAAATGGAGCAATCAGCTGAATGGGTTGTCCCTCAACTACAGGAAATGTAGTCCGAAAGACCTCATGACGACGCACAATTTCATTGAAGGACTGTTCTATGGCCGCTACATTGAGCAAACCAGCTAAACGTATGGCGGATGGTTCGTAATAGCTACCTGAGTCTAGCTGTTCTAGAAACCACAACCGAGCTTGAGCAAAAGACAAGGGGAGCTTGGCGTTTCGGGAGGCGTGCGGGATAGATTGGTCGAGGTTATTTTGATCGACGTTTGCTTCCTGACTTTCAGAAGGCGTATGACCGATAACCTCTAAAGATTGACACTGACTAATGAGCGCCCGTAGAGCTTCTATACACCTCTCTGCCAGGGTCTCAATCGTGGCTCGCCGATGAATGGTCTCGCTGTAGGTCCAATTCAGTCGTAGCTGCCCTCCAGCAACAATTCCGCTGATGTCTAATAGATGGCTTCGCCTCCCCTGTAGGCTTCGCACAGTTCCATTTGGCTCTTGGGCTGGTACAAACAGAAAGGATTCTTGCAAGCTCCGATCAGCCTGACCGAGATAATTAAACGAGATGTCAGCTTGAGACTGATGCCGCCAAACCTCTGCTGCTTCCGGATTGAGATAGCGGAGTACGCCATAGCCAATGCCTCGCTTGGGAATCCTCCAGAGCTGTTCTTTAATCGTTTTCAGCACCTCACCCGAATTGGTCAGATCCTCAATATTCAATACCACCGGAAACAGGGTAGTAAACCAGCCCACAGTGCGGGAGAGGTCAACATCCTCAAACAGGTCTTCCCGTCCATGACCCTCTAAGTCAACGAGCAGCGAACGGTTCCCCGTCCATTCAGCAAACGCTTGGGCCAGCGCCGTCAGCAGCACATCATTGATTCGCGTCTGATAAGCTTTCGGCACCTCCTGCAGCAACGCCTGGGTGTCTGCT
>JBCBZT010000044.1:0-64648 GCA_039815185.1 Cyanobacteria bacterium P01_A01_bin.123 | reverse complement strand
GGATTTCCCAAGAGCATCTACCGCTTTATCTCGGCTTCTTTGAGTTTGTACATAATGTACGAAGCCGGGGCAAAGCCTTGCTTGGTAATCTGTTAGAAACCGTACTGGCTTAGCTCCTCAAAACCCAGATTGAGCCAACTTTTATTTCTCCTTAATTGAGATTGTAACGTTTTATGCAGTTGAGGTGTTCGTATCCGCCCGATTACTCCAAAGGCTGAGTTTGACAAGACAGTATCTAACCGGACTGGCGACTGCCAAAACAATCATTTGACTCAAATCAAACGGGTCAATGCCCTTTCATGACGAGATCGCCCCTAGCGCCTGCAAAGTCGACTGCTGCGCGGCAGTAATTCCTGTAACGCCTGTAATGTTCATGCCTTCATAGGGACGCTTGGCTCTCAGAGTTTTGAAGCATTCTCCCGTTGCAGGATGCCACAGCTTCACGGTTTCATCTGAGCTACAGGTGACGAGCCAAGCGCCATCGGGACTCCAATTGACACCCCTCACCTCGTTGGAGTGCCCTTCTATGACGCGATCGCATTCTCTAGTGAGCACATTCCATAACCGTATCGTGCCATCCTGTAAAACACTCGCTAGCCAATGCCCATTAGGCTGCCAGGCGATCGACCATACCCATGCAGGATGTTCGAGGGTCTTCAAGCATTCTCCCGTTTGCCAATCCCAAAGCTTGACTGTGCAGTCATGGGAACCACTGGCCAGAAGGTGCTGACACCCAACTTGCGCAGCAATATGATCTGGACTGAACGCCACGGCACAAACGGCTGCAGTATGCACCTGCAGTGACTGGAGACATTGACCGCTGTGACTATCCCACACATGCAGACTGCCGACCTGCACACCACTCGCCAAAACTTTGCCCGATGGATGCCAAGCAACAGCGTTCACAATCATTTTGTGGCTTAGGGTGTGTTGACATTCACCCGTATCAGCTGCCCAGATTTTGACGGTGCCATCAACAGAGGCACTGGCGATCGCTTTGCTATTGGGATGCCAGGCGACAGCCAGTAATAAATTGAGGTGGTCTTTAAAGGTGAGCAGGCATTGAGCTGTTTCTGCATTAAATAGCTTAACGGTTTTATCTTGCGAAGCACTCGCGAGGATCTTCCCATCGGGACTGAAGACTGCCGACCAGATAGACCCCTCGTGTCCTTGTAGGGTGTGGAGGCAGTTACCGGTAGCAACATCCCAGAACCGGAGGGTACCGTTTTGATCAGCAGACGCGAGCTGTTGACCGTTGCAATTGACGGTGACATCCCAAACCGCCAGGCTGTAACCTTGCCAAGTCTGCAAGCAGTTGGCAGTGGCAACGTCCCACAACTTGACGGCTTGATCATCACCCCCACTGGCAAGGAGGTTGCCGCTTTGATTAAATGCCACGGACCAAACATTACTGGTATGGCCTCGGAGTACTTTTAGAGATCGCCCCGTTTGGGTGTCCCACAATTGGACAGCGGCATTTTGACAACCCGCCGCCAGCATAGTGCCATCTGCACTAAAGGCCAAATACCAAGCAATGCCAAAGTCACTGTGGAGCGTTAGGTAACATTCATCGGTCGCCATGTCCCAGAGCTTAGTTGTGCCATCTTGAGAACTGCTGGCTAGGCGTGTGCCATCTGCGTTGAAGGTGACAGACCACACGAGATCCGTGTGGCCGAACAGCGATCGCAGTTGTTTTCCGGTGCTGGCATCCCAGAGCAAAATCGTACTGTCACCCCCAGGACAGGCCAGAATGCTACGGCTATCGCCTAAAGAGTCGCTGCACTGCTTCCAAGAAACTGAGGCAATCCGGGGCGCGTTGACCTGCAACGATCTCAGACAACGCCCAGTTTTCGCATCCCAGATTCTGACGAAGGGGTCTAAGCCGACACTGGCAAGCTGTTTACCGTCTGGACTCCAGGCCAGAGAAGCGACCGTAGCACCATGATGTATCGTCTGAACACACTGCCCTTGACTCAAACTCCAGAGTTTGACTGTGCTGTCATGGGAGCCACTGGCTAGAAATTGACCATCAGAACTAAAGGCTAACTCCCAAACCCAGCTTTGATGGGCTGAATAGATTTCAAGATTTTGCCCATGGGGCATTTGCCGCCAATAGATGTTGCCCTGAGTATCGCCACTGGCCAGGAGTTGGTCATTGGGGCTAAACGCGACGGACAGAATATTGCCAAGGGTTTCTTTAAACAGGGATTTGGTTAGATCAGCATGGGCAAAATTAATGCCATGAAGTTCAACTTGCCGTAAACAGGCGTGCCAAATGCTTAACCCAGAGAAATCGAAGCCGGAGAGGTCAAGGCCTAAATGATGGCAGACGTTGATTAAATTTCCGCCACCATAGCCAGATGTTTGGGTTTCAGCGCGGCGCAGGGCGGTTAGTAGTCGCAACGTCTGTTGTTCAATACTCGCGATCGCGGCAAAAGCTCGCCGAAATTCCTCAGCAATGGGCTCCAGAATGAGTCGCATCTGACTGTCCCGGACGTACTCTGCCACGGTTGTTTTCAGCAAGGCGTGGCTGATGAACAGATGCAGGTCTGTGGTGGTGAGTTCTTCAACAATGTCTTCAATCAGGCGATCGCACACATACTCCATCACCACTGGCTGCTGCGTGTAGCTGCCTCCGGCCTGCTCAATCAGGTTGCGTCGGCTCAGGGCTTCTAAGGCTTCCAGTACACGGTGACGCGGTACGGGCGGCACGAGGTCGGCGTGTAATTCGTTAACCACTGTCCACTCGCGGTTGATGGCGAGCCAGTACATCAGCGCATGTTCCAAAGTCGAGAGGCGGTTAAACTGCTGCTCTAGCAGCTGGCGGACGCCGTTGAACAGCACCGTCCCCTGGGCCAAAAACGTCGCAATATCGCCGTCGAATAAGTCATGGATCGAGGTGGCAGCAATTTTGAGGGCCAAAGGGTTACCGTCGTAAGTCTCAATCAGGGTGTGGCGATCGGCGGGGAAACCCGATAGACCTTTGGCACTCAGCAAGTCATCAGCTTCAGCTTTTAGACCCTGGAGTGCCAGCGATCGCACCGGCAGTTCTGCCCCTTCCCGCGTGGCAATCACCGCAGGCTTTTCGCGACTGGTAATCACCACACAGCTTTGATGAGCAGTATCGCCGACCAGCCTCAGCAAATGGCCATAGTCTTCGTAACCCGGGCGAAATTGGCCCAACAGCTGAGGCTGAAGAATCGTCTCCAGGTTATCGAGCACCAGCAAACATTTCGATCCCTTCAAATACCTCAACAGCTGGCCTAGGTCAGGTCGCATATCTTGCTGGTGCGAAACCAGCGGCACCAGTTGCTTCAAGAGCGTTTCCAGCGGCGGCGCATTGCGCAAGCTGCGCCAGATGACAACCTCAAAGTCTGCTTGCAGCTGCTGTGCCAAATGCACACCCAGGGAAGTTTTACCAATGCCCCCCATGCCCAGTAAGGCCACCAGGCGACACTGATCGGTTAAAACCCACGCCTTGAGCGTTGCCAACTCAGCGTTGCGACCGACAAAGAAGCTAACATCAGGCGCTTCCCCCCAATCCTGGGTTGAGACAAAGGCGGTCGAGGCAGACATTGGCAGTGCCTCCAGGGGTGGATCGCCTGGAGAGCAGTGACGCTTTAAGGCTTGTTGAAAGTTCGTTTTGCTGACTTTTTCACCCAACGCATTCGACAGCCGCCGCCAAAGCTTGGGGCCAATGTCGCGCTTCAGGTAGTTGATGGAATAGCCAGATTGATCCGCAATGGCTTCGTAGGTTTGATCGGCAATCGCACCCACAATGATCGCGGCTTCCACATCAGAAAGATACCGCCCTTCCAGGGAAAACAAGGCCTCATTGGCCGCGGCCAAAATCTGCGCTGAGTCTGCCATTGCCCATCAAGCCAGCCTGGAATAAGAGGCATCTTACCTTACCTTTCCATAACTCAGTGATTAAACTCCATACCTTTTCCCTAACGACGCAGGCCCTAGCCCTGGACTAGGTTTGAATCCACAAGCCAAACAGCTCAGCCACGGCATCGCCAAAAACTTCACCGCTAAGCCAGCTGCGGCCTGTGTCAGCAATGAACTTACCCCGATACCCATCAATACCGACTCGGCAAAGGAGCAAAACTCAATGAATGAATCTACAAAACATGATCTAACCAGAGTCAGTGCCGCCTTCGAATCCGCCACCGTTTAGACAAAACCCCCATGAAAATCGCTCACGATATCACTCAACTGGTTGGCCGTACCCCGCTGGTGCAACTCAACCGCATTCCCCAAGCCGAAGGTTGTCTGGGCCGCATCGTGCTCAAGCTAGAGGGCCTGAACCCGGCCTCGTCGGTGAAAGACCGCATCGCCCTCAGCATGATTCAGGCCGCCGAAGCGGCGAGCCATATCCAGCCGGGCAAGACAGTGCTAGTGGAGGCCACCGGCGGCAATACCGGCATTTCCCTGGCCATGGCGGCCGCCGTTAAGGGCTATGGGCTGATTTTGACCATGCCCGACACCATGAGCCTAGAACGGTGTACCCTGCTGCGGGCCTATGGGGCAGAGCTGATACTGACGCCTGGCGAGGCGGGGATGAAGGGGGCCATTGCCCAGGCAGCCAAAATCCTGGCGACCGTCCCCAACACCTTTATGCTCCAGCAGTTTCAAAATTCGGCCAATCCCGATATTCACAGCCAGACCACCGCTGAAGAAATTTGGGCCGATACCGAAGGCCAGGTCGATCGGGTGGTCGCGGGGGTGGGCACCGGCGGCACCCTGAGCGGTATTGCAGCGGCCCTAAAGCCCCGAAAACCCTCCTTGCAGGCGATCGCTGTGGAGCCAGCCAACAGCACCGTGCTCTCGGGCGGCAAACCCGGCCCCCACCAGATTCAGGGCATTGGGGCCGGATTCATCCCGGCGGTGATGCGGATGGATCTGCTGGATGAGGTTGTAGATGTGCCGGATGCAGCAGCGATCGCCTACAGCCGTCGCCTCACCCGTGAGGAAGGCATTCTGTCTGGAATTTCGACCGGGGCCGCCCTCTACGGCGCGATCGAGGTAGCTAAGCGTCCCGAAAATACTGACAAGCTGATTGTGGTCATCCAACCTAGCGTTGGCGAGCGTTACCTGAGCACGGTGTTGTTCAAAGACTTAGCCACTCAGCCGTTGGCCCCTACCAATGGGCTGACTTTATCACCGCTAGCAGCTAGTGCAGTCCCCGCCATCCAATCTTTGCCCAATATCACAGCCAAACTGCCTCGTTGTCGGGCATTGGTTTAGATGTCCTAGCTGCGATGCTGCGGTTCAACATCCAAAGCCGCACCTTAAGCAATTGATAGTTTTTCGACGTTCTTTACTCCAGGAGCCCGAGTTATGGTTGCTGACTTTCCTCAACGGCTTCCCCGTCCGCCTCCCGTTGCCGGGAGCAGTCCGACATTCCACCAAGTCCCACCGGGCGCAATCCCTGGGCATTACATTCATTCATCCGGGTTAAACCACAACAAGGAGATCATTATGACGCTACAACTTGGCGATACCGTCCCTAACTTCACCCAAAAGACCACCGAGGGCGACATCAACTTCTACGACTGGGCCGGCAACGACTGGGTGGTGCTATTTTCTCACCCCGCCGACTATACCCCCGTCTGCACCACCGAACTGGGCAATGTGGCCAAGCTCAAACCTGAGTTTGCCAAACGTGGGGCTAAAGTGATTGCCCTCAGCGTCGATGCGGTCAGCTCTCACCAGGGCTGGATCCGCGACATCAACGAGACCCAAGCCACCACCGTCAACTATCCCATCATCGCCGATGAAGATAAGACGGTGTCTGACCGCTACGGCATGATTCACCCCAACGCCAACGCCAAGGTGACGGTGCGCACGGTGTTTGTGATCGACCCCAACAAAAAGCTGCGGCTTACGATTACTTATCCCCCCAGCACCGGGCGCAATTTCAACGAAATTCTGCGGGTGCTGGATTCGTTACAACTGACGGATAACTACAGCGTGGCGACGCCTGTGGACTGGCAAGACGGTGAGGATGTCGTCATCGCGCCGACTATTCCTACAGATGTAGCTCGGCAGAAATTCCCGAAAGGTGTCACCGAAATTAAGTCCTACCTGCGGATGACGCCCCAGCCCAACCGATAACAGTTGGGCTTGAACTCGGGAGGATCGATCCTCCCGAGACCTTCTCTTTCATGAGAGATGATTTTGACCAATGCCACCCAAAACAACCCAAAATTAGGATGATGAACTCTCAACTAAGGCTTTACGAACAGCTGGAGCTGTTGCCCCCCGGTACCCTTTCTGCTGCGCCGCCCGCCAAAATGGCTAAAGGTCTGCAGCGTCTAGCCTCTCAATTGCTGCACATATTTGCGCCGCCTGACGATGAGCCCAAAATCCGCATCCGATACTCGCTCAATGGCGAGGTGCGGTTTGAGGCCCATGACCCTATAACCCATCAGCAGATCCAAAATACCACTGAAGATGAACTTCGCATTTGGCTAGAACAGCGATATCGTACTCGCGTTTAGGGAAAAGGATGTCCTAAAAGTGGACTGCCTTTAACACGACTAAGGCCATGCCTTGACGCCAATAAGCTGACACCCACTTCGAGAAAACATGTTGATTCGCTCTGCTCAACCCAACGACATCGAAACGCTCTTCGAAATTCGCACCAGCGTTACCGAAAACTATCAGTCTCGTGAAGAGATTGCAGCACTCGGCATTACCCCCGAATCTATAGCCGGAATGCTAGCAACGGATTGCGGTGCCTGGATCGCCGACTTCGACAACCGCCCTGTTGGGTTTGCGATCGCCAACGCAACCGAAGCAACCATTTTTGGTATCTTCGTCCTGCCGTCATGGGAGGGTAAGGGCGCGGGTCGTGCTTTGATGCAGGCGGCTGAAGCCTGGTTATGGTCAAAAAACCTTGAAGAGATTTGGCTAGTGACCGGCAACGACCCAAGCCTGAGAGCCTATGGTTTTTATCGCCACCTAGGATGGATTTCCGTGGGGGTCGTGCTAGATGGTGACTACCAGGGAGAAATGAAGTTCATCAAGCGATGCCCAGTGCTTTAGGTACCCCACCCCTGACAATAGCGCTACTGTCAGGGGTGGGATTCGCAGGGCGATCGCCCTTTCAGATCGGGCTCACCAACAATTAGTTCGCCGCCCCCATCAATGTAAACGCCGCCCAGTTTCGCGGCTCTGGATGCTGAGCCATCGTGGTCAACATCGCCTGTCGCAAAGCCTGGGCTTTAGTTTGTCCCTGTTGTAGTTGACGATAAAACTCTGTCATCAATGCCGCCGTCGGCGCATCGGGGACTGCCCACAATGAGACGATCACACTGGGGACTCCGGCGGTAATCAGCGATCGCGATAAGCCCACCACCCCATCTCCGGTAATTCGTCCCCGCCCCGTATCGCAAGCACTGAGGATGGCTAGTTGGGCCTGCAAATCCATCTCGAGAATTTCGGCAGCGGTGAGCAATCCGTCTTCCCCATTTCCAGGGGTGAGGGCAACAGCACCCGGCACATCAAGAATGCCAGAGGATTGCGGATCGCCATAGTCCAGCAGTCCGTGGGTGGCCAGGTGAACGAGTTGGGCTGTCGGCAACTGCTGTTTGATTCGAGATTCTGTGGCCTGATCGCCAATCAACGGCGAAACGTTGAGAAAGTCGCCAATGGCCAACGCTTCAGCCTCAGTGCCAGGTAGGGGCGAAAGCTGAATCTCCTGCAATTCATCCCCCCCTGGAATCCAAACCCTTGGCATTACGGGATTCCCCACCACCAAAGCATTCCTGTCTTGTAGAAATGTCGCCGTCTGCTCTCCGCCCTGCTGGCTTGCCAACCCCAACACCTGAATCGACGGTGCCGTCAACACCGTATGCTTCTCAACCAGATAAGTCCCGTCAGCATCTTGCAGTGCCGCAAAGGGCACGAGGAATAACCGACCCTGGGGAATGAAAACGATGTTGGCCTCAGGGTCAGTTGGGAGTAAATCTGCAATGGGGTCGATTAAAACAGTATGCAAATCTTCCAAGGCTTCTGGATTGGCATCACCAACAACGGCAATGCCTGTGCGCGTTTCTGCAATCAGGGTGTCTAGTTCTGAGGGGCTGACATCACTGCGATAGAGCGGGCCATCCAGGGTAGCCATCGGGTTAGCACCATCGTCAGCACCATTGAACCTAACGAAACGAAACTCGATATCGCCAGAAGGCTGTACAACCCAAATGTACAAAACCTGATCGGGACGTAGAGAATAGGTGACCAGGGTGGCGTCTTGGTCGCGGGCGATTTGCTGAATTTCAGCGATGGTGGGAGGCTTGGGCGGGTCAATGGCAGCCCACTCGATCTGTGGTTCGCTACCGGACTGGCGGTTTGCCAGTTGTAAGACAAAGGCGCGAGCGCGGGCTCGTTCAGTGATTTCAAGCGCTTCGGCGGTTTTGCCTTGAACCGCTAATGCGATTTCGAGGAGCGAATAGGCAGACCATTGCGTATCGGCAATGGTGATCAGGTTGGCATCGGGTAAGTCAGTGCGTAGCGATTCAAAGGCTCCAATGGATTGCATCAGCGTGGCTTCGGCTTCAACCAATCGATTCAGCTTGATCAGGGCTAAGCCCAGGTTATTGAGCGCAGCGGCTTCGTCTTGGCGATTATCGATTTCGCGGGCAATCACTAACGATTGCTGATGCAGCACCATCGCTTGGTCGTACTGGGCTAAGGCATGGTAGACAAGACCCAAGTTACCGAGAGAATTGGCTTCACCCCGGCGATCGCCAATGTCGCGTCTAATAGTTAACGCCTGCTGCTGAACGTCAATCGCGTTTTGATACTGGCCCAGAGACGAATAAGCAATGCCTAAATTACCCAAGGCATTGGCTTCACCCAGGCGATCGCCGAGGTCACGGGTAATGACTAACTGCTGCTGAAGTAAGTCAACGGCGCGCTGGGGTTGATCGAAAAAATTATAGGTGTTGCCCAAGTTACCCAGGGCATCGGCTTCGCTTTGCCGGTTGCTGATCTGCCGGGCGATCGCTAATTGCTGCTGAAACAAGTCAATCGCTCGCTGATATTGGCCCAGATAATGGTAAGTACTCCCCAAGTTGCTCAAGGCATTGGCTTCACCCCAACGATCGCCAATGGCGCGCACCAGGGTTAACTGTTGCTGGAGTAAGTCAATGGCGCGCTGATACTGACCGAGGGAACGAAAAGACACGCTTAAGTTGCCCAGGGCGGCAGCTTCCCCTTGGCGATCGCCCAGATCGCGTCTGATCACCAATGCCTGTTGATGAAACTCAATCGCCTGCCGATATTGACCCAACGCATTGTAGGTATTGCCCAAGTTGGTGAGCGCATTGGCTTCGCCTTGACGGCTTTCCGTTGGGAACGCAGCTCGAAAGCTGACCTCCCTCACCAGGGTTAACTGTTGCTGATAAAGGTCGATCGCGCAGGGATATTGGCCTAGGGCCTGAAAGGCAATACCCAGGTTGCCGATCGCGTTGCTTTCCCCCAAGCGATCGCCCAGGTCGCGGACAATGGCTAACTGGTGTTGCAGCAAGTCAATCGCCTGCTGATATTGACCCAACGCATGGAAGGCTAGGCCCAAGTTGCCAAGCGCATTGGCTTCACCCCGGCGATCGCCTATCGTTTGATAAAGGGCCAGCGCCTGCTGCCAAGATTGCAGCGCCGCTTGAAATTCGCTAATTCGGTATTGCTGAATGCCTTGCTCTAAAAGACGATCGGCTTCTGCCTGTTGGGGCGTTGCCTCGTTTTCAGCCTGTTTAACTTGAGATCCACTGTCCTGAAGCGTACCGTTTAGCGATCGCAACGGATGCTCCCAAGGTGCCTGAGCCAGTACCTGTTGAAACGGGATAACGCTCGGCTGTGACGCTGCTGCCGATCCCCCTAAGGACATCATGATCGCGACCAGTCCGAATTGCCATGCGCATTGCTTCATCATTGACCGCCTTGCAAAACCGCAATCGTCCTCGACTGTTTCTATTGTCTAATGCGTCAAGTGTCTAATGCATCAAGTATCAGTCTGATGCACCACCTCACTGACCCCATCCACCGATAATCCCAACGCGCCAGCAATTTGTTCCACTGAAAGCCCCATCTTATGGAGTCGTGATACAGCCGCTAAGCGAGCCTGTCGCTCTGCTTGGACTTGGGCTTGAGCCTGTTGGGCTTGTTCTTCTGCTGAAAGATAGCGATCGCCCTTTGTAGAGGTCAGCATGAACCATAGGACTGAACCAGGCGCGGCAATGTCTCAATCTTAGCGACAGGTCGGTATTATGGCGCTGGCCAGATTATCGATCGCGCTTCAATGACTCTCGCTAGAGAAAACCTAAAACGTCAATTCCTCATGACGACGCCTGCCTCAAACATCAGCACCGTGTCGTGCCTTCAGCTTCATCAAAATCTCAGCATGAACTTCGCGGCTAATCGGATACCAATAGGCAAACAGTAACCCCAACAGCAGCGTGACGACAGGCAATGGCCCCATAATCAATCGAATCGCCCACAGGGCTGAGTCGGGCTGCACAGGCGCGGCAGCCCCAGCCACAGACGGCATAAATCCGGCCCAATCAAGCACACGACCCGTGATAAAGACGGCCAGGGCAATGCCAATTTTTTGTAAGAACACGACAAACCCGTAGAAAATACCTTCCCGGCGTTTGCCAGTGGTCAATTCATCGAGATCGACGACATCTGGCAACATCGACCAGGGCACTAAATAGACGGTAGACACCCCCACACCCGCCATGCATCCCAGGGCATACATCCAGCCCACCTGCCCTGGCTGGATAAAAAATAATCCCGCTAACCCGACCAAGGTCACCGGGATGCCCATGAAATAAATCGAACGCTTACCCGTGTGGCGGGCCATGACATTCCAGCCATACATAGTGCAAACAGCAGTCCCTTGAACCACCAACGCCATCTGGAAAAAATGTTGTTCTGAGAGACCCATCCAGTCCACGACAAAATAGGGCAGCACCACAGCGGTCACCTGCACCCCGGTCCAAGAGCACAGGTAAAGCCCAATCACCCAGAGGAAAGCGCGACTCTGCATCGCCGCCCGGATTTGCTTGAGTAGCGAATTTGAAGTGGCAACGCCAATTTCCGGGTGGCTGCTGCGAACGAGGCGGTACCGGGGTAGCGTGCCTAGCACGCAAATCCCAATGGCTAACACGACCAGACTGCCATTGATACCGCCCAAAACGATATATTGCGCCCCTGGATCCGTGATTTGAGCAAAAATTAATCGCGCGATTAACAGCGTGAAAATACTGCCACAGATGCTAAAGCCTGACTTGAAACTGATCAGGCTAATGCGGGCATCGTAGCCTTGGGTTAATTCTGCCGCTAGGGCTGAGAAGGGCAACTGCACCGCTGTAAATGCTGTAAATGCCAAGACTCCTGCCGTTGTATAGAAAGCAAACAGCAGCCATTGCTGATCAGTGGGAGGCAGCAACCACTGAAATGCCGTTAACAACCCCAAGGGAATTGCCCCAGCTAGCATCCAAGGGTAACGACGGCCAAGGGGAGAACGGGTGCGATCGCTGAGCCAACCAATCAACGGATCGCTAAAGGCATCCCACACCTTACTCACCAAGATCACGGCCCCTGCTAAAGACGGCGCTAATCCAGCCACATTGGTCAGAAAAAACAGGAGCAAAAAAGCATTGGCGCTGGTCGGCAACGCCCCGGCTAGTTCACCAACCCCGTAAGACAACCGCGTTTTGAGATCCAGTGCTTCTGAAAAAGCAGGCGCACCCTTCGCCTCTGGGGATGAACCCATGGTCTAATTCTCCAGACATGTATCAAAAAGACTTTCCCCCTTTGGATTCATGATCCTACCCGATTTTTTAGCGTCAAGCTTTAGGCGTTATCTTCCTTAGGCTTAGCGTTTGACCGTAACCGCCGTTGGCTACGGATGTTTTGCAAACGACGCTGAATCACCCGGTGGCGATCGCGACTCAGCCCATAGCGACTGATCACCACCAGCCCTAACCCAATCGTCACCCCCGGCAGCCAACTCATCAACACTCGAATTGTCCCCAGACCTGCCGTTGGTTCTAGGGTTGAGCGATCCAGCCAGTCCAGCAGTTGGGCGGTCAAAAATAGGGCGATCGCGATCGCCCCCTTCTGCAAAAACACCATCACACTGACAAACAATCCCTCTCGCCGTTGCCCAGTCCGCAGTTCATCCCAATCGATCACATCGGGCAACATCGCCAACGGCACTAAATAAAACGTGGCAATGCCAAATCCCACAGCCATAGCGCAGCCATACATCAGGCTCATCTGACCCGGCTGTATCCCCCCCAACACCATTAATCCAGCTATGGCAATCGGCGCACCCATCACGTAAACCGTTTTTTTGCTGGTGCGCTGCGCCAACTGATTCCAACCGGGTAGGGCCAAGATCGCGGTCGCTTGAACCGCGATCGCCATTTGAATCACATGATTCTCTGGCAAAGCCATCACCCGCTGAACAAAGTAAGGTAGCATCGCCGCTGTCACCTGAATACCCAGCCAAGAGCATAGATAGAGGGCAACCAAACCACAGAAGGGGGCATTATCAATTAAAGAACCAAGGATTTTCCCCATGACTGAGCTCAGCCGGGAAAACGCCCTAGGCAAACCACGCAGACGCCAAGCGCCCTGGCTTCTGGCGCTTACGCGCTGCCGCCTCTGCCCAGGCTGCCGCCCGGAAATCCGATCAAGACGAACCTGGCAATAGCGAGGATAGGTTCCCATGACTGCGATCGCGATCGCCCCCACGGCCAAAACTCCGAGGACAATCCCTAGCGCCAAATACTGCTGCCGGGGATTGTCGATCACCGCAAAAATGACCTGGGCCATCAACAACCCCAAAATTCCACCCGCTAGGTTAAACCCTGCCTTATAAGTCGTTAGACTGGTGCGTTCGTCGTAGTGGGGTGTCAGTTCTGCCGCCAGCGCAGTAAACGGTAGCTGCACGGCTGTAAAGCTGGCGTAGATTAGCAGTGACACGCCACCGTAATACATAAATAGATATGACTCAGCCTCCAGCGGCGGCACCCACCACTGCAATGCACATCCCACGCTCAGTGGCAGTGCTGCCCCAACCATCCAAGGATAGCGACGCCCCCAGGGAGACCGGGTGCGATCGCTGAGCCAACCCGTCAACGGATCGTTAATCCCATCCCACACCCGACCCAGCAGCAAAACAGTCCCCGCCGTTCCTGCCCTCAACCCCACCACATCGGTCAAAAAGAATAACCCTAAAAATATCCCCACGCTAATCGGCGCAGCCACGCCCAGTTCACCAATCCCATAGGCCAGCTTGGTGGATAACTTCAGCGGTGTTGCTTGGGCCACAGGCATCTTTCTGCTCTAAATCCGAGACAATGGAACTATCGAATTTCTCTACGAAATAAAATGTCAACCGCCAGCAACGTGTTAGGAAGCCCCCTTGAACCTTGCAGCCTCGACCCGATGACCGGATTTTACCGCGATGGCTGCTGCAACACGGGAGCCGGAGATATGGGAACTCATACCGTTTGCGCCCAGATGACGGCTGAATTTTTGAGCTATACCAAGGCCCAGGGCAATGACTTGAGCACCCCCGTACCGGGGTTTAATTTTCCTGGGCTAAAACCGGGCGATCGCTGGTGTTTGTGCGCCCCCCGCTGGAAAGAAGCCCTCGATGATGGGGTAGCACCCCCGGTTATTCTCGAAGCAACCCACGCCGCTACCCTTGAGTACGTCTCCTTAGACGATCTCAAACATCACGCCATTCAGCCATCCGCGAATTAAACCGTATCCACATCCAGATCCATCATTTTTCCTGTAGGGGTATAAGGCCCTATGCCCCTGCTCCAGGTTCCAAATCGGATGGGGTTTAATTTCCCTGACTTGCCAGTCTTGTCGACCAAGTTCAGACCTGGGCAAGGTTTAACTGCATCCATAATGCGAGCAGCTTGCCCGTGCAGCTTGCAAAGTCACTAAACACCATCATCCAGTCCCAGTCACCCCAGCCCCCATCATGATGAATACCATTCTTCTGGGAACCCTCGCCAGCCTGTTAGCTGGGTTAGGGACTACCGTTGGGGCGTTACCCGTGCTGCTACCGATCAACCTCAGCGATCGCGTCCAGGGCATTTTGCTAGGACTCGGCGGTGGCATTATGCTAGCGGCCACGTCTTTTTCGCTAATCATTCCAGGAACCGAAGCCGCCATCCGCCAAGGGAACTCCACGACCTCGGCGGCGCTGATCATGTTGGTGGGCATTTTGCTCGGGAGCGCTGCTCTGTGGTTAGCCCACAACAATTTTCCCCACGAGCACATCTTTAAAGGTCAAGAAGGCCCCCATGGGGAAAACCTCAAACGCATTTGGCTATTTGTGATTGCCATTACGCTGCACAATTTCCCAGAGGGGCTGGCCGTTGGGGTTGGTTTTGGGGGCAGTGATCCGACCAGTGCGTCAGCCCTAACCATGGGGATTGGTCTGCAAAATATCCCGGAGGGGTTGGTGGTCGCGATCGCTTTGCGGAACCTCAACTACTCAGCCCTCTATGCCCTCGGTGTTTCCACTTTGACAGGTCTAGTAGAACCCATCGGCGGTATTTTCGGGGTCAGCATTGTCAGCATTGCCCAACCCGTCTTGCCTTGGGGGATGGCCTTCGCCGCAGGTGCAATGCTGTTTGTAACTGTGGACGAAATCATCCCTGAAATTGACCAAAAGAGTTTGGGCCAAAGCGGCACCCTGGGCGTCATGGTGGGCTTTGTAATCATGATGTTTCTCGATGTTGCCTTCGGGTAAACCCTGCTGTACGCCAATGCGCGCAGTGGATCTGCGCCAATTCGCGCACACCTCAAATCATAAAAATCTAAGTACCTTTACGGAACTCACCGAATCACAACAATCCGTAAATCCCCTGAATTGATCACCAGACTTCCGCATCGTTGTCCTCAGAATCTAAGCATAAAAGCTTATATTTTTGGAGACAAAATATTCAAAATGTTCTTCATTTGGCAGAACAAATTTTTGACTACGTAAATACACCTTTTCCCCTCCAAAGCAAAATGGCTGGATGCCTGCCCTAGCAGCTACTTCATGTTTATTTAAAATTATTTTAAGGAATGTAAAATCTAGTGTTTAGAAGAGAGTGTTCTCACTGAAAAGATTAACTGATTCAATTATTTTTGTTCCGCTAAAGTTACGTATTTCCGCCAGGTTGACGCTAAGGGCTCATAAAGTCTAAATTGTCGCTATAGAGTTCGGTGGCTTAAAGAAAACCGTTGAACTACTGAATTTTCCTAGGGTCTCGACCAATACCTCAGTGTTTCCCTAGAAAATTTAAGTTTCCGAGTCCTCTAGTGTTGTTTTTGTTGACGTCTCAAATTCAGAATTTCCTTTTATTTGGGTTCTGAATTTCAAGAGCGCAGTTTTTTGTTGGCTAATGCTGAATAGCAACCCACCGCAATCTGTCTCAGGTAGGCAGATTGAAGTGGCCTGTTTTCTGTTTCCTAAGTTGTGGAGATTTCACCATGAAGCGAGTTCTTGAGTTTATTGAAGTGAAAAAGTATGAATTTGAACAGCTGCCGCTGTTTCATTTCATGAGAGACAAGACAATCCATCCCCATAAGCGCTTGGGATTTGTGCCTTGTATTGCTCCCTATGCCATGAACTTCGGAGATTTAAACAAGTATTTCCTGAGGGAAACACCCCCCTCTAATCAAATCCAGGAAATGATTAATGTCCACACCTACGAAGATGATCATCACTGGTTGTGGTATTTGCAAGATTTAACTCGCCTCGGCTTAGATCATACGTTGCCCCTGAGTGAAGCGCTGAAATTTTTGTGGAGTGATGAAACCCAGCATGCTCGCCTGATCTGTACCAAACTCGCCATGTGGTATACCGCCCAAACTGATTCACGTTTGAAGCTGGCGATTACTGAAGCGGTTGAAGCTACAGGACACGTCGTTTTGTGCAGAACTGCTGAGGTGGCCAGTGAACTTGAACAGATCACCCAGATTAGATACCCCTACTTTGGGCCATCGCACTTCGATATCGAAACCGGACATCCCATCGGTACTGAAAACGTAGAAGACTTTATTGAAAGCATTGAGCTCGATGACGCAACCTGTGAAAAAGCATGTGAACTGGTGGCTAATGTCTTTGATGCCTTTACCGATGTAGTGCATGAAATGATGACTTTCGTCGAAACCCACAGTCTCGAAAACCCTTACATCAAGGCGCCTAAAGCAGCAAAAGTTCCGGTTGCAGTTTAGGCCAGCCTTGTTTTGTCGCACTAGCCAGATTGCTTAATACACTGAGTATCTCTAAAGAACTTAGTTTACAAGCAATCTGACTAGCCGTTGCGCACGAGATGTTGTGGCTACTGCTATCGCTCAGGCCCATGGGTTACCTACTGACAGAACTTATGGGCTATCTAGCCCCTTTTCAGGATTTGAGCTCGCCCGCTTTGCCCCAGCGGTTCGGTTTCGATACTGTCTTGCACAATTAAGTACTACATCATGAACGTTTCCACTGAATTTGATTACCTAATTATTGGTGCTGGCCCTGCTGGATTACAGTTAGCTTATTTCTTGGAGAAAGCTGGCTACAACTATCTCGTTTTGGAAGCAGGCGATACACCAGGCACCTTTTTCAAGAAATTCCCTCGGCACCGCAAGCTAATTTCTATCAACAAGGTTTACACGGGCTACTCTAACCCAGAAGTTAACTTGCGGTGGGACTGGAATTCTTTGATCTGCGATAATGAGGCTTTGAGTTTCAAGCACTATAGTCGCGAGTATTTTCCCCATACGGATGATTTAGTACGCTATTTGAATGACTTTGCTGATTACTATCAGCTCAACATCAAATGCAATACTCGAGTCGTCAAAGTGTCAAAAAGCGACAAGTTTGTTGTCATTGACCATCAAGACACCGTTTATTCAGCCAAGCGTCTGATCGTTGCAACCGGATTTTCTAAACCCTACGTGCCTGAAGTTCCAGGGATTGAACTGGCTGAAAACTATACTGAGATTTCGACTAACCCAGAAGATTATGCCAACCAACGCGTGTTGATTTTGGGCAAAGGCAATTCTGGATTTGAGACAGCAGACAGCCTGGTGGGCACCACTGCTTTACTACACATTGCTAGCCCAAATCCCATCTCCATGGCTTGGAAAACCAAGTATGTGGGACACCTGCGGGCCGTTAACAATAACTTGCTCGATACCTATCAACTCAAGTCTCAAAATGTGGCCCTTGATGCCACAGTCAAGGAGATTCGCCGCGAAGACGGACAATTTGTGGTGACCTTTGCGTACACCCACGCCAACGGTGAAGAAGAAGACTTAGTCTACGATCGCGTGATTGTCTGCACCGGCTTTCAGTTTGACGATGCTATCTTCGATGGATCTTGTAAGCCAGAACTGACGATTCACGATCGCTTTCCAGCCCAGACCAGTGATTGGGAATCCACCAACATTCAAGATCTCTATTTTGTCGGCGTGCTGACCCACATGCGCGACTTCAAGAAGAAGCAATCTGGCTTTATTCACGGCTTCCGATATAACATCAAAGCGCTATTCCAAATCTTGGCGCAAAAATATAACCACCAGTCCATACCCTACCAAACCGTGGCCCCAACTCCAGCGGATTTAGCCAAGGCTATCCTCGAGCGGATCAACATAACCTCTGGATTATGGCAGCAAACGGGTTTTCTCTGTGATTTGCTGGTGCTGCCTGAATCAAGTAGCACCCTTGGTGCAGCTCAGTACTATCAAGATATACCGATAGACTATGTACGTGATAGTGAACTAGGACAGCACGCACATTACTACACCATCACCTTAGAGTTTGGTTTGGACGTAATCAACGCCAGCGCTGATCCCTTTGCGATTAACCGAGTTAACAAAGACGACGTGGCCAATGCTGCCGGTAGCGGTGCCCTCCACCCCATTATTCGGCGCTACTGTGGCGACACCTTAGTGTGTGAATACCACATCATCGAAGACATCATGGGGGAATGGCTCGAACAGGTTCACATCGAACCGTTGCTAATCTTCCTCAGCGAGCAACTCGCGTTAGCCGTTCAAGATCAAGACCTAAAACAGGATGCGATCTCTCTAGAAACAGATTTGGCATACTTGAGCGCCTGCCGCGACGTCGCCAACCTTGCCCGGTTCAGAGCCACAACCCGGAAGGAATCGGATTTAGCTCAACCTTTGCTAATTGGGCGATAGGGGTCAAGGGAGGCGCCAGCATTGGCAATAGGGGAGCAAAAGCGCAGGAGAGTAAGCTATGTCTGTTCCCGCCGGCTACGTGCTTCCCACCTCCCTGATCATCCACTACCCCATCACTTTATCTCCTTACCCCTATCCATTACGGAGTATTGCAATATGACCATCGCTATCGATTCATCCCGTGTTCCCAAACGAATTGGAACTTGTCTTGTCGAGGCAGGTTTACTTACCCCTGATCAGGTCGAAACTGCTTTAACTGAGCAAAAGCAGACGACTCAGCGCCTGGGGGAAGTGATTTCTAGTCGGGGTTGGGTGCGGCAGCAAACCATTGATTACATTGCTAATCAAATGGCGCCGTCCCAGCCCGTGGACACAAGCGCCCCAACGTCTAATGAGCCTTCTCCCATGGGGCTGATTCAAATGTTGACTGGCAGCTGGATTTCCCAATCGATTAGTGTGGCAGCGTGGTTGGGAGTTGCGGATCACCTCCAGGCAGAGAGCAAATCCATTGATGAATTGGCCCAAGCGACCCAGACCCAACCTCAGAACCTTTATCGACTCTTGCGAATGTTAGCCAGCGTCGGCGTGTTTAGCGAAGTAGAACCTAAGCGCTTTGCCTTGACGCCAATGGCGAATTTTCTTTGCAAAGACACGCCAGGTTCTTTGAGATCTTTGGCAATGATGTTTGGTGATGAGTGGAACTGGCGCTCTTGGGGTGAACTGCGACACATTGTTCAAACTGGGGAAGCTGCTCTGCAACGGTTGTACCAGGTGGACAACACGTTCAAGTATTTTGCGCAGAACCCTGAGTCGGGTGAAATCTTTAACCAGGCGATGGGCAACTGGGCCATGGGCGTCTACATGGCGGTACTGGATAATTATGATTTTTCACCGTTTCAGCAAGTCATTGATGTGGCTGGTGGCTACGGTGCGTTGCTGTCTTCAATTTTGGCCCGCAACCCCCAAGCAAAGGGAACCTTGTTTGACCAACCCCATGTAGTGGACTCAGCCCAAGCACAGTTGGTTGAGTCTGGCATGAGCGATCGCGTCCAGACGGTAGGCGGTGACTTTTTCAAATCAGTCCCAGCCGGGGGCGATGCCTACGTACTGTCGTGCATTTTGCATGACTGGAGCGACGAGGAAGGTGTGCAAATTTTGAAAAATGTCCGCCAAGCGATCGCCCCCCAAGGCAAGCTTGTGGTGATCGAAACCATCGTTCCACCCGATAATTCACCCCACTTTGCTAAATTCCTAGATTTGCAAATGCTGGTCATGTATCCCGGTGGACGGGAACGAACACAGGCAGAATACAGCACTATGTTCCAAGCCGCAGGGTTCGAGATGACCCAGATGATACATACCCAATCTCCAGTGAGTGTGATTGAGGGGTGCCCAATCAATTAGCGTCCTATCTGCAGTCCCATTGCGGTTGAAAAAAAGGGGGAAGCAAATGCTTCTCCCCTTTTTATTTGAGTCAATGCAATTATCTTTCGGACATGTTTTTCGATCGCTAGCCAAGCTTATCTATATGCTGATGCCATGATTGAATTTAGTGTAGTGTTTTATAGGAGTGAAAATTATTTATTAGGAAAAGGCATTGAATGACAGTTAAAATCCAAAAGTCAGACTTTGTCTTGGCTCCCTACATGCAGAGCAACGATTTTCGAGGGACTTATCAAATCCTGAATACCGTTGTACCTTATATCGCCCTATGGTTTTTGGCCGCAAAGGCCGCTGCCATTTCATTTTGGCTACTGCCCCCTATCCTGATTCTGATCACGCTGTTTGCAGTCCGCTGTTTTTCTTTGATGCATGATTGTGGACACTATTCCCTCTTTAGAGCAAAAAGTGTGAACAGAATTGTGGGTTTTGCATTGGGTGTTATTAACGCTATTCCTCAATATCCGTGGTCTAGAGGACACGCCTACCATCACAAAACCAATGGTGATTGGGATCAGTATCGGGGGCCTTCCGCATTGCTTTCAACTCAAGAGTTTGCGGCGTTAAGTCCTTGGAGGCAAAGGTTTTACGGGATATTGAGGCATCCCGTTATGATCTTCCCTGGTGGTTTTTTCTACCTGGCGATTAAGCCAAGGATGGCTCTCTTTTTAGGGAGCTATGGGTTTATAAAACATCTGCTCAATTGTTTGCTTAAAAAGCCCACCACGGGTTTACGAGAAATAGTCCTCTCTTACAAATCAAAACACTGGTATACCAGCGCCGAATTTTGGCACTTGCTGTTCAACAATATATGCGTGATCAGTCTCTGGATCTACCTTGGCCATCTTATGGGAGTTGGTTTATTTTGGAGCATTTACTCAATTTCTCTGACCTTTGCCGCGGCGATCTTCATCTGTGTCTTTTTTGTGCAGCATAATTTTGATGGATCTTACGCCCACAAAACAGAAGGTTGGGATTATTTACTGGGCGCACTAGAGGGCAGCAGCTATCTGAAATTACCAACCGTTCTAATGTGGTTTGCGGCAGATATTGGCTACCACAATATTCACCATCTCTCTGAAAGAATTCCAAATTACAATCTCCGAGCGTGTCATGACCGGAATATTCATCTGCTTGGCAATATAAAAACGCTCCGAATTCGGGATATTCCTGACTGTTTTAAGTTCATTCTATGGGATGCTGATTCAAATAGTTTGCAATCGATTAAGGCGTTCCATCAACGCACCCGAACCCAAATATTCGGTGTAGCGCAGTCATCTTAGACTGCGCTGCAAACGCAAGCGACACTCAGATTTCGTGGCTGTAGCCACAAAATCTGAGCGCTACCGCGAACCAGATTGCTTGTGTGTTGAGTATCCCAGCGATACCTAGGTGCATGAGCAATCTGGCCAGCGCGGTAGAAGGTGCCTTTGGGGCTGTGCTCAGCCGTCTGGGGTACCCCTGGAGTACCATTCAGCGAGACATCGGACAGCGGTCAGGTCGCTAAGGCGATCGCGCCTTTTAACCTCACCTGATCAAACCCGCGCTGCTGCAAAATCAGCCAGGATTCCAACAAGTCTGGGCCGCTCATGTCGCCCATGAGCGCTGCCCGCAGCGATCGCATCACCAAACCCTTCTTCACACCTTGGGCCTTAGTCACCCGGTTGATCACGCCCTTAAGCGTGTCTGCACTGCCATAATCTTCTCCGGTTTGCAGCGCTTCTACAATTGCCGTCAACACATCAGGTACCCCATCTTGGGTCACTTGCTTTTGGGCCGCTTCGCTAAACGGCACCGTTTCACTAAAGAAAAAGCGCGTCATTTCAACTGCTTCAGGCAAGCGGGTCAAACTCGGGCCAACTAAAGCTGCCAGGGCTTCTAACCAATCGCGATCGCCTTCTGGATCGAACGCATACCCAGCTTCTTGCCAATAGGGAATCAATTGGTCAGTCAGTTGAACCGCAGGGACTTCATGGAGGTATTGGCCGTTGAGCCAGTCGAGTTTATCCCAATCGAACTTGGCCCCGGCTTTATTGACTCGATCAAAACTAAACTTTTCAGCCGCTTCTGTCAGGGTAAACCGCTCTTGGGCATCTGGGGGAGACCAACCCAGGAGGGTCATGTAGTTCGCGATCGCCTCAGCGGTAAAGCCCATCTGCTGAAAATCAGAAATCGAGGTTACCCCATCCCGCTTAGACAGTTTGGCCCCGGATTGGTTGAGAATCAATGGCGTATGGGCAAACTCGGGTACCGCTGCACCCAAAGCTTCATAGAGCAAGATCTGCTTGGCGGTATTGGCGATGTGATCTTCCCCCCGGATCACGTGGGTAATCGCCATGTCTTGGTCGTCCACGACCACTGCCAGGTTATAAAGGGGTTGCCCAACCTGACTAGCCGAAGCTGCCCGCGCAACCACCATGTCGCCGCCCAAATCGCTACCTTTCCAGGTCATTTTGCCCCGCACCATATCTTTCCAAGTGATGACGCGACGGTCGTCAATTTTGAAGCGAATCACCGCTGCTCGGCCCTCGGCTTCAAAGGCGGCTTGCTGCTCAGGGGTTAAATCGCGGTGGCGATTGTCGTAGCGGGGGGCCTGACTTTTGGCCTTTTGCGCGGTCCGCATGGCATCGAGTTCTTCAGGGGTGTCGTAGGCGCGGTAGGCGAGTCCTTTGTCCAGCAGGGTTTGAATCGCCTGCTGATACAGCTCCATGCGTTTGGACTGAAAAAATGGCCCTTCGTCCCAGGTCAACCCCAACCAGGCTAACCCTGCCATAATGTTGTCAGTATATTCTGCACGCGATCGCGCTTGGTCGGTATCTTCGATCCGCAAAATAAACTGTCCGCCGTGGTGGCGAGCAAACAACCAATTAAACACAGCGGTTCTGGCCGTGCCAATGTGCAGGGTACCAGTGGGGCTTGGCGCGATGCGAACTCGAACGGACATGAAGAATTTGTGGGATTTCCAAATGGGACACCTGCTATTCTAGCGGTCAGCCCTGATCAACACCCGTTTTTAATGCAGGCCATCCAAATTCAAACTGTCAATCTCAACTTGCTACCGCAAAAGGCCATTTACCTCCCCGCCCATAACAGCCTGCTGGTATCCGATGTGCATTTGGGGAAAGCTGAGACGTTTCAATCCTTTGGCATCCCCATTGCCAACCCCATCAACCAGCACACCCTTGATCGACTCAGTGCCCTTTGCCACACCTGGAAACCCGATCATTTATTTATTTTGGGTGATTTGTTCCACGCTAAGCAGGGGTTAGTCGATGAGGTGATCAATAGTTGGCTACGGTTTCTCAACGACGTGCAGATTCAGGTACACCTGTTGCTGGGCAACCACGATCGCCCCATGAGCGATGATTTGCAGCAGCTCTCTATCGACTGCTGCACACGCCCGATTCAGCTAGCAGATGATTTGGTGCTCAGCCACGAACCCCATGCCTATGGTTCAAGCCTGAACATTTGCGGTCATGTGCATCCCTGTGTCAATTTAAAAACCCGTCTGGATCAACTGCGTCTACCCTGCTTTTTCCATGAGGTAGGGATCAATCGTCTGACCTTACCCGCCTTTGGCGAGTTCACCGGGGGATATACTGTGCGACTGGGTCGAGAAGATGTGGCCTACGCGATCGCAGAAGATGCCATCATTCCATTTGAAGGCACCAGCCCTTCCCAGCCAGATTTCAATCGGGATGTGGTTTAGGATCCTGATTAGACCCGTTTTGAATCGGACTGTGCTGAAATGACGATTTCATTTACGAGCAAATTTGAAATCAATGCGCCACCCACCCAGGTCATGGCAGCAATGACTGATTTTGACTCGTGGCACCATTGGATGGATGGGCTGATCAAGATTGAAAAACTAACCGATGGCCCTTACAGCGTCGGCACCCAGTGGCGCGAAACCCGCAAGATGTTTGGCAAAGAAGCCTCCGAGATATTTGAGGTGACCGGATTTGAGCCACCCCACACCGTTAACTTGCGAGTTGATGGCAGCCAGGGCACCACGGGCAAAGGGGAATATCGCTTTTTCTATACGCTGGTGACTAATGAGGGCGATCGCACCCAGTTAACCATGCATAGCGAAATTGAGATGCCGGGACTCGTACCCAAGCTCTTCGGTTTTTTGCTCAAAGGGATGTTTAAGCAAGGCTGCGATCGTGACACGCTGGCGCTAAAGGCTCATTTAGAGGAGGCTTAAGATTTCTTTGAACCAGAAAATTCAGATGACATTAACGATAAATGAGTCATCTCCTGTTGTAACTACCGATGTCACCCAAATCCCTCGATCGGTGGGTCACTGCCTACATTAACTATTACAGCGATCCCAACCGTAAACGCCCCTATCGACAACATCCCCTGTTTTGGGCTGTGGAAAAATTTTGGTGGCTCACTGACCCAGAACTGCGCTGGCAAGCGATTCTCGAAATTTTGCGGCAACGCCCCAGCGGCACCGTGATCTCTGTGCTTGCTGCTGGCCCTCTTGAAGACCTAATCCACGGCTATGGCCCAGAATTTATCGATCGCATCGAAGCCCAAGCCCAGCAAGATCTAGCCTTTCGCCATTTACTAGGGGGCGTGTGGGAAAGCAGCACCCCTGAAATTTGGGCGCGGGTGCAAGCTGCCCGAGACATGATTTGGTAATCCAGTCACAAATCAAAAAAGTTCACTAAATGAATCACCCGGATTGGGCTTAACTTGATATCCTGCCCCCATGCCCATTTCAGAGAGAACCCCCAGCCATGCAAGTCAAGGCCGCCGTTGCCCACGAAGCCGGAAAACCCCTCAGCCTCGAAACCGTCGATCTCGAAGGCCCCAAAGCCGGGGAAGTGTTGGTCGAGATTAAAGCTACAGGCATCTGCCATACCGATGCTTACACCCTATCTGGCGTTGACCCTGAAGGACTCTTCCCGGCCATCTTGGGCCATGAAGGGGCCGGGATTGTGGTGGAAATCGGCCCTGACGTTAAAAGTCTCAAACCCGGCGACCACGTGATTCCGCTCTATACCCCGGAGTGTCGCTGTTGCGACTTTTGCCTCAGCGGCAAAACCAATCTATGCCAGGCCATTCGCGGCACTCAGGGTAAAGGTCTGATGCCCGATGGTACCAGCCGCTTTTCGCTCAACGGTGAAACCCTCTACCACTACATGGGCACCTCAACTTTCGCCAACTACACGGTATTGCCCGAAATTGCCGTTGCCAAAATTCGTGAAGACGCCCCCTTCGACAAAGTGTGCTACATCGGCTGCGGCGTTACCACTGGGATTGGGGCCGTGATTTACACAGCCAAAGTCGAACCGGGAGCTAACGTGGTGGTCTTTGGCTTAGGGGGTATTGGCCTTAACGTGATTCAAGGGTGTCGCATGGTCGGGGCCAACAAAATCATCGGCGTCGATATCAATCCCGCCAAAAAAGCCTTAGCCGAAAAGTTTGGCATGACTCATTTCGTGAATCCCAAGGAGATCGAGGGTGATTTAGTTCCCTATCTGGTAGACCTGACCGGGGGCGGAGCCGATTACAGCTTTGAGTGTATTGGCAATGTCAACACGATGCGTCAAGCCCTAGAGTGCTGCCACAAAGGCTGGGGGGTCAGCGTGATTATTGGCGTAGCTGCATCAGGGAAGGAAATCAGTACCCGCCCGTTTCAGTTGGTCACAGGTCGCGTATGGAAAGGTAGCGCTTTTGGTGGGGCCAGGGGTCGCACAGATGTGCCCAAAATTGTGGACTGGTATATGGATGGCAAAATCAACATTGATGATTTGATCACTCACACAATGCCCCTAGATCAGATTAATGAGGCCTTTGACCTGATGCATGAGGGCAAGTCTATTCGCAGCGTGGTGATATTTGAAAGCTAGGGTTTTGACCAGCTACTTGTAGCAGAGATCCGGTTTCTTTGGTTGATTGTCCCATTTGATCTATCGGTTATAAATTCAAATGACGCAGATACGTCCAATGCTCAATAAATTTGGCGGGGTTTGTTATGTATCCGATGCGATCGATAAAACGTGTGACTTAATCCCAGGAGCAGGTGAGCAATCCCGTTAAATAGCTACAATTCCTTTGTACTACACTCACTCCTACAGTGGAAACCTGACCATGTTTAGTCTTCTCAGGTACTTAATATCTTAAATAACTGCTGTTTTTTCAGTTGGCAGCTATTAGTTTTCAGTAAAGGCTAACCCAAACAACTTGTTATAAAGTCAACAAATAGCATTGGAATATGTTTTTTTAGTGAAGAATAATCCACAAGGCTTGATGATAGATAAAGAGTCAATTAGCCTCCTCTTAACATTCTTTGAGCAGTCAATTTGAATTTGAGCTTGGTGTTTATCCCTAGATATGACTAAGCCCATAATATTTTCGTGAGTTGGCTTTGAGCTCTTCTAAATCTAGCTACTGCCATTCAAAGGCAGCAGGTAGTTTGAACTAACTGCTTTCTATTTTCATATTTCAGAACAGCTATAAGCCAGTTAAAAACTGCTATGGGGATCAACCTGAAAATACTTACGACTATGACTTCAGTGGTTAATAGAAGTTTTAAGGATGTTGTTTTTGTTGATTCTTCTTCTGATACGAGAAAGATTTTTGTCGATAATTGAATAAAAATTCTCAATATCTATCCCCAACTATAAAAGGACAACCTCGTGAATGATTTGAAGGATGATCAGGAGAGATATTATCAAACTACCCAAAAACAACCCACAAAAAATCATGCCACAGTTACCGGGATAGACATTAAGCCTTTTCTAGACCCTAGTTGTAAGATCGCTTTTGAAAAGGACATGCTATCTGTTTATGTACCAGAGACTCCTGAGATCAAAGCTAATCAAATATATTTTAACCATCCAGAATGGGCTAAAACTTATTTTGAGGCTTGCCATCGTGACCAATCCTTTAAAGAGCGCTGGCATGCTGCAGCTGGTAGTTGGGATGACAAGATCGTAGTTGACATTGGATGCGGTCCAGGAAATCTCTATGCGATTTTAGGCGGACAACCTAAACTACTTATTGGCGTGGATATCGCCCGAGGTTCATTAGAAATGGCCCAACGAATTGGTTACACTTCTTTGCTAGCAGATGCTCACCAACTACCACTGGTATCGGGTTTTGCAGACTTAGTTGTTGTGAATGCAGCCTTACACCACTGTTCTGATATGGCGGCAGTACTAGCTGAAGCCGCTCGGTTAGTACGTTCTGGTGGACAGTTGATTATTGATCATGACCCACAGTTAACTGCTTGGAACTACAGGGGTTTAGGGCTGTTCC
Source organism: Cyanobacteria bacterium P01_A01_bin.123 (assembly GCA_039815185.1). Classification (GTDB taxonomy): domain Bacteria; phylum Cyanobacteriota; class Cyanobacteriia; order Phormidesmidales; family Phormidesmidaceae; genus JBCBZT01. Next base: position 37,699 of record JBCBZT010000044.1, on the reverse strand, counting down.
TTTATAAGATTCGATTAAAGGTCATATATCGACTCTTTCTAAAACGGCTACATATTCCACTTGAAGAACGTCTTACGGCCTTGGCAACAGAGATACACCACCACCCAGGTGATGGTGTAACCTCTGAATTATTTTATAAAATCTTATTACCAATGGGATTTAAGGTTAATATATATCCTCATAATAATGCGGCAGGTGCAGAAGCTCTAGAAGGATTCTGCGGTAAACCACCTCACTGGCGTTACCGAGTCGGGCAAATCCTATCTGGGATTAATCCCTCTGCCTCGACAGCGGCATTATCCTTGATGTGTATAGCAACTAAGCAATAGGGATAATTCTAGGATGAATCCATTCATTACATGGCATCTTCATTTTTATTAAGCCTTAAGTGTTTTTAAATGCAAGATTAAAAGTTCCATAAAGGCTGGTGTTTTTCTTGATATTTTCAAGAAGCCTAGGTGAAAATCCCGATAGATGCACTGAAAGGGCGAAATTTGTGCTGCATGAAGTAGTAAATGTAGTTTCTAGCAAAAGTTGGCAAAGTCGCCAGTCAGTTGGGGGAGCAGCATGAAGGTATTGCTCTCTGCATATGCCTGTGAAGCAGGTCGTGGCTCAGAGCCCGGTGTCGGTTGGAATATGGCTTGGGAAGCCGCCAAATCCCACGAAGTATGGGTGTTGACACGTCCAGACGATGGTCGTCTAGCTAATGAAGCTTTTATCAAAGAAAATCCAAATCCAAATCTACATTTTGTTTATTGCACATTACCAATTTTGAAAGGTTTCTGGAAATTAGGATCAGTAGCTTTTGTCCTGCATTATTATCTGTGGCAAATTCAGGCTTATTTCGTGGCGCGGAGCCTGCATCGCGAAATTGGGTTTGACTTGGCACATCATGTCACCTTTGTTCGTTATTCCAGTCCTAGCTTCATTTCATTGTTGCCCATCCCTTTTATTTGGGGCACCGTGGGGGGAGCTGAAGCAGCTCCCAAACCTTTTTTTAGAGATTTTAGCTTGCGTGCCAAAGTTTATGAGTTTCTACGATGGTTTGCCCATAAAGTGGGTGAGCGAGATCCATTTGCTCGAATGACGGCTCGGCGGTCTGCGATCGCACAGGTTACAACCGAAGACACGGCTCGCCAAGTCCGCAAGATGGGAGCTCGCAACGTTACTGTTGTTCCAGAAGCAAGTCTGCCTGATACAGACATCGAGCATTTGGCCCAATGTCCACCTCCAGAAGGGGACATCATCCGGTTCATCAGCATGGGCCGATTGCTCCACTGGAAAGGCTTTTATCTAAGCATCCAGGCCTTTGCCAAAGCCAACCTCCCCAATGCCGAATATTGGATTTTAGGCGACGGTGTAGAACGCCAGAATTTTGAGCAGCTAGCACAGCAGCTTGGGGTCAGTGAGCAGGTGCGTTTCTGGGGCAATTTGCCTCGCTCCCAAACCCTCGAGCGCCTGAGTCATTCTCATGTCCTAGTGCATCCTAGCCTCCACGATTCCGGCGGTTGGGTTTGCTTAGAAGGGATGGCTGCTGGTCGACCTATCCTCTGCCTTGATTTAGGAGGCCCCAGTGTTCAAGTCGATCAAGATACCGGCATCAAAATCCCCGCCTATACCCCAGAACAAACCGTTAATGATCTAGCCCAAGCTATTCAGCAACTTGCTAAAGACCCTGATCTGAGACAGCAACTCGGCCAGGCTGGACGCCAAAAAATTCAAACCCAGTTCAACTGGGCAGCTAAAGGGCAGAAGCTTGCTGAACTCTACAACAAGTTAGGCAATGAAGCCATGCTCACCAAATAATCTTCGACAAAGACAACGTACTACTTCGTACAGCTACCGCCTCTCTATACTAAAACCTACGCCAAAAAAAACATGCGCATTCTAGCTATTCATAACTATTACCAGCAGCTTGGCGGCGAAGATACTATTTTCACCACCGAAGCTGACTTGCTAGAGTCCTACGGTCATGAAGTTTATCGTTACACCATCCACAACGATGATGTTGAGGAGATGAATGCCATTAATCTGGCTGCAGCCACCCTGTGGAATCACAACTCATTTCAAAAGGTCAAAGCCCTGATCAAGGAGTTCCGCCCCGATGTTGCCCACTTCCACAACACGTTTCCCTTAATTTCTCCAGCTGCTTACTATGCAGTCCAAGAAGCTGGGATACCCGTTGTTCAAACCCTCCACAACTATCGTCTGTTGTGCCCCAACGGTTTGTTCTTTCGCAATGGACAGATCTGTGAAGACTGTCTCGGTAAGCCCATGCCCTGGCCTGGTGTTGTCCATGGCTGCTATCGAGGTAGTCGCGTTGCTAGCGGTGCAGTTGCAACGATGGTCAACCTGCACAATTTGATTGGCACCTGGGCTAAGGCAGTTGATGTCTTTATTGCTTACAGTCAATTTTCCCTCGATAAATTTATTGAAGGTGGCCTGCCCAAAGAAAAATTTGAATTTAAGACAAATTTTCTCCATCCGGCCCCAGAACCTGGCCATGGTAAAGGCGGCTATGGTCTCTTTGTCGGACGACTATCCCCCGAAAAAGGCGTTGATACGCTCTTGACCGCCTGGGAAAAGCTACATACGCGCATCCCCCTGAAAATTGTCGGTGCGGGTCCCTTAGCGCCTGAAGTTGAAGCCGCTGCTGAGCGCTTTGAACATATTGAATATCTAGGTCGTCGTCCTCTTTCGGAGGTATACGAACTGATGGGGGAGGCTAAATTCTTTGTCTTTTCGTCTAAGTGGTATGAAACTTTCGGACGGGTTGCCATCGAAGCCTATGCTAAAGGCACCCCAATTTTGGCTTCGCGCATCGGTGCAATCACTGAGCTGGTCAAACCCTACAAAACCGGGCTTTTGTTTGAGCCGGGTGATGTCCATGATCTGATTACTCAGGTGGAGTGGGTTCTAGATCATCCCAATGATTGGCAACAGATTCGTCAGCAAGCCAGGGAAGAATTTGAAGTCCGCTATACCGCCTCCGAGAACTACAAACGTTTGATGGAGATCTATCAAAAAGTGATCGCCCTCAAGGCCCCTGCGGTTGCATAAATCTGCAGTTGCATAAAACTATAAACGAACAAGTTATTCATTCACGAATCAGGTCTTAAACACATCAGGTCTTAAATACTATGGAAAAAAGGTCCTTCGGCAAAACCGATTTAACCGTTGCCGCACTGGGCTTAGGCTGCTCCCGATTAGGGGGCAATCTGCAGGGCGGTAACCGCAAACAGGCCATCGCCACCTTACAACAAGCACTGGACGCAGGCATCAATTTCTACGATACGGCGGACAGCTACGGCCAAGGCCAGAGTGAGCGTCTATTAGGAAAAGCATTCAAAAACAAACGAGATCAGGTGACCTTTGCCACCAAGGCGGGCTATGGTCTTTCTTCGATGGGGGCGCTGGCGGCTAAGGTAAAGCCGATTCTCAAACCTCTGGTGCGCATGCTCAAACCCCAAGGTGGGTCACTGGCTCAGGCGAAGGGCTCACTATCGCGTCAAGATTTTTCTAAAGACTATCTCACCCAGTCTGTCGAAGGTAGCTTACGCCGCCTGCAGACCGACTATCTCGATATTTTTATGCTCCACAGCCCTCCGACTGAGATCATCAAAGTGGGCAACGCCTTCGAGACCCTGGCCATGCTCAAACAGCAGGGCAAGCTGCGCTACTACGGAGTCTCGTGCGAAACCCTTGAAGATGCATTACTTTGCCTTGAGGTCTCCGATATCTCTGCCCTCCAGGTCGAGATTAACCTGCTTGACCAGCGAGCAGTCACCGAGCTGCTACCGACTGCTCAGCAAGCTGGTATTGCCATTGTGGCGCGGCAACCCTTTGCTTCTGGGAAACTTTTTCAAGGGTCAGAGGATCCGGATGAGCAAGCTGGCATTGAACGCTATCGTGAGCTGGCGGGGCAGTGTGATTGCTCCATCTCCCACTTAGCGCTCCAATTTGTTCACCAGCTCGACGGTGTCTCCGTGGTAATTGCTGGGGCCAACAGTGTCAAACACCTCACCGATAACCTGAATGCGCTAGCAGCTGCCCCGCTGACTACCGAGCAAATGGGCACTCTATTAGCAACCCAATCAACCGCCCCCACCCCTTAAGCCAAAAACCATGCTAATTGATGCCGAAACTCTTCAAGACAATCAGGTCATCCATGCCGATGTTGCCGTGGTTGGGTCTGGCCCTGCAGGGATTGTGCTCGCCCTGGAGCTAGCCAAAGCCGATCATTCAGTGGCCCTGCTCGAGAGTGGTCAGTTACGGTTTGCTGATGCCAACCAAGCTCTGGGCGACGCTGACCAGTTTGACCCTGATTTTCATGCCTCCATGGGAGAGTGTACCCGTCGACAGTTGGGCGGTACTTCTACCATTTGGGGTGGGCGCTGTGTACCCTACGATCCGGTTGACTTTGATCGACGTGAGCATATAGCCCACGCCGACTGGCCGGTTACCTATGATGAGCTAACGGCTTACTTCCAGCGCTCCTGTGATTATTTTTTCTGTGGTGATGCTGAGTTTGACCTTCATAAGCTGTCTGGCATTTCGCAAAAGTCGATCGTGCCGGGGCTACCAGACGAGCATGTCCTGACTTCGGCCTTGGAGCGATGGTCGCTGCCGACCAATTTTGGTAAAGAATATTTCACCCAGCTCAAACAGTCTCAGCACATCAAATTATTTTACGGACTAACCTGTACCGAAATCGAAACCCGTGAAGCTGGCAACCAGGTTACCCGCCTGCACGCCAAAACCCTAGGTCAAAAGGCCCTAAATATTAAAGCCCGCAAATATATTTTGGCGAGCGGTGCCCTCAATACCACCCGTCTGCTGATGACCTCTGACCGCCAACACCCCGGCGGTATTGGCAACCACAGCGGGCTGCTCGGGCGATATTATATGGGGCACCTATCCGGTGATATTGCCGCAGTTCACTTTACGACCCCCCCTCACAAAACCATCTTTGGCTTCGATCGCGATGAGTCCAACATTTACCTGCGGCGGCGTTTCTCATTTACACGCGAGTTTCAGCACGAGAAAAATCTCACCAATGTGGTTTCTTGGCTGGGGGCTCCCCCGTTTGGTGATCCTGGCCACGGCAGCGGTGTTTTCTCCCTGGCCTATCTGACCCTGAGTTCTCCATTTGGCAAATATCTAGCTGCTAAAGCGATTCGAGATACCGCCATCGGTCAAGAACGTAAAGATTTTTATTGGAAGCACTTTAAAAATATTCTCAGTGATTTAGGTAAAACCATCGCCTTTGCTCCCACCTTTGGCTATCAACGCTATATCGCCAAACGCAAGGTACCCGCTCTGTTTATGTATAGCGCCTCCAATGAGTATCCATTGCACTATCACGCTGAGCAGATACCCAATTTTGACAGCCGGGTCAGTTTGTCTGATCAAACTGACGTCCTAGGCATGCGCCGACTCAACATCGACCTGCGCTATAGCGACCAAGATATTGATAGTGTTGTCCGAGCCCATCATTATTGGGATGATTACTTACGAAAGCACAACTGTGGTTATCTCAAATATTTTAGCGATGACCTTTCAGAGAGTGTTTGGGAACAAGCTGGGGATGGCTTTCATCAAAATGGAACCACTCGCATGGCTGAGCATCCCAATGATGGGGTTGTCAGCCCTAATTGCAATGTGCACGGGTTTGATGATTTGTTCGTTGCCAGTAGCTCTATTTTTGTAACCTCCGGGCAAGCAAATTCTACTTTTATGATTGTGGCGTTTGCCCTACGATTAGCAGATTTTCTTAACCATGAACTCAAACAGAGCCAATCATCTGACCTCTCAACTGTGGGTATTGGCTAGGTTAAAGGGAACCTAATATGTCATCCTAAAAGCCCGTCAGCTAAGCGCTGAACCTCATAGCTGAACTTCATAAAAGCAGTCAAGGGTAGTTGATGCGATATTCAGATAGCTCGCTCATCGACACCTCAAACCTCAAGCCAACCTCTACAGGTATTGATATGCTTGATTACATCGTCGAAGACATTCAAGACAGCCTCTCCAAAGCCAAAGTCATGGCTGTAGCGGCTGTCTCTAAACAATCTGGTCTCATTACACCCAGGTCTGTTGACTTTGATGCCTACAAGATTTACGGGAAGGCTCCCACCGAATTCGGAGATGCTGCCGAAATTGTTTTCCCGGATGATCCGGCTATTGTCATCAACGTTCGAGACTTTGGCGCCCAAGGTGACGGCATCGCCGATGACACTCAGGCTATACAAAATGCTATTTATGCAGCTGGTGAATCGAGACGAGCGCTTTATTTTCCCAATGGCACTTATCGAGTTACCCAAGAAATTCGCCTTGAGAATGCCAACGGTGGCTCACTGAATATTGGCCCCCATCTGTATGGCCAGAGTCAAGCGGGCGTAGTGCTGAAATTAGACGATAATGCGGCAGGGTTTCAAGATCCAGATAATCCAAAACGGGCTGTTATCCGTGCCATTAATGTCGAAGATGGCACAGATTTTCGCAGCGTTAGTGCTGATTTCTTTAACCGTTACTTGGTTAACTTTACCATCGATACAGGCAATAACCCGGGGGCAACTGGTATCAAGTTTTACAGCAACAATACTGGCATCCTACGAAACGTTCGGATTATTGGGGACGGTTCTATCGGGTTAGATCTCAATGCGGTTGACCTGAATGGCCCTCACCTGATTCAAAATCTCGAAGTCAAAGGGTTTGATATTGGCGTTCGCACAGGGGGGGGGAACAGCAGCACACTTTCTAACATTATGGTCAAAGACGCAGGCTCCTATGGCATTTATCATACGGCTAAGGTTCTCCAAGTCGAAGGCCTTACTGTCGAAAATGCACCAGTCGCCGTCTTTACCAAACCTATCAACAACGTTGCATACACCACGCTTACTCTGGTCAACGGCAACTTCAGCGGTGGCAATTCATCCCAACCTGCGATCATCAATGGTGGCGTACTGTTTGCACGCAACATTACAACAAACGGTTATGGCAAAGCTGTTCAAGGCAATGCTGGTAACGCTGGCGACTTCACTGATGCAGTTGTTGACGAATACAGTTCCCACGGCACTATCAAAGGGTTTGATAGCAGCGTCGACCGCTCCCTAAATCTACCCATTCGCTATCAGCCCCTGACCTTCGATCCCACCCCCTCTAATTGGCTGAGTGTTGCAGAGTATGGGGCGTTTCCCGGCGACAACGTAGATGACACTGACGCCATTCAAGCTGCGATTGATACCGCTACAACCATGGGCAAAACGACGGTTTACTTTCCGGGGCAAAAATCTCAAGATCCCAACTGGTATACCCTTGATGGCACTGTTGATATTCACGGTAGCGTGAAGCATTTGATTGGGTTTGCACCCGCTCGAATACTAGGCGAGGGTGGGTTTAGGTTGGTAAATGAGGTTGACAGTGCATCCGTTGTCCAATTTCAAGGCTTCAACTTCACGCGGATTGACTATGAAAATGCCTCAAATCGCACTTTGTTGCTAGAAAATACAACCGGTGATGTTACGGCCACAGGTTCGGGTAATATTTTCATCAACAGTTTTGCCGGCAGCTTACAGATTCAGAATCCTGATGCTAAGGTTTGGGCTCGACAACTTAATACGGAAAGGTCTACCGATCAAAACATCATTAATGACGGGGGTACTCTCTGGACTTTAGGGCAAAAAACAGAGAATGGCGGGCTGAAGTCCATTACCCAAAACGGAGGTGGAACCGAAATTTTAGGTGCTTATATTTACTCCCTCGGCAGAGGCAGCTTTGACACTATCTATGAGGTTATTGATGCAGATGCTTCCTTTGCTGGGGTCAGAGAACGAACAGCGAGAGCCAAGTATCCAAACTTTGTACGGGAAACCAGAAATTCTACAACCGAAATATTAGCTGAGTCTGCTGTCCCTGCGGGTAATGACTTTAATAAAGGGCTATCCCTTTACTCTGCCTCCACCTTAGAACTGACTGGGCAGTGAGTCTGCCGACGACTCAGGCTTAAGCAAACTTGAGCTCAGAGATCGTTGAGCCTACAATAGGGTCAGATCAGTCTCGTTTGGCAGCTTCTCCTACAAGTTAATGGAGGCACCAAGGCTTTTGCGATCGCAGCAATCAATGCATTCTCGGACATTGACTCATCTTCACTCTAAATCCACAGGCTTTAGCCTTAATCCGCTCTACTGTGACCCTTTTTTCCGCTTCAAACAGGATTTCTAAAACCATTTTCAGAGCTGGGATAACCCTCCTGTCCATGGGTATTTTGCCGGGCTGCATGCTAGGGAATGGAGGTAGGCCTGGGCCATACACTCCGCCTGGGCCCATATCTCTTGATTATTGTTTTGCAAACATTCCCCTATCCGAGGGCAATAGCAGGAGCATAACCGCCCAAAATATTTATGGCCAGTCCCCCGTTAACTTTAATGATGCAGTTGAGATTGTGCTGCCCGAAGATCCCGATATTGCAATTAATATTCAGGACTTCGGCGCGAGTGGAGATGGTCGCAAAGATGATACTGATGCCATTCAGTCTGCTATTTACGAAGCTGCTCGTAAGAATAAAGCACTATACTTCCCAAACGGGGTTTATCGCGTCACTCGCGAAATTCGCTTCGAACAACCCAACGGTAGGGCTCTTTTTATCGCCCCCCACATGTATGGACAAAGCATTGATGGCGTGGTTCTTAGATTAGATGATCGTGCCGTTGGCTTCAGTGACGCTGACCAACCTGATCAAGCTGTTTTGCGCACGGTTCACGCCGATGACGGGACAACCTGGAAAGATATTAGCGCTGATTTCTTCAACCGCTTTATCGTTAACCTCACAATTGATACAGGCGATAATCCAGGTGCCGTCGGGATAAAGTTTCACAGCAATAATACAGGCATCCTGCAAAACGTTCGCATCATTGGCAATGGTGCCATCGGCTTAGACGTGTCGTCTGTCGATTTGAATGGGCCGCATCTGATTCAAAACTTAGAAATTGAAGGATTTGCCATTGGTGTCAAAGCCAGCGGGGCTAACAGCACAACCCTATCAAACCTGGCGATTCGGGATGCAAGTACCTACGGACTCCATCATAGTACTGGCGTACTTCAGGTTGAAGGTCTGACTGTTGAGAATGCGCCCATTGCCGTCTACTCCCGTCCAGCCCAGAACTCCAATAAAACAACGCTGACCTTAATCAATGGGCACTTAGAGGGTGAGTCCTCCCAACCCGCGATTATCAGCGGGGGGGTTCTTTTCGCTCGCAATATTAGCACTAGCGGCTACAAACAAGCCCTCAAAAGTTTCGCAGGTAAGACCCTCAACATGACCACAGAGAACATCACTGAATATAGTTCCCATGGGGTCGATAGAGCTTTCACCGATAATATCAACGCTTCAGCCAACCTACCGATTCGGTATCTGCCAACCCAATATGATCCTAACTCAGATAACTGGCTCAGTGTAAAAGACTTTGGGGCCAATCCAAATGATAAAGTTGACGATACACAAACTATCCAGGCCGCCGTTGACATTGCCGCACAGCTGGGTAAAACTACCCTATATTTTCCAGGGGGAACACCTCCCGAGCCGAACTGGTACATCATGGATGGCGAAGTGACGCTGCATGGAAGTCTCCAACATATTATTGGCTTCGCGCCAGCGCGTATCCTTGGGAAAGGGCAGTTTACTATCAAAGATGACCCTGCCGCCCCAGATTTTATCCAGTTTCAGGGCTTTAATTTTACTAAGATCGGCTACGAAAATGCGTCCAGTCGTACCGTATTAATGCAAAATCTAACCGGTCGGATAACAGCTTCAGGCCCAGGCGGTATTTACCTTAACAGCATTGCCACCGGCCAACTATCCATTGACCATCCTGAAGCCAAGATATGGGCTCGGCAGCTTAATACAGAAAAGCCTGCCAACTCGCCCGAAAACATTAGCAATGATGGTGGTTTTCTTTGGATACTGGGTCATAAAACCGAACAGGGTGGCATCAAAGCCAGAACCTTCAATGGAGGCTACACTGAAGTTTTGGGTGCGTACATTTATGCAGTCGGTCGATTTGGTAAGTTTGAAACGATTTACGAAGTCGTTGATGCCCACGCTACCTTTGCAGGCATTCGAGAACGAACAGGCAATCATCGCTTCAGATATTTTTTTAAAGAAACCCGAGCAGACGAAAGTCACTTATATGACAGCCTACCTGCCGGTAACCGATCTAACCGTGCTGCCTCTTTATACTCCGCCTCTCAAAAGACATTCTGCCCCTCAAACGAATGATGAAGAACCGTTTCACTTACAAATTCTGATTGAAAGCATGAAGACTTGATTAAGCTAATCTGGTACGGCCAGATAGTTCCTGAGAGGAGGCGTTACTATATCTAATGAGCGTTATCACCTCTTTCTGGCCATTCATATATGATTCAAATTTCATCCCTCCAGGGTTCAACTTTCATCCCTCCAGTATTTTTCAAAAACTCCCATTATTTTCACATTTCCCGAGGCAAGGCATGTCAAGTTTTTTAACAACAGTAGTTTACAAAGGACGAACCCTAAAGGGGTTTTTGCCAGGGTGAAATTCAACTGAAATGAAAGCAATACTTGCAAAATCTGAATCTCAAAAAAAGCAAGGAAACCTGAGCAATTCCAAGCTAGTTTTATTTGCTTTCGCTAGTGCTTTTTTCCCCAGACTGCTAGACAGCTTCGGGGCTCCTTCAGCCATTAACTTTCTTCACTTCTTAGTAATTCCATTTGTATTTGCGGTTGTTTTAAGTAAAAGCAAAAGGGTCAGTAAGAAACAGAAAATTGTTATCTCAGAACTCAGTTCTGGATTGGTTTTATTGCTGATTGTGATTCTCGCCAGCTCACTTTTAAATGGTGCAGGTGAAGTAAATGTCATTCTAGGATTTCTTCTGTTAGCAGAACCATTCATACTGACTGCCTGCATTGTAAGTCTTGCTGTAGAGTCAAAGCAATTTCAGGTATTTAGAAAAGGGCTGGTCTACTTTTGGCTATTTCACATCACATTGGCCATGGTGCAACGCTATATTTTAAGGTTGCATTTAAGACACACAGGGTTAGCCCCTTCTGACAATATTCAAGGTGTGTTTTTTCTGTCGGGTGCTGGGCATGTTGTAGGGGCTTCAGTATCTCTCTCAGTTGCAGCTTACTACCTGCTACATGCTAAAGCTTCACCTATTTGGATACGTTTTGGCGTTGCGGCCCTAGCTATGTGGCAACTCTTATTGGCAGATGCCAAGCAGGTTTTGCTGGCTTTTATGGTAGCTGGGGTTCTGCTGGTATTATTAAAAGCACAAGATGTCGGTAAGGTCATGCAATATCTGATCTTTGCCGTCGTCTTCGGGTTTGCTTTTCACTGGTGTCTTCAGAATTTGCCTGCTTTTTCAGCCTTTAATGTTTGGATGAAACCCGAGCTTTACGGCCCTGACGGCGACGCCACTATGTTGAAAACATCCGTTTTTCGAGTGATACCACAACACTACGAATCTCCGTTAAACTGGTTCTTGGGTCTCGGCCCAGGACATACGGTTGGCCGTTTAGGGGGGTGGCTACTTCGGAAATACGAATCTTTATTTGGCGCGTTCGCAACACGCCACCAAGCTAGTACTGATGTTTGGGAGCAGGTTGGTGCCTATTACATCGGCAGCCGTTCTAGCATGTTTTCTCCCCTGTTTGGCTGGGCTGGCATTTGGGGAGATTTGGGTTTCTTGGGTTTGGGTTCATACTTATATCTCGCTTCAATTCTCTGGCGTCGTCTCTGCACAGATGATTTATGCCGCTTTTTGCTACTAACAGTTGTCGTGTTTGGTTTTATTTTTAGCCAGATGGAAGAGCCTGGTTACATGTTGTCAATAGCAGCAATCATCGGTTTGCGATGGCAAGAAGATCGTTTAGCTAAGATGCAGATGAAATCCAAATAGGTTATGCATCTCCTTTCTCAAGTTTAGGTCTACAACCTGCCCATCTCTCCCTAATTCTCTATAAAAATTTGATCGAGATCCTGGTTTCTACTTAGCAAAACAATTAAACAATCATTTGAGGCCGATTAAATGACCAGTACGACGCCAAGCAACAATTCAAATACCGAAGCTTATCAGGCGACTCAGTATTTGCTCAGGCGCAGGATCCCCCCTTCTCTCTACTACAAACTGCGAAATTTTAGTCGCCAGTATCCCATCCTTTTTTTACCCCTGGCGCGATGGCGGTGGAGCCGCTGGCGTAAGCAGTACAACATCACAATTAGTGGTCCCGAACCTGCGGCTCCTGATCCCGTCACGCGGGATACTGCTGTTGTCATTGAAGGATTTCCACGTATGGGCAACACGTTTGCCCACATTGCATTTAAAATGGCCCAGCCAGAACCGGTAAAAATTGGTCATCATACCCATGCTGCGGCACAGGTTGTTGCTGCGGCAAAGATGGATATTCCAACTCTTGTTTTGATCCGAGAACCTGAAGCAGCAATCGTATCTTATCTGATCGGAGATTTCGATCCATCTCTAGGCATTGGTCAATCGTTAAAAGAATACATCAGCTTCTACAAAGCTATCTTACCTTACCGAGAAAAAGTAATTGTCGCTAAATTTGATGATGTGACGTCTGACTATGGCAGTGTGATTAATGCTCTAAATGACAGATTCAATACAAACTTTGAGAAATTTGATCACACTGAAGAGAATGTAAATCGCTGTTTTGAACTTATTGAAGAAGGCTATCAATATGCGTTTGGCGCTGTTTCGGAAAAAGTAGTCTGCCGCCCCTCAAAACTCCGCAAGGCAATGAAGCAGGATATTCAAGCTCAATTTTATTCAGAAGCGTTTTCAAAACTTCGTCAGCAAGCCGAAACAATTTATAAAACGCTCATCCAGGCAAACACATAGAGTATCTGTAATCACCACCTCAGCCACAGCCTATTTTGTAGACAGAGGTGGTGATTGGGAAATATGCTCAAACACAGCTTTTGAAAAGCGCTCTACATCATTCTGATTAGCAAATTGCTGCATTAGTTTTGGATCAATCCAGCATTCTGGCCGCTCTTGAATGCATCGACTTAAACTATTGGCAATATCCTGGGGTTGAGTAGAGTCCAGAGTTAAACCAAGCTTATAACGACGGGTAAGTTCACCCATGAGGCCATAATTTGTGGAAAGCACTGGCTTTGTCGCAATAGCGGCCCTGTTTAAGATGCCACTCATCCCAACATGTCGCTGATAAAGTGCCAAAATAATGTCAGAAATTTTAAAATAAACCTGTATATTTGACTCAGGAATAAACTGGTCTACTATGATAACTTGAAGAGCATTTTTAATAGCGAGTCTCGCTAACCGCTCTTGCAAGAACGACTTATCATCCGCATTGGAGCCTAGACTACCTACCAGTAAAAGGCAAATTTGGCTTGATATAGCCTTCGGTAACAGCGGTATAGCTTCAAGTAAATGATGGATTCCTTTGCGTCGAGATAACGCTCCAAATAGCAAGAATACCTTTTTTGTATTAGGCTCAATTCCAAGCTCGGCCTTAAGTTGCTGCACTCTCATATCAGGAATGGCATAAAGCTTGACCGGATCAGCCAGTGGAAACACATTGTCTCGCTTCGAAAACTGACGAATTGACTCAACAGCAAGCGGATCGAGGCTGAAAAGCGTGTGCAGTTTAGGATTACCAAGAATCTGAGAAAGGTTGAAATATTCTCGCCAAGTCTGAAATCGATCTTTTAGCAGAGATATATGTTCTGGAAAACGGCGATAGTGGAACGTAGGTCGAAAATAAATGCCAGAAATAACACAGGGAGGCTTTTGGCTAAAAATAAAAGGCACTATAGCAGTATCAAAATACATCAAAAAGATATGGTTACTTCTCAACTTCTTGGCATATTTGCACATCAGTCTCCATTCTTGAAAAGACCGTTTCGCGGCCTTTAACGAAGAATCATGAGACAATAGCTCAGCTTTCTCGCGAGAACTAATCGGAATAAATTGAACGGATGTATCTCGATATGCTTGAGCTGATTCAACTACATCAAAATGCCTTTTCATAAAGTCAGGCGATATTACAATATCAAGATTACCAGACAGATTATGTTCGCACCAATACTGAATCAAATAGAGGATATAACTTGGATGATGCCCACCCACCGATAGATCAAACAGCATAACTCTTTGCTGATTTTGCTGTCCAGCATTGTGATTAGTTTTGTCTTTTGAGGAAGTCATAGTCTATTCTGATTTAATCCTTTACTGAATGTGATATCTTTTGAGTTTTCAACATGCTAGGCTTCCTTATCACTTTGCATCGGAATATATTGGATAGTCTAAAAAAGGTAAAAGCAAAGATCTTAGAAATCATAAATAAAGGCAGTTTATATTTAATACAGATAATTCTCAAAATTCCACGGCAAGACTTTGATACAACTGCGGATACTACACATATAGACGTGGTCATTCTAGGAGTATATTTTCGGCTTGCTAACAGAGTAATTTTTATCAATCGTGATAGATAAAGTCTTACTTTAAAGCTAATCTAAAAAATAGCTCAGATCATTAATAGCTCAGATCATTTGCTTTATATGTCACAAGAATATTGAGAGTTCTGACTAGATTTTAAGCGATTTTTCTGATACTAAAGCTTGGCAGAATACAGTAAGGCGAATCAGGGCTTACCGAAAGAGCCTGAGCTCGCCGGGATTCAATATGCGTAATCACATTAGATGCTTGTCTTCTTAAGACTTTTGGGCGTTCTAAGCGGCCAGGTATGTTCGTCATGGACATTTCATAAAGGGATCGGTAGAGCCAAAGGTTAATCAACCACTTATGGCCTGGAACCCCTGAAACTAAAATAGTTCAGCCAGCCACACATATAAAATTGATCCCCACCGACAGAAATAAATCAGCGATAACGAAGGGGAATTGGCTTGTAATATGGTGTGATACTTTACTGTGCATCATCATTAATTTTACGTATTTGCCTTGCGGGAACTCCTGCTACGACAATATTTGCGTTACCATTTTTAGTTACCAATGCACCTGCTGCTACAACAGAACCACGACTTATCGTTACACTTTGAAGAATTATTGAGCCTCCTCCAATCCAAACCTCATCTTCAATGATTATTGGTTTTGTTGATTCGGCCCTTCTATTGCCAGGCAAATGTTCAAGGCCGTGATTCACAGTTTCAAACATTACGCATGAACCAATTTGGACATTTTTTCCGATTATCACATTGTCGATAGGAACTCCAAAACGAATTTCGGCGTTAATAAAGGTTCCATTTCCAATCTCGATATTTTTGGCACCGCCAAGTGGACGAATACCCAACGAACCAAAAATTGTGCATTTTCCTCTTATTTTCATTCCAACTAGACGGTAAATAAGGAAAAGATCTTATCGAAGATCTTCATTCGAGGTAAATTATTTCCTAATGGTATAAATATAAGTTCTCTCATTTTAAGCTTCCTAATTGATTTCGACACAAATAAATATAGCTAATTACTAAACTAAAACTATTTGATCTTGTTGACATTCATATTAAATAGTTACCTGTAAATGATTAGTTGTTCTTATCACTTCCCTTAGTTCTCCAATACTGGAGGTGATAAGCTCAGAGGATTTAGTGTTGACGAGTAAGGATCATCCTTGTGGACTTATAACACCCTTTACTAGTCTGACTAATTAGACGTTAGGATTGAATATAGGAATCATAGCATTTCCCTACTGGGTGAGGTACACCCTATCATCTAGCATTAAGGGATTCGGGGTGATTCCTTTAGCTCGCTAGACTCAGAAACGTTGTATGTTGAAAATGAACAGTGTCATTATGGTTTAAATTGACACTTTCTATCATAGATTTGCTAAAGATTATAGATTCCCTAAGATAGGAAGATATCTAGCTATATCCCTGAATATCCTAGCTTTTTCATCATAGGTTCGATTTTTGGAGAAATTCTTTCAATTTTTTCGAGATTTAATTCCTTCCATTTATCTCTCTTCGGTGGAGAGATTGCCGACCAACTCAATTTTTTAGAATTTATGTAGGCAAAAGCTTGCTCTGAAGTCGGTAAATCTGCAAAGGTAGAAATCTTTTCAAGCATCTTTAAAGGATTACTCAGCAAATCTTCATAATACAATCTAATATAGTTTCCCGAATTGGATTTTCCAGTAAATTTATCGAGCACATACCTATTGTGCTCAATCCAACTCCAAGCACAAATTTCTTCGATGGGTTTCTCAACTTGTGTCTGCCATCCTGGAGGCATTGCATATGCCCAGTGCTTTATTTTGGTAGAAGTTGGTAGGTCTATCCCCACCTTTACAAAGGTATTCCATCCTTCAATCATTGAGGATATATTATCTCTGCCATCGCGAACCAAGTGAATGTAAATGGCGTCAGGAAAAATCTTCTCTATTGCATCTAAATGGAAACAATTAGATATGGTTTTTTCCATATAGCGCATTGATCTTCGTAAAACAAAGTTTTTGATTAATACCTCACGATCAATACGCTTTCGATCAAAAACTGCTTTCGTTGCAATGAGCGACTTGAGTGATGCGCATCTGTTAGGCGTACAATCTTTGATCCCAATATAATCTGATGCGCATGAGGCATCAGCATACGGAAAAACTCTAAACCATAAAGCACTATTCTCTCTATTAAAAGAAATGACTCCTTGCATCTTTCGTGCGATTTCGTATAAGTAACTAGAACCCGATCGAGGCGCAGAAATAATGAACACAGGTTTAGTTAAATTTGGCGATATATGATGTAGTGTTTTGGATAACACTCTGTTATTCTGAAAAGCGCTTAAAGTATCTGCCATTTTTTTCCTCATCAACCATAGCCGAAAATTTTCGTGGTTCTTTAGGTGTGATTTTTCTATCTATTGATTTAAGTTTAATTAGTAAGTCAATTTTAACTGTTAAGTCAAGTTCAATGCATATAATCTAAAGTAGTATTTAGACAGACTGAGCGAACTCTAGATATTGACGGGTGATATCTAAAAAATCGAAAGATTTTGCCCTTTGCAGGGATTGCTTTTGATAGTGCTCCTTTAAAGCAACATCTGTGAGTAGTTGTAGAATACTCTTTGATAAGGAATCGATGTCTCCTGAGGGAACAACAACCCCGAATTCTCCATGGTTAACAATATCCTTTGACCCGCCCGGTGCATCGTTCACGATCACTGCAGTTCCACAAGCTAAAGCTTCTTCTAAGGCCACTGGGCATCCCTCCCAAGCTGAAGCTAATACGAACACATCGGCCTTCCTCATGCAGCTGTAGGGATTGGGATCATATCCCGGCATAGAAACATAGTCTTGAATCTCAAGTTTTTCGGCTAAAGCTTCTAAATCTGGCCTTAAAGGCCCCTCACCTAAAATTATTAATCGGGCTGTAGGCTCAACCTCCAGTACTTTAGCGAACGTCTTTAAAAGAACATCGAGCTGTTTTTGTTTTGCCATACGAGCAACGGTTAAAACCGTCATCATTTCAGGATTGTTGAACCAAGCATGGGAAGCAGGAGCCTGGGACTCTTCCTGAATACCTTGAATATCGATAGGATTAGAAATAACCTTGGTAGGCAAATGAGGTGAAATTTTGACGTACTCAACTAAATCTTTGACAGTGTCATGACAAACCCCAATCAAGCCATTGCTATGACCATAAGTTAAGCGCATCAAGATAGGTAAATAACGGGTTTTGAGGGAACTCCCATGCTCAATCTGAGACTCTAAACTGCAAATATTGTGCTCTCCAATAATAATCTTAGGTTTGTGCCTAGAAAAAACCCTTGCCAAAATAGCAATGATATTAAAGTACCAAGGCATAGAAAAAATGATGTCTGGCTGATGCTTATCTAAATAAGAAACCAATGCTGGTAGAGATAGCAGGGCACGACTAACCTCAAGAGAACATACCTTAATATCGGAATACTTTGCCTTATCAGCTTCCCTGGCATTTAGCACAACCACATCACAGTCAATATCAAGCTGATTTAGCCCTCGAGCTAAGGTCGTGCTGAGTCTAGCGAATGGACCTTTTTGAATGCCGTGGGTGAAAATTGCAACTTTTTCAACATTCATATTACTGATAAGCATATTGATTAAATTTAGCTTGTTCTATTTAGCCTGATTCTATGGAACTAATAATCTAGTGCAATTTTACTGCCATAGGTTAACTCGTGTGTGTGGATGTTTACGCACCTTAGCTGTTAGCACAGCAAAAATTGTAATCAACTTTTGATATATTTGAGGTTGCATAGATAACCCTTAACCGCTAAAGGTCTTCATCGGGTTAGCGAGGTGACAACCTTGGCCAGGTTTTGAGAGGCTGACTCCGGCGTGCACCGCGCCATAATTTCCTGAGAGCAGTTCCCCATCTTTTGAGCCAATTCAGGAGATTCAATAAATTTTTCCATGATGTCAGCGAGCTGCTCGGGTTGTTCAGGCGTGAAAACATAGCCATTTTTGCCCTGGGTAATCATTTCAGAGGAGCCAGCACCGGTCGAACAAAGCACCGGCTTACCCATTAACATAGCCTCTAAAACAACGACTCCCCAGGTATCCTCTAAAGTGGGCAACACAAAAACGTCTGACTGCCGAAAGTAACAACTAATCTGCTCATAATCAACTCTACCCAGCCATTTCACACATCTTTCCAGTTGATTCTCCTGGCTGATAGCTTCTAACGACTCACGTTCTTCACCATCTCCAACCACCAGCACAGTAAATTGCCCATCGTAGCCCCTGCGTTTGAGCAATGTACAGGCTTCCAGTAATGTATGTACCCCTTTTCTGGGCATAAGACGGCCAACAAATAGGAAGATCGGTCTTTGCTCATCTGGAGGTATCACTGGCGTATCATCTTGACTAACTAGTAATGACTCAGCCGCCGGAATCTCGTAAGGGAAAACAAATACCCGCTTCGCATCTGCGTTGAGGAAGTTAGTCAGATACTGCTGGCCTGTGCGGCTATTCGTAATGAAAGCGTCTGCCGAGCTTACAACAGCTTTCCGCAAGAGCGTATGCGGAGCAGAATCAAGACGATCAGCCCGAGGGGAACTCCCCTCATAGGCAACGACTAGCTTCCAACGACCAATTACTTTTAGTAAGGCCGCTGCCAGTGTCCAAACCCCAAAGGAACTAGTAAAAACAATATCGGGTTTTGCTTCCAACAGGTGGCTAACGATATTTAGAGGAAGCTGGGTAAAGGTCAAACTCATTCCCTTAAAATGAGTGCCATATTTTCGACGTTTTTCAGGGGTCTTTAAAACCTTGAATTCACCTAACACCTCAACCTTTAAAGTATCTTCAAACCCTTGGGCATATCCTGGCCAAAGGGCTGTGAAAATTTGAGTCTTTGGGAAGAGTTGAGTAAATTTACTCAAGGTTGGTTGCCAGTAAAACCAGGTTACCGGTAATAACCAAGCCACTTTAGGAGTATTATTCATTTGACGGCTAACGGTATACATAGCATCAGAATCACAATAACCAGGCTGAGAGATCACGCTGGATTAGAGTTTGCAAACCTAGTATATCTTCACGAAAATATCGCTCAACTAAAAATGCTCGAAATTCTGGAGAAATTGCAGGCGGTTTATATAAGTTATAGTTTTGAACGCGGTTTTGAAATTTTGCTAGGATATTGACTATGCTTCCTGGAAGAGCATTTTTTAGAAGAGGTTTAAGAATATTTTTTCGTGAAAGCAGTAAGTCTAAAATTTTATTTTTAGGGACTCCAGATTTGTTGTATTGCAGCGATACGTCAAGCTCAAACTCTGTGTCTACCTCAAGGAAATTACAGATACTTTCTATGAGTTCATCAGGGTTGGTTTTGAGATCATCATAGAGATAAATTTTAATCTGATCAAGATCAAAGCTTTCTAGATAGTTGCTTATCTGTGTATAATACTGGCTAATATATACGCAATGACGGGCCCACCCCCAATGATTTTCGGCTTCCTCTGCTTTCAACAAATTGGGAAAGTCGTCGGGATTAAAGTTTCCACTCCGAGCGGCTTGTAAGAAATGAGAATAAGCCCGATCAACCGGATCGCGCAGAATCATAATCAATTTGACATTTGGTAGTCGATTCTGAATCCGATCAGGCGCTTGTTCACTTAATAGATAGTAGGGTGAGGCTTCACCAACCGCTGCTACATCTGTAGCCCCTTTAAACAGCTCTAAATAACTCTCAAAGTTGGTTACTGAATAATCTAAAAGCTTGGCTTTACCTTCAGCATCTCCTGGATAAGGAAAATCAAATGTGCCATCTTGATAAGCAAAGAAGTTAGGCTCTTTACGAGCACTCATAAAAATATCTGGATGCTGCGCTAGATAATAGTGCAGTGCTGTAGTGCCTGAGCGAGCAGCTCCTACAATCAAGAAATTAGGTTGATTCATGCTAACACCCTCTGACGATGAACGCTAATGAACAGATTACTAAATAGTGAGCAGGAATATGATGCTTAGTTTTTGAATTTGGTTAGGCATGCTAGGTTTACCAAACTCAATAAAATGTTTTTAGGGACAATGCTCTAGATTAACCTTTTAAGAAGACCTTAAT
The DNA here is from genome assembly GCA_039815185.1 of Cyanobacteria bacterium P01_A01_bin.123. Classification (GTDB taxonomy): domain Bacteria; phylum Cyanobacteriota; class Cyanobacteriia; order Phormidesmidales; family Phormidesmidaceae; genus JBCBZT01. The sequence goes on along the minus strand of JBCBZT010000044.1, from coordinate 17,126 downwards.
AGCGTCGACCATAGCTATATTAATTCTTACATTAAGATTTTCTCATACAAAGATTTATACCGTTGAGCCTGAATATCTAAGCCAAATTCTTTGATGGCTTTGTTAAGGGCATGATGACTCAAGTTTTGGCGTCGTTCATCGTCTTCTAATATCCAGGCAATTCCTTTTGCTAAATCCTCTGGACTGTAGGGTTGAGCCAAATAACCATTTTTCTCATGATCAACGATGTCTTTGGGGCCTGTCGCATTAAACGCAACGACAGGAGTGCCACAAGCTAATGCTTCAGATGTTGTTTGACCAAATGATTCTTGCAGAGAGGGCACTATCATCACGTCAGCCGCAGAATAAACCAGCGATAAGGAAATATCATCACTAAGATGCCCAAGGTAGTGGGATTTAAAGCCTAAATCAATCGGCGCCTTAGGTTGATTAGACCCAAACACAACAACTTCTGCATCTTTACATATCCCGGCTTTACTGAGTTTTTGTAGCGCGGAGACCAGTAAGTCAAATCCCTTGCGCTTATCAGCGGTTGCCGCCAACGCTCCAAATAAAATCAGTTTTTTGTCTTCAGGTAAATTGAGCACTCGACGAGAAAAACTCTTATCTTGAGGACGATATGTCTTTAAATCTAAGCAAAAAGGAATTACCTCTATTCTGAAGTTTTGGAATACCTTGCTCGCTTTAGCACAGTCTGACATCCAGTGACTGGGTGCCACAATTGTCAAATTCAGCCCTGACCAGGCTTTTTTCTTACGTTCTAAAATCCGTCGAGAGAGATCATTTTCCTTTGTACTGCCGAGTTGAGGACAACGGCCGCATGAATTATGATAGCGATCGCAGGCTTCGCTATAGTGGCAACCCCCGGTCATTGGCCACATATCTTGCAATGTCCAAACCAAGGGGTACTTAATCTTTTTGAGGGTCTCAATTCGCAAATAACCGTTACAGACCCAATGCAAATTCACAATATCAGGTGCCAATTGGTTCACAGTTGGGGCTAATGAGTCTGGACCCCATTGAGGTGAGAATAGCTTACGTTCCCGCTGAGTATAATGCCTCAATGGAAGCCTATTAAAGAAGGGGCCAGCCTGTGTAAACCACGATTTTTCTTTGATCACCTGGGGATCGGGGCTACTTTTGAGACGCACCAACATATTGGAGGTAATTCCATCAATAGCAGTGAGCCCTTGGTGAACTCGATAAGCAGCCCGAGCAGCTCCTCCCTCAATGTCAAATGTACTTAGATGTAAGACCTTCATAATGTATTACATATATAGGGCAATAATACCAATTCCACATTTAGCTGCACATATCATCCCCCTGCAGTCCCACTTGTCAAGGGGAACTGTAGTAGTCAGGGGGTCAAATTATGTACATCTTATTCAATTTCACTTTTTGGTATAAGCGTGCGAATAATAAAAAATACACGATAGGCTATTCATATCTAAGATAGAGCCATTTTCTTGGCATATCCCTTGCAAAACAAATTCTTTACGTTTACCTAATAATTCGCTTGAATTAAAGAAAAATTAAATTTCAACGTTGTTCTTTCAAGTCGACTTCTACTTAAGCTGACTGCTATAGACCCATGATTCTCATCGTAAATTCTAAGACTATTTATACACAAATAAAGTGATACTAAAATTAAATACTGACGGCAAGTTTACTGAACCCAGTGACTTAAGTCTAAAGCTAGCAATTGTCCCAGGTTTTCAATTTCTGATTTAAACTCCGACTGCAGTTTTGCCTTCAGTTCCGCATCAAGGACATTTCGGGCACCATCCTGCGTGTTATATTTCTGCAACATTTGCCGAACAATGCGTCGGACAGGGATAGGTATCAGCGCATCTATCAATCGCCGTATCAGCTTGGGTGGGTGGCGGAGGAAGCTTTGCAAAAGTTTATTTCGAATACTTTTATTTGAATTGATCACTCTGAAATCAGGCTCATACGCCTCACGACACTCAAGGAATTGCATCACATCTCGATAGACAGCAGCCGTATCCTGCTTGAAGTCATCAAAAATAATGACATGGACGCGATCTCGACCAAACAACTCAAAATAGCGTTTGACTTGATCGGTATATTTAGCAATCTCTCGATAGTAAAAACACTCAATGGGATGATCTGCCCGGATGGGTAGGCGTTTACCAATTTTGCGATCGGCCTCTGCCGCCAGCGCATCCTGAAAGGTCGGTAGGGTTTCATCGCCCCAGAACAGTAGCTGAGAATACCACGAATACATCATATCGACTGGGTTTCTAAGCATGATGATGATGCGGGCATCAGGGTTAAACGCTTTAATCTCCTCGGCAGCCTGCTGAGAATATAAGTAAAAAACCGATGACTCCCCCAACTGCTGCTCACCATTAGCGTTGGCATAGTAATTAAGATAGTCTTCCAGAGAGGGTCGATTAAACCCTAAATCATGGCCAAAGAAATGGAGTTCCTTTTTCCCACCGAGCTGCGATTCGAGCGTTTCAGACGTTTCTGGGATGTAGATGTCAGGATGTTCCCCCAGATAGGTAAAGAGGGCTGTTGTGCCACACTTAGGTGCACCCACAATAAAGAAATTAGGCTTTTTCATAAACGTTCTTTGTAGAAATTTGCTCCAGAAACAGATAGACTGTTACCTCAACCAGGCCGACAGATCTTTTTGAAGCAAATCTTGAAGCTTTAAAATATCATCGCGATAAACTTCAATAAGTTCTTGGCGCATTTCGGGTGAGAGCTTTGGCTTATTTAGCATAGCCTTCTCAAATTTTTGCCCAAAGCCTTTGGGAATGAGAGGCTTCAAAACCGATTTCACTGATTTTTGCTTGAGAAATCGATAGAGAAACTGATTTTTGGGAACCCCCGATGCACCAGCTCTCACGGAGGTATCGGGCACAAAACTATTATCTATCTCTAAAAAACTGAAAATTTCCTGCAGTGTTTCAGTCGGTTGTTTCTGCAAATCTTCGTTTAAGCAAACATGGATTTGATCACGATCAAACAGGCTGTAATAATACTTCAGCTGTTCATAATAAAACCCTAGTTTTTTGTAGAAAAAGATCGGTGTCCAATTCTCGTGCTCAAACCTTTCTTCTGAGTGAACAGCGTCTGCAAAATCAGAAAGATAGGGAACTCCTTTTTCAATACCATTGAGATACTGACCTAAAAATCCAGAATAAGCCCGCTCAGCAGGATGCCTCAAAATCGCAATCAGCTTTGCCTCCGGGAGACGAGCTTTGATCCCATTGGCCGCTTTGGGCGTATGTAAATAGCTGGGAGAGGCTTCGCCAATGCGTTGCTCAGTAGTTGCCGCCTCAAACAGGGCACAATAGCTTGCCCAGTCTGTCACCGCAGATTGATTAATCGGGTCAGGCTGATTGCCAGCTCTGCGAAAAGTCAACGTTTCATCTTCAAAACTAAAGAAATGAGGCTCCTTTAACTTGCTCATATAAATGTCTGGATGCTGCTTAAGATAATAGTAAAGAGACGTTGTCCCTGATTTAGCAGCCCCGACAATTAGAAAGTTAGGGATGGTTATATCGATTTTCATACGAGTTTGCGTGGTAGTCATCATCGTCATATAGGTCTTAAAACATAGATAAGCATCACTTCAAAAACGGGAAATTGCACTACAGACGTTTTTGTAACGAGGCTGGTGCAGCCGATCGTGCAAACCCTATCAGCTTTTGGTAAAACTGGGGGGCCATTAGAAAAATAGAGCCCAAATAGATCACAGCCCCCAGAACAATGCAAAGACCCAATAAAACTTTGACATTCAGATATGCACTTAGGACGTATTTGCAAAGCAAAATGGAGCCTGCCATAATGCCAGCACCCATGAGGGGCGATGCATACCGGGTCAAATAGGCGCGAATATTTAATTGAACTAAGCGATAAATTGCCCAAAGTCTGAGGGGTGCAAATATACAAGTCGAGATCAGCAGACCGGCCGCCACCGCCACAATGCCCCATCTGACTGCAATCAGAAAGGCAATCACTTTCCCCAGAGTATCTAAGAGCATCAGGATAAGATTCCAGGTGGGTTTGCCGAGTGCCATAATGACGGCACCGCTAAAGTTAAAGACAGACCGCAGTAGCCCGACCATTGCGAGCAACTGCATGACCGGAATACTAGGCTGCCATTGCTCTCCAAAGAGTCCTAATACAAGCTCGGGGGAGAGCACAGCCATGCCTAAAAAGGCCGGAAACGCGGCAAAGCTCATCAACTCGGTAGCAGTATAAAACGCCTGTCGAACTTTCTCTTTATCATCTTGTAAGCGAGCAAATGCGGGTAAGACCACCTGCCTAACAGTATCGGTTAGTAGCTGGGTCAGTGTTACCAAAAGTCGATAGGCAACAGTGTAGTAGCCCAATTCCACTGGTCCCAAGTAGTACCCAATTAAGAGATCGTCACTACGCAGACTGACAAAAACTAGAATGTTCATACCAATCACATTAATGCCGAAATTAAACAGGTCTTTGAAGTGACGTTTTGAGACCTTAAAACCAGGACGCCAATCACTGATTTTCCATAGAAGCAAGGTACCCACCAGATTGTTCAGTAGCTGCTGGGCAACAAGACTCCATACGCCAAACCCACCAATCGCCATTGAGATCGCAACGGCACAGCCCACTGCCTGACCGATCAGCTTCCGTGCTGCCAAAGACTTAAAATCGAGCCGACGTCGCAAGATGGCCTGCTGAGTGCTACTAAACGAATTGAGCACAACGCTGAAGGACAACACTCGTATGATCGGCGCAAGCTCGACTTGATTAAAGGCATTAGCAATCAAATCAGCGGTACCTAGACCGAGTAAGAATAGCAGGGCACCGATGCCCAAATTAGCCCAAAAAGCCGTGTCTAAGTGTTCATCTTCAAGATCTTTACGTTGCACAATAGCATCCGCAAAACCTTGCCCCAGTAGGGCTTGCACAAAATGAATAAAAATATTAGCCATCGACACCAGCCCAAATGTAGCCGGGCCAAGCTGTCGAGCTAAAACTAAAAACGTAATAAAAAAAAGCGCCTGACCTCCCCAGTTTTGAAGGGAGGTCCAGACAACACCCTTGATAGCCTTTTGTTGTAAACTCATGCCGTCATTTGTCCCGCGTATAGTATGATGCAGTCCATCTTGATAGCCCTCTTATGCATGAGCAACCTTAAGTAAAAAGAGCCTTAAGCACAAGCATAGTGAGGACAATGCTCGATCGAATCAGCTGCCAAAAAGTTGCTGAGGCTATTAATCAGATGATTGCTCTCTTTCAGGGCTTGGGGAGCGCCGGGTTCAAAGCTCTGACGGGCCTGGGAAAACTCATTAACCAAAGCGGCTCGATCGTTCTTCTCAACCAACGTAGCGAGGCGCTGATAGGTCTCAGACAAACGATAAATCGCCTCGCGGCACTCGCTGGAAGCCAGCATAATATCTACGTATAAAGCTCCATTTTGAGCAAATAGTCGACTAATCATATTAATGCCGATGCGATAAATCGGGCTGGCAAACTCAAGGCTACGGCTAACATCGGTCCCTTCCTCTGCCAAGAACACCCCCAGGCTAAAGGTCGAAAAATGCCGAATGGCCTGAACGGTGATCATCATTTGATCATGTTCTTCAGGTTTGCAGGTAATTAGATCGCCCCCTTCTTGGGTCATCAAGTCAAGCAACCAGCGACAGGCATCATAACCGCGACCTGGGCACACTACAATTTTTTGAGAGAGAAACGAATCAACTCCCGGTCCAAACATCGGATGGAGTCCCAAGACAGGTCCTGGATGTGCCTTTAGCATGGCTTTGACCACCGGCGTTTTGATGCTAGCAATATCTGCCAAAATGGTTTGGGGCGAGAGGTAGGGCGCTAATTTTTGAATGATTGAAATCGTTTTGTCCAGAGGGACACACAGCAAAACCAAATCTGCATCAGCGACAATCTGATCCGCATTTGGCCAGTCACTACGGTCCAAGATATTGACTTCATGACCTGCTGCAGTGAGGTGAGCATTAAAAAATTGCCCCATCATACCGCGACCACCGACTAGAATAATCTTGCGCATAGCAGACTGCCGACTAGTTGGTTGCATCTCTGCCAAGGCAGCGGTGCAACCGGTAATAATACTTTCCCAGAGAAATTCAGGAACGCCCATCTGGGCTAGCTGTGATTGTGATGCCTCAAGCTGCCACTGTCTGTCGAGGACATCAGCTTCAGCCAGTAGAGTAATTCGCTGGTTGAGTAAGTCGATCAGAGCCTGATCGATTTGTTGTAGTTTTGTATTCGCTGACATAAGTTTCTTCACATAGATTATCGACAAAGTCGAGCTTGAGTCTGCTTTAAACAGGTATTTAGCTGAGGCCCTAGGGCCTCCAGACTCTTTTGCGCGTAAAGAAGAGATTCACCATGATGTCCGGGTACGTCATAGATGTCTAAGTTCCCGATTACCTTGCCCCACCCCAAGGTGGGATCAGGATAGCAACCGGGGGGTTGCTGCGCTGCTCGGAACAAGGTGGCCGCACCATCATAGGGCTCCGGATTGTAGTTCAGAAACGCTTTAACAGTGGCTTCTTGAACTTTTTGGAAACTATCTGGTATAGCCCGCCCGCTGTCTAAATAGAAGCGCGGCACCACAAACGCCCAGGGGCTGTATTTGATCATCAAGAGGGTTAGGGTTTCTAGATACCCCAAAGGGAACCTCAGTGAACTGGCGACAACTGGTGCAGATTGAGCGTTTGGCTTCGAATCAGTCCTTGGAGTTGCCGAGGCAACCGCCCCAGTAGCAACCGGATCGGTTCCACCTGCCTGGCGAGGCTTTCGGCCAAGTTTCTTGCTTAAGAAGACTGGAATTCGCTGAACATTGCGAGACAGCGCAAAGGGCAATAGCGAAAAGAATCGCGGCACAACCGGCATTAGCTTGGGATACCCAGGCCCCAGCGAATCAATCATTCCCAAGAAAGCAACCTCTTGTCCCTGTTGGCGCAGCTGATGGGCCATCTCTACCGCAATCATGCCACCAACAGATAGCCCCAATAGTAAGTAAGGGCCTTCTGGCTGCAACTCACGTAGGTGACTGATATAAATCTCAGCCATTTCTTGCAGACGCGTAATCGGTGCCCCGCCGTCTAAACCAACAGCTTGTAAGCCGTACAAAGGCTGATCTTTGCCAACGTAGGCAACAAGCTCTCGATACATGAGAATATTGCCACCCGCACCATGAATACAAAATAACGGTAGCTGGGTGCCTTCCGGCTGAATCGGGACTAGGGGTGACCAATGGCTATTGTCTTCCTCAGAGCCTAAGAGACTCGCCAGTTTTTCAACAGTTTGGGCAGTAAACAGGGTAGTCAGGGGCATATTTTTGCCAAATTTCTCATCAATCGCCGCAAACAGTCGCGCAGCTTGTAGGGAAGACCCACCCAACTCAAAGAAGCTATCTTGGACACCAACTTGAGAAACGCCCAAAATTTCTTGCCAGAGGTGAACCAACTGCTGCTCTAAATCGTTTCGGGGCTGCACCTGTTGTGTGGTGCTTCGACTAAAGCTGGCAAGCTGATCACGATCAATCTCGCCAGTTGCCGTACGGGGCATTTCATTGAGCTGATGAAATGCGCATTGAGATGGCGTTCCAAAGCGATCACAAACATTAACCTGAGCCAGGTTAGGGTTACCCTCTGGGGTTACTAGATAGGCTTCAAGGGTTTGCAGCTGTACGGTTGGTGCCTTTAAGTGGCGTTGAACATTGCGCTTACTGCTATCTAACCCAATCCAAACCTGATCCATCTGATGATAAAGACAGCCCAGCATGGACTGAATCGCTCGCTGCTGCGAAATGGCATGGTAACCCTGAACCCGAGAGAACGCTTTCATCTGGTAGCCGTCGCTCATACCAGTGTCATCCCACATGCTCCAGGCTAGGCAATAGCTGTGCCGCTTGTTCTTCTGCCGCAAGGTGTGATGAAAAGCGTCTAAGAAACTATTAGCTGCAGCATAAGCACTGGTCTGGTTACCGCCAAAGAACCCATTCACTGATGAAAAGCTAATGAATACACTCTCGGGTCGGTGGTTAAGCAATTGGGACAGGGAAATTGTTCCCTCAAGCTTAGGAGAAAGTGTTGCTGCGAAGCTGGCTTGGGTTTCGTCTACAATCGATCGCTCTGAAGCAACCCCTGCCAGATGCAGAATCCCGTCCATGGGCTGCTGCCAACGGTCTTCTAAAGATTTAACAACTGCTTCTAGCCGGGAGGCATCTCTCAAATCGACTGCTTCGTAGTGAATCTCCCCTAGCTGGGTGAGTGCCTGATACGCTTGAATGCGATTGGATAGGGCGTTGTTGCTTCCTTCAAGGTAACGCTCCCAAGTTTTGGGTTCAGGCAGGGGAGTTCGGCCCAGGAGAAGTAACTTGGCATCAAAGGATTCTAATAGATACTGCGCGATCGCAGTTCCAACCCCACCCAGTCCTCCACTGATCACATAAAAACCACCAGCTTTAAACGGCTGTTCTGGTTGAAGGCCATCTTCCCAGTTCACTGGTTCGAAGCGAGGCACCCAGCGTTTGCCGTTGTGATAAACCACCTCACGCTCAAACTGACTCACGCCTAGTTCATACTGAAGCCAGTTGACCTGTTCAGCAATTGATGCATCAGGCAGGTCAATGTGCCGACAGTCTAACCAGTCAAATTCTTGAGCAGCGGTTTTAATCAGACCCAATACAGTAGCTTTTTGAGCCACAACCGGATCACCACCAGTAATGCTTTGGACTGCATTGCCACCAATCAAGCACTGCACAGGTTGCGGATTGCGTTGTTCTGCCTCTAGTGCTTGGATGAGGAACAACACGCTATACAGCCATTGATGCATTTTGCTGTCACCTGAAGCCGCAGATAGCGATTTCAGTGCCGCTAATGACCAGAGATGCAGAACCTGTCGAATGGGCCCTTGGGTCTGGGCAACAGCACGGATCAGGCATCGATAGTCTTCCGGGTTGGCTGGGTTAATTTGATAGCCTGAGCTGGCAGTCTGTTTAAATTCGGGGCCTAATTGAACCCTAATACAGTCGTAGCCTTGAGTCCCTAAGATCTGAGCCAATTGTGCCCCAACACCCAAGTCATCCAAGAAAATTAGCGTTGGGCCAGGTTGAGCCTGAGCCGAAACTGTGGAGACTTGCTGAGGCTGCCAGACCTTACGGAAAAACCAATTGGGCAAGGTATTTGAATTTTTGAGCAGGCAGTCGACCTGCTTGACAATGGAGGAAAACTCACCGGCTTCAAATCGCTTGCTAAGTTGCGATCGCTGAATTTTGCCAATAGCCGTTTTAGGCACCGCAGCTTTCTCAACAGGAATCAAATAATCTGGATTGAGTGCGATTTTGGACACTACAGTTTGGCGCACCTGCCGAATCAACTGTGTCAGGGCCGTTTCACTAGTGTCAGCAGCATGGAAGAAAATCGCTAATTTCTCAGTTGCCCCACTACCATCACTAACGGCACAGGCAGCCGTGTAAGAAACTTCAACACCATCTACTGTTTCAACCACGGCTTCGATTTCATGGTTGTAATAGTTAGCTCCATTGATGATGATGGTTTCTTTAGCCCGACCCGTCACTACCAGTTGGCCGTTAGAGATAAAACCCAAGTCACCCGTGTTAAACCAACCGTCTGGCAAGAAAACTTCTTTGTTCACTTCTGGATTTTTATAGTATCCAGGGGAAACGGCATCCCCTTTGACTTGCAAATATCCAACCGTATCTTCTGGTAGCAGCTCACTTTGAGCATTGACGATGCGGATAGATACACCTGGAATGACTGGCCCTAAGTCAGTAAATACTGAGCAGTTGGGGTGATCTGGATCAACTCGTCGAATCGAACCACCACCGCTCAACGAAGCTTTGTCAACCACATGACGCAGGAATGGCTGTACATCAGTAGGCTGGAAATAGGTAATTCCAGAACCCATTTCAGCCATACCAAAAGCGGGCCGCACAGCTGTTTTCTTAAAGCCATAGATCGATAGATTTTCAATAAAGTTTTCTACCGCTTTGGAGGATACCGCCTCACCAGCCGTCAGTAGAGATTTTACACAGCTCAAATCCCACGTGTGATCTGCCGCTTGCTTGAGGCTGTCGTTGACTAGGGCATAGGCGAAATTGGGAGCCCAACTGTGGGTAATGCGGTAACGAGCCAGTAGATCCATCCAGTTTAAGGGACGTCCCAAAATATACTCTTTTGAGGCATAGACCAGTTGACAGGCTAAATAAACGCAACGAATGTGCCAGTCAGAAATGCTGCCGATATGATCAAACGGTAGCCAGTTGAGAATTACATCATCTTTGTTGTGGTGACAAAGGAGATTCGTGCCCTTGGCCCGAGCAATCAAATTCCAATGGGTTAACCCAATACACTTGGGCATCCCTGTACTGCCCGAGGTCAAATTGAAAAATGTCAAATCATCTGGTTGACAATCATGGTGAGTTTGATCGGGGTCATGGGTTCTCAACGTTTCAATCGCAGCCACCTTCAGGTCGGTTGCTGGTAGCCACTGGGTTAAGCTCTGCAGCGCGTTTTGTAACCCAGCAGTTGTCAAGATCAGAGGCTGATCAATCAGCTTCCAGATATTGCAGAGCTTATCGACAACACTGTTGGCTTCTTTATAAGTGGGTGCCACCCCCATAATGACGGGGATAAAGCCACCGAGAATGCAAGCCCAAAAAGCTGGGATGATATCTTGATTAAGTTCGAGTTGGAAAATGACTTTATCTTGAGGCTTTAAACCTTGTTGGCGAAGCCCACCCAAAATGCACTCAGCCTCTACCAACAGATCGCGATACGAGCAGGTCATCGCCGAGCCATCGGCTTGTAGATAGCTGATGCGATCGCCAGGGACTTGGGCAGCCCGTTTCAGCATTGCAGGAAGGGTTTTAATGTCCTCTGGATCGGTTGGCAAATCCCCTCCATAGCTCAAGCCTACTGCATCAGAGCTGCTTTGAGCTTCCAACAAATCAGCGTCTTCAACAAGCGCCACTTGCGGGTCTGATTCTGATTCAGGCAAGCGATTCCAGTTAGGAATTAAATCGGAGATGTGAACCGTCGCTTCCTCTCCTGAACTGGGTTGGATAACCACAGCAGCTTGATCAACTTCTGCGATCGCGCTGAGTTGGGTTTCCCAATCTTCAACTAGGTCATCATCAATGACGGTAAGCTGCTCAAGAGCAGCTTTATCCACTTTCCCATCTGCGGTCAACGGTAGCGTGGAGACTGGAACATAATTTTGAGGTACCCATTCATTGGGCAAAACTGACTGCAAATGAGTTCGCAGCCGATCAGCAAAGAAAGGTTCAGATAGAACCACGTAGGCAATCTTCGCAGTTGCCCCTGAGGTAGATTGTCGCGATAAAACAGTACAAGCCTCAACCGATGGCATATCTAGCAGCAACGTTTCCACCAGTTGTTCGTCGGAAATCTGACTAACTTCTTGCTGATGATGATGTGCTAATTTGGCCTTTAAATCATGGATAAAAATATATTTTTCGTCTTTATCTTTAGTAGATACGGGCTGATCCTTAAGAAACATACTTAACTCCTTAAAAATTTCCTGCTAGCTGCACTCGCTAATTAAATTAATATCAGAATTCCCAATATAAGCTCTCTTGCTAGTTCATCGTATAGATAAAACAGAAGCAACCTCTGAATCTAAGGTCTTATCTACATGCAGAAATTCAAGATGTTGGGTTCAGCCCTTCACATTCAATAATGTCCGCCCCTAAGATGCGTGGAGTGCCTCTTAATCGAACTCTTCAGAATGAACTCAGCTTAGCCAAGATCCTCCATCCAGCAGACCTTTATTGAGCGCCCATAGGAAATCTTCACAACGCGCTTCATTAATGCCTTCTAGTCTTTTTCGGGGATAACGATAAAACATACTGACCTAGATCATTTATAGGTATGAGCCGAGGGGGTAAACAACTGCTCACCCCCTCCCACTTGATGATGCTCCGGCTATATCAAGGTCATCTTTGACTTCTCAAGTGAGTCACCTGAGAACGTAGTCATACTGTGATTGCCGTGGTTCATGTCACCACTCATATCATGGTCGCTATAATCCATACCACCTTGGTCACCGTGATCACTGTGGTTCATGTCACCACCCATATCATGGTCGCCATGATCCATACCACCTTGGTCACCGTGATCACCGTGGTTCATGTCACCATCCATATCATGGTCGCCATGATCCATGCCGCCGTGGGCCATGTCACCACCCATATCATGATCGCCATGATCCATACCACCGTGATCACCGTGGTTCATGTCACCACCCATATCATGGTCGCCATGATCCATGCCGCCGTGGGCCATATCATCATCCATATCATGGTCGCCATGATCCATACCACCTTGGCCACCGTGATCATCGTGATTCATGTCACCATCCATATCATGATCGCCATGATCCATACCGCCGTGGTCACCGTGATCACCGTGCATCATTGGAGACATATATTCCTCAGGAATCGCTTCTCCATTATTCAGAGCAGTAATCCACTCACTGATGTCAACGTCGTAAGGGAGATACCAGTCACTGCCACCGCCATGGGCTGAGTGATCAACCAGAGCATCTTCGCCGTTGTAGTCCCAACCATGGTGGACACTATGGCCATAGACGTACATATCTAAGCCACGGCCAAACCGGGGATTGTACAAGTTCAAGTCAGTATCTTCATAAAGTGCCTGGGAGGTTTGAGCCACACCATAGCCAGACTCTCCAGACTCATCTAAGCCCATCATCTCGAGCTTATAAGCCTTGCCATCGTCAGACTTGTAGAACCTGTAATCAATCGGCGTCTCTAGGCCAAAGATATTGATATCAGTGAAATCACCTTCAATACTGTCAGCCGCCAAGAAAGTAAAGGTTCCGTACTGGGGGGCAAAGTCACCCAAGAAGTAGACATTGAGGGTGCCATCCAAAGAGGCGGTGCCATCCACTTTCAAGAAATCATATTTCTCGCCACGCTTACGACCCGCAATTTCAATGGTGAGTTCACCCACAGCATCCTGAATATAATTCCCTTCTACATGGATTTTGCCAGGAGAGCTGCCCGGTGTGACCACGCCGCTGTTCTGTAAGTCTCCTTCAATCGTGGTGTTACCATTCACAATTGCACTGGCATTTGCGCCAGGGAACTTGGGTAACAGGTCACGCAGATCTGTCGCAATCGGAATAACACCGTTGTCCCACAGGAAAAGCGGATCGTTTAGGTTATGTCCATAGCTTTCAGACCCTTCTGGAACGTAGAAGTTATTCCCCCAGTGATTATTAACCTGCCACTCAGCCCAGAGCCGGTCAACGTTGGAGTGCAACATCCAGAAGATCGGGTCATTGGGAGAAGCTGACACGTTTGACATAATGCCACCGATAAAACCGTGAGCATTGTTATGATTTCCGGTGCTACGCTCTACATTATTCGCAAAGAGATTGTAGCCATTTTGTCCCAAACTAGCCTGGACATTGGTCTCCCAGGTACCTGGGTTCTGGACTTGGACGCCAACCCCGCGACCCAAAGCGTCTGTGCCAGAATCAAGCCCTGTCCACCGACCACCACTGAGGTCGTTGCGTACGCCCCAACCATTGCTCTCACTAAAGTAGCCTGTCGTCACATCGCCCTGGGCGGCTGGTCCCATGAAGTTATCTTGTAAGAGCACATTCATGGTGGTATTGAGATCAGTCCAATCCCAGTAAGGCAGCGTGACGTTAGGGTTCACCGCCTGTAATGCATTCTCATATTCTATGAGCAGCAAACGGTGCCACGGCATAAACCCTGCACCGCCGTGGGCTGGGTTGCGCATTATGCTGCCATCGGGGGCCTGACGACCAATTGCATCTGCGGTAGATACGTGAGCCGCGACAAACTGGTCATAGAGGCTAATTTCGATGCCGTTATCGGTCAGAACAGTCGTCTCCTTAAGGGTCAGAATGGCATTGACATAGGCATCGATCTCCTCCTCGGTCATGTCTGCCGCATTTTTGCGAACTGCTAAGTTCGTGGTATTAGCAGCTTCTGTAGGTAACGTATCAAAGTTAGTGACGTAGCCATCATCATAGGTATAGCCAAACTCAGTGAAGTCAAAGACATCCCCAACAGTCATGAAGGAATAGGTCAGAGTAAAGTCACGGAGGTTGGTAACTGCCTGGTTGGTGAAGCTAGCAGCATCGTTGCCGTCTAGATCTTGCACCGCCGTTGAGCCAGGAGTGTAGCTCACCGACACCACATCCCCTTGAGCAATAGGGTTAGCCATTGTCAAGATTACGTTGGTACCCTCGGCATCAGTGCCAGGTAGCACATCAACACTGGCTACCGCCTGGGCAACACCGTTGACCGTCACCGTGTAGTCACCTGCCACAGGGTCCGCATCTCCATCCAGTCGCTCGTTGTAAATCAGCTTCAAGGTGCTGTTATTGGCAGTACCACTAACGACTGCACTCACCAGCATCGGCGCAGTTGGATCAACCACGCCACCACCACTGAGATTGCCAAAGGCCAGATCAGACGGAGCCATTTCGGTGTTGAGGGTCGCCAACAACGAGAAGTTACCAGCACCGTCACCAGCCAAGACTGTCACAGTGTCTGAGCCGGCATTGGCCGACAGTACATCCAACGCGCTATCCCCATTGACATCCCGAAGGATGATATCAAAGGATTGATCCCCCAGCGAGAATATGTTGGGAGCCGCAAATGTACCATCGCCGTTGTTCAACAAAACAGCCAGAGTATCAGCGCCAGTATTGCCAACTGCAATATCAGCAAAGCCGTCGCCGTTGAGGTCATCTACCGCTATCGGGCTAGGACTGTTCCCAGCTGTGCCGTAGTCAACCGTTGCAGCAAAGCCTCCGAGGCCATCGCCCAGTCCTACAGAGACCGTTCGAGAACTCGCGTTACTCACTAGGAAGTCAAGGTTGCCGTCGTTATTGACATCCTCTAGGACTAGACCCTCTGGTCGAGCACCCACACCGTAGGTACCGCTAGTCGCTGCAAAGCTCCCTAGACCATCTCCCAGGTTGACCGTCACCACCTGATCCGTCACATTGACGGTCAGTAGGTCGAGGTTACCGTCATTATTCATATCAGCCATAGCCACTTCCCAAGGACCGACACCAGTGACCACAGTTGTTTGAGGGTCAAACCCACCGCTGGTGTTACCCAACAAAACAGAGACGGTACCGCCGCTGTTGTTAGGCACCAAGGCATCTAAATAACCATCGCTATTAATGTCTTCAAGAATAACGTGTACTGGCTGCGCCCCTACGGTAAAATCCTGGGCCGCTAAAAATCCGCCTGTCCCATCGTTAATCAGCAAAGATAGAGTATCCGAGCCTCGGTTCGCGACAACCACATCATCCAGTCCGTCTTGATTGATGTCACCGAGAGCAACGGCAAAAGGCTGCGTCCCCGTTGCAAATGTGGTTGGGGTGCCAAATCCACCCGTGCCATCACTTTCAAATACAGAAATAGACCCAGAGAATCGGTTAGCTACAATCACACTAGAGAGCCCGGAACCACCGCCCCCAGCTCCCGTCGTGTTGTTGGTGACAGCCTGAGCACTCAAGGCAATCGCATCATTACCGGCAATATCTTGAACGGGAGTACCACCGGGGGTGTAATCCACTGTTACCGTATCACCCGCGTTAACCGCTGTCAGCAACGACAGGTTCACAGTTGTCCCATCCGCATCAACGGTGCTAACACCAGCCGCCACGCCGTTAACGCTAACCACATAGTCACCAACTACGGGGTCAGACGCGCCATCCAGCGCCTCATCGTAGCTAAGAACCAAGCTCATGCCGTCAATCACTGCGGTTTGCAATACTGGGGCAATGGTGTCAGGCTCAGCCGTATTGTTTGTCACCGCCTGGGCACTCAAGGCAATTGCATCATTGCCCGCCTCATCTTGTACAGGGGTGCCACCCGGTGTGTAGTCCACCGTCACCACATCACCAAAGGCAACCGCTGTATCCAACGTCAGGCTCACCGTCGTCCCATCGGCATCCACTGTAGTGACCATCGCTGCCACACCGTTAATGGTGACCCCATAGTCACTTCCCAAGGGGTCGGATGCACCATCAAGGGCTTCATCGTACGTCAGTGTCAGGCTTGCACCGTCCACCTCTGCGGTTTGCAATGCCGGCGCGGTAGTATCGGGTACCGAGGTACCCAAATTTTCAGAGAAGGCTAGACCAGCTGGAGCCGTGGCTGGAGTCAGTGGCGTTTGCGCTGTGAACCCACCGCTGCCGTTGCCAGTAAGAACTGAAATATCACCAGAGTTGGCGTTGCTAGTCAAGATATCGAGGTTGCCATCATCATCGATATCTTGCAGCAACACATCAGAAGGGTTGTCACCCACACCGAAGCTAGTCAAACCACTAAAGTTACCACTGCCATCATTGAACAGGAGGGCAACTGTGTCATTGCTGAAGTCTGAGGCAGCCAGATCCAGATCCCCATCCCCATCAATATCTCCAGTAGTGACTGCATTCGGGCGTGCCCCAAGGGCATAGTTGGTGACAGTGAACCCGCCGACGCCATTCCCTAACCCAATCGATACATTTCGGGAGCTAGCGTTGGCGGTGATGAAGTCCTGAATACCGTCAGCGTTGAGGTCAGCAACCGTCATGTCTAGAGGTCGATTGCCAATACCATCGCCTACTGAGGGTGCGCCAAAACTGCCATCTCCATTACCAAGGTTGACACTGACAGTGCGGTCTTGCAGATTTGCGGTGAAGACATCTAGATTGCCATCGCTATCAACATCAGCAATGCCCAAACCAACTGGCGTGCTGCCAACTGCGAAGGTTTGTTGTGCATCAAAACTGCCACTGGCGTTGCCGAGGAAAACTGAAGCATTGTTGGAACCAACATTGAGGGCAACTGCATCTAAACGACCATCGTTATTCACATCGCCCAGTGCTAGTTCAACAGGTTGAGTGCCGCCAGAAGCGAAACTTTGGGCTGCTAGGAAGCCGCCAGCCCCATCGTTAATCAGAAGCGAGATGGAGTTGGAGCCTTCATCGGTGGTAACCGCGTCTTCCAGGCCATCACCATTGATGTCACCCAGTACCACGGTCGTGGGGCTGGTTCCACCTACGCTAAAGGT
>JBCBZT010000009.1:0-201243 GCA_039815185.1 Cyanobacteria bacterium P01_A01_bin.123 | reverse complement strand
TTATCGTTGCAGGATTTTTGACAACGGCTTCTAAAGAAGTCCGAGAATCATTCAATTATCAGCTTTATTGGTATAAGGCAGCCTTTTTATCATTGGCGATTATCTTCTTGACCTTTACGGTAACTTTTACGTTTGGTTTTTATTGGAGAAGCAGCTATTCATTTGCGGCGACGCTTTTTGGTCTTTATTTGTTGATCTTTCTTGTCGCATACATCTTCTTTTCCCCAATCATGCGCTTTGCTTTGGCTAGAATATTAACGAAGCAGTTTGTGCACAGTTACATCGTTGAATCGGTTTTCAAAATTTTATATCTTCTTGAAACAAATAATATTGAAGACGTAAAATTTAGGGCATCTCTATGTAAAAAAAATTGATCGGCTAGCGGATTATTTTGAAGATGAAGTGGTAAGCATCCTTGCAACCAAGGATGCTTACAGCTCATACATGATTGAAATTGAGATGGGCAAAATTTCTAACGGGTTTCGAGAGCTAAAATTATGGCTCTATACACCTATGGACGAGACGAAAAACAGCTTGCTAAATCGGTTTTCAGATAGCCTCAATTTGCTCTTAGAAGGTGATTGGCATTCATTGCCAAAAGTTGATGTACATGAATTAAGGAGCAATATAAACCGTATAACCAAGCGTCAAATAAGGAATCGCCAATTTAAGAGATATGGCAGTCTCATATTCAGAGCCTCACTACCACTCCTGTTTATAGGAATATTACAGATAACACCCTTCAGACTTACTTCTGAAAGCATTCTTGATTATGCAGTCGTAGGCGCTTGTATATTTTCTGCTTTAATCCTCATGATTGAGCTAGATCCCAATTTCATAGAGAAGTTAAATCTGCTAGAGCAACTGAAAAGGTTGATAGCAGGAGACAAATGAGAGGTCTCACAAGAATATATTTGTTAAAATCTCTGATTCTCTTATCCTCGAATCACGACAATATCGCGATCGCTCGGTGTTACAGCCGCTTCAGTGGTAGTGCGTTCTGCAATCGGCGGGAGCCCTAACCGCTGATCGAAAATGACTAACCAGCCTTGCTTCAATCCCAGTCCTGCCAGGTACCGATCTAGCTGTTGTAACCCTGCCTTAAGCGGGTCAGGGCGGCCCTCCCGCCAAACCTTGAGCTCCATCCCTAGGGTTACCGCCCCGTAGCGCAGACAAAGACCCATCCGATCAGAACCAATCGCATATTCACGTTCTAGGGTACCGCCCCCATTGACCACCCGATGCAAAAACGCCATCAATACCAAATGGGGCGCAATCTCATGGTATGGCGCACTTTTGAGTAAGGGTTGGCCATGCCGTCGCCAAAATTTGAGAAATGCCTGGAGCAGCTGTTCAGGATTGAGGTTTCCGTCAGGGGTCAGCCAACTGGGGCGAATCATGGGTAGGCTATCTTGAGAGCCCCCGGCTAAGACTCTAGGTAACACTTCTCGGTAAATCGGATTAGCTGGGGTTAGCCCTCCAGATGAACTCCGCACCACCAATCCCAAGTCCACCAAAAACTGACGATCGTCGTTCGGAATATCCCCTAACTCTTGCCCTGCCAGCATCGGTTCAATAACAGCTCGAACCCGGTCTTCTCGAAGAATGCTGGCCAAACTATCTAGATGGGTATCCTGCCGTTGAATCAGGATTTCCTTAGCAGACTCAAAATGCTTAACCGTGATGGGCTGAGTTTGATCTCTGACCATCTCTTCCACAATTTCTTTGGCCAATGCATTGACGAGCCAGGGTTGCCCTTGAGTTAAGGAAAAGGCGTGTTGGATAGCCTCAGGCTCAAAGATCTGTCCGGTTTCAGCAGTGTGTTGAGCATAGAGTTGTGCCACTTCCACAGCGGTAAAGTTCCTTAGCGTCAGGGACTTTACTTTTATGTTGAAAGGACTGGCGGTGTTGAGACGGTTGCTGCCACCAGCAGCAACTTTGTAGTCCCGCACATCCCGCACCCCGATCAAAGACAGGGCATGGGGAAATCGATGCGGACGTTTAGGATAGCCGTTCCTAAGTTGGCGTAAGACTGAAATTAACGTCTCATCTTGCAGCGCATCAATTTCGTCAATAAATACCACTAACGGTCGGGGCGATTTTTGGGCCCAGGCACTCAGAGCAGCCCCAAGCTGCCGACCGGGTTCTGAGGCTGGCCAATCGGGGGGATGAAGATCTGGCGGTAGCCAAAAGGTGGCATCGTCTGCCCAAGCATCCAGGATTGCCGCTTCAGCCAAACCTGGATCATGGGGAAAGGCAGCACCTACCTCTGCGGACACCATGACAGCAGCGTACTGCCCACTAGCGGTGAGTTGCTGGGCTAGGGCCAACATCGCAGTGGTTTTGCCCACCTGCCGGGGAGCATGGATCACAAAATAACCCCGTTGAGCAATCAGGCGCTCTAACTGGGGTACCCGCGCCAGCGGAGAGAGCATGTAGTGAATATCAGATTGGCAGGGGCCAGCGGTGTTAAACCATTTAGGCATTAGCAGCAGGTCATAGGGCGATCTCCACCTAATCTTAGGAGAAATGCCCGGGGGAGAAATGCCTGGGGGAGAAATGCTCGGGAAGATTAGCGCGATCGCGAATCACTAACTTATCCGCAAATTCTCGGAGACAAATTAGTAGATTTCCCGGAGTGCATGATCCTGATCACAACTTTATGATAGCTACATCAACTTGATGAAAGCTTCATAAAGCTAGCTGCCAAGTTGTTGATAAGAACACTGAGTCAGCGCGATTCAACTAAACCCACCCCATAGCAGGAGAGAGTAGATATGTCTTGGGAACTTTGCATTCGCTATGCCGACGGAAAAGAGCGCGTTCTCCGTGCTTATAGAGACTTAGAAACTGCACTCACCTGTGTTGATCGGATTTATGAAGCTAAGGGATATCCCATGCATTTGGCATACTGCGTGCGCCCTAGCTGCGCTGTTTAGCCTTTTCAGGCATAGCTTGACCGGGGCATCATCTATCTTTGCAACCGTCCCAATAAGTCCTAGACCTTTAGGATGTCTTTTTCTTTATCTGCGAAGGCTTCATCTACCAGTGCGGTGTACTTATCGGTCAGCTTTTGGACTTCGTCTTGCATATCCCGGGCTTCATCTTTAGACATATCCCCACTCTTTTCTAATTTGCGAATGGCGTCGATACCGTCTCGCCGCACATTGCGGATTGAAACTTTGCCTTCTTCAGTATATTTTGAGGCCAGTTTGACAAACTCTTTACGCCGTTCGCTGGTCAACGGTGGAATGTTGAGGCGCACCACCGAACCATCGCTGTTGGGGTTCAATCCTAAATCAGAGATCATAATGGCTTTTTCGATGGCGCCAATAATGCTGGGGTCATAGGGTTGAATCATCAGCGTGCTGGCATCTGGCGTGCTGATGTTTGACATTTGGTTGAGCGGTGTTTGGGCACCGTAGTAATCAACCATAACTTTATCGAGTAATGCCGCGTTGGCTCGTCCGGTGCGGATGGTGTTAAAAGCCCGTTTGGTGGCTTCAACGGCATTGCCCATGGACTTTTCAATTTCAGCTAACTTCACAGGATTCCCCCACTAACGTACCAATAGACTCGCCCATCACGGCACGATGGATATTGCCGCGAACCGACAGGTCGAACACCATGATGGGGATACTGTTATCTTTGCATAAGGCGATCGCAGTACTGTCCATAACTTTGAGGTCATGGGCTAGCACATAGCTGTAGGTTAAGGTATTAAACCGTTTAGCATCGGGGTTTAGCTTCGGATCAGAATCGTAAACGCCATCGACTTTCGTCGCTTTGAAGACCACTTCGGCGCTAATTTCAGCGGCTCGGAGGGCAGCAGTTGTATCAGTCGTGAAAAAGGGATTACCCGACCCTGCTCCAAAAATAACCACCCGGTTTTTCTCCAGGTGGCGGATGGCGCGGCGGCGAATGTAAGGTTCTGCCACCTCCTGCATTGAGATAGCCGTTTGTACCCGCGTGGGCACACCGCTTTGCTCTAAGGCGTCTTGGAGGGTCATGGCATTCATCACGGTAGCAATCATGCCGATGTAATCAGCAGTCGCCCGATCCATACCCGCAGCTGCCCCCTTAATGCCCCGAAAAATATTGCCACCCCCGACAACAATGGCGAGTTGTATCCCCTGGTTGAGAATATCAGCAATTTCTTGGGCAATGTACTGCACAACACCTGGATCGATACCATAGGAGAGATCGCCCATGAGCGCCTCACCGCTCAGTTTCAACAAGACTCGCTGATAGGTACTTCCCATAGATAAATCCTATAAGTTTGATGTAAACCTTGGCCACATTCAGATCCACATTTTTCCCTTGTAGGGTGCAAGGTTCTGCGTCCCTACTTGAGGCTGCAAATCGGATGTGGTTTAAATCTTTCCCAGTAATGGAGACTGCACCTTACCGAACAAACCACGACTGATCTTACACCGACTTTTGTCAATCGTCCGCAAGGATAAGGGTTAGGGTCGTTCTGTGTTCACACTAGCAAGGCAAAATGTAATACGGTGAAGGGCATAGCAGGGCTGGGGCTAGGCAATTCAATCAACCATGCCCGTTGGCGCAGAGTAGTGATGAGGGTTATGGTTAGTGACGGAATGACGCTTTCAGTTTTAAGTAAAATTGGGGTTGCTGTTGTTTGGTTAGCGTTAGTGGGTGGCAGTGCCGAGGTGCTCCGACGCAGTCCATTCTGCCAACCTGAGATGGTTCGCAAGGTGATTCACATTGGGGCGGGCAACGTGATTTTGATTGCCTGGTGGCTCCAGATTCCAGCCTGGGTTGTCGTTACTGCATCTATTTTATTTGGCACTATTACCCTGTTGTCTTATCGTTATCCTGTGATTCCCGGACTCGATAGTGTGGGTCGCAAGAGCTTCGGCACATTTTTCTACGCCATCAGCATTGGCCTATTGGGAGTTGCTTTTTGGTCGCTGCAGGTGCCTGAGTACGCGGTAATTGGTATTTTAATTATGACCTGGGGAGATGGGCTAGCTGCTCTGGTGGGCCAGCGGTTTGGGGCCCACCCTTATCAACTGTGGGGGATGACCAAAAGCTGGGAAGGGTCTCTCACTATGGCAGTTGTCAGCTATGGCGTCTGTGCCTTAGTGCTGCTGGGGGTGCAGGGTAATCTCTGGCAAACTTGGGTCGTGGCATCAGTGGTGGCTACGGTCGCTGCAGGGTTAGAAGCCTTCTCTCGCTTGGGCATTGATAATTTGACCGTGCCGATTGGAGCAGCGGTTTTGTGTTACGAGATGAATCAGGTTTTGCTGAGAAGTCTATGACGGTTGTGGTGGCTACGTTTTATCGATTTGTCAGGTTGCCGGATTGCGCTGAACTGCGATCGCCCCTGCTGGAGTTTTGTCAGTCTCGGGGGTTGATGGGTTCAATTTTGCTGGCATCCGAGGGCATCAATGGTACTGTGGCAGGGTCTTCTGATGCGATCGCAGCCCTATTGACCCAACTTCAAAAAGACCCACGGTTCTCTGCACTAGAGGCAAAATATTCGACTGCTGCGACCCTGCCCTTTGAGCGCATGAAGGTTAAGCTCAAGAGCGAGATTGTCACCTTCGGTCAATCTGAAGCCGATCCAACTCAACAGGTGGGCACCTATGTAGATCCAGCTGATTGGAACCAGCTGGTTGAAGATCCGGACGTGGTGTTAATCGATACACGCAATGATTATGAAGTGGCGATTGGCAGCTTTGAGCGGGCACAAAATCCCAAAACGGGGTCATTTCGAGACTTTCCGAGCTATGTGCAAACCCAACTCGACCCCAAGCAGCATAAGAAGGTCGCCATGTTTTGCACCGGGGGCATTCGCTGTGAGAAGGCCTCTGCTTACTTGTTAAACCAGGGCTTTGAGCAGGTCTATCATCTCAAAGGCGGCATTTTAAAGTACTTGGAAACCGTCCCTAGAGCTGAGAGTCGCTGGCACGGAGAATGCTTTGTCTTTGACGAGCGGGTAGCCGTGCGCCATGGCCTCGAACCCGGCACCTATGATCTGTGTCGGGCCTGCGGTCATCCCATCAGCACAGCCGATCAAACCTCTGACCGCTATGAAGCTGGGATTGTTTGCCCCCATTGCTACGACAGCCTCACCCCAGAAAAACGGGCTAAGCAAAAAATGCGACGGCAGCAGTTGCTGCAAAAACAGGAATTGAAAAGCTAGTACCTCAATTCGATTGTGCTTATCCACCCGTTCTACAGGCTTTCGCTCAGGGCTGGAGCGTTAGACGGTAGTGAGTCGAAATGCGGATCTAAGGCTGGCAAAAATTTCTTCGCGGTAGATTGACTTTCGTCAATCAAGTATTGCAAGAAGGTGTCAGCCACAACAGAGGGCTGCTTACCTGCTAGGTGGGCCACATACCAGTAGCGTTCAATCGGAAAATGCTCAATATCGAGCACAGCGAACTCACCCCGCGTCCCCTCTGAAATAATCGTGTGCTGGGATAAAACGGAGATGCCAAGACCGCCCGCGATCGCTTGTTTGATGGCCTCATTGCTGCCCAACTCCAGGCGCACTTTGACATTGATTTTGTGTTGCGTAAATAGTTTTTGAACCGCTTTGCGAGTTCCAGAACCAGGTTCTCGCATAATGAAGGGTTCATCGTTCAAGGCTGTAATGGGAATATTCGCCTTGTCGACCAGGGGATGGGTTTGAGGGGCAATCACGACCAACGGATTGGGCAAAAATGAATGGGTCTTTAGATCTGGTTGATCGGGAGGATCACTAACGATATATAGGTCATCTTCATTATTAGCCATGCGCTCTTGAATCTGCTGGTGGTTGGTCACCTTGAGCGAAATGTCAATGCCAGGATATCGATGGCAAAATGGCCCCAGCAACCGGGGTACAAAATATTTGGCGGTGGTAATGGCGGCAATTCGCAATTGCCCTTGCTTCATACCCTTGAGGTCAGCCACAGACATCTCAAACTGTTCGAGACCTTCAAAAATGTTTTGACAGGTGTCCAACAATTTTTGACCCGCTTGGGTTAAGTAAAGCCGTTTACCAATCTGCTCAAACAATGGCAAGCCAACGGCTTTGGTCAATTGCTTGACCTGAATCGAAACCGTCGGTTGGGTTAAGAACAACTCCTCTGCAGCACGGGTAAAGCTGCCGTGGCGAGCAGTAGCTTCAAATACCTTGAGTTGGTGTAGTGTGGCGTGGATCAACGAACCGCCTCCTAAATGTGAACTATCTACAAAGAACTGTTTACATTACTTTATAGACTCTGCTCTATCAATTAAAGCTCTTTTTTAGTGTTTTGTCTATGGTTATTTCACGCCAACTTAGTCTTGTCCAGACGCACCACAGCTAGGCATCAATCCAGTCCCCTTTGAACTTTGACCCCATCCAGATCCATCAGTTTCCGCTAAAACTAAAAATTCATACCAAAAACTCAAGTTTGCACATTGGATGTGATTTATCTCTCAAATCGGATGGCTGTGAACCTATTGCATGAGGCACTGAGTATCCCTAAATCGTTTTGATAAAGCAGCGATGATGCCTTCAGGCGGTTTCAGTAAAAACCGAAAGTTCTTCTTGAAGATTGAGTAAAGTTTCTTGCCCTTAATTAGGGCTTTACCGTCTCTTTACGTCTGCCTGCAATTTTGTATGTGGTTTTACAGAACCACTTTTGCTTCTTCTGGGCGATCGCAGCATTAGCGATCGCGTCAGTTTCGTGTGCCTCGTTGCTTCGTCGTTAGCGTTCTCCAGAGTTTTTAGATATGGCTACAATCCTCACGTCTGGCGATATTGCCATCATCGGTTTCAACTTCGACAATCCCGATGAATTTGCTTTTGTTCCCCTCGTCGATTTAGAAACTGGCACTGAGATTAAATTTACCGACAACGGTTGGTTTGCCGCAGGTGGTTTCCGGGCTAACGAAGGAACCTTTACCTGGACTGCTACCGAGAACATCCCTGCAGGTACTGTGATCAATCCTGCTGTCAGCAGTGTTGCCTTCTCTGCCAGCGGTGATCAGATTTTGGCCTACCAGGGAGAAGATGCTAATCCCACCTTTATTTACGCCCTCAATAGCGAAGGTAATCCGGGGGTGTGGCAAGCTGATGCCACGAGTTCTAACACATCAGCCCTACCGACAGGCTTGGTGAATGGTGAAACAGCCCTTGCCCTAGACGAAATTGATAACGCCATCTATACAGGCATCACGTCTGGCACACAGGCAGAATTGCTAGCGGCTATCAGTGATCCCAGTAACTGGACAGGCAGCAACAGCGATCGCCAGCAGCTACCAAATGATGCATTCACCGTGGATAACGGCAATAGCAGCGGTGCGGTGCTGACTGAAACCTTCAATGATGCCACCCAGTTCACCACGAGTACACCTTTCTTCTCAGATGCAGGCGTCAGTAGTGGGTTTGACTTTTTCGGTATTTCTGATGGCGCGGGAGGTGGAGATTTTGGTGGCGACCCCCAACCCAATGGCATCAAAGCTTATACGGGTTTTGAGGGCAGCTTCTTGACCGGGCAAGACTTGGATGGTGAAGGGGCAACTTTACCGATCACGGTCACCTGGTCTGGTTTAGACATCAGCGGTTTGAGCAATCTGGAATTCAGCGGTGACTTTGCTGAGTTCTTTGATGACCCCGGCGACATTGATGATGCCGACTTCATTCGCCTGAGCTATCAGATTGACGGTGGGGGTTTCCAAAATCTACTGTGGTTCTCTGGCGCAGACTTTACCAGCAATAGTGGGCCATTCAACGGTTTCTTCCGTGAAGATACCGACTTTGACGGCGTTGGCGATGGCGCGACCTTGGGTAATGCGGCTCAGGCTTTCACTGCCGCGATCGCTGGCACAGGTTCCACCCTAGATCTTCAATTGAGTGTCAGTCTGGATGCGGGCGATGAAGACTTTGGCGTTGACAACTTCGTCATCGCTGAAGCATCAGGCACCAATACCAATCTCAGCATTGCGCCCACAGATGCAGACCAAGCCGAAGGAGACGCAGGCACAACACCCTTCACCTTTACAGTTAACCGCTCTGGAAATACCACGGGTGAAACCAGCGTTGACTTCGCAGTATCCAGCACTGCGGCAGATGCCGATGACTTTGGTGGGGCACTGCCCTCTGGTTTCGTCAACTTCGCAGCTGACGAAACCAGCCAAGTGGTGACTATAGATGTCACTGGCGACACCGAGGCTGAATTGGATGAAAGCTTCACCGTTACCCTATCTAATGCGTCCGGCGATGCAAACATTACCGGTGCAACTGCAGACGGCACCATCCAAAACGATGATGGTGTGGCGATCACCTCCATTTCGGCGATTCAAGGCAATGGCGCATCCAGCCCCATCGAAGGTCAACAGGTAACGATCGAAGCCGTTGTGGTCGGCGACTTCCAGGATGGTGCTGCGGGCACCGATGGCGATCTGAACGGCTTCTTCGTCCAAGAGCAAGATGTAGATGCGGACGCTGATGCCACCACCTCTGAAGGACTTTTCATTTTTGATGGCAGCTCCCCGGCAGTAGACGTCAACGTGGGTGATGTGGTTCAGATTACGGGTACAGTCACTGAGTTCGAAGGCTTAACTGAACTCACTAATGTCTCCGTTTCTGTCGAAGGTACCGATACCCTACCGACAGCCGCAACGGTTAACTTCCCAGTCACAACGGTTGACGACTTAGAAGCCTATGAGGGAATGCAGATCACCATTCCTGAAACACTTTTTGTCACCGAGTATTTCAATCTGGATCGCTTCGGTGAAGTGGTGCTGTCTGCTGATGGCGATAGCAACGCCCCTGGCACCGACGGACGCCTGGATCAGTTCACCCAGTTCAATGCGCCTGATGCTGCTGGGTTTGCGGCTCACCAAGAGGCGATCGAGAAACGGCGCATTGTTTTAGACGATGGCCAGACTGTTCAGAACCCCGACCCGATTATTCATGGTCGAGGCGGCAATCCCCTCAGTGCCAACAATCCGCTCCGAGGGGGAGATACGGTAACAGACCTCACGGGTGTCCTCAGCTTTGGCTTCGGTGACTACCGGATTCAGCCCGTAGATCCAGTCGATTTCCAAGCCACCAATCCCCGTCCAGAAACCCCAGATCCGGTCGGAGGCAACCTGAAGGTCGTCAGCTTTAACGTCCTCAACTACTTCACTACGCTGGATGATGGCATTTCCTTCAACGACAATCCCCTCACAGAGGCTGGCCTAGAACCTCGTGGGGCTGATGACCTGACAGAATTTGGTGTAGAACCTGCAACTGCAGAATTTGATCGCCAAACGCAAAAGCTGGTCACCACGCTAGTTGAACTGGATGCCGATGTTCTGGGGCTGGTTGAACTAGAAAATAGCAGCGACGATGCCGCCCTGGCTAACCTCGTCGCCGAACTGAATGCAGCCCTTGCTGGAACTGGCACTACCTACGCTTTCATTAGCACCCCAGGTTTAGTGGGAACGGATGCCATCACCGTCGGCATGATTTACAAAACCAATGCAGTAACCCCTGTCGGGGATGTCGCCATTCTAGATGCCCCCAGCTTTACCGACCCCAACGGCACAGGGCTGCAACGGAACCGTCCGGCGATCGCCCAAACCTTCGAAGACGCCAATGGGGAAACCTTTACCGCCGTCGTCAACCACTTCAAATCCAAGGGTGATTCTGGGCTTGAAGGGGGGCCGTTATCTAACCCAGATGTCGATCAGGGAGATGGCCAAGGTTTTTGGAACGATACCCGCACCAAAGCTGCTCAAGCCCTGGCCGATTGGTTGGCCACCGATCCTACGGGCAGTGGTGACAGCGACTTCCTGATTCTGGGAGATCTCAATGCCTATGCTCAGGAAGATCCCCTCACTACACTGGAAGCAGCCGGATATACCAACCTGGCAGAACTGTTTGAGGGCGATTCAGCCTACTCCTTCGTCTTTGATGGACAACAAGGCACCCTAGACTATGGATTAGCCTCCTCCAGTCTGCTACCGCAAGTCACTGGAACCACCGAATGGCACATTAATGCAGATGAGCCCGATGCCTTTGACTACAACCTCGATTTTGGTCGCAATCCGGCTCTCTTTGATGGCACAACTCCCTTCCGCAACTCTGATCACGATCCCTTGATTGTTGGCCTTGAACTTGCATCTGACACCGCTACCGACCTTGAGATTGCGATCTACGATGCAGACAGTGACACTGTGATTACGACACTTGAGGGAGACGATGAAATCCTAGCGAGTGATCTCTTTGGTCGCAATGTCACTATTGCTGCGTTCGTCCCTGACGATAGCGTCTTCGCCAATGTTGAGAGCATGTTCCTTGACCTCAACGACGGCCAGGTAACTCAGACTGAGAATGTCGAACCCTACGCGCTGTTCGGCAATAATCGCAATAACTACAGAGGGGGAGGCGTTGGCCTACTGCCCCAGGGCGATAACACCATCGAGTTCGATCTTTATGCTCAAAATCGGCTGCGAGGCGATCTGCTTGGCACAGTTACCCGCAACTTTACGATCATCGACGATATTTCCGGTTCGTTGGATATTGATGTTGCCTTCTTCAATGCTGACACCGATCAATTACTGACCCCACTTGAGGAGGGCGATGAAATCCTAGCCAGCACACTTGCAGGTAAAAATGTCACCATTGCAGCATTTGTGCCCGATGACAGCCTCCTCTTTGGCCAGGTTGAGAGTATGTTCCTCGATCTCAACGATGGTCAGGTAACTCAGACCGAGAATGTCGAACCCTACGCACTGTTTGGCAATAACGGCAATAACTACAGAGGGGGAGGCGTTGGCCTACTGCCCCAGGGCGATAACACCATCGAGTTTGACCTTTATTCAAGAAATAACCTGAATGGTGATTTGCTTGGAACCGTTGCCCGGAACTTCACGATCGTTGATGACTTAGGGGTCTAAATCTGATTTTGGCTGGGGGTTGTGGTGACGTTGTTGCCACAACCCTCAATGCTAAAAACGGACGCGCGACCCAGACTTAGCCGCAGCAAAATCTTTGACCTCAAAAGTCTTTTCCCTCGAAAATTTCGCTCCGAGCGAGCATCGCACCGCAAGCTCTGCTCTATGCCCTAAACACAAAGAGCTGAGGGCAGCTCTTTACGACAGATTTTGCTCTTGAGATTATTTGCCCCACATTATCTTTTCTGGAGTTTAAGTAATAATGGATGCTTTCCTGACAAAAGTGGGTAGCTTTACCAGCGATATCGGTGCTGAAATCAACGCCTTCGACTCGGCTTCCCAGAAGCTATTCGTGGTCTCCGGTGATCCGGAAGTGCAAATCATCGATCTCAGCGACCCTAGCAATCCAGTGCGATCGCACTGGTCTTAGCTTTAGCTCATTCAACACAGCCTGGCATACGCTCCAAGGCTATGAGGTGATGAATATGATCCGTAAAGGTCAGAGCAATGGGGTTGCAAAAGGGAATGTTATAGGACAGATCTCTTTCATCAACGAAATCTTCGGAGTCCCTGCATAACAAAGATTACAAGTATAACGTAATTACTGCCTTCATAATTTCTTGCAACACAACCACCCTTTTTGCTCAAAGTTTCGTTAAAGTGAATATCTGTAGACTACGCTAAACTTTTGCGCATCTTGTCTTTGTCAACTTCTTAAATGCTGTAAGCTTCAAAAATTAAGAGTATTGGCTTAATCTAAATTTGAGCTATGGTGTTTAGGATTAGCAAAATACCAAAAAGGTTCCTTCTCCTTGGGATTATGCTCCTGGCATATGCTGGATCGGTCGCTGCAGATCCACTTTGTTATATAGAGCAAGAGGGAGGTGAAATTATAGATTTAAGCAATGTATGTGGACAGAGTAAGCCTCGCGATAGTTTAACAGCTGAAATGACTGCTGAAGATTATGCAAATTTTGGTTATGAGCATTTAAGTAATGGTGCTATAGAAGATGCAATCAACAGTTTCGGTCAAGCAATTGAAGCAGATCCTAATAATGAGCAGTTCTATCTAGAAAGAGCCACAGCGTACTTTTTGATTGGTGACATAGAGGCCGCTCGTTCAGATTATGAAACAATTAGACAGAATTATATAAATCAAGGGGGCAATGATCCGGTTACTCTCGATTACTATCAGCATCTAATCGAAATGCTTTGAGGTTATTATGCATAGTGCGATCGCGGCCCCGATGCTGGCTCCAGCGATGTGAATGGAGACAGCGATAATGAGCGAATTTTCAAGCTACCTGAATTTCAACCGGAGCTTGTACGCTTCACGCTCAACCCAACCACAGGTGAGGTTGCGATTACTGAGCGCATTGGTCTTGATCGAGCGAGATTCGTCTCGGGAGCGGCTGGAGAATTAGGAAATGACCTGATTCTCGGGGGTGACGGTGATGATGTGCTGCGGGGCGATCGCAACGCACGCAATTCTGGCGGTACTGCAGGTGGCAACGATATCATTCTCGGCGGCAACGGAGACGATCGTATCGGCGGGAAAGCCGGCAACGATCGCCTCTTTGGTGAGGCCGGGAACGATGCCATCTGGGGCGATGATGGCGACGACTTACTCTGGGGGGGGCTCGGTAACGATGTTCTGACCGGAGATGACTTCTCAGGCGGTCAGGGGAGCGACACCTTCGTCCTGGCTGCGGGCGAAGGCACTGATACCATCGTGGACTTTGAAGTCGGCACGGACTTCATTGGTCTGGCGGGCGGGTTGAGCTTCGGTCAGCTCGACATCAGTCAATTGGACGGTAACACCCTGATTGGCTTTGGGGATGAAACCCTGGCGGTGCTCAACACTGTGACAACGGTGTTAGGAGATAGCGATTTCGTCGCGATCGCTTAAAATCCTCCCAGAAGCGACGCTCCCAGAAACCGGGTTTCTTTGATCGGGTCTGACGGCTTTGCCAGATGCTTTGATCAGGAACCCGGTTTCTGAGCTATGGCGGTAGCCACAAAGCTTTGTGCGCTACCGCGAGCCAGATTGCTTGTGGACTAAGCACCCTGGCGATACTCGGTGCATTAAGCAATCTGGCCAGTGCTATATGAGGAAAAGGCCACAGTTTTGACGCTGCTGGATGGGTTGTATGAGGGGCTCAAGAGTTGGGGGGAATGGGGTGCAAGCAGCCACAGCACAATTAAGTCTCAAAGAATAAAAATTACCCCTAGGGATCAGCGGCATCACTAAACCCCAGCAACTAAAATAGCGGTGTCGGCATCCTGTACGGCATTCCACTTCTCTCAATCCCCATGAGCCAATCCCCCTTTCCCTCGTTTGAAACCGGGCTACACCTCGCTTTGGGAGCCACTCATAATCTCAAAGAACTGCTGACTAACCCAGCCCGCCTTGACGAACAGCTCACCCAACTCCGCACCGATCCCCAACAATTAATCACCCATTTAACGCAAGCGGGCAGCGTCATTGCCCAAGACTTACAATCTGCTTTTGCAGGGGGCTGCGGGACGCGATCGCGCACATCCCTGCCTGACTACATCTCAAATCCTAGCGACCAAACCTTCGCCCAACCCTACACGCTCAAAGGCACCAACCTCTACGGCTACGTCTTAGAAGGGGCACTGCCCAAACTGCAACAGCTCTGCGACAAATTCCTCAATACCCCAGCCCAAGGTAACGTACACTACCAAGCAGCCATTCCCTATATCCTGCTCACCTTCGATCGAATCGACCAGATCAGCTCCACCGATCCACCCGATAGTCAGCGGGGCTTTGTCGGCGAAGACGAAGCCGCCATCTGGATCCTCACCCTAGTCGGCAAAAAAGTTGGCCCCCTCTTTCGAGTTGAACGTCTCGCCTGGTTCATTCCCTATATCTTTGTCGATAACTCTCCCGTGATGGCCTCCGGGCGAGAAGTCTACGGCATTCCCAAAGCCCTCGGCGGGTTTCAAATGCCCGATCTCGAAAACCTGCAACAACCCGCCATCCTACACACCCTCACCTGGAAAACGCTCTCTCCCCAAACCGGAGCCCAGTGGGAAAAGCTGATCGAAGTGCGGGCCACTGATCCCGTCACCATCAAGCCGTGGCAGAGTTTCCAAGATGTCGGCCAAGCCCTGGTCAAAGTCTTAATTAACGACCCCAGCACATTTGAAATCCCCGGTTGGCAACTCCCTTTTAATCTGGCCGACTACCTACTCAATTTTGAAGTCCCCGCCGTCACCCTAAAGCAATTCCGCGATGGCACCATCGGCACCAAAGCCTGCTACCAGGGCATTTTAGAATTTCCCTTCAACCTCACCCAATTCCATGCTGGCGGCATTTTAGGCACCGAATCCCTGGGTACTCCCTTCGTGGTTGAAATCGGCAAATTCGCCAGCCACCCCCTCGTCGAAACCCTCGGTCTGACCGTAAAAGACGCCAATGTTCAGGGGGGCGAAGTAGATCGTATCCCCGTCGAATTTGCCTTTTGGGTTAACTTCGACTTCAGCAGCGGCAATGCCAAAGTGATTTGGGAAAATCCTTAATCGCCTGGTCTGGATTGGGGGAGATGGGGAGATGGGGAGATGGGGAGATCAAACTCCTGGATGGGTTCAGCATTCTGTGTTGAGTGCAAGCATCTTGCTCGCCTTTTCTAGAGCTTGATACTTCCCTTGATTACTTCTAAATTTGGCCAAGGCGCAACCAAGATAATCGAACCCACAAATTAACACCACCAAATTCACCTTACCCCCCCTCTGCCCCCTACACTCTCCCCTCTAACACACCACCCTACCTACTCCCCACCTCCGCCCTACCCGCTCCCCTACCCTCCTTCACACTCACCATGACCCACACCACCCGCAAAAAAATCGCCGTCCTCGGCGGCGGCATGGCCTCCCTTACCACCGCCCTTGAACTCACCAGCCACCCCGGATGGGATAGCCTCTACGACATCACGGTTTACCAACTGGGATGGCGATTGGGCGGCAAAGGGGCCAGTGGTCGCAATATGACCATTCCCGAAGGCCACACCGAACCAACCTATCGGATTGAAGAACACGGTCTGCATATCTTCTTTGGGTTCTATGAAAATGCCTTCCGGGTGATGAAAGAGTGCTATGACGAAATGGGGGGTGACGGCCCCCATAACACAGTCGAAGATGCCTTTAAGCCCCATGATTTGATTGTGTTGCAAGAGTATGCCGAAGGAAACTGGAACCCAATTGAACTCGACTTCCCCACCAATCGGTTGAAGCCATGGGAAGGGGGGGCCAACTTCTCCCTCTGGAGCCACATTTACACCACACTGCAATTCGTCTTTGAGCTGTATCTCGACTATCGCAAAGTGCAGCAAGATATTCAGGCTCGGCAACCCGCCGGTTTTCCGCCCATTTTGGCCAAACTGTCAGAAGCTTTTGATGTGAGTCAAGAGCTGTTTGAAATCATCTTTGATGATGCGTTCTTTCGGTTACCGGCTGATTTGCTGCGATCGCTAGTGCAAGCCCCTCGCCGCTGGCAGTCCTGGCTGGCCGATGTGGTAGAACATCCCGACAATCTGATGGAGGTTGACCCCAGCGGGGAATCTCTATTTATTAACTTGGCCATGCAGTTGGTGGAAGCTTTGCCCGAAAACCCTAGCCTGCACCAAGACGACCAACACAGCCTGTTGATTAACCTGCTCGATCGCTTTGCCAGTCGTTTACAGCGGCGACAAACCCCAGACACCGAAGAAGTCTACGAAGGTCGCTGGCGGTTAGCTCTGATTGATCTAGCCCTGGCCAATATTCGCGGACTGTTTGTCGATGGCATCGTCTATAGCGGCAACTTGGCCGCAATCGATCATCTAGATTATCGTGACTGGCTCTTCAAGCACGGGGCTCGAAACACGACGTTGCAATCGGCCTTTGTTCGCGTCCTCTATGATTTGGTTTATTCCTTCCCCAAAGGAGATATCACCAATCCCCAACTTGCCGCTGGGGTTGCCATCCGCATTATGGCCACGGTGATCTTTCAGTACAACGGCTCGATCATGTGGAAGATGCAGGGGGGTATGGGAGATGTGGTGTTCACCCCGATTTACCAGGTTCTCAAAAATCGTGGCGTTAAGTTCGAATTCTTCCACCGCGTGAAGCATTTGGGCCTCAACAATGACCAAAGTGCCGTTGGTGAAATTGTGCTGGGGCGACAGGTGACGCTGAAAGACCCTAGCCAAGCGTATGACCCGCTGATTGCTGTGAAGGGATTGCTGTGCTGGCCCAGTTCTCCCCGCTACGAACAATTGGTGGAAGGGGACACCCTCAAAGCTGACAAGATTAACTTGGAATCTTTTTGGTCGGATTGGGAAGACGTAGAAATCCTTTCTCTCAAGGCAGGAGAAGACTTCGATATTGTCGTGCTAGGCATTTCTCTAGCAGCACTGCCATTTATCTGTGGCGAATTGGCCGCAGCGCAACCCAAGTGGCAAGCCATGTTTGACAATGTTAAAACCGTACCCACTCAGGGGGGACAGCTTTGGCTCACCCCAACCTTAACCCAGTTGGGATGGCCCTTTGCCAGCGCCGTCGTGGGATCCTATGTGGAGCCGCTAGATACTTATTCTGATATGGCCCATTTGCTGCCGCTTGAAAATTGGCCGGTCGACAACACCCCCCATAACCTGGCCTATTTCACTGGCGTGATTGCCGATCCTGGGATTCCACCCCAAGATCAGCTAGGCTTCCCAGCCCAAGCTCAGGCTGAGGTCGATGCCCGTACACTCCAGTTTTTGAGAAATGATATCGGGACCCTATGGCCCAATAGCACGCTGATTGATAACCCAGAAGGGTTAGATCCTCAGCGTTTGGTTGACCTCACCGCCAACCAAACTGGATTGGAGGAGCGTTTCCAATCTCAATACTGGCGAATTAATATCTTTCCCACAGAACGCTACGTGATGGCTGTGCCGGGTAGCGGTGTCTTTCGGCTCAAAACCGACGAATCGGGCTTTGACCATCTTTACCTCACCGGGGACTGGATCGATAACACTTACAATGCAGGCTGTATTGAGGCAACGGTCATGTCGAGTATGCAAGCAGCCCGCGCTATCCTGAAGCGCGAGTTTGATCTCACCTATGGCAAAACTATCATTGGAGAAGGCGACTCTTGGATTTTGGGTAAACGGTTATAAACCTAATCCAGTAAACAGGTTTATCATTTGTCAAGGGTTAATAACTCTACGTTTTGACCACCAAATTCTGCAACCGGGCTTGGGCGAAGCAAAGGATATCTGAAAGAAATCACCTCGCCAACTGAGCGGTTGAACCACATCCAATTTGAAAACTTGAGTCGGGTCGCAAAGCTCTGCAACCCTACTGAGAAAATTATCGATCGGGATGTGACTGAGGTCTGTTACCTATTTGGGATTGCTTCCAGCCCCTATGCTCGACCTACCGAACTATGCCATTACTGACGTTATTTATCGTGGGCCTAAGGTCGATGTGTACCGGGGTGTGCGGCAAGCCGACAACTTGCCGGTGGTGGTTAAGCTACTCAAAGACCAATACCCCGATCTCAACGATATTGCCAGGCTCCGCCATGAATATCAGCTGGTCAGTGAGTTAAACATTGACGGGATTGTTCGGGCCTATGGGTTAGAGAAATATCACAATGGGTTGGCGCTGATTTTAGAGGCATTCGGCCATGAATCGCTGAAAGAAAGCCTAGGGAAACGATTACCCACGCTGACTGAATTTCTCAAGATTGCCGTGCAACTTTCAGATACCCTAGGCCATCTCCATAGCCACAAGGTGATTCACAAGGACTTGAAACCGGCCAATATTATCCTAGATAGGCAAACGGGACGGGTCAAAATTACTGATTTTGGCATTTCGTCAATTTTGGCTCGGGAAGACAAGACCGTCACCACCCCCCATCACCTCCAGGGCACCCTGCCTTACATGTCTCCCGAACAAACAGGGCGGATGAACCGCAGTCTGGACTATCGCACTGATTTTTACTCGTTGGGGGTAACCTTCTACGAATTACTCACCGGGCGGCGTCCGTTTGAAACCCAGGATCCGATTGAACTGGTACATTGTCATTTGGCTAAACAACCGCGATCGCTGGCGGAGTTAGCCCCTGGCATTCCTCCGGTGATTCACGATATTGTCCATAAACTGCTGGCCAAAAATGCTGAAGACCGCTATCAGAGTGCCTTCGGCCTCAAAGCAGATTTAGAACGCTGTCGCAGCCAATGGGAAAGCCAGGGCGACATTGACCGCTTTGCCATTGGTCAGCAGGATCGATCGGGTCAGCTGCGGATTGCCCAAAAGCTCTATGGTCGTCAACAGGAGGTGCAGGCCCTACTGGAAAGTTTTGAACGCGTGAGTCAGGCGGGTGAAACAGGCCACATCGAAGTCGTGACTGTGAAGGGCTACTCGGGTATTGGCAAATCATCCCTGGTGAATGAAATTCAAATTCCAGTGACTCGTCAGCGCGGTTACTTTATTGTTGGTAAGGGAGATCCGCTCAAACGAGATATTCCTTATCACCCAATTCGTCAAGCATTTGAGGCCCTAATTGACCAGCTGTTGACCGAAAAAACGGCCCAGCTTGAACAGTGGCGACTCCACATCCTAAAGGCCTTGGGCAACTCGGCCCAGGCAATTGTAGCGGTGATCCCACCCTTAGAATTAATCCTTGGCTCCCAGCCTGCTTTGCCCGATTTGCCACCGCTAGAAGCCCAAAATCGGTTTACGCGGTTGTTTGCCAAACTGGTGCAGGTGTTTGCTCGCAAAGCTCATCCACTGGTAATTTTTTTAGATGATTTGCAGTGGGCAGATATTGCTTCCCTAAAGCTACTAGAACAGATGACCTTACCCCACGGAGAGACCCATTTGTTGCTGATTGGGGCTTACCGTGACAATGAGGTATCCCTCGGGCATCCGTTGGTGGCGACCTTAAACGCGATCGCAGCTCAAGGTTATGCCCCTGTAGATTTGGCCGTCGCTCCCTTGACCCCAGAGGCCGTCTTGTCGTTAGTGAGTGATGCCTTACCCGAGAGCGATCCAGTCGCGCTGGGTGTCCTCGTTGATTTGCTTTACCAAAAGACCCAGGGCAATCCATTTTTTGTCACCCAAATTCTCACCACCCTTTACAACGCAGGGCAGTTAAGGTTTGACTTCGATGCGGGGCACTGGCAATGGGATCTCGATCAAATTCAAACGGTCGGCATCACCGATTTAGATTTAATCGACCTGATTGTCAGCAATCTGAAAAGACTGGCCCCTGAGACCCAAGCAATCCTCAAGATCGCTGCCTGTGTCGGTACTCGCTTCGAGCTGAATATGCTGGCGACGATGACCGATGAGTCCCCGCTAACTTTGGCCCGCACCCTAATGCCAGCGCTACAGCAAAGCATGATCCTGCCCGTCAATTTTGAAGTGCAAACGTCTATGGCCCTGACTGAGGATGACCTGCGGGACGCGCCATTATCATCGACCCAGTGGATCTATCGGTTTCTTCACGATCGGGTACACCAGGCCGCTTATTCCCTTGTGACGGCGGATCAGCGGGCCAGTATTCATGCCCGCCTAGGGCAGTTATTGCTTGCTCAAACCCCTGATGAGCGACGATCAGACGTTATTTTTGACGTCGTTAACCAGCTTAATGCGGGGATGGCAGTGGCACGCACAATCATCGACCGGGCCACCCTGATACAGCTCAACCTGGAAGCCGCCCAAAAGGCCAAAAGAGCAGCGGCCTATGATCCAGCCTTCAACTACACCAATAGCGGCTTAGCCCTAATCACTGAGCAAGACTGGGATATAGACTATCCCCTGACCCTAGCAATTCACCAAGAAGCGGCAGAAGTGGCCTATTTGACCGGTCGTTTTGAAGCCAGTGATGGCTTAACTCAGCAACTACTGCATCGGGCCCAGTCCCATTTTGACAGCGCAGCTGCCTACGACATTCAAATTCGAACCCGGATTGCCCAAAAGCAGCTCGCCGACGCGATCGCCATTGGCCTTGAAACCCTCAAGCTGTTCAGTATCGACCTGCCCGGTACTCCCACCCAGGCAGCCGTTGGCGAAGCATTGTTCACCACGGCCCAACTCTTGGCCAGCCGTGACATTACCGACCTGGGCAATTTGCCCCAGATGAGTGATCCGCAAGCCCTGACAGCCATGCAGGTCATGGGGCGGATGGCCTCATCGGCCTACATTGTCCGGCCCAACCTCTATGTGTTGTTAATCACAGCCATGGTGCGCCTTTCCTTAGCACAAGGGAATGCCCCCCTCTCAAGTTTTGCCTACGCTAGCTATGGCCTATTGATGTGTGGCGTCACCCAGGATATTGAGATGGGTTATCAACTGGGGAAAGCTGCACTAACCTTGGTCGAAGCGCCTGGGGGTGAAGCCCTAAAAAATCGGGTGATTTTTTTGGTCGCCAACTTTA
This sequence comes from Cyanobacteria bacterium P01_A01_bin.123, assembly GCA_039815185.1. Classification (GTDB taxonomy): domain Bacteria; phylum Cyanobacteriota; class Cyanobacteriia; order Phormidesmidales; family Phormidesmidaceae; genus JBCBZT01. The sequence continues at coordinate 179,918 of JBCBZT010000009.1, read as the reverse complement.
TCAATCCTTGGCGGTGCCATCCCCATGAAAGTCTGCCGTTGTTTCAATCCAGCTTACAGCTGGGCTTAGAAACAGGGGATTGGGAATTTGTGGCCTGGTGTTACTGGCGCGATGTCCATCTGCTCTATCTAACCGGCTACAAACTTTCGGATCTGTTGGGGCGGCTGCAAGACGCTCAGCAATTCGTTGCCCAAATTAAGCAGGCAGCAGCACTTAACTTGATTGCGCTGCAAACCCAGGTCGTGGTCAACCTCAGCCACGAAACCAGTCAGCCTACGGTATTGGTAGGAGACTATTATGACGAATTCGCCAACCTGACTCAGTATGAAGCAACCGGCAATTTGTTGGGGTGCTATGAATTGCATTTGCACAAGCTGATGCTGGCTTACTGGCTGGGCAACTACGATGCTGCCCTCACCAGTGCCACCGAAGCTGCCAAAGTTTTATTAGGGGTGACGGCCGCGAGCGAAGTGGCGCTGCTGTACTTTTATGATTCGTTGATTCGCCTAGCGCGCTATAACAGCGATGACGCCACTAGCCAAGCCCAAACCCTAGAGATTGTGACCCAAAACCAGCAAAAGCTAGAGTATTGGGCTAATCATGCCCCGATGAATCATCAACATAAATACGACTTAGTGGCAGCAGAATTGGCTCGGGTTCAGGGCAACGACGATCGTGCCCTGGCCCTCTACAACGCCGCTATTGAAGCAGCCAGTCAACAGGGCTATGTGCAAGAGGTGGCGATGGCCTACGAACTGTCTGGGGAACTCAACCTCAAACTGGGTCATGAGCGCATTGGCATCACCTATTTAACCAATGCGTTTCACACCTATGCCCGCTGGGGAGCCATGACGAAAGTCAGGCTGATGGAAATGCGCTATCCCCAGTGGCTCTCCCAAGCCATCATCCTCCGTGATCCGTTGCTGGCTGGGGAAACGATAACGGCCTCAACTGCATCTTCTACCGCAGGCTCGGCAAACTTTGATTTGCTCTCAGTGATTCGAGCATCCCAAGCGATCGCCGATGAAATCGTGCTGGAAAACTTACTGTCACAGCTGATCAAGCTGGCCGTCGAAAATGCTGGGGCCCAAATTGGCTATCTCATCCTACAGCAAGACGATCAGTGGCTGTTACAGGCAGCCCGGGGCATTGAACCCGATGGCACGGAAACGATGACGGTTTTGCAAGAGATTCCCTTCGAGTCGGAAACGCTAGGGACTCTGCTTTCTGTCGCGATCGCCCATTATGTGATGCGCACCAAGCAAACGGTGATGCTTAACAACGCCACTGTTCAGGGTCAGTTTGTTAACGATCCCTACGTGTTGGCAGAAAGACCAAAATCCATTCTCTGCTCCCCCTTGCTTTATAAAGGCCAGTTGCGCGGCGTTATTTATTTAGAAAATCGGTTGACCACCGGGGCTTTTACCGGTCAACGGCTAGAAATTTTGAATTTGCTCTCTGGCCAAGCCGCCATTTCCCTAGAAAACGCTCTGCTCTACCGCGAACAAGAAAAGCTCAACCAAAACCTGGCAGAACTCAACCAAGCCTACGAACGGTTTGTGCCTAGCCAGTTTCTAAAACTGTTAAATAAAGACAGCATTGTTGATGTCAAAATCGGCGATCAAACCCAGCGCAAAATGTCGGTGCTGTTTGCCGATATTCGAAACTTTACGGCAATGTCAGAAACCATGACGCCAGCGGAAAATTTCAAATTTATTAATGACTTCCTCTCCCGCATGGAACCTGCAATTACCGAACACGGTGGCTTTATCGACAAATACATTGGCGATGCCATTATGGCTTTGTTTGACGGCAGCGCCGACGATGCGCTACGGGCAGCCATCAGTATGCTGCGTACCTTAAGCCGCTTTAACCAGTCACGTTTGGCCCAAGACCTAGCCCCTGTGCGCTTGGGTATTGGTATCAACACGGGCAATTTAATGCTCGGTACCGTGGGGGGCGCTAGCCGCATGGATGGCACCGTGATTAGCGACACCGTTAACGTCGCGGCTCGGATTGAACAGCTCACCAAAGAGTATGCGGCGTCGCTGCTAATTTCCAGCCAAACGTTTTTAGAATTGGATGATTCGAATGATTACTGCATTCGCCTGGTAGATCGGGTCGCCGTGCGGGGACGGTCATCAGCAATCAGCGTTTATGAAGTGTTTGATGCCGATCCTAAAGCGATCGCCCTAGGGAAAGTCAACACCCGTTCTTGCTTTGAAATGGCATTGCTGCAATATACCCAACACAATTACACCAAAGCTGCCGAAGGGTTTCAAGCCTGCCTAGATGAAAATCCTGATGACGAAATTGCCCGCCTCTATCTGCAACGCTGCACAGAGCGCAGCTAGGGACTCACGTCTCTTTGATCGGGGTAACTTATAGCCCCGATTGAGTAATCGATTCTGTTGTGCCCTCCTGAACACTCACTTTCCCTCACAGCCAATTGGGGGAAACTTTTGTTTTGATTTTAGAGCGCTGATGCAGCGTATGACTGGGTGACACTGCCAAACTGTCGTTCCTACGTGGAGTCTAAAAAATGGCACAACCCTCGGCAAATGAGCAATATATGCTCGAATTGGTGAATCGGGCTAGGTCTAATCCCAATGCCGAAGCCGCTCAATACGGCATTGGTCTCAATCAGGGGCTACCATCAGGCACGATCTCAGGCAGTTCCAAACAGCCTCTAGCCTTTAATTTCGACCTGATCGATTCATCCCGCAACCATAGCCAGTGGATGCTCAACACCGATACCTTTTCCCACACAGGCGCTGGCGGAAGCAGTGCGGGGGATCGGATGCGATCTGCTGGCTACGACTTTACAGGTAGCTGGACATGGGGAGAAAACATATCTTGGCGAGGAACCACTGGAACGCCTAATGTAACAGCCTATGTCGGCACGCAGCATGAGGGATTATTTAAGAGTTCAGGTCACCGCACCAACATCTTAAATGATAATTTCAAAGAGATTGGTATTGGCATTCGTACGGGTGAATTTCAGGGATACAACGCGGTCATGGCGACCCAGAACTTTGCCAAATCTGGATCATCTACTTTTCTCACTGGGGTCGCTTTCGATGATGGCGTAACCGACGATGATTTTTATACCGTTGGCGAAGGACTCGGCGGTATTCAAGTCAAGGCAACCCGTCAGTCTGATAACGCCGTATTTAGCACGAATACTTATGGCTCAGGGGGCTATCAAGTTGCCTTAACACCGGGAAAATACGATGTCACATTCTCCGGCGGTGGCCTATCTCAAGCGGTCAACAAAACAGTCACCATTAATTCTAAAAACGTCAAGCTCGATTTGGATACTGATGACCTTCCTACCGGTGGCGGTTCAGGCAACCCGACGCCGACAGCTGATGTAATTGGTGAGTACGGTAAACTCAGCCTCAACCACCAGTGGAAGACCATCACTCTCGATGACACTTACGATAACCCCGTCGTCATCGTCTCCGACCCCTCCTTGAACGGCTCGGATCCAGCTGCCATCCGCCTCCGCAACATCACAGATAGCACCTTCCAAGTCCGCCTTCAGGAGCCCAACTACAAAGACGGTAAACACACCAACGAATCGGTTTCCTATCTCGTCATGGAGGCTGGAGACTGGGAACTGGCTGATGGCACCCGTCTCTCGGCAGGCACGCGCAACTCAAATCGACTTACCTCCAAAGGTTTTGATTCGGTTAACTTAACCGGTTTTGAGTCCGCGCCTACGGTGCTGTCTCAGGTACAAACTTTCAATGGTGGGGATTGGGTCACCACCCGCACCACTGGACAGACCTCAAACGGCTTTAAAGTTGCCATGCAAGAAGAAGAAGCCCTGAATCAGGGTACACATGTCCAAGAAACCATTGGCTGGTTAGCTGTTGACCAAGGACAAGGATCCGATGGTGATACCTTGTTGCAAGGCGGCACGACTGGCCGCAGCCACACTCACAATCGCGGCAAGGTCAATTTTGCGGCAGACTTCAATGCTGCCCCGTCACTAATTGCTAAGCTGGGCTCCTTCTATGGTTCAGACACAGCCAATCTGCGGCTTGACGCCATCAACAGCAATAGTTTTGGGGTTGGTGTTCACGAGGAGCAATCCCGCGATAGTGAACTTAACCACACCACCGAAGCCGTCTCCTTCCTAGCACTGGAGGGGCAGTCTGGTGTTTTGACCGGGCTTGGCGTTTGACCCCAGTGATATAGCAGTCGCCAACTCTGTGAGGACAAGACTGCGAGCCAGATTGCCTGCAAACTCGGCATCCCGGCGATACTCGGTGTATTAAGCAATCTGGTCAGCGCTATACATAGGGCGATCGCGTGATCGCGATCGCCCTACGTAGTATCCCTCTCTAATGATTTTGGCAATGGAAAATCAGGAGAAAGATAAAGGTAGAGACGCTATAGCGACATCAAGAACAGTCAAGCAGACAATTCACTATGGCGAATAATTGGAGCGACTACTGGCCGCAGGATAGCAATTGGGCATTGGCATACTCGGCTTTTAGGGTTTGCTGCCGATCGGGATTGGCTTTGCCATAGGTAGACAGCGTTTGAAAGTCTTCTGGACTTAGGGGTTCGTCTAGCACCTCTTCTCCCAAGTCACTAAATAGAACGAGCCGCTCAATTTCAACGCGACCCTGCTGGTTCTGGCGATAGAGGGCGTCGTATTGGGTGGTCACACGCTGCCAATCAGCGGCATCACAATAGCTGCGATCAACCAGCAGCGTCACCGTCGGAGCTGCAAAAACCTGGCTGATGATGACCCCAGCGACCATAAAGCAGACCCAGCCCATGCCGACGATGCGTAACAACGTGCGATTGATTGAAGTCATGGCAAAATAGTCAGGTTTATACGGGCAAAGGGATGGATACTCTCCAACCTATAGATACATTCTCAATTAGCTTTTTCCCAAAACCAAATCCGATTTGAAAACTTGAGTCTTGAAACGTATTAAATGATTTAAAAACGGGATGTTCACCTTTGAACATCCCGTCAATCATAATCCGGTCAGTTTAGCCTCAGGGTTTGGGTCAAGAGGCTTCTTCTAGAGCGGCACGAGCGGCGGCCGCTTCATCGGGGTGAATATTTAATCGGGTGAGGTTGATCCGACCTCGACCGTCAATTTCTCTGACTTTGACCACCACATCGTCGCCAACATTCACTTCGTCTTCAACTTTGCCGACGCGATAGTCGGCTAGCTGAGAAATGTGCACCATCCCTTCTTGACCCGGTAAGAACTCCACGAAGGCCCCAATGGGAATCACGCGGGTCACCTTACCGGCAAATACATCCCCAGCTGAAGGTTTCTTGGTCATGCCTTCGATTAGGGCTTTAGCGTGTTTGGCGGCCTTACCTTCGAGGGAAGAGACGGTTACGGTGCCATCGTCTTCGATATCGACCTTGGCTCCTGTCTGTTCCACGATACTCTTGATTTTCTTACCGCCAGGCCCAATCACCATGCCGATCAGTTCTGGATCAATCTTAAAGGTGAGCAAGCGCGGGGCAAAGGGTGAGAGATCAGTACGGGGTTGGTCGATTGCCCCCAGCATTTTCTCAAGAATATGCATGCGGGCCGGTTTGGCTTGGTTAATGGCTGCGGCAATGATGTCTAACTTTAAGCCCGTGATCTTCATGTCCATTTGCAGGGCGGTGATGCCACTGTCGGTTCCTGCCACTTTGAAGTCCATGTCACCCAGGAAGTCTTCAATCCCCTGAATATCGGTCAGAATGCGGACTTCATCCCCTTCTTTGATCAGCCCCATGGCTGCACCACTGACGGGTTTGCTCAAGGGAACCCCAGCATCCATCAGCGACAAGGTCGATCCACAGACAGAACCCATAGAAGTGGAACCGTTGGAAGATAGCACTTCAGAAACCACCCGAATGACATAAGGGAAGTCTTCTTTGAGGGGCAGCACAGGCACCAAAGCCCGTTCTGCAAGAGCACCGTGACCGACTTCGCGGCGACCGGGAGAGCGCATGGGACGCGTTTCGCCAACGGAATAGGGGGGGAAATTGTAGTGGTGCAGGTAGCGTTTTTCGTCATCTGGGTGTAAGTCGTCCATCATTTGAGCATCCCCAGGGGTACCTAGGGTAACAATGGACATTACCTGGGTGAGTCCCCGGTTAAATAAACCGCTACCGTGAACTCTTGCTGGCAACAGCCCTACCCGACAAGAAATGGGCCGCACTTCATCTAACTTGCGACCATCGACCCGGACGCTGTCGTCGATGATTTGTTGACGCATCAGCTTTTTAGTCAGACTTTTGAAGGTTTTGCCTAGGGCTTTGCCATTGGCTTCAACCGCCCCCCGGACAGAATCATCCTCTGCTAAACCTTCAATGGCTGTGGCAATTTCAGCTTTGATGACATCAAGCTTTTCATCCCGCTCATGTTTGGCCAGTTCAAACTGACTCAAAACTTGCTTGATGCCCTCGGTAGCGCGATCGCGAACGAAATCATCCAAGGTTGGATCCGCTTCAGGTTCAAGCTCAGTGATGCGTTCAAGCCCCAATTCTGTGAGCAGTTCTTCCTGGGCTTTAATCAGATCACGCACGACCTCATAGCCAAAGTCAATAGCTTCGATCACGTCTTGCTCAGGTAATTGATTGGCCCCAGCTTCGACCATGATTACCCCATCGGGGGAACCCGCAACGATCAGGTCTAAATCACCGTTCTCAATTTCGGCATAGGTGGGGTTAATCACAAAATCATCACCCACTAGGCCCACGCGTACTGCTGCCATGGGCCCATTAAACGGAATTTGGGCAACTAATACGGCAATGGATGCCCCCGTTGCCGCTAGCACATCAGGCGGAACCTGTTCATCCATGGACAGGGTGGTCGCGACGATTTGAATGTCGTCACGCAACCACTGGGGAAATAGGGGACGCATGGGGCGATCAATCAGACGGCTAATCAGAGTTGCCCGCTCTGGGGGGCGCCCTTCTCGGCGGAGGAAGCCTCCTGGAATGCGTCCAGCAGCGTATAAGCGTTCTTCGTAATCGACCAGTAGCGGTAAAAAATCGATGCCTTCTCGGCCTGAGGAGCGGGTTGCTGTCACCAATACTGCTGTTTCCCCAGACTGGACTAAAACTGAACCACCAGCTTGGGGGGCTAACAGCCCTACTTTAAGTCGAATATCCCTACCATCAAAGGAAATCGACTTGTCAATCTCTTGCATGTGAATGTTACGTCCTTGATATTGTTTCTCTCTTTTTCTTCTCTGGCAATCCTAGCATCGATGCTTAAAATCGGTTCGTTTGTTTGAATAAATCAAGTTAAGGCAAATCGATAAGCTCGAAAAAGTTTGAAGTTAAGCTGAAAGAAAAGTCGCGATCGCCTTTAGGAAATTTTCTAAAAACCAGTGTAAGGCCTGCGGATAGAGGGTTATCGGCCGATCAAGAGATAGGGTAGAACCATACCTTGAGGGGAGCTTCCATCAGGGTTAAACGGGACTAGAAGGGATCGCAATTAGCCTGATCAATTGATTTTCGTTGACCTAGAAATGAACGGTTGTGTCCTTGAGCAATGGGGTTGTCGGTGACGCTTAAACTGTCTGATTTTTCCCTTCAGAATCAGGATTAAACGAAGTTTTTAATTGCGAAACCGATGGTAATTGGCGATAACCTTGTCCCTCATTCAACCGGATACATTGCACCTTCTCATCAGGGGGCGGGTAAAACCATCAGGGATGTGAGGCTTTGCATCGCTAAATTTTGTGCCGATCCGGACTGATTCGGTTTTCAACGGGAAAAGGCTTAGGGCTTAGACTAGATTTGGTCGAGTGCAGCCCTGGATCGGTTATGCTAGCAGGACTCCATGACTCCTCAAGATGCATGATCATGCTAGCTCCCTGCGTTAACCTTACGAAGCGATGAGTCAGGCTTCGCTGCAACTAGCCTGACAGCATCATTAAGAAATGCCCTTCTACTGAGTAGATGTCAACCCGCTTGTCTTGAAAGGAGCGACATGGTTATGAATGTGATGGTTACGGGAGCTGCAGGATTTGTCGGTTACTTTTTAAGCGATCGCCTGTTGGCAGATGGTTATCGGGTTTATGGTATCGACAACCTAAATGACTACTATGATGTGCAGCTGAAGCAAGATCGACTGGCCCGATTGATTCCCCAAGCAGGCTTCACCTTTCAGCAGCTTGACTTGTTCGATCGAGCAGGTATGGGCGAACTGTTTCAGCAGCAGTCATTTGATTGTGTTGTTCACTTAGCGGCCCAAGCGGGGGTGCGCTATTCACTGCAAAATCCGTTTGCCTATGCAGACAGTAATCTATCGGGGTTTGTCAATATTTTGGAGGGGTGTCGTCAGTCTCATGTGGCTCATCTAGTGTTTGCCTCCTCAAGTTCTATCTACGGGGCTAATCGCAAGGTGCCTTTCTCGGTGACTGACAATGTTGACCACCCTGTATCGCTGTATGCGGCTACGAAAAAGGCCAATGAGTTGATGGCCCACTCTTACAGTCATCTGTACAGTGTTCCGATGACAGGGCTGCGATTCTTCACGGTCTATGGTCCCTGGGGACGACCTGACATGGCCTACTTCAAGTTTGTCCGGGCGATCGCCCAAGGTGACCCGATTCAGGTGTACAACCACGGACACATGAAGCGAGATTTTACGTATATTGACGATATTGTGGAAGGGATTGTGAGAGTCATGCACCATCCGCCGAAAGCGGTGGACGAGGCAACTGCGATCGCCGCCGATTTACCGACCTGTGCCCCTTACAAAATTTACAATATTGGCAATAACAACCCCGTCACGTTGATGCACTTTATCGAAGTGATCGAAGCGGCCATGGGCAAAACTGCGGTGAAGCAAATGATGCCCATGCAGCCCGGGGATGTCCCAACGACCTATGCTGATGTAGACGACCTGATGGCCGATGTTGGCTTTCGTCCCGACACTCCCTTGGAAGTAGGGATTGATAAGTTTGTCCAGTGGTATCGGGAATATTACGAGGTTTGAGTCAGGGGAAAGTTGCCCTCCACGCCTACGCCTGACGGTTTCTAAGGCGGTACCCCAGGCCTAAAGCGATCGCCACGAAAGCAAAGTAAGGGCTATAGGCTAGCAGCCACAATCCGATTTTCAATAACCCCACAGTGAGTTGGCTAACGGACTCAGCTGCGTTTTGCCAGGTATTTCCCAAGGTTTCGGGTAGGGGAGCTTGGGGGGATTGGGGGGCGTTAACTGGCGTCAACTGGAGCTGAATGGTGGAATATGCCACTCGGTTTTGCAGAGCTTTAAGCTGAGCATCAATTTGCTCAATTGAGGCGCGGACGGTGCTGAGTTCCCGTGATACCTCTAAAACTTCTGGGATCGAGCCTGACCGTTCCATAATTTTGAGCAAGGATTCCTCTGATTTACGCAGATTGCGCAACCGTGCTTCTAGATCTACCAGTTGTTCAGACACCTCTTCTGCCGTGATAGATTGCCGCTCAAGGGTTCCCAGGGCTTTGAGAGCGGTTAGTGTAGTCTCCAGATTGTCTTTGGGCACCCGCAAGCGCAGAGTTACGTAGGCTGCTCCCCTAGCTGTAAACCGCTGTTCATCATGGAGTTCTAGTAAATCGCCTCGCTGCGCAACCAAAATCTCAGCAATACTCTCCAGGCTTTCATCGACAGACTCGACGGTTAAACTCAGGTTTGCCTGCTTGACTAGGACAGAACGTACCGTCGGTACGGTGGACGTATCGGCTAGCAGTGCTTCCTGCCCATCTGCTGAATCAGATGGCATCGATTCTGCTTCAGCCGTAGCGGGAGCCATCGCAGTATCGCCACTTTCGGTCGGTACGCCAGAGGCGCCACAACTTGCCAATAACACCAAACTCAAAGTGGAAAGTGCCCACCGAGAGAGCCGCGATCGCTGAACAAACCCTTTCATGACAAAATCCTCTGATGTTCCTGGGTTCAAGTGTGTCAGCCCAACCGCGATCGCTACCTTGAGTTACCAAATCTGATACGTCTGGGTTATCAATCCTAAACGTTCAAACGCAACTATCCTTATAAAGTGCAGAAATGACGCAGGGCCGATTGGGCTCTACGTCATTTCTAGGCAATAAGCTATGGGCAAGGTTTTCGACCTATAAAATTAAATAAAAATCAATAGTATGATAATTGTCGCCTTCAACCCTTGAGAAGGTATTAAAGGCTACCGCTAATAAGCCAGGGTTTCCAAGGTCTCTCGGAGATAACGACTTACCAATTGGTCATGGGAGAAAAGGTTCAGCTGTTTGGCGTCTTGTTCACCCTGCCAGCGCTGAAACCCTGAGCTGTTGCTAATGGCTCGTTTCAAGCTTTGCCAGATTTGAGCATCTCCAGCAAAATGATCGTGAATTGAAGCTGGTGTACCTTCCATAAAACCCTCAAAATATTAACTTGAACCTCAAGGCTTCCATTGAATCTGGAACTTCAAAGCTTCTACATTTAAAGCGTAACTCAACGCAAGTGCAATGGTTGTGTATATCGTCACACATTATTGTTTAGCCCATCAATAGACTTTATGAAATCCCTATGATTCCGAGCTATTTTTGCCTATTTTATTAATCTCAAATGCATAGCAATCACGACAATACTGTATCCAATTTTGGGCTAGATTGCCTCTCTATCAGGGCAGTTGAGCGAGACTGGATGATTAAAACAATGTGGCTAAGACTACAAAATTAAGTCGTGGAAGTTTGGAAGTTCAATTATCTTTTGAGTGCTGATTCAAGCTTCATCTCTTTAAGTTAGGGAACAGGTTTAAACCGTCCTAATTCTGATTCAAGTCGAATGGGGTTTAGACTTCATCCAACGCATCATCATCGATGGTCGACGTTTCCGGGGGGGAGACTTCCCCATCAGTGTCGTTTGAAGCTGTGAGGAGTTCGGAATCTGCAGACTGATCTACCAAGTCAGGCAGAGACTTCGTAGCCTTCTCTGAAACATCTGCTGCCTGGTCTAGTGCTGATTGTAAAGGGTCATTTTCCTGATCGGCCAATACCTCATCAGCATCAGACGCCTCTAAATCTAATGCATCAGCATCATCGGTTTGTTGCCCTACTGTTTCGTGAACCTCAGACAAAGCAAGTGTAGAAGCCTGATTTTCTAATTCGGTTTCAGCGTCATCAGGATCACCCGTAGATTCAAGGGTGCCAGACTCTACGGCACGCTCCACAGTTTCAGTCCCATTAAGGCTTTGCTCAATCTCAGAGATCCCACTTTGCGCCGTATCAGGTTCAATATCAGCAACAGCATCGGGTGCACTGTCAAGGTCAGTTGGCTGGGCTGATGGGGTTGTCACTGATTCTGGCACAGATTCCTCAACCGTAGATTGTTCGACCGTTACCCTGCTAGATGCATCAGGCGGAGCCGAGGAGGGTTGGGGGGACGCTTCTGAAATCTCAGGCAAAATTTGATTGATCTGCAGACCAAACGACGTAAAGCGATTTGGAATCTCTTCTGGGGTGATAGGTTCGGTTTGGGCTAGCTGTTGTTCACCCACTAGCAAAACCCGCAGGACGCTCAGGGGCACTTGCAGGAACAGATTACAGGCTAGAAACGCGATCGCGGCCACCAGCAACCCTACGCCACGGCCATACTTGGCAAAGGGCGTGATGCTAGCCGCAATTGGAGCCAGACAATAGAGTTGCCACAGCACCCAGATTAGGAGTACAGGCGCGATCGCCGTCAGTACTCTAACCGGAAACGATCGGAAGTAGGGCAACATCCGTCGTCGTTCTTCACTCAGTTGGGCTGGGCGAATGGCCAGCAGTAGCAGGCTAAAGATATAGAACGGGCGCTGCCACTGCATCCATATAACAGGCACCACACCGATCAGGATCAGTAGCCCCATCTCGCTCCAAACAGGCAACCGCGGGGTACCGACTGCAAGCCCCAACAAACAGATATCGAGCAGCAAAGGCAGAGCCGCTAGCCCTGCTAAGTGAACCCACAGGTAAGGGTCTTGACGATAGGACACCATTGCTTTAGGCCATGGCTAGGGTGCGACGCTTACTCACAAGCTTGAAGGCTTCAATCTTATCGCCTTCTTTCCAGTCGTTAAAGCTATCTACCCTAATCCCGCACTCAAATCCAGCAGCCACTTCTTTGGCATCTTCCTTCATCCGTTTTAACGAATCGAGATTGCCCTCAAAAAGAATGCCGCCGTCTCGGACAACCCGAATGCGACAGTTGCGACTAACCTTGCCCGAGAGGACATAGCAGCCGGCTACAAATCCCTTACGTACGGGGAAGACCGCACGAACATCCACCTGTCCCAGAGGTTCTTCGACTAGTTCAGGCTCTAGCAGACCTTCCATTGCACCTTGAATGTCTTCTAGCAGCTTGTAGATGATGTCGTAATCACGCACATCAACACCAGCTTGATCGGCAGCTTGCCTTGCACCAGAGGCAAGGGTGGTATTAAAGCCAATAATGACCGCGCTACTAGCCGCCGCTAGGTCAACATCAGTCTCTGAGATTTCCCCTGGGGCTGCGAGCAAGACTCGAATTTGGACTTCGTCTTGGGGCAGCTGTTGTAGGGCACCCAAGATGGCTTCAAGCGATCCTTGGACATCAGCCTTGAGCAGCAGGTTGAGTTCTTTCAGTTCACCCTCTTGGGCCTGGGCTGAGAGCGTGTTGAGCGTCACACGACGGGATGCCATCGCCCGCTGCAGACGAGATTGACGCTGACTATCGGCGCGATCGCTAGCCACAGATCGGGCTTGCTTTTCATCTGCAAAGACTTCGAACTCATCACCGGCTGCGGGGACATCATTGAGACCCAAAACCTCGACAGCAAAGGAAGGAGAGGCCACACTCACGCGATCGCCGCGGTCGTCAATCATCGCCCTAACCTTACCAAAGACCGAACCCACGACTAGAGAATCACCAATCTTTAGCGTGCCATTTTGCACCAGTAGGGTAGCAACCGGCCCCCGAGCTTTGTCTAGATTGGCTTCAATCACGGTTCCACGAGCAGCCCGATCGGGGTTGGCATGGAGATCTTCGACCTCAGATACCAGCAGCACCATTTCTAGCAGGTCGTCTAGATTCTCGTTGTTGAGGGCACTGACAGGTACCATGATGGTGTCGCCGCCCCATTCTTCAGGAACCAACTGGTATTCCATGAGTTCTTGCTTCACCCGGTCAGGTTGGGCACTCTCTTTGTCGATCTTATTGATCGCCACAATCAAAGGTACCCCCGCCGCTTTCGCGTGGCTAATTGCCTCAATGGTCTGGGGCCGTACCCCATCATCGGCAGCCACAACCAGGATGGCAATATCAGTCACCCGCGTTCCTCGAGCACGCATGGCTGTAAATGCTTCGTGACCCGGCGTATCCAGAAAGACAATCTGCTGAGATTGCTCCCCATGTTCTACATCAACGTGGTAAGCCCCGATATGCTGGGTGATGCCTCCGGCTTCCCCTTGGGCGACCTTAGTTTTACGAATAGAATCGAGCAGAGTCGTTTTACCGTGGTCAACATGGCCCATAATCGTAACCACAGGTGGGCGACGTTGGAGATTTTCCAAATCGGCCACATCCAACATCTCCGTAACTTTTCGAGCCTCTGATTCAACTTCGGCAGTTTCTACTTCAATCTCAAACTCCTCAGCCACCATCGTCGCCGTGGGGATGTCTAGAGTTTGGTTGATATTGGTGGCAATGCCTTTGAAGAACAAAGACTTGATAATCTCTGTTTCTGGGACAGAAATGCGATTGGCCAATTCATGCACACTCAGCCCTGAGGTCAGCACCAGCTTTTCTGGCCGGGCTGGCTCTTCAACCTGCTCTCGACGGCGCTGATTTCTAGAATTGTCCTGACTATTCCCAGTACGGCGCTTGGGGGGCGCACTGGTCGCAGCGGGTCTAGAAGTAGGTGCAGACTTTGACTTGGGTCTACTAGGACGAGCCAGAGAAAGACTAAGTTGGGCAGGTGCTAAATCAACATCACCCTGGTCAAGCACTTCATCTAGATCTTCGTCTTCATCGGCAGCCTGAGCACGTCGCTGTTTGGTTTTGGGCCCCTTATTTGCCCGCCGCATTTCTTGATCGTCATTCTCTTCTTCTTCACGGGATTTCCGCTTAGATGGTGTGCGCGGTGGACTAGGGCGTCTAAGAATTAGCAAGTCATCGCCATCGCCAAGACTAGGAACCTCACTTGCAGACTCCTCTTGAGTAGGATCAACGACGTCTTGATCGGTTTGAACCGGCTCAGTCTTGGGTCGCTTGAGCTTAGGCTTGGGTTTCAAACGCACTGGTTCGCCGTCGTCATCTACCTCAGTAATGGGGATCGGCGCGTTCGGTGAAGGGGACTGTGCAGATGCTCTTGCCGGAACTAGCTCTCGGCGCTTGGGCATCGGGCTCTGCCTGCCTTCAGATGATGTTGAAACAGGGCGAGACGGGCTAGGCTTGACCGGGCGAGATGGGGGAGATACCAGAGACGAAGCTCTGGGCTTGATTTCCTCCTGGGTGGCTGACTCAAGACTGGCTGGTGGTTGAGGAGCTGGATGTTCTACTGCCGTTGTGGGTGTGGCAGCTTGAGGCCGATTAGGCTTGGGCGCTTCGACCTTCGTTGGTTTGGGGACTGTCCTCTTATTGACCGGGCTAGCGGGCCGAGGGACTGGCCGCACCGGGGAGGGTGCAACAGGGCTATCGTTATTACGCCCCACTGCGGTCAATTCGGCTGGGTGGGGATTAGCGGGCTCCGGCGTAGGGGGAGGCTCTGGGGGCTGAGGTTGACTGGACTTATGACGGCGAATTTCTAGAATCTGCTGTTTACGAACCGGCGGGCGGGCACTACTGCGTTTCTCGGGCTTAACCGGCTTTGCGACACGCCTGGCACCCACATTGCTTGCACTATACTTACTGGCAGCCGATCGAATCTGGGCTGCCTCCTCTTCTGTAATTGTGCTGCTATGACTCTTGACAGAAATGCTCAGACGATCGCAGATAACAAGAATGTCTTTGTTTTCCAGATTCAGCTCCTTCGATAGTTCATAAATCCTAACTTTGCCGTTGTTCATCCGTTTCCCTCTCTAAAGCCTTGTCGTTACATAATGGTCACTGCTCTCACGAAACTACATCGCTACGAAATCAGTAATTAGAAAGCCATCAACTCCCCTTGGATTATTCGTTGGAACTTCAGCATAGCAGGCTGGAAACAGAATTGCTTCCACAAGCTGATAGTGCTTTTTACCCCTATGCACATTTGATGAGACGCACTTAGGCCGGGATCATAGATGGTTCATCCCAAGTAGAACCGATTGCCCCGCACTCAAAACATTAAAGGTTGGCTTGGCAAATACCCTGCCTCCAGTAACATCTATTAACTCGCTGAATCCTGGGTTGAGCGTTGGCGAACTTCAAAGCTAAGCATTAGCGAACTTGAAGCTGCGTAATGGTAAACGGATTCAGATGAGGTCAAGGTGATCAGTTTGCAATCGGCTCCAAAGCACGCCATAGATTTCAGGAGAAACCTTCGCTTTAAGCGATCGCGCCAAGCGATTCTTTTTTTGCGCTACGCGAAGACAATCTTTGGTTGGACACAAATAGGCTGACCGCCCCATCCCCTGATCTAATTCTATCGTTCCTGCGGGATAGCGTTTAACAATGCGCCAAAATGACGCTTTGGGGGCAAGACGACGACAGCTAATGCAGCGCCGGATATTGGGTTCCATAGGCTTTAAGCTTAGTCTTCATCGAGGTCTTCATCTGGGTCTTCATCTGGGTCTTCATCTGGGTCTTCATCTGGGTCTTCATCGAGGTCTTCATCTGGGTCGTCTAGGGCAGTTTCCTCGTCTAATGCAGCCAATTCTTCTGGTTCTTCAGCCTCTTCTGGTTCGGCGGACAAAGCATCTGGCCCTTGAGCAGCTTCGTCTACTGCATCAATCTCCTCAGTCGTGTCCACTTCAACGGCATCGGCTGACGCTATCGATGCCGCTTCGGCTTGAGCAGCAGCAGCTTGGGCTGCCCAAGCTGCTGCCTCGGCGGCTTCGGCTTCGGCTTCAGCTTGAGCGGCGGCGGCAGCCTCGGCCGCTGCTTCCCGCTCGGCCCTTAGGGCTTCGGCCTTAGCATCTTCAGCGTCATAGTCATATTTAGCTGAATCTTTGATGTCGATTTTCCAACCTGTCAACCGGGCCGCTAGGCGAACGTTTTGCCCTTCTCGACCAATCGCTAAACTGAGCTGATCTTCAGGGACTAAAACGTGGGCTTGGCGCTCTTCTGAGTTCATTAACCGCACTTCATCCACCCGCGCTGGGCTCAGGGCGTTGGCAATGTAGGTTGCAGGGTCAGGAGACCAGCGAATAACGTCAATTTTCTCGCCCCGGAGTTCATTCACGACCACCTGAATTCGAGACCCCCGAGCACCAATGCAGGCCCCCACTGGATCCACATCGCGTTCGAGGGTGTCGACCGCAATTTTGGTACGGGGCCCAACCGAGCGAGACGGGGGATTGGCTTCGCGGGCTACGGCCACGATGCGTACAACCTCGTCCTCAATTTCCGGGACTTCTGTAGAAAAGAGCTCAACGACAAGTCCGGCATCGGCGCGGGAAACTAGGAGTTGTGGCCCCCGGTGAGACCCTTCTGAGACCCGCTTGAGTGCCACCCGAAACGTAGCATTGGCACGATAATTGTCATTGGGGAGTTGGTCGCGCTTGAGCAGTTCGGCTTCGACATCGGGTTGGCCATAACCACTATTGACGGCCATAATCACAGACTGACGCTCAAACCGCAGCACTCGCGCTTGAAGTATGGAGCCTTCCAACTCTTGAAATTCTTCTTGGATCAGTTTGCGCTGTTGATCCCGCAGCTTCTGGGCTAGTACCTGCTTGGTTTGAATCGCAGCCATGCGGCCAAAATCTCGCTGTTCTGGGGTAACATCTAAGACTACGGTATCGCCCACTTGAGCCTCAGGAGCCACTTCGATAACCTCAGCTAGAGCGATCTGGTGATCGCCATTATCAATAGCTTCAACAATGGTTTTGGTGGCCAAGACGCGGAACCCTTCTCCTTCTGGATCAAGTTCAACATCAAAATTTTCAAAGTAGGTTTCATCAAATTGGGAACTGTCCATACGGAGGGTGCGGCGATAGCGCTCGTAGCCCTTCAGTAGCGCTTCCCGCAGTGCATTTTTGACCGCATGCTCAGGCAGGTTTTTGGTACGACTAATTTCTTCGATCATTTCCTGCAAATTGGGCAAGTTGACCATAGACATGGGCTAAACCTCTAGGAAGTGTAATGGGGGAATTGGGGATTGGCTTAAGTTGTAAATGGCCAGTAGATTCAGGAGTCAGAAGCGTTGTGACTTCTGACTCCTGAATCAAGGGGTAACGCCTGCCATAAGCTAATATCCTCATTCTTCGTGGTTGCTAAGTTGGACAAGCTGAACCAGCTCGCGGGGTAGGGCAATCGCTTTACCCTTACGATTGAGATAAACGGATGCGTCATCCCGTCCATTGAGTTTGCCCAGCCATTCACGCTTGCCGCGGTGGGGTTCGCTCAACACCACTTCTACCGGAAATCCTTTGAAGACTATAAAGTCGCGATCGCGACTGAGCTGCTCAGATACCCCAGGACTGGAAACTTCTAGGACATAAGCATCTGGCACAATTTCACTGGCATCCAACACTGTGTCTAAAGCTGTACTCATGCGTTCGCAGTCATCAAGCCCTGTATCTTCCTGGTTGATATTGCGAACGTCAATCCGCAGCACCGGGGGAGACTGATTGGTTTGAAACACCGCATGAACCACTTCTAGCCCCAAGCTTTCAGCAACCGGGGCCGCCAGTTCAAGAATATGGGGCACAAGGGGATGAGTCATTTGACCAATTTCCAATAAAAAAAGTGGGTGAAATTCGCCCACTTCCCACGAAATCAATTTGACCTGGGACAATCAGCGATCGGTGACCGCCAACTGCAATGCATAGTGTAGCGCAGGATTCTCCCCAAGTGACAACTTCTATATTTCTATATCAATCATTTTGGCATTTTGGATTTTAGACTTGCGATTTTAGATCGTAGGGCCACCCATTTACCATTC
The DNA here is from genome assembly GCA_039815185.1 of Cyanobacteria bacterium P01_A01_bin.123. Taxonomy (GTDB): domain Bacteria; phylum Cyanobacteriota; class Cyanobacteriia; order Phormidesmidales; family Phormidesmidaceae; genus JBCBZT01. The sequence continues at coordinate 161,873 of JBCBZT010000009.1, read as the reverse complement.
CAGTTTTCTCCCATCTCCCCATCCTTCTACTTTCCTCGCTGAGTCGCGCCATAGAACCGCTGGGTTTGCTGCTGCAACCGATCAATGTCCTCATCAGGCAGCTGCTTCACGTAGTTGATTTTCACTTCGTCCAACAACTCCACAACCAAGGCCTGAATTTCATCAAGCGTGTCTTCTTTTTGGATCTCTTCGCGGAGGTTCTCGGTAAAGCTGGTCACTAGTTTTTGGGTCAATTCGGCTCCGCGACTATCTTCTAGGGCATTGATAACGGCGTTGTAGAGATTTTGGGTGACTTCAGCGGCAATCCGACGGCTGATTTGGTCGGGTAGGTTGCCAATCCCTGGTAAACGCTGGAACCCCTCATAGGCTGGGGATTGGTTAAAGGCACTGGTCAAGCTGTGCTGGACGATGGTGTCAATTTCGGGTTTGACTTGGGGAAGTACCTGATAAAGCAGCACGGATGTGACCCGCTGAGAAATCGTTTGAATTTCGTCAACGCCGTTGAGATCGACGTAGCGTTGACTGGAGCCAGCATTAAATAACCAACTGCTGAGCTTCCCTTCCTGCAAAAGGTTTTGAAATTGGTCGATAATTCGCAGCACCACGACTTCAGTCAGTTCGACCGCGAGCTGAGAGAGAAAGATACGATTAATGCGGTTACGAAGCGGTTCAAGGTTGATCAGCTTCGACTGGTTGATCCGCACAATCACGGGAAAAATTCGTAGCCAACGCCAAAAGGGCAACAACAGCAAAACGTCGTACCAACGCCAGATAATGGCATCGAGCCAGTTAACACCTTTATATTTCCGAGATAGGTACAGGGTCCGCAGCAAAAGCTCTACAGCAAAGATGGCAACAAACCAGCGATCGAGTTTCCAAAACAGGTCTAAGGGGCCACCGTCTTCTCCAATCCCACGAAAATAGTTGGTTTCCATCAGCGGCCTGATTTCTTCGTTAAAAAAGTCAATGCCGCTGCTGTCGTCTTGTCGGCTCAGGTATTGTGCACTCCAAAATCGTCGGAAGGCTTCTTTAGAAGAATCGGTGCCGATGCGATCGCGCATCAGGTTTTTAATCCGCTCTAGGGTGCCCGACTTATCGGCCACCTGGAAAGGATTTTCGTCAATCAGCGCGTTGCTTTGTTCTTGCAGTTGGGACAGCAGGGTCTCGGCCTGGATAGACTGGAGCCCGGTTTGGGTGACCTGGTCTTCTAAATTATCGACGATCTCTAAATAGGCAACGGTCGACCGTTCGGGTTCGATGCCTTTGTAGCGTTCGCCGTATTGTTGGGTCAATTCTGGAAAATAGCGCAGATAAAAATCCCGGAAGCGAATGTAGCTCAGGTCAAACACCACCAGGCAAAGGTTGATCAGCGCAATCAACGCCATCACCTTTTCAAACCAGCGAATGGAAAGCTTACGACTGGGCGATCGCGAAATTTTTCGAGGACGGGAGAGAGCCATGAAAGTTGAGGTTGGGCCTGACCTCTATAGGAATATCATGACCGGGAAAATTTGTCGTAAGCCGTTGGCAGGATACCGCCTGAGCCGCTACGGCAGTCTCGCTATTTTTTGTTTTGTGCCAATTTTTCGATGTTGATTGAATCCTGTCAGCATCATAAGTTTTGGCAGAGTAGGTTAGGCTTTGCTAAGGTGTGCTCCGTTGAGAGGAATTATCCTTAATCTGATGGGTCGACTAGAACACGATTGAGGAATTTTGTTGGGAGTTAATCTGGTGCCAAGAACGAGTCATGTGTTGCAGCGGCGACTGCAAAGCGGATTGAATTTGTTGATGCCGATAGCCTTGGGAATCGGTGTCGCGACGCCAGTTGTGGCCCAAGCACCACAAAACCCAGTGATTGAAGTGGGCGTGGTGCAGCGCTTTGGTGAGGAGGCGACCGACACGCTGGTGATCGAGCCGCTGACAGGCGATCGCTTGACGGTCAGTTTTGAAACCAACGGACAAGCTGAGGCAGTTGCCACCAATCGACTAACCTTAGATATGGTAACGGTGCCCTTGGCTAAACCTGCCCTCCAAGAACAGCTGGTGTTGAGCACCCACCGCAGTTTTGAAAGTGCTGAAGACAGTGCTAACCAGTGGCGCGATCGCGGCATTGAAACCGAAATTGCCCAGCCTGACGGTTGGGAAGTTTGGGCCAAGCGCGAGGTATACAGCACGCCCCTCTTGCGTCGTCTCTTGTTGCGAAATTTGCGCGGCCAGGGGTTAAACCGGGTTTATCTCGATACCCATGTGCTGGATGCAGTCCCGAAGGCTTCGTTTGTGGCCAATGGCTATCGCTACAACCGCGATCGCATCGAGATTAACAGCGCCAATCAACGGATTCGGGTGATTGCCGGGGCAAGACAGCGCGATCGCAAGCTTTACGGCGGCACCTTGCAACTCCAACCCAATGCCTACGGCACCTACACCCTGGTCAACGACGTGCCGATTGAAACCTATTTGCGGGGGGTTGTACCCCATGAGATCGGCCCCAGTGCTCCCCGCACCGCAATTGAAGCCCAGGCGATTTTGGCCCGTACCTATGCCCTGCGCAACCTGCGCCGCTTTACAATCGATGACTACGAACTGTGTGCCGATACTCAGTGTCAGGTGTATTGGGGGTTAGGCGGTACGGCCACAGTTGCCGATCAGGCGATCGCGGCAACGCGAGGCCAGGTATTGACCTATGAAGACGAATTAGTGGATGCCCTGTATTCATCAACAACCGGGGGGGTTACGGCCCGCTTTAGCGACGTCTGGAATGGCCCCGATCGACCCTATTTGCGTTCGGTGGTTGACTCGGTACAAAACGCTTGGGATTTGAACCAATACCCCCTATCTGATGAACAAAACCTACGGGCGTTTTTGGCCCTAGAAACCGGATTTAACGAAGAAGATTGGGAGCTGTTTCGCTGGCGGCGAGAGAGTACTCTAGCCGAGATTAGTCGTGAACTCAAAGAATATCTCAACAACCGTCAGCATCCCCTCGCCGGATTTACCTACATGGGACAGCTTCAGGTGATTGAGCGAGCACCAGGCGGTCGCGTCCAGCGATTGGCCATCCAAACCGATTTGGGTACTGTCGAACTTGAAAAAGACGAAATTATCCGTGCCCTCTATGGCCCCAAAAGCCTGCTGTTCTATCTAGACCCAACGTATGAAGCAGCTCCGCCAGTCGTTGACGGGGAAACAGCACCTGAACCTGTTCTCAAGGGCTATGCCTTTGTCGGTGGGGGTTGGGGACACGGCGTCGGCATGAGCCAAACCGGAACCTACCATTTGGGGGAATTAGGCTGGCCCAGCGATCGCATTTTGCAGTTTTACTATCCCGGTACCGTGCTGCAACCGATCAGCGATCGGCTGACATTTTGGCGTGATCCTGAGACCTCCACAGCTCAAGTTGTTGATGCTGTAGATTGAGGCACCAACTCGATAGATTCGAAGACTTAAGTTTTTATCTTGAAGAAAAAGTATGCATTGCCTCAAAACGGGCATTGCTTCAGAAAAAATTAGTTTGATCCTGTATCAGCTTGTCAACTCGGTTCAGTAGACTTTCCAGTTTCTAAAACTAGAAATCCATGTCCACTCACGCCGCACATGTCACCTCGCCTACGCTAACCGCTGCGATTGTTCGCAATCCCCTAGTCGTTTCGCCAGAAACCCCCGTCATGGAGGCGATCGCGCTAATGGCTAACGGGCAATCAGCCGGGCCAGGAAATGAAGCCCCCCTAGACACGCGTTCGAGCTGCGTGCTGGTGGTCGAGGGCAACCGATTGACTGGCATTTTGACGGCCCAAGATGTTGTATGCCTAGTTGCCCAGCAACGGCGCTTGATCTCGCCCGCGTCGTCGGGGGAAACTCCCCTGATTATGCGACAGGTCATGAGCCGAAATGTGACCACGCTAAGGGAGTCAGCCTTCATCGATCTATTTGCAGCCATTGGTTTACTGCAAAGCCACCACGTTCACCATTTGCCCATCTTGGACGATCAAGACGGCTTAGCGGGTCTGGTCACGCAGGATAGTTTGCTTTCCGTGTGCAATGCTGCAGAACGCTGGAACCAGATAACACCTAATGAACCCAGCAATCTCTCCTTGGCAGCAATCCCGGTGGGAATTTTTCGCCACGACCCAGCAGGCAACTGTGTCTATATCAACGACCGCTGCTGTCAGATTTGCGGTTTCCCACCAGAAGTTGCCTTGGGAAATCAGTGGCAAAGCGCGATTCATCCTGATGATCGTCTCCGAGTGATCGCAGCATGGAAAGCATCGGTTAGCGAGAATACTCCCTTCCAACTTGAATATCGGTTTCAACATTCTGACGGTGGGGTGCGGTGGGTCTACACGCAGTCCGTTGCCGAACGCAACGCTGAGGGGCAAATTACCGGTTACATCGGAACGATCACTGACATCAGCGATCGTAAACGATCAGAAGCCGCTCTCCAACAAAGCGAAGCCCATCAGCAGGCTTTAATTAGGGCCATCCCTGACCTGATCACCCGCGTCAACCGAGAAGGTGTTTGCCTAGAATTTATCTCTGCCCCCAACTTTCCGCTCGTAGGCGGTAGCCCCGCAGATTTTGTCGGCGTCCACATATCTAAAAGCCTGCCCCCGGCGGTTGCCCGACAGCGCGTAGCCACAATTCAACGAGCCTTGCAAACCAACACCATCGAGATCTGTGAACAAGACCTCTCTGTAGACGGCAGCATCCAGATTGAAGAAGTCCGGATAGTGCCCTACGGCGACGACGAGGTGCTCACCCTAGTGCGAGATATCAGCGATCGCAAACAAGCTGAAAACCGTTTGCTTGAAAGTGAACAGCGCTTCCGGCAGGCGATCGCCAACGCGCCGCTGCCGATTATGATCCATGCTGAAGACGGTGAAGTGTTGCAAATCAACAGCACTTGGACTGAACTAACGGGCTATACCCATTCGGATATTCCCACCCTCCAAGATTGGACACAACAGGCCTATGGTGAACGCGCAGCTAGCGTACTCGAAACCATCATGGCCAAGCAGTACGCCCTCAAATCTCGCTGGGATGAGGGGGAATTTATGATCACGACTCGAAACGGTGAACAGCGGATCTGGCAGTTTAGCTCTGCCCCATTAGGTCTGCTACCTGACGGGCGTCGGGCAGTAATTTCAATGGCGGCTGATGTCACCCAGCATCGACAAACAGAACTGGAGCTACGGGACAGTGAAGCCCAAAGTCAGGCGATCCTAGCGACAATTCCTGACCTGATGTTTCGTGTGGGTGCAGATGGCATCTATCGGGGATTTGTGGGCCCCTATCGAGACTCTGCGGCGGTGCCCAAAGCAAATGATTTGCCAGGTCAATCGTTAGCTGACGTGTTGCCCAAAGCGCTTGCCGAAGAACAGTTTCGATATGTGCAGCAAGCCTTGCAGACGAATGAGCTGCAAGTTTACGAACAACAACTGCAAATCGGCGATCGTATCCAAGATGAAGAAGTCAGAATCATCAAAAGCAGCGACGATGAAGTCCTCTTTATGATCCGCGATATCAGCGAACGCAAACGACTAGAAGCCGAACGCAATCGAGCTGAAATCGAGCGATCGCGGGCGGAACAAATTCGTCAAGAATTAACCCTACTCGAACAGGTTTTAGACAATGTGCTGGCCGGATATTGGGATTGGGACATCCCCAATCATTCGGAGTACCTCAGTCCTGGCTTTAAACGGATGTTCGGCTACGAGGACCACGAACTCCCTAATACCCCTGATAGTTGGCAAAACCTGATCTTTCCAGAAGATTTACCCAAGGTACTCGACTGTTTCAACCGCCATGTCCAAAGTCGGGGTAAAGTTCCCTTCGCCAGCGAAGTTCGCTATCGCCACAAGGATAGTTCAACCGTGTGGGTGCTGTGTTCGGGGCAGGTAATTGAATGGGATCAGGCCGGTAATCCGCTACGGATGGTTGGATGTCACATTGATATCAGCCAGCATAAGGAAACTGAAATCGCGCTTGAGGCCAGCCGCGCTTACTATCAGGGCATCATTGCCGATCAAACAGAACTGATTTGTCGCTTTTTGCCCAACGGCACCCTGACCTTTGTTAACGATGCCTACTGCCAGTTTTTCCAGAAGACACCCGAAGACCTTCTAGGTCAAAGTTTTACCCCGCTGATTCCCAACGAAGATCAAGATATCCCACTCCAAACCTTCCGTAGCCTGTCTGTGAATAATCCGGTCGCCACCTGTGAGCACCGAGTCATTGCACCCGACGGTAAGATTCGCTGGCAGCAGTGGAGCGATCGCGCCCTGTTTGACCCCGGTGGTAATTTCATTGAATTCCAGGCAGTGGGTCGTGACATTACCGACCTAAAAGAAGCTGAAGCTGCCCTGCGAGAGAGCGAAGCCCGTTGGCAATTTGCCCTAGAAGGTTCGGGCGATGGCGTTTGGGACTGGAACTTACAGACAAACACCCTTTTCTACTCTCGACAATGGAAAGCCATGCTGGGTTATGCCGAAGATGAAATCGGCGATAGCTTATTCGAATGGGACAGCCGCATCCATCCTGACGATAAAGCTCAAGCCTACGCCGACACCTATCAACACTTTAGGGGCGAAACCATCATCTACCAGAACGAACATCGCCTGCGCTGCAAAGATGGCAGCTATAAATGGATTCTTGATCGGGGTCAAGTGATCGAATGGGCCGCAGAAGGGCAGCCACTACGGGTGATTGGCACCCACACAGACATTACCAGTCGCAAACAAGCCGAAGCGCAAATTCAGCAGTACGCCGCCCAGTTAGAGGCATCTAATCGAGAATTGGAAGCCTTTGCCTACTCGGTTTCCCATGATTTGCGAGCACCGCTACGCGCCATTGACGGATTTAGCAAGGCCCTACTCGAAGACTATGGCGAAACCTTTGACGAAGAAGGTCAAGATTACTTCGATCGGATTCGCAAAAACGTGACTCGGATGGGCATGTTGATCGATGATCTGCTGAACCTATCTCGGGTGTCTCGGTCTGAAATTCGATATATCAAAGTTGACCTAACGGCTTTAGTCCATGAGCTAGTGGCTGAACTACAAACCTTGTCACCGGAGCGGCACGTTGATGTTGTTATTGCTCCAGAAGCAACCGTTTGGGCTGATGCGACGCTGATGCGGGTAATGATGACTAACCTGCTGCAAAACGCCTGGAAATTTACCAGCCATCACCCAACAGCCCGCATTGAATTCGGCATGGTTCATCAAGGCGGACAATCCACTTACTTTGTCCGAGACGACGGCGCAGGCTTTGATATGGCCTATGCCAAAATGCTCTTTGGCGTCTTCCAAAGACTCCACGGGATCCACGAATTCCCAGGCACAGGAATTGGCCTAGCAACTGTTCAACGGGCCATTCATCGTCACGGGGGCAGGGTTTGGGCAGAGGGTGTTGTCGAGCAGGGGGCGACCTTTTATTTCACGCTTCCTCAATATACGTTCGGCAAAATAGGAGCATAGGTCATGGCATCTCCTCGTCCAATCTTGCTAGTTGAAGATAATCCCGACGATGAACGGTTAACTATTCGGGCTTTGAAACGGGCCAAGTTGACCAACCCCATTCAGGTTGCCCGTGACGGCGAAGAAGCCCTGGCAGTCCTATTTGCAGCGGATCCGTTACCGAGTGTGGTGTTGTTGGATATCAAACTACCCAAGATTGATGGTCTAGAAGTCTTGCAACGCATTAGAGCCAATCCCCAAACACGACTGCTACCCGTAGTTGTGCTGACATCTTCTAGCGAGGAGCGTGACATTATTGAAAGCTATAGTTCGGGGGCTAATAGTTATGTGCGAAAACCCGTTGATTTTGACCAATTTACCCATGCTGTTACCCAATTAGGGTTGTATTGGGTGCTCATTAATGAACCACTGCCAGAAGAGCTGTAATCATGGGCGAAGTGCTTAAGGTTCTGATCATCGAAGATTCAGAAGATGACGCGTTGCTGCTGCTTCGGGAACTGCGCCGGGATGGCTTTACCGTCACTTGGGAACGGGTGCAAACGGCTGAATCACTACAGGCTTTACTCACAACCCAGCTTTGGGATGTCATTGTTTCAGACTATCGCCTCCCTAGCTTTGATGCTCCGGCGGCGCTGAGACTGGTTCAACAAAGCCAGTTCGACATTCCCTTCATCGTAGTCTCAGGCACTATTGGTGAGCGCTTGGCCGTAGAGATGATGAAGGCAGGAGCCCATGATTATCTCATGAAGGATAACCTAACCCGGTTGCCAGAGGCTGTGCGGCGGGAAGTACGGGATGCTCAAGTTCGCTTAGAACGCAAGCGAGCTGAAGTCTTGCTAAGACGACAACAAGCTGCCATCGAGGCCGCCATTGACGGGATTGGGATTTTGCAGGACGAGACCTATCTCTATGCCAATCAGTCCCATCTCAGGCTGTTTGGCTATGACTGCTCTGAAGACATTTTAGGCAAGACTTGGCGGGTTTTGTATTCCCCAGCAGAGGTCGATCGATTTGAGCGAGACGTTTTACCTGCGCTAGAACGCGATCGCGCTTGGCAAGGCGAAGCGATCGCGCAGCGCAAGGATGGATCTACCTTTCCCCAAGGCGTGTCGCTAACCCTTTTAGAAGATGGATTATTAATTTGCGTTTGTCGGGATATTAGCGACCTCAAACAGGCTCAAAACAAGATTATTTATAATGCACTTCACGATCCATTAACGGGGTTACCGAATCGAACCCTGTTAAAAGAACGGCTTGAACTGGCAATTCGTCGTGTGCAGCGCTTTGGAAACTACCGCTATGCAGTTCTATTTCTAGATCTAGATCGATTTAAAGTCGTCAATGATAGCTTAGGACACCTGATTGGTGATCAGCTGTTGATCGCGATCGCGCAACGGCTACAAACCCATCTGCGCAACATTGATTTAGTCGCTCGGCTGGGCGGTGATGAATTTGTCATTTTGCTCGAAGATATTAGCAGCACAGAAGAAGTCATTCAGATTTCTGAACGGATCTTGGCAGGTTCTAAAACACCCTTGATCATCAGTAATCATAAAATATTCACGAGTCTCAGCATTGGCATTGTCATGGGCAGCAAGGAGTACCAACAGGCTTCTGATTTAATCCGTGATGCCGATATTGCGATGTATCAAGCCAAGGCGAAAGCACATAACTCATACAAATTTTTTGGAGCGGAAATGCATGCCCAAGCGCTTCAACGACTTACCTTAGAGACAGATTTAAGAAGAGCGTTCGATCAAGAAGAGTTTATCGTCCATTATCAACCGATTTTTGACTTAGCTAAGAATCAACTCATTGGTTTTGAGGCTTTGGTACGGTGGCAACACCCAACTCGGGGGCTAATTTTACCTGGAGAATTCGTCTCAGTTGCCGAAGAAGCCAACTTAATTATGGCCCTCGACAACTGGGTTCTTTCCCGAGCATGTCAACAAATGCTCAGTTGGCAAAATCAGTTTCCAAACCAAAACCCGCTCAAAATTAGCGTCAATCTTTCTGCTCAAGATCTCCGAAATATCAATTTGGTTGAAGAAATCAACCGGATATTGGTTGAGACCCAATTGGCAGGAAATCTAATTACCTTAGAAATTACTGAAAGCATGTTGATTGAGGATATCGATCAGACAATCGATTTATTGATTCAATTGGCACCAAAAGGTATTCAGATTAGCATTGATGATTTTGGCACGGGATATTCATCCCTCAATTATCTTCACCGCTTACCCGTCCACAACTTGAAAATCGATCGATCTTTTGTCGGGCAAATGCAGGCCAAAACTCGAAACCACCAAGTTGTGAGCACCATTATCGCTTTGAGCAGTCAACTTGGGTTGACCGCGATCGCAGAAGGCATTGAAGTCCCCCAACAACTGCAACAGCTACAACAGCTTGGATGTCAATTAGGTCAAGGATTCTTGTTTTCACAACCGCTAGCCGCAGATGCAATTGAGACTAACTTTTTAGCTCGCTAGCCAGGACTGACAACGCCTTCTAAGGTCAAGTCAGCTTCATCATAGAGGGCCTGTAGTTTTTCCACAGTCTCTTCATCAGGGTGCCAAAAATTCCGGCTATTAGCCTCAATCAATCGTCCCACAATGTTGCGAAAGGCTTCTGGGTTTGCTTTGCGCAACTGCTCAGCCATCGTTGCATCTAAAGCATAGGTTTGAGCGGCCTGGTCATAGACCCATTGATCTTGGAAATTCGTCGTGCCCGTCCAACCGATAATTGCCGTCATTCGCTGGGAAATTTCATAGGCACCGCCGCTGCCCTGGGCCGCCATTGCCTCAGCCCACTTAGGGTTGAGCAGCTTAGTTCGATATTCCATACGCAGCAGATCGTCCAACCTGCGGGGGGTGGTGTCCTTCGAAAAACTTTCTACAAAGCTGGCGGTTACGGATTTTCCCCCGGCTTGTTCTGCGGCTTGTTTGAGCGCTCCGGTGTTGGCATAGTATTCCTGAATGTCGGTCAGTCCATACTCGACCGAATCGATTTCTTGCACAATGCGATCGGTACTCCTCAGTAGGGTCTTGAGGATTTCGGGGCGGGCTTGCCCCTTATCGCTGCGGCCATAGCTAAACCCGTTGCGATCGCGCCAGGTCGCCCCCAATTCCGCACTGTTTTCCCAGTTCCCATCCACGACCTGATCGTTCACGAGGGAACCATAGTCCCCCGCTGGATTAGAAAATAAACGCGCCGCTGCATTTTCTACCCCATCTGCCTGTAATGCCAGCACGTGCTTGCGAATGTAATTTTGCTCCTCGGGTTCATCGGCTGTCGCCGCCCGCTGGAATAAATCATCCAGCAACTCGATGATATTGACAAAACTGTCTCGAAAAATCCCAGATAAATTGCCCAGTACGTCAATCCGGGGATGACCCAGCTGTTCTAACGGAATCAGTTCATAACGGACAATCCGTCCGGTCCCTTCCTTAACAGCCTCTGCGCCGACCAATTCCAGCAAAATTCCCAGCGATTCTCCCTTGGTCTTAATCGCATCTAGCCCCCATAGCATCACGGCCACCGTTTCCGGGTAAGCGTCCTGTTCTGCCAGATGCTGAGCCATGATTTTACGGGCAATTTCTCGTCCCCGCGCATTCGCTGCCGGAGACGGCATCCGGTAGGGATCTAAGGCATGAATATTACGCCCCGTGGGAAGTACTCCCGGCCCATCCCGCAACAAATCGCCCCCCGGCGCGGGCGGAATGTACTCGCCATTGAGTCCTCGCAGCAGATTTGTAATTTCGTCGGGGGTTTGGGCCAAGCGATCGCAAATGCTCAAAGCCTCTATAATCCGCCCTTGAATCTGCGCTAGCTGAGTCTTGTCTGTTTCTCGCCCATAGAACCGCTGGAGGATGGTTTTGGCAGCAGCCTCATGATCGGCAAAAGGATCATAAGCAGAGTCAGCAATCTCTCCCCCCACTCCCGTTCGGCTGAGCTCACGTCGAAGCCCACTCCCCCGCTCCTCTGCTCGCGCGATCGCCTCTACGACCTCACCCTTTAACCCCTCCCCAAAATATGCCGCTAGATAACTTTGCAATTGGTCTATCGTCGGTGCTTGACCCAAGACATGCAAGCCGCTGGAAAACAGCCGTGTTTCTAGCACTTGCAGATAGTCATACAGATCGACAATGTAGTGGTTGAACACCTCCGGGCTAAACATGCGAGCATTTTCGGGCGTGAACTCAATGCCGAGCTTTTGGGCTTCAGTAAACGGACAGTCGGCATCGAGACCAGAATCCGCGATCGCTTTCAAAATCGCATCCCGCAGGACTGCATTTTTCTGGGGGTCTTCCCGATACTCTGCGATCAAATCTCGCAGGGTCAACAGCTCTTTATATAGTCCAGCTCGTCCATAGGGCGGCACATTGTGAGAAATCAACACCCCATAGCCCCGCCGCTTCGCCAGCATGGATTCTGAAGGGTTATTCGCGGCGTAGAGGTATAGGTGGGGAGTATTGCCCAACAGGGCATCGGGCCAGCAGTAACCCGTATTGCCTAAGGGTGAACCCGGTAACCATTCCATCGTGCCATGCATGCCAAAATGTACCACCGCATCGGCTTGGAAATCTCGCTTGAGCCACTCATAGAAGGCCGCATACTGGGGATGGGGCGTCAGATCTCGCTCAAACATCAGCCGCATCGGATCTCCAGCAATGCCTAAAGGGGGCTGCACCCCAATCCAGACATTGCCCAGCTGCACACCCCCCAGCAAAAACTCATCTCCCCAGGTCTTAATCCCGGTGCGGGTAAAGTTGCCCCACTGCTTCTCCATGCGGTGCCGCTGCACATAGGTCAGCCATTTTTCTAAGGTTCTGACGGAAACCGTGACGGGTGGTTGTAGATCCCTGGGTTCTCCGAAGAACCCAGGGATCTGGGCCGGGATTGCTTCATCGGCAGCTTTGACCTTTTCAATTAAGGTCTCACCGTCTGCTGGCAAATCTCCGACGGTATACCCAGCCGCTTTCAACGCCTGCAAAACATAAATCAAAGATTGAGGCACGTTGAGCAAGGCGGCTGTTCCAGTTGCCCCGTAGCCTGGGGGGAAGCCGTAAAGAATCAGGGCAATTTTGCGATCGCTCACCGGCTTCCGCCGTAGTTCAACCCACTGCTTTACCCGACTGGTCAACCGCTGTACCCGCTCGGGCACCAGATAAATTTTGTCCCCCACCAGTCCCCCCAGGGGCACCGGATCGATCGCCCCATCGAGTTCCGGTAGGGCATAGAGCACGACGCTTTGCAGTCCACCTATGCCTTTGCGCGTCCAAGAAGCAATATCTTGAATCAGCAGCGGTGCAGCAACAAAGTAAGGCACATTTTTAGCGCTGAGGATACGCTTTGCCACCGCCACCTGCCGCCCCGCCTCCATCGACCCAGCTGGCCCACCCACCAGGGGAAAGCCAATGGTAGAGACGATCGCATCGACTTTGACTGCAGATGAGGAAAGGGAAGCGGTCTCAATCTGTCCCTTCGCCCGCTGCTCCTGTTCATACTCCGTGGTCATCAAATCTCGTACCGCCACGTGACCTTCCACACCGTTGATAAAAATCGGTAAGGGGATGAGTCCCGCTTGTTCAAACTGACGGATTAGTTGGGGGATATAGGGTTGGCGGGTGATGACGTGCTTACGATAGAGGAGGATGCCGATGACGGGAGGGGAGGGGAGGAGCTTGTCCTGAGCGTATTGAAGAGATGGGGAGGTGGGGGGATGGGGGAATGGGGAGGAATTTTGGATTGTTTCTGCCTTCTGCCTTCTGCCTTCTGCCTTTTCTGACTCCCGACTGACATACCAATCCAAATACGCCTGAGGTGATTCAAAATAGCCGTCATAGTCTGGGTGCAGCAAACCGATGTTGGGGGTTTCAATTGCGGGTGGAATTTCCCCGACGGTTAACCCCAAATACGCTTGCGCGAGGTATTGCAGCATGGCAGCGACGTTCTCGGCTCCGCCTGCATTCCAGTAGCCGTAGATGATCAGCCAGTTGCGCAGGTCCTGAAGTTTGCGACCGGGTAAGAATTTCAGTAACTTGGGGCCAACTTTCAGAAAACTGATGTAGCCTGCGAGGCGGTCTTCTTCTTTGCCGCTGCCAAATTTGCTGAGGATAAACTTGATCGGCTTGGGCATGCCTTTAGGCTTTTCGCCGATGGTGAATTTGCCCAGGCAGGTTAGGGCCATCAGTTCCAAAGCAGACTCAAAAATCAGCCGCACTGGAATATCGGCCACCCGTTCTTTAAGCCATAGGACTTGGTCGTAGTCAAAAATCAAGCTGGCAAAGAAGACGTCGGCGGTGGCTAAAGCAGAAGCGATAGCATCAGGTTGGATAGTAATATCGCGATCGCAAAACACCTGAACTTCCAGCCCTGGGCAACGGGCCATAGCAAGCTTCGTTGCTTCCCGGTATAGCTCGGTGTTAAAGGCTTCAAATCCAGCAATCAGAACGATCTGTGCCATCGTTATCCCATCCAGAGAATGATCTCGCTTAACAGAAAGGTGCTGATCTTCGCGCTTTGGTGGCATCAAGCCTAAAGGAAGCAATCCAGGATTCAATTTCAGCCCGAGCACCTTGGGCCACTTGGGGCAGGGTTCGCACTGCCAGGGTAAATAATTCGTATTGATGATTCAGGGCGTAAACTACCGTGATGTGTTCGTTGCACTCTGGTACCGGATCTTCGTAGATATTCACTAGCCCTTCGACCCGTTTGGCCTTGAGCGCACCTGGTATAGCAATATCTGTCTGGGCGTCAATCTTAATCCATGTGCTGGTTTGGCACTGAATGAACTGTTTGAGAGAAGTATCTGGTAGCGATCGCCGGGTCACAATCACTTCAATCAAGGCGTTATTCGTGCGTGTCCTCCGCCACACTTGTACCCAAATACATTCATCAGCAATCAACGTCGGTTTCCCCGACGTTAGATCTTGGGGTAGGGTTAACCCGCAACCATCCATAGATTATTGACGTTTATCTGGCGATTAATCAATTGAAATGGTCTGTGGACCATTGGCTTTGCCATTATGAGTATGGTCGCTAGGTGTGGTTCCAGTCGATGCTCCTGCTTGGTTATCTAGCCAGGTTTTGACCGGATCGTCTTCTAGGTTGAGACGGAAGACACCCGAAAACAGCCCGCCGAAGAAAGCAACTGGCTGGCCCACCAATTCTGTAAAAATGGGGGTAAGTTCATCCATAAACATTGTTGCCTGCCTGTCCTAACTCAATATCGGCCACATGGGATCCGCAGTCCGGCATACCATGTCCTTACTCAAATCCTATCGCGAAAATCAATCGAACAGTATGAGTCAAGTCGGCGCATGCAAAGTATTGATCCAGGCTTGGTCAGCCTCAGAAAATTTGTAGGTAGGGATCCATTCCTGGAAAAGGTGAAGGCATAGTAGCTTCAGGAAGCTTTGGTTTGATTCGATTGTAGGCTAGAAACTTGGAGGCTCTGGTTCTAGTTAATCCCAATGTCTGATACCCAAGCTCGCTCAATCTCTCCATCAACACCTCTGCTCATAGTCGAGCATTTGGGTCGCAAGCTGTCTGGACGTTGGCTTTGGCAGGGCGTCACCTTTGCCCTCAAACCCCACATGCGGCTGGGACTCGTTGGCCCTTCAGGTTCGGGCAAAACCTTATTGTTGCGGGCTTTGGTGAGGTTGGACTCGTGCCAAGCGGGGACTGTCTCCTTTGCAGGCAAATCTTTATCGCAGTGGTCACTGCCCATTTACCGCACCAAAGTGATCTATCTCCCCCAACGGCCCAGCTTATTTGAGGGTAGTGTTGAGCAAAATCTCAAAATGGTGTTTCAACTTTCAGCCCATCGCGATCGCACCTACGATCGCGATCGCACCTTGAATGACTTAGCAGCGCTCAACCGTCGCCCTGAGTTCCTATCCCTATCAGCGCCTCAGTTGTCCGGGGGAGAGAGCCAAATTTTAGGGTTATTACGGGCGTTGCAGCTAAACCCCCAAGTGCTGCTGCTCGATGAACCCACCGCCTCCCTCGATCCAGAAACCACAACCCAAGTCGAAGCATTACTCAACCACTGGCTGCAAGCTGCGCCTGATCGCGCCTGCATCTGGACCAGCCACGATCCCAACCAGATTGATCGGGTCACTTCCAAACAGCTAAATCTCCAGCAATTTATTGCCAGTCATGACAACTGATTATCTCGATATTTCCTACAGCCAGCTTGTCTTAGCTGCGTTGTTGATAATCGCCAACTTGGGCATTTCGATTGCCTTTCGTCTAGGGCTAACCCAATCCCTGATCATTGCCAGCCTGCGCATGGTGGTTCAACTGCTGCTAATTGGGTTTGTATTGGAGTGGTTATTTAGCCAGCAAAATCCCTGGCTAATCGTTGCCATCGGTCTGCTGATGGCTGGCGTCGCCGGACAATCCGCCGTCGGACGCACCAAACGACGTTTTGCGGGCATGTACTGGAACAGTGTTTTATCAGTGTTGGTTGCGGCAGCGATAGTAACGGGGTTGGCATTAGGGGCAATCATCCGAGTCGATCCCTGGTATGACCCGCAGTACCTGATTCCCTTGCTGGGCATGGTGTTGGGCAACACGCTCAATGGGGTTTCCCTCGGTCTAGACCGCTTCATGGCAAGCTTGGTCAACCAGCAAACCCAAGTTGAAACGCTACTGGCCTTGGGAGCAACTCGTTGGGAAGCAGCTCGCCCGCAGATTCAAGAGGCAGTAAGGACGGGCATGATTCCGATCACCAACTCCATGATGGTGATGGGCCTGGTTAGTCTACCCGGTATGATGACTGGCCAAATTCTCGCGGGGGCTAGTCCTATCGATGCAGTGCGGTATCAGATCGTGATTGTCTTTATGATTGCCTCAGGGACGGCGCTTGGGACGTTTGGGATAGTGTTGCTAGCCTTTTATCGGCTTTTGAGTCCAGCCCACCAGCTGCGGTTGGATTTGCTGCGAAATGCCGAACGGTGATGGGGGGGCTAGATTGGCAAGACATGCAACGAAACACAAAGTCCTGTAAATGTCCGCGATCGCAGTTAGATATTCTTTCTATGCTCGTAGAAACAAGAATTTAGAATCGTTAGCAATCGTGGATTTTGTCATCGTATTTGTGTTGCGTGGCCTATATCAACTGATCGAGTGGATTCAGCCGATGCGGGTACCGCTATGTTTTGGCTTGGCTTGGCTGATTGTGGGCATTAGTGTGTGGACCCTTTGGAGTGCCCTCCGCGATGGCTTTTCTCGTGCTCAAACCATGCACCGTATCCCCTGTGCTGATTGCAAATATTTCACCCAAAACTACCATCTTAAATGCCCCGTACATCCGACCGATGCCCTCTCTGAAACAGCGATTGGCTGTGAGGATTTTGAGTCGGCCCAGTGGCATCTGCCTGTGGCAAAGGTAGATGGCTAGGGATAGAGTTTACCCCTGTGAACTTTGAAATCGTTAGGCTTGTTTATCACCTATTTGCAGCAGAAACTTCGCTTGCATAGTCATCTTCTTTTAGAGTTCTGAACGCAGATACCCCACAGTCAGAGCATTAATGAAAACGTGCACGTCAGATATATTAGAAGCCTTTATATATGGATTAAATAGCCCCGATCCTGACGGGGGTCATCATCATGTTGAGATCGATACTTTGTGGTTCTGAGAATTCGCTGCTTGAGCTTGCAGAGCTTATTAGAGCAGTAGCTACCGCAGGTAAGCATGGTGCCCATCAGCATGTTCGCCGCGAGGGTGTAGATATCCCGAGACTAAAGGGCGATGTGGCTACCATCAGCTTTCACCTACGTAAACAGTGCTGAAGCGAATCACAGCTTAACCTCAGGCAACTGAACCCCCTTACAACGCTCAAACCCCAACTGGAAGGTGATGCCATGCAGGCCAAACTTCAAGAGCAACTTTCCCCTACTGATGCTGAAGTGATTTTAGGGCGATTATCTGAGCAAATTCGTGCAGATTTAGTCACTCGTGCCGCTGAAGTAGAGTATCCAGTTGAGACTGTCGTTGAAATGGCAATTGCCAGCTTTCTGGACAGTAAGGCACTGGGCTTTGCAGATTGTAAGCCGGAGCGTGGGCAGTAAGAATGCTGTCTACGATGGATGATTAGAACATCAGACAGATTGTCTGTATATGTACACAGAAAAAATTGTGAATAGTCAACTCTGTTAGTTGAACTCATGTTGGCTAAGGAGAAAAGCTAATAGGCAACTTGCAATGCTCATACAAAAACTAATGGACTGTCCAGAGTTTGTCGCAGGTGACGGCACCCTACTGCGAGAACTCTTGCATCCAGACAAACAGCCGCTAGCCCTGCGCTACAGTTTGGCTCACGCCATTGTCCCTGTGGGCCAAACCTCTGCTACCCATGCCTTGAAAACAACTGAGGTGTATTACATTCTCAGCGGTCAAGGAGAGATGCACATCAATGACGAAACTCAGCGTGTAGAAGCAGGAGATGCCGTTTACATCCCGCCCAGTGCCAAACAGTTTATTCACAACTGCGGCGACCAACCGCTGGTGTTTATTTGCATCGTGGATCCAGCTTGGCAAAAAGCAGATGAAACCGTTTATGCCGAATAACCTAATCCCTACGTCTATCCCGCCGTGCGCCGTGCGCTGAGCGTTTGCTGAATGCGATCGCGGCTGTCTTCTAAATGGGCGCGGGTAGACACATCTAGGCGATCGCCGTGGCGATCAAGACTGGTTTGAATATCTTGTGCTAGCTGGCGCAGTTTATAACGCGCGATCACCTTGGCGTCTTCTGGTGCATAGAGGGTTTCAAAAGCAATTACTAGCTCTAAAAAGTTAGTCGGTTGACTAGGGTTTTGCAACACCAGCCCTGTGAGAATATCGAGGTAATGGCGTTGTAATCCCCGACGCAGGGTGGAAACATTGCCCGTGTCAGAGTCAGCTAGTTCTTGCCAAACATCTCCTTGTACTGTGTCAAATAGTTCGGGAATGCTCAGCGTTTCACTTGCTGCATCGCCGATGGCAACGGACTGTAAGCGAGACAGTCGGGCACCCGAGAGCACATCAATCAGCGCTAAACCCTGAAGAAAAGAAACGCGATCGTAAATTGGGTACTCCAGCGGGGCAATGATCGGAAGACTGCCCCAGTGGTACCAGCGCTCGGGAGCCAGTTGGTTGATCAAGGTTGGGGAAAACTGGAAGGCATCGGGGGCAAACACATAGGTATTAAGCAACGCTAATGCCTGTCGCTGCTGCTCAATGGGCACGGGTTCAAAGGGCAGCCGACCACTAATAGCACTGTCGCCAGCCCGTTGGCGGCTGAAGTTTTGCCCACCGACATAGCCTGACAGGGTAAACACCTGGTTGGCGTAATACCAATAGACTGTTTCAAAGCGATCGCGCAATTCCTCATAGCCTTGCTCCGGTAACAGATAGGCACCATCTAGCCGCTGCCAGTGTTCTCGGGCATTGTCCATTTGCCACTGGGCAAACTGCATTGGATCGCTGCTTAAATCAAAGGCCTGCGCTTCTGGATCTAAAAAGCTAAAAATGTCCTCGTCGGTTGCATAGGCCAAACCCTCAATGCTCATGCGTTGGGCGATCGCTTCTAGCGTACGCACTTCTTGATTGGGATGCATGGCTCCGGTATCGGTGTAGCCATACTCGACAGCCAACCGATCGTAGGCCCCCACTTGATTGGGAAAATAGTCTGCTTGGGGGGCTCCTGGCGGTGCTAAGTTAGCCGGAAAGTAGTCCATGACAGAATTGGCAATGCCCTCAGTTTGGGTGAGACTGGGGTCATTGAGTTCGTCAGGCGATCGCAGCAAACTCCCCTGAAAATTGTGGCGCAATCCCAAGGTATGACCGACCTCATGGGCCGTGAGCATACTTAGATATTGCTGAATGTAAGCGTTGACCGCTGTCGGGTTGGCCGGGTCTAACCGCAGAGTAGACAACATCAAACCGCCAAAGGCTAACTGTCGCGAAGATTCTACCCCAAAGCAAGTATTGTGCGTAACGTCATGGTCTGCTAAAGACAACCCTGGTAGTTCAAACCCCTGCTGCATCACCTCGGCCAAATCCATCCCCTGCTGCATTGCCAACCAACGTTCAATATGGGCTTGGAACCGATGACCACACAGTTGGCTGTAAAGATAAGTATTGTCCGACCCGTTACCGGCTAGGTTTTGATATTCTCCCCGGAGCTGGCGAATGATATTGGCGTCAATAATCACATCGGCATCTAGGATCTCACCCGTCAGCGGATTTACTCGCGATGGCCCCAAAGCGACTGCCCAAGGCCGATAAGAATTTGACCAGCGAATCGTGTTGTAGCGCACATCTGCTGGATCCCAGTCAGCATCGTCAGGCATCTGCCGCACTTCAATCGCGTTTGCAAACCCCGCTTGCTCAAAGGCAGCATTCCACCATAGTGCCCCTTCGCGAATGGCGTCCCGGTATCGTTCAGGCACTGTATTCTCCAGCCAAAACACAATCGGTTCTTTTGGGGGGGCGAGTTCAGCATTCGAGGGTTGACGTTCTAAGTGCCAGCGCTGGACATAGCGCACAAAGGGATCTCGGCGTTCGTAAGCCAGAGGTTCTTGATAAGCGGTGACAAAGTAGCCAATGCGTTCATCGGCCAGACGGGGACGGTAGCCGTTGTCAGTAGGCAACTCCGATAGGCTGTAGTGTACCGAGATGCTAAATCCCCGAGAATCAGGCAGGCTGCCAAAACCAAAGGGAAAGCCCCCCACGCCGCCATCCGAGAGGCCACTAAAGCCAATGTTGGCTTCGACTTCCAGATTCTGGGGAAACGCTTTAACCTCAGACATGTAAGAGGTGGTGGAATCGGGAATGTAGCCTCCTAAAGCCCACCCCAATCTGCCGGTTAAGTCAGCCAGGTCGTTACTCAGCAGTAGGCTGCTGAAGTCAATCAGCACCGTATCATCGGCTTTGATGCTGACAATAGGCAAGCCATAGAGTATCGAGTCACTGTAACTATTTTCAATCTGTCGCTGTTGCCCCTCGCCTCGAAAGTTAAAGTTGGGCACAACTACTTGCAGACGATTAGCCGGAGCCCGGCGGAACTGAATCACCTGATCGCTGATCGGCCAACCATTAAACAGCCCTGCTTCGCCAATGCCTGATTCTAGGGTCGTGACCAGCAGAAAATTGCGATTCAGTTGCTGAGGCGTTAGTGCAAGATAGAGTTTGCCTTTGTCGCGATCGCGATAAAGTGTCAGCATCCCCGCCAACGGCTCTAGACCCCCAACGACTTGGTCAAAGGGACGCAAACCCCCATTATTCTCACTACCGTTGGCGTTTTCCTCAGCAGCTTTGATAGTTGAAGAAGATTCTGGATTGGGTTGCTTTGTCCCAGAGCTAGAGGATTCAGCCCCATCCAGAGTTACTAGGGTATGAGCAGCTCTGGATAGCTCAGCTGATGGCGTCTGGGCTGGGGATGCTACTGACGGAGACGTTGCAGGTGATATTTCAAACTGGGATGCTTTTGCCTGGGGTGTTTTCGGCAGTGAGACGAGTTGGGCCGGAGTCAAATTGGCAAACAGGCCCGAAATCGCCAAGGCAAAACCCACCAAGCAACCCAAGCCAATTTTCAAGATAGTTCTCAGCACTCTTGCATTTCGCGTCACCACAATCCCCCAATATTTGGCCACTTTGCGCTGTCTCACTCTAGCTTAAGCGCATCAATACTTAGGAGCTTTTTAAGGAAAATACAATGGGAGCTTAAAAATCAAATCCAAACCAAATCCTATGGGTCAAGGCGTCTAATCACACCCAGGGTTTCATGATAGGCATCCATACGGGCCTGCTTGCGAAACAGTAAGGCCGCATCCCAGAGGTCGGCGATGCCGGCGTCAGTGTCACCGCTGCGATAACGAGCATAACCACGACCACCGTAGGCAGAGGCAGCATTAGAGTCAATTGCGATCGCGCTATTGTAGTCTGCAATTGCGGCGTCATAGTCGCCTGTACCACCATAGGCTCCAGCCCGGGTTACATAGGCCAAAACCGAATTGGGATCCCGTTCGATCGCAGTGGTATAGAAAGCGATCGCAGTTTCCACATCGCCCCGTTGATAAAAATCATTACCCCGCTCAACCAATGCCGCTGCCGTTGCCTGATGCACAGCACTCACCGCAACCGCTTGAGCATGACTTGGCAATGTGGTTGCGGTGAGACACACTCCTACACCTAGCAGCATCGAAACAAACAGGCTCCGAGTAGACATGGTTAAGACTGGATTAACGCTTGTCCTAATGTGCCCCAAACCCATCTATAACTAGAGGTTATATTACAGAATTGAAACATTTTGAGCCGATGCCATCGGCTCAAAATGTTTCTCCATCACCCTCGTGGGGCTCTGCATTAACCACAAAATTTTGTCCTGGGGTAAGCGTGAGCATTAGCACCTGGCCTGCCGCATGAGCTTTTACGACTTGACGGTAGACAATGTGTTTGGTGGCAGCAGTTTGGTTTACCCCATCCGTTACAAACTCAATGCGATAGTTCACCTGTTTTAACAATGTTGGGTCAGCTCGCTTTTCTCGAGCCTCTTTTTGCCGGGCTTCGAGTTCGTCAACCGTTGGGCGAGGGGGTAAAGCAGGCCACCAAAGTCCCTGATCATCTGGGCCTGTCACTGCCCCTTCAGGGGCAACACCATTACGGTTTGTCAGGTGAGTCGAGGCAAACGTCTCCTGGCGAATCGTCCGGGCAATGTCAAAACTCTCGGCATACTCTACCTGCCAGCTATAGGTTACGTCTGCGATCGCCGTGTAGTCTTGCACAACGATAGTTAACTCTTCTGCCAATTGATCACAGGCCCACACTCCTAGAGCCAAAAATAACCCAAGCAATCCTAAAAGGAATCGATCTATTTTGTGCATTTGAGCAAGACAGGACTTAGAACTATGGATGTTCATGGTTCACACATTTATTCTTTGAATAAAGTTGTTTTCACTACAAAGAACGTTCAGAGTCCTAGACGTAATAAGCGTCTTAGAGTTCATTGCTGCTAGTTTTTGCTTGGTTTTTAATATCGATTAAATAAATGATAGCTTTGTAAAGCTGGCATCTTAATAAAGCTTTCCAATTCTCTAGAGTTGACACTTAGAAATTGATCATTATATTCCTTCAAAGCCATGTTCAGCAAAGGTTTTGCGATCTCCAGGAAGTATCTTGAGAAGGTTAAGTTAATTTAAATTCAATTTCGATGCGTAACTTGAATTAGGGCGTTATGCAAAGTGAATTGATATTTCTTGATACTCAAAACCCAATTCAAGTCAAACAGCTTAAGAAAGTAAATAGCATTGGGAGTCTTAATTTGAATCCCTCTATTATTGAAGGGTGCGAATCCTGAGCTGGTTACTCAATTTCAGAGTAATCAATTTCAGAACAATAGCGTTTTTGCATGAGTTGTACGAGCGTTACTTCAGGTGAATTTTGGAGATGCCCAACGCATCTAGCCACTTATGACAGTTTCCCAACAAGAATATATTCTTCTTTTAGATCAGCAGTGTGGCGATTTACAGATCGTTCAGTCTGTTTTGAAGAGGCTCCGATGTTCGGTATTTGTTGCTAATTCTATTGAGCAGGCTGTGGCTAGGGCTGGGCAAATAGCGCCTTATCTGGTCATTTTGGCCGGAAATCATCAAGATTCAGCTCAGTCGTTGGTTCACAAGCTGAGGTGGACTATCCAAAGTTCTGGCCAAAAATCTGGCGTGACTATTGTTGCCCTAACTGAGTCCCATAATCCCAGTTGGATTTATGAAGAAGACTACTCAGGAATTGATGGCTTTTTAGTCAAGCCTTTGAGCGGCGACATCTTAACAACTCTAGTCCAGTCCGCTTGGGCAAAACAGTCTTGTGTCTAAAGGTCAATCGCCTTCCATTTGAAAAAGCTCTGTATAGGCATATCTGAGCCTGCATCAGGCCTTTAGGGCATTGTCTGTATCTGTTTAGTGAGAAGCCGGTATAGCAGTTGCTAAAGTTCTTGCCTCCAAGGGGGACTGGCGATTTAAGAGCGTCCTAATGCTGCAGCATAGAGAATCATTGCGGCGAGCGCCACGATTCTCTATGCAAAGACAGTTTTCCATGTAAGGGAAATAAGGCTATCCAGAGGAAAATAAGCCGTTTGGCGGATTCTATGGCGGCTTCTAGGTAGAATAGCTATGCTAAGTAAATACACTGGCGTCACTATTCAGATCAGCTGGGTTAGGTTTGAATCAACTAACCTGATTTCAAAAGAATTGCTCCAAATCTTATGGCGCATTATTTGTTTGAAAAGCTACAATTTGAAGATGCCCACGCTAACTGGGTTCGTTACGTCCTTGATGAACCTGATGGGAGCTAAGGGTTTTCGGCGTTGATCGACGCCACAGCATTGAGATTGAAGCTAAGTAGCATTCTCCTAGAATGTCAGCCCCAACACCTGAGTTTGCACCCAACAATTGGGACGTAAGCTCGAATTTTTGATTTTGAACGATTAAGGAGCATGAGGAACGCGGCATGACCCAAGCAGCTAACAATGTACTCGGAACCATTGAACCTACCAGTGATCTAGATCTCTTGATTGATAACGATGGCAACGAGGGTTTCACGCCTCAAAGTTCGGAAGCCGCTGAGGAAGAACCAGTAAAGGCCACGAAGGGGAAAGCAACCCGCCGTCGTGCTCAAACTAAGAAGAAGCCTTATACAGAAGATTCCATTCGTCTCTACCTACAGGAAATTGGCCGCATCCGTTTGCTGCGGGCAGAAGAAGAGATTGAACTGGCCCGTAAGATTTCTGATCTGCTGGAACTAGAGCGGATTCGTGAACAGTTAGCTGAGTCTCTTGAACGGGAACCCAATGATGGCGAGTGGGCTGAAGCTGTCGAAATGCCACTACCAGCGTTTCGTCGTCGTCTCCATCTGGGACGTCGAGCCAAGGACAAAATGGTTCAATCGAATCTCCGCCTCGTTGTTTCGATTGCAAAGAAGTATATGAACCGGGGGCTGTCTTTCCAAGATTTAATTCAGGAAGGAAGTCTAGGCTTAATTCGGGCAGCTGAAAAGTTTGACCACGAGAAAGGCTATAAGTTTTCGACTTATGCGACCTGGTGGATTCGTCAGGCAATCACCAGAGCGATCGCGGATCAGTCCCGCACCATTCGTCTTCCAGTTCACCTCTATGAGACGATCTCTCGTATCAAGAAGACGACAAAACTTCTTTCCCAAGAGTTGGGTCGTAAGCCCACTGAAGAAGAAATTGCCACTCGGATGGAAATGACGATCGAGAAGCTGAGGTTCATTGCGAAGTCAGCCCAACTCCCCATTTCTCTGGAAACGCCGATCGGTAAGGAAGAAGATTCTCGCCTGGGTGATTTTATTGAATCTGATGGTGAAACTCCTGAAGATCAAGTCTCTAAGAGCCTGTTAAGGGAAGACTTAGAGGGTGTTCTGGGGACCCTGTCGCCTCGTGAGCGTGATGTCCTACGTCTGCGTTATGGCCTAGATGATGGCCGCATGAAGACCTTAGAGGAGATTGGTCAAATTTTCAACGTCACCCGTGAGCGGATTCGCCAGATTGAGGCCAAAGCACTGCGTAAGCTGCGTCATCCCAACCGCAATAGCGTGCTGAAGGAGTATATTCGCTAGGTTCTAGCGCTGGTCTTGAATGACATGACTGGATGCTGATTGAGAGCGCGGCTAACGCTGCGCTTTTTTGTTGTCCATTATTTTCTGATCAAATAAAGATTCATAGATCTAAATAGACATTTTGAAGTTTTGTTGGTACGCTTGTTCTTGTTGAGGGGTAGTCAAGTATCCTTCAAATCACTGTTTATTAATCGGTACCATGGAATCTCTAACCGACGCCCAACAAGAGCTGTATGACTGGCTCGTAGAGTATATCCGAGATAACCAGCATTCCCCTTCTATTCGTCAAATGATGAAAGCAATGGGTTTGAAGTCCCCTGCGCCGATTCAAAGTCGTTTAGACCATCTAAAGAATAAGGGCTATATCGACTGGACAGAGGGGAAAGCTCGAACGATTCGGCTGTTGCAAGCAGGTCGAGGGGTACCGATCCTGGGGGCGATCGCCGCAGGTTCAATGGTTGAGGTTTTTCCAGATACCTCAGAGCGTCTGGATTTAACCACGCTGCCGATTAAGCCAAAAGACTTTGCCCTCCGTGTCAGTGGTGACAGCATGATTGAAGCCTTAATCGATGATGGAGATATCGTGATCATGCGTCCAGTGGCTGATCCCAAGGCGATCAAAAATGGCACCATCGTAGCGGCTCGGGTTGAGAGTACAACGACGCTCAAATATTTTTACTTGAAGGGAGACACGATCACCCTTAAGCCCGCCAATCCTAATTACGACGAAATGCCATTTCCCGCAGAGCAAGTTGAAGTGCAGGGGCAGTTGGTGGCGGTTTGGCGGTCAACCCCATCCCTTTAGAGGCTGTTTCACTAAGGCGCTGCGGATTACTGAAGTCTTAAGTTTTGGTGGCAAAATTGAGTCTCCAAGGGTTTGAATAAGCCTTGGAGTAATACACTATGTCTTGACATGGCGGCGGCTGCATTTCGGTAGAGCAGTAAAGTCATGGGTTTGACAGTCAAGGCAGCATTGAGTGTTTTGATGAAATTTCGTACGTTTATCGTCGCCCTAGCGATTACAGGGTCAATGCTTTTCTTAGGTGGCATTGGTGGCTTCTTGGGGATAACGCTTCAAAGACCGTTGAACGCCCTCCAAAATGAGGCACTAGCGGCGCCATCGGCGGCAATTTTTGTCCCCAAGCGATCGCCGTTAATGCTGTCGCTGCTGGTGAATCCTGATCGACTTTTGAGATTGCGAGAAATTGTTGCCTCCCCTGCCCATCGTCGCCAAGCGATTGCGGAAGTGGCTCAGCTTAAACGGACCTTGCTAGACCCCATTGGCGTGAACTACGAACAAGATGTTCAAGCGTGGTTGGGCAATGAGATTACCTTCGCAGTCACCGCGATCGATCGCGATCGCGATCCCAGCAACGGAGAACAACCGGGTTATCTCTGGGCGATTGCCAGCCAGGACGGCAATCGGGCTCGGGAATTTATGCAGCTATTTTGGCAAAAGCGCGCGATCGCAGGGGCTAGCCTTCTGTTTGAACAATATGCTGGCGTGCAGCTGATTTACCAACAACCCCAAGCTGTTAACTTTGCCGGATCCGATGCAGCCCGTAAAGTACCCGCGGCCCATCAATCTATGGCCAGTGCCGTTGTGGGCAACCAGTTTTTGCTCTTTGCGAATGATCCGGCGGTGCTGCGTCAGGCCATTACCACTGCCCAAGCCCGCGATTTGAATTTAGTCCAATCGCCGATATACCAGCGTACCCTCCAAACCTTAGCGTCTCATCCCATTGGGTTAACTTACATCAACTTATCGGCGTTTAACCGCTGGATAGGACTGACCGACGACTCACTACCAGCGTCTCTGATTGAGTCAGAGACGCCGCCGCTGGATACCTTATTGCTGGCCTTTCACCTCCATCCCCAAGGGATTTTAGCCGATACCGTTTTAACCCTTACTGATGGGTCAAATGCAACTCTAAATACCCCGGCTGATCTGTCCACAGCTAAAGCCCTGCGCCACATTCCGCCCTCAGCAACCCTAGCTGCCAGTGGTAATCATTTAGATCAGCTGCTGGCAACGTTAACCGCCGAATTTGGGGAGCAACTCACGACTCGCTTGCCTAAACGACTCTCAACAGCTTCACTTGCAGATGACATCTCTGGACTGAATTTTATTTGGGGCGATCGCCCCTATGCCCTAGCCGCTGTCCCAGGGCGTCAGTCGACTCAACCGGATTGGATTTTCGTCACTCAATTGCCACAATCGACGCCGGAAATCTTTAGTGACCCACTCAACCAACTTGCCCGAGAAAGTGGCTTCAACGTCGGCCCTCTACAGTTAGGAGACACCCCAGTAACCGCCTGGACAGTCCTATCTACGGCGTCTACGGCTACCAATGGGCTTCAACTCCAAGCAGAGGTGAAGGGGCTGCTGGCTGAGGTGGATGATTACGGGATTTTGGCTAGCTCTGCCCAAGCCTTGGATCAAGCCCTAAAAGCGACTCAAAATTCTATTGCAGCTAATCCGCTTTTCCAAACTGCGATCGCGCCTCTGCCTCAGACCAGTGCCAAAACTGATATCGGTACGTTCTACCTCGACTGGCCAACCCTACGCCCTATTCTAGAATCTCAATTGCCAACGGTTCAGTGGGCTAGTCGATGGGGCCAACCCTGGTTAGACCATTTACAGTCCTTAGCGATTAGGGGTCGCCCCTCTAGTCGTCAGTCTCTACGACAAGGTTCCCTGTTTATTCGTCTCGTCGAAAGATAAACCCAAACATCACACATCAGCTTCCGTGTGTTGGTCTTAATAACAGGGTACTATTTGTCTGGAGTCGGTTGTTCTAGCTAGAATCTGGCATCTGATCCGATATCATTATCATAGGGATGCTTGGTACTCCATAGAAGGGCAACGCTGATTTACGAAGATCTTTGCTATTGTTGTAGGCCGATACGAATGTCGAGCATCATGGGTCCAAATGTAAAAGTGATCGAGCCAAGCGGTATTCTTGACAGCACAAAGGCTGCAGATTTTCGCACACAGGTTGAGGCTGCCTTAGAGTCTGGGGCGGATACGCTGTTGATTGATCTCAAAGACATTACCTTTGTCGATAGTTCCGGGCTCGGTGCCCTGGTGGTTGCGCTAAAAGCGGTTAAAGCACGCGATCGCCAAATGTATATTTGCTCAATTAACGAACAGCTGCGGATGCTGTTTGAGTTAACCAGCATGGATCGGGTTTTTGACATGTTTGGCGATCGTCAGGAATTCGAAGCCACGATCGCAAACCGCTGATCGCAATCAGCTAATTATTTTAGTTCCGCTCCGAATTTACTTTAGCCACACTTCTAGTAGGGACAAATCATCCTCAAAAGTGCAGTTTTGTCGATACTGCTGGACGGTATCTAGGATTTTTCCCACACTATTGTCAGTGGGATTAGTGGCCAAAATTTTTATAAAGTGCTGCAAATCAAAATCTGCGGCGCCATCGGAGATATTCTGACTTTCATAGATACCGTCGCTGAAGACATAGAGACGACTATCCGGGGCAACCTGGCAGCGCTGCCAACTAAATCGTGCATCTGGCATCATGCCAATGGGCATACCCGGGGTGCGTAATTGTTGCACCTCGCTGGCTTCTCCCTGAGCCGAGATCAAAATAGCAGGTGGATGCCCCGCACTAGCATAGGCGAGTTGGCGTTTGGCATGGTTGTAGACGCCGTACCAAATCGTGAAATATTTGTCGTGCTGATCATCCATTTGAAAGGTGTCGTTCAAAGCGCTCAGCACCTTTTCAGGACGATAAAAATTGACTCCAGGCAACGATTGAGACCGCAACAGATTGAGCACGGAAATTGACAATAGCGCCGACCCTAACCCGTGTCCCGATACATCCAATAGGTAAATGGCCAAATAGTCAGGATCGAGCCAGTAATAGTCGAAACAGTCGCCACCAAGCTTGCTAGAGGGGATGAATTGGGCCGTAATTGGCACCTTTCCCGTTAGATTAGACGGCAGCAGAGAGCGAACATAATCGGCAGCTTCAGTGAGCTCTGCTTCGAGCAGCAGTTTTTGATGTTTTAGGGCTTGGGTGAGTTGATGTATCCTCAAGCCTGCCTTGACCCGAGCCTTGAGTTCCCCAAAATCTACAGGCTTAAACAGCAGATCGTCTGCGCCAGCTTCCAAGCCTTCGACCCGCTCTGCAGTGCCTGCGCGGGAAGTCAGAATCATAAAGAAAGTTGTTTCAAACGCCGGATCTGCCTTAATCCGGCGGCAAATTTCGAGGCCGTCCAACCCCTCTGGAAAAACCCAATCGCAGATAATCAAGGCTGGCTTGATTAATTGGGCTAGGCGAATCCCCGCTGCCCCTGTATCTGCACAAACAATGGTGTACGGATCTTTTTGAAACACCTGCTTGAGCAACTTCTGGGTTGCCAAATCATCGTCAATAACAAGAATGTCAACCATGAACTACAGGGGCTAGGTGTCAATAGGGCGATATCAGGCATTCTAATCGGGAAAATCGCCTCAAGCTGGAATCATCCGCCGAATCCGCTCTCCCGTTCTATCATCCCATCACCACCGATCGAAGATTCAAAGCGTTGATTTACGATAATTTCTCAAGCGCATTGTGGCGATTGCCAGACAATAAAAGGGATGGCGTACAAAGCCATCCCCCTTTGCAATTATTCGGCGGCGTTTTGAGTCACGAACAGTTGCTCAAAGACTCAAAAACAACTTAAGCAATCTACACAACCGCTGCAGACTTGACCTTGGCCTCTAGTTCGCCAGAAGCGTACTTAGCGGCAAAGACATCTACCGGGACTTGCTTGATTTTGCTCGCGTTGCCAGCGGTGCCGAAGGCCTCATAGCGATCGCGGCAAACCTGCTTCATGTATTTGATTGCAGGCTTCATGAAGTGGCGGGGGTCAAAGTTAGAAGGATCCTGCGCAGCAGCTTCGCGAATGGCAGCGGTAATGGCCAAACGATTGTCGGTATCAATATTCACCTTGCGCACGCCGCTCTTGATACCCTTCTGAATTTCTTCAACCGGTACACCGTAGGTCTCAGGAATCTGCCCCCCATACTTATTGATCAGATCTAACCACTCTTGGGGCACAGAAGAAGACCCGTGCATGACTAGGTGGGTATTGGGCAGACGAGAGTGAATTTCTTCGATGCGGCTAATGGCCAGAATTTCACCAGTGGGCTTACGAGTGAACTTATAAGCACCATGGCTAGTCCCAATGGCAACCGCCAAAGCATCCACTTGGGTGGCTTGAACAAACTGCACCGCTTCATCCGGATCGGTCAGCAATTGATCTTTACTGAGGGCACCTTCAAAGCCATGACCGTCTTCTGCTTCTCCCTGACCGGTTTCCAAAGAACCCAGGCAACCCAGTTCTCCTTCTACACTGGCACCGATGGCGTGGGCTACTTTCACGACTTCGGCAGTTACCTGGACGTTGTACTCAAAGCTTGCAGGGGTTTTCGCATCTGCTTCTAGAGAACCGTCCATCATGACGCTGGTAAACCCGTTGCGGATAGCAGAGTAGCAGGTCGCCGGGCTATTGCCGTGGTCTTGGTG
Source organism: Cyanobacteria bacterium P01_A01_bin.123 (assembly GCA_039815185.1). GTDB lineage: Bacteria > Cyanobacteriota > Cyanobacteriia > Phormidesmidales > Phormidesmidaceae > JBCBZT01. The sequence continues at coordinate 131,235 of JBCBZT010000009.1, read as the reverse complement.
CATGACCACAGGAATTTCAGGATGGGTCTCAACCGCAGCTTGAACCAAGTGACGCAAGAAGTTTTCACCCGCATACTTACGAGCACCCCGAGATGCTTGCAAAATAACGGGGCTATCTGTTTCTTTAGCAGCATCCATGATGGACAGGATCTGCTCAAGGTTGTTGACGTTATAAGCAGGAATGCCGTAACCGTTCTCAGCCGCATGATCCAGCAGCAGCCTCATGGGGACAAGCGCCATATAATCCTCCTAATCGTGTTCTCGCCTTTAAGCAATTGAATTCAGTCGGTGAACTCAAAAGATTCAATAGGTGTTCTTACCTATTAATTTTAAGACATCTCTGACAAACAGCTAAATCTTACCCAGAACTTAAAGCAAGACCCAACCCAGAGTATCTTTAAGAACCTGAACGATCCAGCGTTGGGTGACCCAGTGTGACTCATCGCAGGTTCCATACAAAGTTGATTAAAAATCTGAACTCTTTCTTAAGAATAGGATATCAGAGGTCATCAATGGCTTGCAGCAGGATGCTGAATCCTCTGTGATCAGATGTTGACTTGGAGCTAGCCTGCCAACAATTAACTCCTGAACCCCAGCATGTTGAAACCCGAAATATTTAAGCGTATGGGTCGCCTGGGATTCGAACCCAGGACCGATCGGTTAAAAGCCGAGTGCTCTACCGCTGAGCTAGCGACCCACTCAAGAATGTGCCAATTTTCAAACACGGGTAATAACGATAGCACACAACCGAAACGCTCGTAACATAAACCACACCCGATTTGAAAACTTGTTCGCGCAGCGTCTCCGAAAGAGAAACAGCATGAACACGCCTTTCAGGATGGCTTTCACAGAACGTAACTTTTTGAGTGAGCATTGGGTACAGTCAGGCTTTAGACTTTAAAACAATCTACTCGGGTTTAAGGTGTTTGAATAACCGGGTTGGCCGTTTCAGACGACTTTCGTTTTTCACCACACCCCATGTTCATTGTTAATCTTATCCACTGACACCCCTATGTTTCCGACCCATCGCCCCCGCCGTCTACGGAACCATCCTCAACTGCGTCGCATGGTGCAGGAGAATATTGTCACCACGAATGACTTGATCTATCCCCTATTTGCGGTTCCGGGCAGCAGCGTGGCTCAAGAAGTGTCTTCCATGCCAGGGGTATTTCAGCTTTCCGTCGACAAGATTGTGGACGAGGCAAAAGCGGTTTATGACTTGGGCATTCCCTCAATTATTCTCTTTGGCATTCCCGATGACAAAGATACCGAAGCAACGGGGGCATGGCATGACTGTGGCATTGTTCAAAAGGCCACAGAAGCGGTAAAACAGGCTGTGCCCGATCTGATGGTCGTCGTGGATACATGCCTCTGCGAATATACCTCCCACGGCCATTGTGGCTATTTAGAGGTCGGGGATTTAACCGGGCGGGTGCTCAACGATCCAACGTTGGAACTGTTGAAGAAAACGGCTGTTTCTCAAGCTAACGCCGGGGCCGATATCATCGCCCCTTCTGGCATGATGGACGGCTTTGTGCAGGCTATTCGCAGTGGCCTAGATGACGCTGGATTTGAGCATCTACCCATCTTGTCTTACGCAGCTAAGTATTCGTCGGCGTATTATGGCCCCTTTCGGGATGCCGCAGAATCTGCCCCTCAATTTGGCGATCGCCGGACTTATCAGATGGATCCGGCCAATGGCCAAGAAGCTTTGAAGGAAATTGCCCTAGATATTGCCGAGGGCGCTGATATGTTGATGGTGAAGCCCGCCCTCTCTTACATGGACATCATTTGGCGGGTAAAAGAAGCTACCAATCTACCTGTTGCGGCCTACAACGTCTCAGGAGAATACTCGATGATTAAGGCAGCGGCCCTCAACGGCTGGATCGATGAGGAAAAAGTGGTGCTTGAAACCATGACCAGCTTCAAGCGGGCCGGCGCTGACTTGGTGCTGACTTACCACGCCAAAGACATTGCTCGCTGGTTGTCATAAATTTATACCTGATGACATCTCCCCCACCCTTTGCAGAAATTGACGTCCAGGCGTTTCAGCAAAAATGGCTGACGGCGGATGAGCAGCTACAGCTCATCGATGTGCGAGAACCTCAGGAAGTGGCGATCGCGGCCCTAGAGCAGTTTGAAAATTTACCGTTGAGTGAATATGCCGAGTGGGCAGAGACCATCGCCCAACGGTTTGATCCATCCATTGAAACTATTGTCATGTGCCATCACGGCATGCGGTCGGCGCAAATGTGCCAATGGCTGGCCCAGCAAGGCTTTACCCACGTCAAAAATTTAGTCGGGGGGATTGATGCCTACGCCTGCAGGATTGACCCATCGATACCGAGATACTAAAAAGCTTTAGACTATATCTTTGGTCTTGGGCTAGCTCAAAGTTTTTACATAGAAATTGCTAGAAACTTTTAGCTGCTTAGGCATAAGCCTGTTAGACGATTGCGTTTCCGCCAAAGGTATAGAGTTCTTTATGTTAAGCCAGCTTGAACACCTGAGTATCGCCACTGATGGACGCTACGCCACCGACCGCGAACTTTTGTTTTTGCAAACCTACTTAAAATCAGCACGGACACGCTTTAGTGCCTATCAGCGATTACAAAAAGCAGAGGTTGCCATTGTCGATCAAGTCCAGCAAAAGATGGCGGCGATTGATCCGACCCTACTCATCAGTGGGACGGTAGACATGAGTGCCAAGTGGAAGCGAGATACGGTGAGGGTATTGCGTTATGCCGCCGTGGCGCTTTTGTTGGATGATGCGGAAACCTATCGGGAACGATTCTTGATGTGGTTTCAAACCATCATGCAGTCTTTTCGAGCCGAGCGGAGCTGTGATGTCACTTATACGGTTATGCAAGATGTAGTGCGGCAGTATTTAACCCCCCAAGAAGCCGAACTGTTTTTGCCCATTCTTGAACTTAGCCGGTTGATGCTGGGGGCTCAAAAGTCTTAAGCCTGCGTTTTGAGGCGGTGAAGAAAATCGCCAACGAGATACAGGGAGCCACACAATACGGTTACGGGCATCCTCTCTGCTGGCGTAGACGCTACCGTTTCTAACGCAGTCATGACATCACGATGAGACTGGCACTGGGCTAGTTGAGAACAGGTCGCTTTGGCGATCGCGGCTAGCGTTTCAGTCGACTCCGATAAATGCCCAGGAACGGGGACTAAGTGTAGGCGATCGCCGGGACGCAGCAATGCTCGAAAAATATCGCTGTGGTCTTTGGTCGCTAGCATACCCATGATCCAGGTAACGCTGGGTTTAGGGAAATTTGCGGTCGCCTTTACTGCCAGCAAATAGTCTACATAGGGCCGCAGCGCAGCGGCAGCAGCAGGATTGTGGGCACCATCAATTAAGAGTTTCAACTCTGTCCCCTGGGCGGACTGCCCGTGACTAGGCGACCAAGTCACCCACTGCAATCGTCCTGGCCACCGCGCCGATGCCATCCCGGTTTGGATAGCGGTGTCTGAAAGGTTCCAACCCTGCTGCTTTAGGGTCTGAAGGGCTGCGATCGCGACGGCAGAATTAATCCGCTGGTGGTCGCCCAGCAATCCTAGGGAGTAGCTTACAGAACCCAAGCTGGTTTGAGCCGTCAATTGTCCCTGCTGATCTGCTGTTGCAGGCTGTACCCAGATTGCGGGACAGTCAAGTTCGGCCAGCTTAGTTTCGATCACCTGGCGCACCTCTGATACCTGGGGCGCAATCACCGCAGGGCATTGGAATTTGAGAATGCCCGCTTTTTCGCCAGCAATGTCTCCAACGGTGGGGCCAAGACGCTGCCAATGGTCTTTGCTAATCGACGTGATGATGCTGACTAGGGGGCGATCGCAGACGTTAGTAGCATCCAGCCGTCCCCCCAGGCCGACCTCCATGACGGCAATATCCACCTCCTCTTCGGCAAAATGGAGCCACGCTGCCGCAGTTATCACCTCGAACTGTGTGGGGGTGGGCGCTTTGGGATCAATGGCGGCGATCGCCTGATGCAGTCGGGCGCTAAGCACAGCTTCATCGATGGGCTGCTGGTTGATACAAATGCGCTCATGCCAACTCACTAGATGGGGAGAGGTGTAGCGACCCACCCGGTAGCCTGCAGCAGTCAGCACCGACGACAGGTAAGCACAAACTGACCCTTTACCATTCGTTCCAGCAACGTGAATGATCGGCACCAACTGGTGAGGATTACCCAAGTCGCTCAGGAGTTTTTGGATGCGATCGAGACCCAGGTCTACCCCAAAGCGGGCAAATCCCTGGAGCAACGCAGCGGCATCTTGGGAGTCTGGAGAGGAAATTAGCGAATTGCGGAGAGGATCATTCAAGGGCTTTTGGATCCGATTTCAGACTAGGCGGTGTGGACGTTAAAAGAACCAACCGTAACTATGAAGTCCTTTACCTAAAATATTCACCCCGAGATAACACACCCAAACCACGACAAACCCAGAGGCGGCTAAAATGGCTGGGCGTCGGCCTTGCCAACCTTTGGTGATGCGGGCATGGAGATAGGCGGCAAATACCAACCAGGTAATCAGCGCCCAGGTTTCTTTGGGATCCCAGCTCCAGTAGGAACCCCAGGCTTCGTTTGCCCAAACGGCTCCGGCAATAATGCCGATGGTCAGCAGTGGAAATCCCAATCCAATCATGCGGTAGCTGATATTGTCGAGCACGTCGGCCAGGGTCAGCCGCTGGGGGGAGAGGGTTGGCGCTGACGTGGCGGGTGCCGTTTCTACTCGCTCAAGCACGGCTGTCCCGCTCGCAGCACTGCCAGCGGGATTGGAGGCGGGGGTGGTCACAGGTAGATTGACTGCTTCGTCTTCAGCACGCTTGAGCGGATAGCGACCTTTGCGGAACCCGCCTGTGCCGACGGAACTGCCCCGTAGCTCCACGGGTTGGCCCCAGGTGACAATCAAAAACGCGATCGCCAGCAACGCGCCCACCAGCAGTGTGGCGTAGCTCAGCAGCATGACGCTGACATGCATCATTAACCAGTTGGACTTAAGTGCTGGCACCAAGGGTTCAGACACCTGCATGCGAGCTGGCAGCGTGAGGGTCGCGAAGGCGCTAATGCCCATGGCTACTGGAGCAGTGGCGACCCCAACTAAACGGCTGCGGCTCATTTGTTCGGCCAGTAAATGAATCGCCGTAATCCCCCAAGCCAAGAAGAAGAGCGACTCATACAGATTACTTAGGGGGAAATAACCTGCTTCGATCCACCGAGCAATGAGCAGGGCAGCGATACATAGGTTAGCGATCGCCATACCGCCTGTCCCGGCTGTAATGAGTCCGGGAATCTGAGGAAAAGCAGCCCCGATCCAATAAACCAGCATGGTGACAAACAAAATCGCGAAGGCGCTGTTGTCGAGCAACCCCTGAAGCGTGACCAAATCCATGGGACAAAATCGTTGAGTTCTAATATGTCTATTATGCTACCGACTGATGCCTTACCCATGACTTGGATGATTGTTTAAAGATTAAGGGGTTTCAGCGGGGGGATCAGCTTCTTCAGTGGCTCCATCCGGTTCCGGCTCTGGCTGAGGCTTTGAATCGGGCAAGGCACCGGGGCGCCTACCTGCTTTCAGCAGCACATATACGTCGTAAACAACGTTGCGGTTGTCTGCGATCGCAGCCGTCACCCCCAACGCCTCAACTACGCTAGTAATGGGTTGAGCATCCCCAGACTCATCTACCTGCGGCTGAAACAGGGATTCGGTTTGCAAAATTTGTTCAGTGTCAACAAAGAAGTGACCATTATTATCCTTGGGGGCGAGGGAAGTGGTGGTCTGAAACAGTTTGGTTTCCGCTAGCGATCGCCGGGGGTTAGGGACGATCATCTTGGCTACGCCCTCTCCCAACGTAAAAAAGGCAGTGTCACTGTCGAGCCAGCCGTGGGTCATCACCAGTGACTGAAAGGGAGAGGTCCAACGGATGGCAGCAACACCATCTAAATCGACTGTTTCCACGTCAAACCGATACCGATCACCCACGACTTTATCCAGTTGAGCTAGGGTTTCGTCAGCGGCGCTGCGATCGCTGACGGTGACCAGAAAGGCAAAGCCTACGGGCAGTTCTACGGGTTCAACGGCTTCTCCCGCTCCTGCTTCATCTGGCGCTTGATTGGGCGGGTCTGGGGCAGATCGCTCAGATTCTGGGGCTTCTACGACGGCGATCGCAAATTCCCCTTCCATCCACGAGAGAATGTCTGCATCGAGGTCGAGCCCTGTCGTGGTTTGCAGGGCCACGCGCAAATTATCTGGGTTAAAAGGGAGCAATGACCCTGCTGTCGCACCCTGGGAATAGTTAATCCAAAACTGGCGCAAATTGAGCCCCGACGCCATCATCAAAGTCGAGGCAGGCAGTTTGCGGGCAAGGGTGCTGGGGCTGTTGTCAACGGCATAGGTGCGATCGCTACCCACCGTCAACCAACTCACCCCCCGAATGTGGATGCCGTCTCCCCGCAGCTCAAGGCTGCCCACCATACCTTGGTTTTGCTTGAAAGGAATCAACCCAACAGCCGGTAACGGCGGTTCGGTATTGAGGGCGATCGCTTGGGTCACCTGGGGGAGATTTAGATAAAATTCTGCGAACGCCTCACTCTTTTGGGCCTGGCTCACGGCATTCTCATAACCCGTTAAATCTGCGATCGACTTACCTCCCTTAAAGGCATCGATCGCGGCTTCCGCTGCGCCTGAGGTCGTTGCCACCAGCACCAGTTTGGGGCTCAACACCGCCGCTATCATCGTTGTGCCATCGGTTTCCTGCATCTCTTGCAGTTCGATGCCTCGGTAGTCACGGGGCGTAATCTGTCGTCCTTCTTCCTCCCCTAGCATGGCTCGGGCCGCAGCCACATCAGCGATGGGCAGCAGCACCACCAACGGTTGGGTCAGCCCCTCACGATTCTCACCGGGGGGTACGATGGCATCGGTTGCCTCCGGTAGTAACGCTACGGTGATATCGTCCCCGACCCAAGGGCGGATGTCTGTCTCAAAGTCAAACCCGTTGTCACTCAACAAGCGATCGCGCCACTCGACCAATACCCCATCCCACTGAGTTTGGGTCTCTGGTGTGCCGAATCTTCTGAGCTGTCGCCACTCGGCAGTATCTGTAGATACGGTCATGGTCATCAGGGCATCTTGGGGCACGGCCTCAACGCCTACAGGTAAATTTTTGGGGCCTAAATTACGCACGACAACCCAGCCATAGGCGATCGCCCCACCCACAATACCCAGCGCCACCGTACCCATGATTAATCGCAGCGGCAGCTTTTTGTCTTTTAATTTATCTTTTAATCCGTCTAATTTCTCTTTTGAGAACATGGCGTTTAAGCTGCGGTTAGATGCAACAGCTAAATGACTTTGTAAAAGCGTCCTGACAATCTAACAAAAGATAGCCGGGATAGGACAATGTGAGCCAAAGATTGCTGAGATGTTTTTAGGGCCTGGTCTCGTCTCGTCAAATGCTTGACTATTGCCGATACACTGGGGAATGACTTAACCCTTTGACCCCGTCAACCCCGCAATAAAGGACAAACGGTATGGGCAATGCAGCTGGCCCCTTGGTGATCATTGGGGGTGCAGAAGACCGAGAGGACACCCGCTTAATTTTGCGGGAATTCGTGCGCCGTGCTGGGGGCATTAAAGCCCGGATCACCGTGATTACTGCTGCAACCACCTACCAACGAGAAGCCGGGGAGGAGTATACCCGCCTATTTAAGGATTTAGGGGCTGAAGACGTCCAGGTGGTGATCACAGAAGAACGGGAAGATGCTGACGAATATGACGTGCTAGAAGCGATCGCTGAGACTACGGGCATCTTTTTCACGGGCGGCGATCAGTCCCGCGTGATTCGATTAATCAAAGACACCCTACTTGACGATGCGATTCATAAACGCCATCGGGACGGGGCTGTCGTCGCGGGGACCAGCGCTGGCGCCGCTATTATGCCTGACGTGATGATTATTGATGGGGACTCAGATACCCATCCCCGCCTTGATGCCGTAGAACTTGGCGGGGGTATGGGCTTTTTGACGGGCATTTTAGTCGATCAGCATTTCGCCCAGCGGGGTCGCTTAGGGCGCTTGCTCACTGCTCTATTGATGGAGCCTAGCGTCATGGGTCTGGGCATTGATGAAAATACAGCCGTCATTGTTGAAGGAGACGAGTTGGAAGTGATTGGTGAAGGAGCCGTCACCGTTGTGGACGAATCAGATACCACCTACAACAACCTCGATCGTTTGCTGCGTGATGACCCCCTGGCTGTGTTTGGCGTTAAGCTTCACATCCTGCCCCATGGCTACCGTTTTAACCTGACCAATCGCCATCCTATTGCCAAAGGTTAGCCTTCACCTGCCAGCGGTCTACCATCGCGATCGCCAGAGCATTTGTAACCCCCATCCAAGGTTCATTGTGGCTATTGAAACTGCTGTAAACCTGCCTGTTATTGACTTCACCCCTTTTTTAGAACACGACCCTGTGGGTCAGCAAACCGTTGCCCAGGCTATTTACCATGCCTGTCATGAAGTCGGGTTTATGTACTTAAAAAATCATGGCGTGCCTCAGTTCAAAATTGACCAGGCATTAGCGCAATCTCACCATTTCTTTGCGTTACCGTCAGCCCAAAAACAACAAATCGCCTGGTCAACGGAAGCCAGTAATCGCGGCTATATCGGCATTGAACGAGAGCGATTAGATGAGACCCGACCAGGGGATTTGAAAGAAGCCTTCAATATAGGTCGAGGAGTCTCGCCAGAAGCGGGCAGTGCCAGTCAGCAAGTCCTAGACATCAATCAATGGCCTGATGGACAGGATGCGTTTAAAGCAACCCTCAGCAATTTCTTTGACGTCTGCTCAACGGCTGCCAGTCGTATTTTTCGGGCGTTTGCGATCGCCCTCCAGATGCCTGAAACCTTCATTGTCGATCAGCATCAGTCCTGCGATTATACGCTGCGCCTCTTGCACTATCCCCCCTTAGAGACCCTACCGAAGCCGGGGCAAATTCGAGCGGGTGCTCATTCCGACTACGGCACTCTAACGCTTCTATTTCAGGACGATGTCGGTGGATTAGAAGTGCAATTGGCCAATGGGGACTGGATTGCGGCCCCTGCCATACCAGAGGCAATTTTGATCAATACTGGCGATTTGACTCAGCGGTGGAGCAATGATGTCTTTCGTTCGACCCAGCACCGGGTGGCGCTGCCCCAGGGCAGCCAGGCAGGTCGCGATCGCTACTCCATTGCCTTCTTTTGTCAGCCTGATGCCGATGCGGAGATCGTCTGTTTTCCCAGTTGCCAGAGCGAAGACAATCCCCCCCGCTATGCGCCGATTAAATCAGGAGAGTATTTGTTAAGTCGCCTCCAGGCAACTTACTGAAGATGAAGGCTGTTGAGGCCCCGATTAACGGGTGGGCGGGATAAGCGCGACACTTGCGATTCGGAATTGTTCACTGTGAACATGAAGTCTCATAACGTCGAAAGCTTATGTCCCCATCCCCCATGCCCCCGCTTAATTTGAAGTTTGAGTCCCTGACTCGTGTTGGTCTGCTGACGGTTTTGACTGCAGGCATCACGAGCTGTACGTTTGCCCAGGCTGATGATGCCAGGACGTTTGACCACTTTGCCGATTGGTGTGAAAACCAAGAGAGCCTAACGCCAGAAGCTCACCATACGGTTGAGGTCTTACTAACAGCAGCAGAGACCGAAGACTGCGATCGCGCTGAAGCAGTCCTGAGCAGCTTGACTCAACTTGACCTAAGTCGAACTCAGTTGTCAGAGGTAGCCCCCCTCGCATCGCTGCCCCAACTCACCTGGCTTATCCTCAACGAGAATCAAATTTCGGATGTTGCTCCCCTTTCAAACCTAACCCAGCTGGATTTGCTGCATCTTGGCGAGAATCAAATTTCGGATGTTGCCCCCCTCTCGACTCTGACGAGCCTCACAGAGCTGAATCTCAGCAGCAATCAAATTTCAGACATAGAGCCGTTGTCAACCTTGACTCAGCTCACCCGGTTAAACCTCCAAGTCAACCAAATTTCAGACATCGCGCCGTTGTCAACGCTATCTGAACTGGACTGGCTTGATCTCAGTTTCAACCAGATTGAGACGGTGGACACCTTAGCAAATTTGGCTAACTTGGCGAATCTTGATCTCAGTGTGAATCGCATTACTCACCTTGAGCCGCTGGCAGCATTGACTGATTTGTTCTGGCTAGGACTGGTTGACAACCAAATTACAGACGTCACACCCTTGTCGGCTCTAAACGATTTGACCGTATTGAGGCTGGCTCAAAACCAAATTACAGATGCTTCGTCGCTTTCGACCCTTACTAATCTGTCTCTCCTGTTTCTAGAAGAAAATCCGCTGAGCGATCGCACCTGTCCGGTCGAACCCGCATCAATTTGTAGCTTTTAACCCGCAATAGCACTAAACCACATGCGATTTGGCACCTGGAGTTTTAGCGTAAGGAAAATTATGGATCTGGATGTGGACGCGGTTTAGAACAGACCAGGGGTTGTTATCAATTAGAGTGTCCATTGCTTTCAGCGCAGCAGTGATAACTCATAGCTCGTGTAGTTGGGTCGGGCCAGCAAGGTTCAGCCATAATGCTTTCTGCATTCAATTGATGACGCGCCCCAGGAAAAACCCTACTCTGATTCTTCTCGATTGGATCTTAACGTGCGGGTAGCCAAACAAGATACCTTCACAGCAGGAGATATGTCATGTCTAAAGTTGTCGGGCTTCAACCCTCTAGTGCTAAAGATTACCTAGCCGTCGCAAACGATGTGGCAGCCCAGCTAGGGACCCAGGCAGTGCTGCTGGATGAAGCGGCTGGACTACCCACCGAAGAAATCCAGTTGCTCAAGCAATCAGGTCTGTTGTCGTTGCCGATTCCCCGCGAATATGGTGGTGGCGGAGCAACGTTCTTGGACGCCTATCAGGTGGTGAAAACTTTGGCGGCCGCCCAAGGGTCGATTGGGCAGATGTATGCCAACCATGTGGTTTTGGTCCATGCTGGAGCAGCGCTAGGTCGTCCCGGACAAGCGGAGCAAAGCTACCGAATGACCGTTGAGCATAATCTGTTTTGGGCCAATGCCTTAAATGCGCGGGATGCACGACTCAAAATTGTTTCCGATGGGGATGGATTTCGAGTCAACGGCACCAAAAGTTTTGGCACTGGGGTTGCGATCGCAGATGTGAATGCGATCGCAGCGATCCATGAAGAATCTGGCGAGCCCTATGTATTTGTTATCCCCAAAGACCGCGGGGGCATTCGCTATAACGACGATTGGGACAATATGGGTCAACGTCGCACCGTGAGCGGCAGCTACAGCTTTGAGAACGTCTATGTTGCCGCTGAAGAATTGGTAGGGCCACCCCCTGTGCCTACCAGTGCTTTCCCGACATTAATTTTTCTAGTTTCCCAGTTGGGCAAAGTGTTCACCTATCTTGGGATTGCTGAGGGTGCCCTGAGCGCCGCGAAAGCCTATACCGCAACGCAAACCCGCCCCTGGCTCACCTCTGGAGTAGACCAAGCTACTGATGATCCGTACATTTTGCATCGCTATGGCGAGTATTGGACGGATTTACAAGCCGCGATCGCCTTGGCAACCCAAGCCGCTGAAGCCCTGCAAACCGCCTGGCAACGCAATACCGATCTAACCTTTGAAGAACGAGGCGAGGTAGCCATCAAAGCCGCCTCAGCCAAGGCATTTGCAATCAAGACGGGGTTGACGATTACCACCCACATGTTTGACATGATGGGGGCACGGGCAACAGCGTCTAAGTATGGGTTTGATCGCTATTGGCGCGACCTACGCACGTTTAGTTTGCATGACCCCGTGGACTACAAGTTCAAGGCGATTGGCGATTGGTTTGTCAACGAGACCTATCCAGTACCGAGCCAATATTCGTAAGTCACTGTTTTAGTTAATGAACAGTATTAAAGAGCAGCGCGATCGCGCTGCTCTTCATTTTTAGATATGAAATGTGTTGAAATTTTTGTAACCCAAAAAGCTTTCTTAGAAAACTCCGTTAAAGTATCTATCGACTTCTGAAATGACATCAATCTAATTCATCAATCGATCTCAATTTTTATGAGAAATACGATTGAATCAATTCGGAATTTCTATTTTTAAGACTGAAGCTGGATAATGTTGAAATCTAAATCGCCCCCATGTTCCCCTTCCGTTCAAACTTAAAAATCACCCTAGGCAGCAGTCTGCTGGCAGCATTAATTATAGGATCTACCACAGGTGCCGTTATGGCCCAATCCAACCCTGAAACCTATTCTAGCTTTGCGGATTGGTGTGAAAATCGAGATAATCTCACACCAGAAGCTCGCCATACCGTTGATGTTTTGCTATCAAGAGCAGAAACAGAAGACTGCGATCGCGCTGATGAAATCCTCAGTAACTTGAGCCAGCTTCAGCTTATCGAAAAGCAAATCGAAAATTTGGAGCCCCTCTCTGTGCTGACTCAGTTGACCGATTTGAGTCTTCATGACAATCAAATCTCAGATATAACCCCACTTTCAGGACTCACAAATCTCACAAATCTTACTCTCAGTGATAATGAGATTTCGAATGTGGAACCGTTATCAAATCTGATCAATCTAGAATGGCTATATCTTGGGCGCAACCAAATTAGTGATATACAGCCTTTATCAAGGCTGACCGATCTAGAATGGCTATATCTTGGGCGCAACCAAATTGGTGACATACAGCCTTTATCAAGGCTGACCAATCTGAAAGAGCTTAATCTTAATCTTAACCAAATTGAAGATGTTCAAGCCTTAGCGAGACTAACGAACTTAACACATCTTGAGTTACTGGAGAATCAGATTGTTGATATCACTTCACTCTCTGAACTCAATAAGTTAAAATGGCTCATATTGAGCAACAATCGAATTGTCAATATAGAACCTTTGGCAGGGTTAGATCGCCTGGAGTGGCTCTGGATGCGGAACAATGAGATTGTCAATATAGAGGCCCTTTCAGAGTTAAGAAGTCTAGGGCTTCTCAATCTTAATAACAACAACATATCAGCTATCGATGCTCTAGTAGAATCAGAGTTAACTGAATTAGACATTCTTGACCTCAGTAATAATCAGATTTCCGACCTAGAACCCTTGTCAGGGTTGACGAGTTTATCAGGGGTTTTTCTGAACGATAATCGAGTTTCAAATTTAGCGCCGCTAGCACAACTCACTAATCTAGGAAGTCTCTCTCTCAATGACAACGAGATTTCAGACTTAGAGCCGCTGTCGCAACTCACTAATTTAGAGTTCCTTCGTCTTGAAGACAACCAAATTTCAGATTTAGCGTCTTTATCAAGCTTGACGAATCTCTCCGAGTTGAATCTGGCTGACAACCAAATTTTAGAGTTGGCTCCACTGGCAAATTTGACGCGTCTGCGCACTCTAAATCTCAGCCATAATCGCATTTTAGACGTAGGCTCTCTCGCTAATTTGACAAGCCTAAATACGCTTAATCTCAGCAACAATCTAATCTCAGAGTTGACTCCCTTAGCAAATTTAGAGCGGCTATTTTCCCTTAAAGTGGGCGACAATCCGCTTGAAGATATCTCATGTCCAGTTCAGCCTGATTCCACCTGCGAATTTTATTAAGACGGCATTCTCTTTGCATAGTAGTGTCGTCGCTTGGCCTCAACGAGCGCGACAGGTTGCCACGGTTAATTAACGATATAGTGAAGTGTAAATACACCAAATGGGGGCAGCGGCAGATATGATGTCCATCGGCAAAATAGCGTTCGATCATGTCTTGATCTTCCGCTCCCCAGCCTACAAATGCTTCGTCCTAACCCTCAATATTTAGCAACCACTGGCATTCCCCAAAAGGGCATAATACCAACTCATTTTTTATGAGAAACATGATTAAACCAGTTCGGAATTTCTATTTTTAGGGCTGAAGCTGAATAATGTTGAAATCTAAAATTGCCTCCATGTTTCCCTTCCATTTGAACTTAAGAGTCACCCTAGGCAGCAGTCTGCTGGCAGCATGAATTGTGGGATCTGCCACGGGTCCTGTGATGGCTCAATCCAACCCTGAAAACTATTCTAGCTTTGCGAGTTGGTGTGAAGATCAAGACAATCTCATACCAGAAGCTCGCCATACCGTTGAAGTTTTATTATCAAAGGCAGAAACAGAGGACTGCGATCGCGCTGATGAAATCCTCAGTAACTTGAGCGAGCTTGACCTCAGTATTAGTAATATTGAAAATTTAGAGCCCTTGTCAGTCCTGACTAACTTGACCTATCTCAGGATTCATGGCACTCAAATATCAGACATAACGCCGATTTCGGCCCTAACAGACCTTACAGTTCTCGATCTCAGTGACAACCAAATCTCTGATATAGAACCGTTATCAAACCTGACAAACCTAGAAGGGCTCGAACTCAGCTTCAATCAAATTACAGACATACAACCTTTATCCAGACTCACAGAATTAGACTGGCTCAACCTCAACCTCAACCAAGTTGACGATGTTCAAGCTTTATCCGCGCTAACGAATCTGACTCGCCTTTCCCTCTTTGGCAATCAAGTCGTTGAGATAGATGCATTTTCCGAATTAATTCAATTAGAATATCTCAAATCAGGAAATAATCGAATCGTTAATGTCGAATCTTTGTCGGGCCTCACTCACCTAAACTATCTTTCTCTTGAGAATAATCAAATCGCCAATATAGATGCGCTATCGGTGTTAACTAGTCTAGAAATACTTGCACTCAGCAATAATCAGATATCCGCAATTGATTCCTTGTCAGGTCTAGTTAGCTTAGAGACGCTTCATCTCAGTGATAACCAAGTCTCAAATTTAGCACCATTATCAGGGTTAACTCAGCTACGTCAACTTTATCTCAATGACAATCAGGTTTCCGACTTAGGGCCGTTATCAAGACTCACGAGTTTGGAGGGCATCTATCTTGACGACAACCAAATTGCAGACTTAGAACCGCTATCCCACCTCACGGGTCTAACCAACCTTGATCTAGATGACAACCAAATTTCAAACTTGGAGCCGCTATCCCAGCTTGTTAACTTAGACGTTCTCCTGCTGGATGACAATCACATTGCAGACTTGAGTCCGCTATCAAATTTGACTCATCTCTCCCACCTTCATCTAGGGGAAAACCAAATTGTAGCGCTGGCTCCACTGGCAAATTTAACAAGTCTGTATACGCTTAATCTCGGCAAGAATCGAATTTTAGACGTAGATTCCTTATCGAATCTGACGAGTCTGCGTACACTCGATCTGAGTTATAACCGGGTCTCAGCGTTGACCCCCTTGTCAGATTTGAGTGAATTGTATTCCCTCAAGGTGGGTGATAATCCACTTCAGAACGGTTCATGTCCCGTTCAACCTGAATCAATTTGCGAATTCTAGTCAAACGGACTACTTAGCAACGCCCCCCAGAATTCGCTTCGGGGGGCTCAAAAAGAGGTGGCTGTTAAAGCCTCAACAGCAAAGGCGTTTGTGATCAAGACGGGGTTGACGATGCCTAATTATTCATTCCCCCCTGAATAGACACCATGCAGGGAGTCATGGCCGATAGGCATCTGAGATGTAGGGTTCAATTGCCAAGGGCTCGCAGGGTGAGTGCTCTTTTACGCACAGCAAGGCTTTGATCCATAATTTTGACCAGAGCTACAACTTTCCAACCACTGTTGAGATAGACGTTGTTGAGATAGATATCCGTCTATCTGGTTCAATGCCAGGATAGCTGCTAAACCTATCGTCACTTAGGGGTTACAAATGCTGCAACCGATCAGGTCTAGGGATGAGACTCATTTAAGGCTGTTTCAAACTCGCGAGCGGTGGCTGACTGATAGGTTTACAGGTTAACGAAACCTAAGATCCCGTGCTTCAATGAATTTTGGATGCTCTTTCGTCATACGACCTTTGAGTTGTCTAAGCTAAAAAAAATCTTTGATGTCATCTATGGTTCAGCGTTTTTCTCAGCAGTGCCTCGTAGGGATGTTAGGTGTGCTGCTGATATCCGGTTCATTGCCTTCACCCGGAAGTGCCCAGCAGAGCGATAGCCAAGCCTCCCAAAATTCCGGCACGACAGCCTCTACAACCCCAAATATTCAGAATCAAGCTACTGGAAAACAACTCCCCTCTCGGGTTATCGCAGCCTTACCGCGCGACCCAGATCAAGTGGTCGAGTGTGAAGTGTTGATTATTGGTGGCGGGTTGTCGGGGACTGCTACCGCCTATGAAAGCCTACTGGCCGGACGTACCGTCTGTATCACCGAAATCACCGACTGGATTGGTGGCCAACTCACTGCTCAGGGCACTTCAGCACTGGATGAATCCCGCAAACAGCGGGAACTGCTGTTCTATGCCAAGGGCTACAACGAACTGCGCGATCGCATTGAAAAGTGGTATGGGGAACTTAATCCTGGCTCGTGTTGGGTGAGTGTGTCTTGCTTCATCCCCCAAGATGCCGACCAGATTTTACGCCAGATGTTGGCTGATGCAGCACGGCACGGCGGTGGCGAACTCAATTGGTTCCCTTCGACAGTGTTGAAAGACCTGGCTATTAGCGCTGATGGCCGGATGATCGAAAGCGCGATCGCGATTCAGCACACCCCTGCGCCTGGTGCCTTGCCGCTCAACAGCGAACCACTCTCCTACACAATTGAAGACGCCTATCGCTACGAAGACTCTGAGCGCTTTAGTAAAACCATTATTCAGTTTGTCCCCCAGCCAGTGACAGCAGAGGAAGCAGACGCCACAGCGCCTGCACCCCCTCGCCCTGCCGACTGGTATGTGGTTGAAGCTACCGAAACTGGAGAGGTGGTTGCCCTGGCAGATGTGCCTTACCAACTCGGCCTAGATCCGCGCAGCCATCGCAACCCCTCATCTCCAGTGGCCGAGCCGTATCCTTACTGCACTCAGGGGTTTACCTATACCTTTACGATGGAGCGCACTGAGGAACCCCAACCCCAGGTGATGCCTGCCTATTATCCGCAATATGCGCCTTATTACAGCTATGAGCGCGATCGCGGTGAAGACTTCAACTACTTCGATTTTGTCTTTACCTATCGTCGTATTTGGAGCGCCAATCCCCGAGCGGAGGAGAGAATTTTTGGCGTTGCCATGCCTGCACCGGGTGATATTTCTATGCAGAACTGGACCTGGGGCAACGATTACCGCCCCGGCACCGCTGAAGATAACCTGATTTATACTCACCAGCAGTTGCAAGACTCAGGCCAACTCAGCCCCGGTGGCTGGCTGGGCGGCCTCCGCACTGAAACCCTACGCAGGGGAGAAGAGAACGCCTACGGCTACTATTACTGGCTGGTGGAAGGCACAACTGACTCTCAACTGGGCGAGGGGGTCAAGGAACCCAGCCCTAATCACCGTTTTATTAGCGGCTTTGACGCCCCGATGGGGACAGCCCACGGGTTGTCGAAATACCCCTACATGCGTGAAGCCCGGCGCATTATTGGTCGTCCCTCCTATGGCTACGACGAAGGGTTTCGGATCAATGAAGTCGATTTTTCCTGGAACGATTTTCACAGTGAGTTCTACCGTGACAATTTGCCGGAGCGGACTTATTTGAATCTATGGCGATCGCTGGCCGATCTCAACCTACTCGATGCCATTGTTGAAAACACCCCAGCCGATGACATTGAAGGGCGTACCCGGTCCTATTTTTATCCCGATTCGGTAGGCATTGCCCAGTACGCCATTGACTTCCATCCCTGCATGGCAGAGTATCCACCAGAAGCCCCTGGCAATATTGAATTTCCTGGTGTACGCCAGGCCCATGGTCAAGCCTATCCCGCTCAAATTCCCCTGCGATCGCTGATTCCTCAAAAGATTGACAATCTTTTAGTTGCCAGCAAAAGCATTGCCGCCAGCACGATTGCCGCAGCAGCTTATCGGGTTCACTCCTTTGAGTGGTCAGTGGGTGTCG
Source organism: Cyanobacteria bacterium P01_A01_bin.123 (assembly GCA_039815185.1). Taxonomy (GTDB): domain Bacteria; phylum Cyanobacteriota; class Cyanobacteriia; order Phormidesmidales; family Phormidesmidaceae; genus JBCBZT01. The sequence continues at coordinate 113,292 of JBCBZT010000009.1, read as the reverse complement.
CCACTGGAACCACCATTGACTTTGCTCTGAATCAAGGCGTATTGCCCTACGAATTAGTCGATAACTTGCCCAACCGAGAACCGCTGCTGGAGACCCTACAGCAACGGCTTAACCAAGACGGCAACCCCACCGCGTTTCCGAATACCTCTATTTTTAACAACGACTGGGAGGGTTGGCGTCCCTGGTAGCGCAAGATATATTGGCGCACTGCACTTAATCACTGCGCTTAATCACCGCGCTTAATCTTGGGGGGCGCGTCTTAATCAGCCAACTGCCATCAAGCTGGGCCCCCGCATCCTACAATGGCAATATTGCAAAATATTAAGGTGTGCTAGGTCTTTTCATGGCAGATCAACTCATCCGAGCAACGGCAGCCGATAACGGCATTCGCGTGGTGGGGGTGATTACCACCCGTTTGACAGAAGAAGCCAGAGCGCGTCACAAGCTTTCCTACGTTGCTACGGCTGCCTTAGGGCGCACGATGTCTGCAGGCTTGTTGCTCGCCTCGAACATGAAACGGTCTGAGGCTCGCGTCAATGTCCGCATCAAAGGAGATGGCCCTTTAGGGGGGGTCTTAGTGGATGCAGGCGTAGATGGCACAGTCCGGGGCTATGTCGATAACCCAGTCATCGAACTGCCCCTCAACAGTAAAGGCAAACTCGACGTCGGCGGTGCCGTGGGCAAAGGTTATATCTATGTGGTGCGCGATGTGGGGTATGGCTATCCTTACTCCAGCACCGTTGAGTTGATTTCAGGGGAAATTGGTGACGATTTGGCCCACTATTTGGGCACTTCAGAGCAAACCCCCTCTGCTTTAATTTTGGGTGTATTCGTCAGTGCTGAGGGGGTAGAAGCCTCGGGTGGACTACTGCTACAAGTGTTGCCCAAGGCGGCAGAAGACCCTGCACTGATTTCGACTTTAGAATCACGCCTGTCAGCGTTAACCGGCTTTACCCCCCTGCTACGGGAAAACAAAACCCTGCCCCAAATTATGGAAAATCTCTTAGGCGATATGGGGCTACGGATTTTCCCAGAAACTCAATTAGTCCGGTTTCACTGCCCTTGTACCTATCAACGCATGATCGGGGCGTTGAAGATGCTGGGGGAAGATGAACTCCAAGACATGATCGAAAAAGATGATGGGGCAGAGGCAACTTGCCATTTTTGTGGTGAAGTCTATCGGGCTAACAGTGACGAATTAGCTCAACTCATTGAAGCCTTACAGCTTGAACGGGCAGAATCATCGCCATCTTAAATGCTGAATAAGTGATAACCCTCGAGACATAGTGTCATGTGCGCCCAACCCATGAGCCATCATGATCTACCGACTCAGCATTCAAAGAATCGAGGGCATTTGCCGATTTGAACTGATCTGGAAACGGGGGCAACGGCTCCAAGCCCAGATGCCCTATCCTACAGATTTGGAAATTCACTACCAGCAATGGCAGCAGACCTACCTAAACTTCTATCAACAGGTTGGGCCAAGGCGGATGGGGACTTTAGGGCAGGTCAACACGGCTAACCTAGATTTACATAGTCAACTGGTACAAGCCGAAGCTTGGCTACTCTCGAAGTTTCACCGTTGGTTGCGGCAGGAGGAACTTACGGACATTCGTAAAGCCCTCAGCACAGCAGCACGAAATACCGCTATTGATTTATTCCTCACCTGTGAACCGATTGAAATAGCCTGGCTGCCCTGGGAAAGCTGGGAAATCGGCTCCGAGTTTGGTAGCACCCACATTCGCATTGCTAGAGCACCCAACACCATTCGAGTTGCGCCCCAAGCCCCCAAGCCCGGGCGACCTAAACCGCGAGTGCTGGTAATTTTGGGAGATGAAACCGGGCTTGATTTTGCAGGCGATCGCCTCGCATTACAATCCCTACAATCGCTAGTGGACATCACCTTTGTCGGTTGGACACCCAATCAGGACAGGGGTGCTTTGAAGCAAACGATATGCGAAGCGATCGCTGATTCAACAGGTTGGGATGTCCTCTTTTTCGCAGGCCACAGTAACGAAGCAGATGTCGTTGCTGGACACACTTATGTCGCGCCCCAAACGACACTTGCCATCCGAGAATTGCAACCCTATCTGCAAACCGCCCAGACCAACGGTTTACAGTTTGTCCTGTTCAATTCTTGCTCGGGCTTAGCCGTTGCTGAAGCGCTGATTGCAATGGGTTTGAGTCAAGTTGCCATCATGCGTGAGCCGATTCATAACCAAGTCGCCAAAAATGTTCTGGTCCAGTTTCTCCAGTCTCTCGTTGCCCATCAGGACGTGCAGGATGCTTTGCAAACCGCCTGCGATCACCTCAAACTAGAACAGCATTTAGCCTATCCCTCTGCTCATCTGATCCCTTGTCTGTTTCGGCATCCAGATTCGACCCCCTTTCGCATTCAGCCCATGGGTTGGCGACAAGTCCTCCAACACTGGGTATCAAGTCATCGTCCCTAGATAAGATGTGACCCTGAATATCGTTGTCTCATTATCAGGATTCATCACTTTGAGGATAGACACAATCGTAATTGGAGACAGACCTGACCTTTAAAGCCAAAAATCTTGGACTTGAACTTTGAAAATAGTCATTAGGCAGGAATCACTAAACCTGAATGTGAATCAGTAGATCAATAGCGAGATAGATAGTCCCCTTGCTAAGCATCTACTCCGCTACCCATCACTTTCTATTCCATTGCTCCTATGACTCATATCAACAATAAACGCAGATGGCTTCTGGCACTAACCGTAGCCGGAATACTATGGCCTCAAGGAACACAAGCAGCGTCAGAGGGGGCAACAACATTAGGCCACTCTTCGCTGGCGGAATCGTCGATAGCTAAATCAGCGTTGGTCGCTTCACACCCAGCAGTACCGCAAGTGTTAGCCCAGGCAGCGGATCAACAAACTGAAGCAGATCGCCTACTAGAGTTGGGGATTCAGCAATATCGTCGTGGCCAGTTTCGTGAGGCGCTGATTTCATGGGAGCAAGCACTAACGAACTACCAGGAGATTCAAGACCGCACTGGAGAGAGCCGTGCTCTGAATGCTCTGGGGAACGGATATCTCAGCCTTAGTCAGTATGAGACTGCTATTGAGTTTTATCAGCAGTCTTTAATGATTGCGCGTGAAATTGGCGATCAAGACCGGGAAAGCTCTGCCTTAAATAATCTTGGGGGAGCATACGTAAGACTCAGCCGCTATGAGCAAGCTATCGAGTTCTTCCAGCAATCTTTAGCAATCGCCCAAGAAGTTGGTGATCGTCAATTAGAAGGCAGTGTCTTGGGTAATTTGGGCATTATTTACATCAGTCTGGGGCAATATCAACAGGCAATTGATCTCCATGAGCAATCTTGGGCGATCGCCCAAGATATCAGTGATCGTCATGGGGAAGCTACCTCCTTAGGCAATTTGGGCGCCACTTACTTTAGGCTGGGGCAATACCAATCGGCGATTGACTTCCTTCAGCAGCACCTAGCGATTGCGCAGGAAATTGGCGATCGCGACGGAGAAGGCCGTGCCCTGGGTAATTTAGGCAGTGTTTATCTGGAGCTCGGACAATATCAGCAGGCAATCAATTTTCATGAGCAAGAGCTCGCCATTACTCGCGAAACGGGCAACCGTTCTGGGGAAAGTAGCGCGTTGAGCAATCTCGGCGAATCCTATAACGATCTAGGTCAATATGGACAAGCCATTACCTTCCATCAGCAGTCTTTGACGATTGCCCAGGAAATCAGCGATCGCGCTGGGGAGAGCCAAGCGCTAGGTGGTTTGGGCAAGGTGTATAACAACCTCGGACAATATCAACAGGCGATTGATTTCTACGCGCAACGCTTAGCCATTGACCGCGAAATCGGTAATCGCCCTGGAGAAGGCCGTGCTTTGAATGGTTTGGGCAATGCCCATCTCAGCCTCGAACAATATGAGCAGGCCGCTGATTTTTATCAACAGTATTTAGTCATTAGCCGAGAAATTGGCACCCGTGTTGGGGAAGGCGTGGCGCTCAATAACTTAGGCCAGGCCTACCGTAAATTGGGTCAATATGAGCGTGCCATTGACTTCCACCAGCAATCGCTAGTCATCAGCCAAGAAATGGGCGATCGGGCGAGGGAGGGGGCTACCCTAGGCAGTTTAGGCAGTGCCTACGCCGACCTAGGTCAATATGAACAGGCACTTGCTTTTTATGAACCATCGTTGGCCATCGCCCGCGAAGTTGGCGATCGGGCCACAGAAGCCAATGTGCTCAGTAACATCGGTAAAGTTTTTAATGCTCAGGATCAGCCACAGGAGGCGATTGCGTTTCTGCAAGCCTTTGTAGAGGTGAGTGAGTCAATGCGCAACGGTATTAACGGGCTCAATGGCGATTTGCAACAATCCTTCCTGGAGTCTATCGCTGACGATTATCGCCTCCTTGCCAACCTGCTGCAACAGCAAAACCGTATAGCTGAAGCTGAGCAAGTTCTTGCTTTGCTAGACGAACAATGATTCAACGACTTGCCAAGGGTTGCCGACAGTCTCTGGCTTAATGCCCCTGTTGGTCTGCATTAGCAATGAATAACCTATGGTGAATAAACAATCGCTTTTGTCTACTCACGGTTACTCCCTATGCTCCACCCCAGCACCAAATTCGGATGGCTCTTGGCATTAACTACCGCCGCCGGAATACTTTGGCCGCAAGTGTCGCAGGCTGGACTAGAGAGCAGCATCACCCCATCCCAGTCTTGGCTACTGCCATTGTCATCCAGAGAGCCCTTGATGTTAGAGCCATGGTTGGCAGTACCGCAGCAGAAGGCCCAGGCAGGGGAGATCCAAGCTGAAGCGAATCGCTTGTTGCAGCAGGGGATTCAGCAATACACCCAAAATCAGTTTCAGGAAGCACTCGTCTCCTGGGAAGCCGCTTTAGCCCTGTATCAAGAACTGGGCGATCGCCAGACGCAAATCAATATACTCATTGCTTTAGGGGGTACCCATGTCGCGCTTAACCAACCTGAGCAAGCCATCGATCGGATTGAACAAGCATTAACCCTTACTCAAGAGATTGGCGATCAACAGACAGAGGTCAAGATATTACTTGCCTTGGGAGATGCCTACACGTCCTTAAGTCAATATCGTCAGGCCACCGATCGACTTGAGCAAGCGTTAGAACTGGCTCGAACCCTTGAAGATGATCAACAAGAAGCAAATGCTCTCAATCATTTGGGTTGGAATGCTTTGCGGCAAGGGGAGCATCGCCAATCCGCTAATTTTTCTACCCAAGCTTTAGCGTTGCATCGTAGCCTTAACGATCGCGACGGGGAAGCTAGAGCCCTGAACCATCTGGGCAGTGCCTATGTTTCTCTAGCCCAATATGAGCAAGCCATTGACGTTTACCAACAATCTTTGGCGATTGCCCGCGACATCAAAAATCAGCAGGTCGAGATTTTTGTACTGGGCAATCTCGGCGAGGCTTATCGCAACCTAAGTCAATACGAGCGCGCCATTGATTTCTATCAACAATCGTTAGCCGCCGCTCGCGATATCAACTACTCCCAGGGGGAACTCAACGCCTTGGGCAACCTGGGGAGCGCTTATGTTGCCTTAGCTCAGTACGAACAGGCGATCGACTTTTATCAGCAGTCGTTAGCCACTGCCCGTGACATCGGCGATCGCCAGGCCGAAGCAATCGTCATCGGAAATCTAGGGGCAACTTACCGTAACCTGGGTCAATATGAGCGTGCCATTGACTTCCATCAGCAATCCTTAGCGATCGCCCGTAATATCGGTGCTCGTCAACAAGAACTCAATGCGTTAGCCAATCTGGGGAGCGGTTATGCTTCCCTAACTCAGTATGAACAAGCCATTGTCTTTTACCAACAGGCCTTAGCCATTGCCCATGAAATTGGCGCTCGCAGCACTGAAGGGACGATTTTATCCAATCTAGGGTTTGTAAATCTTGCGCTGGGTCAATATCAGCAGGCCGTTGACTACTCACAACAAACCGTCATCATTACTCGTGACATTGGCGATCGCACTGGAGAAGGTCGGACACTCGGTATTTTGGGGTATGCCTATGTGCAACTGGGGCAGTACCCACAGGCACTCGATGCCTATCAGCAAAGTGCCGCCATTCTAGAAGCAACGGGGAGTCGCGAGGAAAGGGCTTCCGTAATGAGTGGACTGGGACAACTTTTTTCGCTTCAAGACCAGCCAGAACTGGCCATTATCTTCTATAAAGCCTCTGTCGAAATTCGGGAAGCGATTCGGGGGGACATCCAGGGACTCGACACTGATGTACAACAGTCCTATGCCGATACTGTGGCTGAGACCTATCGCCTCCTGGCCGACCTGCTGCTGCAACAAGACCGCATTATCGAAGCCCAGCGCGTCCTCGATCTGCTGAAAATTCAAGAACTCGACGACTACCTGCAAGACGTACAGCGCAGTGCCCAAACTGAAAGCGGAGTTGAATACCTGCGTCCTGAAGAAGCGATCCTGGCTCGTTACAGCGCCCTACAAGCATCGGCCATTGAAATCGGACAAGACCTCGCCGAGTTAAAAGCGATTCCCCAAGGCGATCGCAGCGTCGAACAAAACCAGCGCATCGCCGAACTCACCAGCCTACTCGACGACATTAATGGTGATTTCCGGGATTTTTCTCGCAGCCCTGAAGTCCGTGAACAGATTTCCCAACTCAGCTTTGAAGCCCAAGATGCCAGTCTGCGACTGAACGAATTGGATCGCCTGCGGGATGAACTACAACAGCTCAACGCGGCGATCTTCTATCCCCTGGTGCTTGAAGATCGCCTTGAACTGGTGATCACGACCCCCGATTCGCCACCGCTACGCCGCACTGTTCCGATTGGGCGCGAGGAGCTCAACCACACTATTTTGGCCTTCCGGGAAGCCCTCACTAGCAGAGATCCTGATATTGAAGTACCTGCCCAGCAACTCTACGACTGGCTGATTGCACCCATCGAAGCTGATCTAGCTGAAGCCGGGATAGACACCTTGATTTACTCCCCCGATGGGCAACTGCGCTACATTCCCCTCGCCTCCCTCCATGATGGTGAGCAGTGGTTGATTCAGCGCTATCGCATCCAAAACATCACCGCCACTGCCGTCACTGACTTGACCGCTCAAGATACTGCCGAGCCTCGCATTCTGGCTGCCGCCTATGCCGACGAAAGCCTGGTTCACACCCCCGAAGTGAACGGGAATACCTATACGTTTCAGGGGTTACCGGGAGCTGGGGATGAAGTCGAAATCCTGCCCACTACCAGCAAATTTTTTGATGCTGACTTTAGTCTGGAAGCACTGCGACCGATTATGGACGAATACACCGTGCTGCATTTCGCCACCCACGCCGCCTTTGTCCCCGGCGTACCTGAAGATTCTTTCATTCTGTTTGGCAATGGTGACACCCCTACCCTACGGGATATTGAAGACTGGACCCTCAACGGTGTTGACCTCGTGGTATTGAGCGCCTGTGAAACCGGGGTGGGTGGCTTGGGCAATGGGGAAGAGGTGCTGGGGTTGGGCTATCAGTTCCAGGTGAGTGGTGCCAAGGCGGTAATGGCGTCGTTATGGCAGGTGAGCGATCGCGGCACCCAAATATTGATGGGTGCCTTTTACGATGCACTGAACCAGGGTATGACTAAAACCGCAGCCCTGCAATCAGCACAGATGGCCCTGATTACCGGCGATCAAACCGTCTTAGACGCTCAGCGAGCGGGCATTGCAATTACCGTTGACGGCGGTCGAGATGCTGATGCTAACCACGCTGCTTTGAGTCATCCCTACTACTGGGCATCCTTTATCCTGATCGGCAATGGCCTCTGAACTTGAAAGCTTGGTGACGTTCTCAAATTAGCCGATTGCCTAACTGGGAGGCCTCAAAGATCAGGGGTACGAACCCACAGGGCAAACCCTGAGATTCAATGCTTCTTTTGCAATAGACCTTAAATCTCCGTCAACGACCAGGGTGACGGCGGCGATTGGTCATAGTCGATGAAATAACCATATCCCAGTTGCTCGTAGAGTTCATTGAGTAGCCCTTGCAGATCTAGCCTGACTTCTCCATCCTCGGGACGGAGGGGCAATGGAACAACAGGAATTTCCTCAGGCTAGGCATCAGGCGTCAGGCTGTCGATGCTGAGGGGCACCATTTCTCCAGTAACTGTCCATCCCAGCAGCATCGGGTCTTGGGGTTGAATCGCAATTCCAGTGAGCGCACAGCGTTCTTCCTGATGGGCGATCGCATCTAGGCTAGCCCGAATATCTTGACGACGAATTTGAGGCTGAAGATCGTCGGATTTTTGCTGCACATACAGCCAAAGAATATCTCGAATCAGCGCTTGGTACCCCCGATTCCCCGCGATCGCTTTGAGCCGATCCTTCAAATCGCGCTCTAAACGGATGCTGGTGACTTCCATATCTGTGGTTGAGGTTCGGGGCAGGGTTTGCATGGGTTGGCACACCTCCAAAAAATTTGCTAGAAATTGATAACTACAGTGTAGACATTTTTGTAATACACGTGTAGCATCAATAATGTCAACCTAAGAATAGGTCGTTTGGGTTGATTGGAGCGTTCAAGTGTCCAGGTATTTGGCTTTTAGAGCACCTGGCTTTTGAGCATTTAGGTTTGTCTATCATCACTGAGGGCCGAAACATGTCGAAGCATTGGTTCACATCTCTACAGCTAGACTGCACCGCTGGCAGCGGCATGCACTTTGGCGTGGGCGCAATGCTTGAGCGTCTATTCGGCAACAGTGCAACGGCCCTTGAGAGTTGGTTTTTGACCATCGCGTCTAGGTTCCTCCGGTCGCCGCAAGTTTTATCGCAGGCGTTACAGCGTCACCAGTTGCCAGCAAACCGTCTGCAAACAATCAGTTTGCCAGCAGGCTGCTATTGCATGGCTAACCCGTTTGGCATTACCCCATCAACGGGCACCACCGGGATGGGTCTATCTGTAGCGCGTTACCAAGCTGTAGCTTCTGGCTTTGATGCTGTGGTCACAGCGTTTGGGCATGGCATAGACGGCATTAAGTTTCTCACAGGCGATCGCGATGGGCGACGTCTTTGGCGAAGCGGGCAGATCAGGTCTCGAATCCTGATACTGACTTAGGTTTAGATAACCCTTTCGGTTAGTCTAACCCCCGCTTCCCACTAGGAGGCGGGGGTTTTGAGTGGGTTCATTGTGCATTTGTGAACCACCGCCGGATTTTGCAACCTTTTTTGGCTTTTTCTCTCTTCAGCGCCATGTTGAAAATCACTTACACCGAAACGGCAATTCAAATGGAACGGCTCAACCAGAGTGTGGAAGACCTGATCACCCAGCGAGTGGTGCTCAGCTTGCGCACTGGACAGCGAATTACGGTACAAACCAGCACCGCGTCATTTTTGGTTTCGACGGCGTTGCCTCAGATGACGGTTTTAGAGACGATCGCAGCTCGACTCGGCCAAGAAACGCTCAGTTTAGCCATTGGCGATTCAGAGTTTACTGAAGTGTGTGTTCGCGGTCACTGGATTGGGGCCGAGTGTTGCCACACCGAAGCACACCAGAATGAAGGCATTCTGATCATCGAGTTACCTAAAGAGATTGAGATGTTAGTCTTCGATCTTTGGCAAGCTTCCCAGCGATGGTTAGTCCCCCAAACGGCTAACTTTCGTCAAGCTTCATAACAGGTGTAACCGTTCCCCTTGACCTACCAAAGGAATTCCTGGTATCGGTTACACTAAATCTAGCTAAAACATACCCGATAGGACTTCAACTATCCATGAGCACTTCTCTAGTTAGCCTCTTAGCAGACACGCTGGCAACCTTCTTTCAGATCTACTTTGTGCTGCTGATTATTCGGATTTTGCTGAGCTGGTTTCCCAATGTTGACTGGTTTAGCCCGCCTTTCTCGATCCTTAGCCAGCTGACTGACCCCTACCTCAACGTGTTCCGTTCAATTATTCCTCCCCTGGGGGGCATTGATTTCTCCCCCATCTTGGCGATCTTTTTGCTCCAGTTTTTATCCAGAGCTGTTAGCGGTATGGCCGCTATGGTCTACTAAGTCACGGTGCGCTAGGTAGGTTACTGAGGCTCAAATAATCAAAGAGGGATGCTGATTTAGCAGTATCCCTCTTTTGAGTGATCAAATTTTTACCCACGTCGTAATTGATTTAGAAGCGCCGCACTGCGCCAGCAAAGCCAGAAGCCTTGAAGCGCTTGAGCTGAAGCGGAGTGGGTTGATTAGACGGAACTGAAATTCGGAACTCAAAGTCGCTCTCACCGGGTGGCACTTCAGGGATACCCCCCAGGCGATTGCGGTTTTGCATCACCGGGTTAGCGTTGGCATCGTATATGCGACCAAAGATGTCAGCGTCATAAACGGGCTTACCCGAACGGTTGATTGCTTTGCCGTAAACCATGAAGCAGTTAGCTTCTTGGCTTGAACCACTGACCACAATGCCTTCACTCAGCTCTTCAGGACAATTTTTGTAGTCCAGGTCAGTCAGTTCAATCGGGGTCAGTGCCGAGGCTGGCGGCGTCGCCACAGTGCTAACTAGCCAAAACACGCAGGCAACCACAAGGGTTGCGATCGCTTTGAATCCCATCAAATTAACCTAACGGTTGTCCCGTTAAGCTTATCGTGATTTTAACCAGACGCGATTGCCTATCGTGAACCGCAAGCCTCAAGTAGCAGCATTGTGTCTATGAATAAGGCCCTATTCTTTCATCAGTTTGCGGCGCTGCTCAAAGCGGGGTTTTCTGTTGCCAAAAGTTTGGCGATGGCGTCAGAAAAGTCTCCAGCACCCATCCAACGCTACCTGCGACAAGCCAGCCAGCGGATTGATCGGGGCGCATCGCTGGCGATCGCGCTGAAGTCTGGCCAAAGCGTATTTACGCCGTGGGAATTGGGGTTATTGAACCTGGGGGAAACCAGCGGCGCTTTGATCGAAGTGAGTCAAAGGTTGGGGCATCAATGCGAAGTTTATCGCCGTCGGGCCAGACTGTATGGCTCTGTGCTGGTGTCGTTTGGGGTAATCGGGGGCGTGGTTGTGATTGTGCTGGGGGCTTGGTTGATTGGCGGTTTAGCGGCATTGAATAGCTCCGTCGTGTGGGGATTGGCGGGGGCGTTGGCGATCGCCCTATTGTTTCAAACCCAGGTGCCGTTGCAAATCAATTTGGGCGATCGCGGCCATACCTGGCTGCGCCAAATTCCAGTCTTTCAGACTGTGATCGAAGCGCGATCGCTGACTCAATTGGCCGAATTAGCTATCCCCATTCGCTGCGGGTTACCCATGCCCCAAGCTTTGGCCCTGGTGGTGCCTCGTTTAGCCGATCCGCAGTTAGCCCGAGTAATTAGCCAATCCATTCGGCAAGTCGATCGGGGCGAATCCCTGAGTGACTGTTTGCAAGGCACCCTGCCCCCGACGGCAGTTCAGATGATTCGCACGGGAGAAGAAACGGGCCAGCTCGACACCTTACTCGACAAACTGGGAGAACACTACGACGGTGAACTGGAACGCAGCCTACGTCAATTAGAAGGCATGGCTCGACCGTTGGCGCTTTTAGCGGTGGGGGTGTTGATTGGGTTGATTGGGGTGCAGATAGTGGTGGGGATTATTGGGAAGATGGGGTGATGGGGGAGCGGGGGAGCAGGGGGGATTTCGTTACACTGTGTTAAGTTATCGCCTTTACTCTCAATGCTAGACCGTTCGCCTGTTTTGTGGATTTTCTCCAGCTTTATCGTGTTGTTTATCGGCGTCGGCATTTACGCCGGATTCCAAAAACAAGACACCACCGAAGACTATTTGCTAGCAGGGCGGGGGGTGAATCCATGGTTGGCAGCTTTGTCTGCGGTAGCGACGGGCAACAGCGGGTTCATGTTCATTGGCCTGATTGGGTTTACTTACACCATTGGCTTAGCAGCGATTTGGTTGTCCATTGGTTATGTACTGGGAGATACGCTGGCTTGGCTGGTGGTACACAAACGACTCAGGCGGGATTCTGAAGCCACCAATTCTGAAACGTTTGCCGCATTCTTGGGCCACGGGATTGACGGGGGACGCTGGATTACGGCGATCGCGGCTCTCTTCACCCTTTGCTTTTTAGGGGTTTACGCTGCGGCCCAACTGCAAGCGGGTAGCAAAGCCCTTAGCGTCCTCTTCGGTTGGGATATTTCTATCGGGATTGGCCTGGGGGCGGCGATTGTAGCCATTTATGCCATCTCCGGCGGCATTCGCGCCTCAATTTGGGTGGGGTCAATCCAGTCAATATTAATGATTGGTTCTATGGTGCTGTTGGCTGGGGTCGCGATCGCCAATGTCGGCAACATCTCAGACTTTTGGAGGACACTCAATACAATCGACCCTAACTTAACCAGCCTAGTGCCTACAGGGCTTAAGTTTGGTGCTGTCCCTTTTATTTTGGCCTGGATGGTGTCGGGCTTTGGCGTAGTCGGCCAGCCCCACATCATGATTCGGATGATGGCTATCGACAGCGTTGAGCAGGTCGACAAAGCTCGCAATCTCTATCTGGCACTCAACGCCGTATTGTCTTTAACGGCAACTATCGTGGGTTTAGGAGCCCGCATTCTACTCCCAGAATTAGCCACCGGAGACACAGAACTTGCTTTGCCCGTCTTGGCCGAAGCTGTTTTGCCGATGGGGCTTGTGGGGCTAGTGTTAGTGGGGCTATTTTCGGCCACCATTTCCACAGCGGAAGGTCAGCTTTTGGCTTGTTCTGCAGCGCTGACCCAAGATTTATTTCCCAGCGCGGCCAAATCCTACTTATGGGCCAAGGTTGGCACAGTCGTGATGGTTGTGGTGATTCTGGGGTTGGCTTTAGTCAGCCCCAGTGATGTGTTTGTGCTGGTGACCTTTGCTTGGGCGGCGCTCGCGGCGAGTTTGGGGTCGCTATTGCTAGTCCGGGTTTTGGGGCGATCGCTAAGGACGACGACGGCCCTGGCCATGATGATCATTGGCGTCGCTACAGCGCTGTTTTGGCGCATGGGCCTGCACTGGTCTGATGATCTGTATGAGGTCTTGCCAGGGATGGCCGCTAGTTTGCTAACTTACGCGGTGGTTCAACCAATCTTGAATCGGAAAGACGGCAGTCAGGCGTCAGGAATCAGCAGCCAGGCATTAGAAGAAGTTAAGCATAAGGAACAGTCTGAATTTTGAATTCACTCACATCCAGTTCTCATTTGGAGGGTAGGGAAATCCGCACCCGGACTATCAAAAAAGTGCACAACTATCCACTAACGGAAAAAAAAGCATGTGATCGCGATCGCCATCCGCAGCATTTTCTTTACAAACTCAAAACAATTGATAAATCCTTGGTTTCAGCCCTTGAGACCCAGATTTTAGAGGTGAGTCTTCATAGCATCTCTGAAATTGTCAAATTCTTTGTGAATCTACTATTAAGGTCAGTTCCATTTCTGGCACAAGCTTTACGAAGCTCACCCGGAGGAATTTGATGCTATAACCCAAGACCGCAAACGGTCGCGATGTTTAAAAGCTGAGCCCCAAGCTATGACCAAAACCGCCACTTTGCCACGTCAACCCAAGATTCAGCTGACCCAGCAAGCTGCTCAGCATTCGGCTAATTTGCTGAGTGCAATGCTTGAAGCCCTCTCTGATGGGATTCTGATGATCTCTCCCGGAGGCGAATTGCTGCATGCCAACTGCTGTGCTGTGCAACTCTGTCGCCAGTTGATCTCGACCCAGGGCGATCTACCCATCCTGCCTCCGGCTATCTGGCGAATTTGTGAGTCCCTGATAGAAAGCCGCTCGCTATTTCCCAACCAAATCTTCGTGATTGAAGACGAAATTCGGGGCATCGGGTCTACCCTAATCCGCATCCGAGTTCAGTGGATTGATATTGACGCGGTCGATCACCCCTGCTTGCTAGTCACCCTAGAGGATCGCAACCAGTCTGCCAAAACTGCGGCGCTCGCAGAGGCCCAGCGCTATCAACTCACCCAGCGTGAAACTGAGGTTTGGTTGCTACGCCGGGCCAAATACAACTACGAGGAAATTGCCGACCAGTTGTTTATTTCAATCAATACGGTTAAAAAACACCTTAAGAGCATCTACGCCAAACGCAACCAAGCCCTCGACTGTGAAGCTTGCTAACGCAACCCTTAGCTGACTCATTTCAGCAAAAATACTTATTATTCTCCTCAGAATCCTGATTGTTCAGAGATTTTGAGGATTTTTTTGTCCCCATAGAACTCAGTCAATCCATAGCGTTACGTTTATGGGAACGCTCAGTCAAGCCAGTTATGCCAAAGCTTCGAGGCCGTTGGCAGCTGACCTCTCTCTCAATCAGGCTCTAGCAGATTGAAGCAGAATACTTAGAAATTTATTTTCACTTTAATGAAAAGTCCCAATGTCAAGGGCCAAAGCACTTGTTTTTACATGCTTATTTGCTGGACGATGCCTGAATGAGTGTTTATGCTGATAATCAGGGTGCGAGAGATTCGAGGACATGTCCTATCAATCGTCACAAACCTATGATTCGTCAGTTTTTAGGCAGTGCTAAACGCCAAAGTCAGCATTTGTTTGAAGTTGCACAGTATGGGTTGAGCCAAAAAGTATCAGATCCAAATCGTTTCGTTATTTTTGGACGCGGCAGATCGGGCAGTACAGCGCTTGTCAGCTTATTGAATGCCTTACCTAATGTCCACTGTGATGGCGAGGTTTTAAAGGAATCGCTCATCTTTCCCTACTTCCAAATTTTGGCAAAGTGCCAAAGATCAGCGGCGGCGGTGTATGGCTGCAAGATATTAAGTTACCAAATTAGAAAGATTCAACCCATTCCCTACGGATCGGTTTTCTTACGAGATCTCTATGAGGATGGATTCAAGATTATTTATCTCAAAAGGGATAATTTAGTTCAACACGCTATTTCGATTATCCGCGCAAAGCAGTATGGATTTCATCAAAAAGTAAGCGATTTGCCATTAGGCCAGAATAAACCCGAAAAGGTTCGGATCGATACGAATGAGCTACTTAAGCTGATGCAAGACAGCCAGGCGCTCAATCAATATGAGCGGCTAGTGTTGAGTGATATCCCTCACCTAGCGTTGACCTATGAAGCTGATATGGCTAATGAAAGGCGTCAGCAACGGACAGTTGATAAGATTTGTGATTTTCTAAATATCAGTCGCGGTCGAGTCACTTGCCAATTCCGCAAAGTTTCTCCGAGGCAGCTGTCAGATTCAGTGTCTAATTATGACGAGGTTGTTCGTTTTTTAGCGCGTTCGTCTTACATCAGATACATCAGGCAAGATCTGTTGATGACATCTCAATAGCAGTTTCTAAAGCAGCTATCTGTGTTCATGGCAATTGAGTTAGGGCTAACAGATTCAAAGTGTTATTGATCACATAGTTACCATTAGAGATTCCAGGACTGACTGACTTGAGTGCCGTCTCAGGGGCTAAGAAGCAATCTGTGCCAAAAAGATAAGATGGTGAAACACGTTAATCGCGGATTAAAGGCGATTCTCCTTTGGAGACGCTTCGCCAACGCTGTTTTGTCGTTTGAAGGCTATGCTGCTTCCGAAAGAGGATTTACTTAAGGGTGCTGAAAATTGCGAAACGCTGACTCGCCTGATTGATCAGGCTGATCAGGCTGTGCGCACTTGGGAAGTGGTGGTTAGCGATTTTCTCTCACCACCAGAGTTAGCAGAAGCCCAAAGCAGTTTTCAGCGGTTAACTGACATTCACGTTGTGGCTCAAGGCGGCTACCCCCAAGCTGAAAGACAACGCCTGGCGATCGCTCGGACAGAGCTTCCCCTTGCTCCCGATCAAATTGATGTGGCGTTGTTGAGCATTGCCGGTAATTTTTTGTTTGACCCGGCCACCCACCGTGACTTTTTAGGGTCACTGCTGGGTACAGGCATCGTGCGTGACAAGGTAGGCGATATTCTAGTGCTGGGAGAACGCGGTGCCCAAGCGATTGTGGTGCCTGAACTGGTGGAGTTTCTAGCAATGAATCTGACCCAGGTGCGATCGGTGCCGGTCAAAACCCAAGCGATTGACTTTGCCCAACTGAGGGTGCGAGAACCGCGCAAAAAACAAATGACCACAGTGGAGGCCTCCCTCAGGTTAGATGCGGTAGCCTCCGCCGGGTTTGGCATGTCCCGTAGCAAAATGGCCGATTTGATTAACGGTGGCGATGTCCGTGTTAACTGGAAGGAAGTCACCCAGTCGAGTTATCAAGTGAATCCGGGAGATTTAGTGGCTATTCGGAGCAAGGGGCGTCTGGAAATTGGCGACGTGGCCACCACTAAAAAACAGCGCTACCGAATTGAGCTAACCCGATATATCTAGTCAATCGACTCTATGCAGCGATGGGGGTACCAGAATTCTGGCGATACAACGGGCGCGAATGGCGAATTTATCAGTTGCACGGGGGTGTTTATCAAGACTGCGATCGCAGTCCTACGTTCCCCTGGGTTGAAAAAGCATATTTGTATCAGTTTTTAGAGCAGGCTCAACAGGATGAAATCGAAGCTGAAAAGGTGTTCCGACAATTTTTGAGTCAGCAGTTTCAGCAACAATCTTAAGACGCCTACAATGGCAGCGGTTGCTATGGACTTGAAGTTTCTACCGCTTGATAAAAACCATGCACTGGCCTTATTCACCTGGCACTATGATCCACCCTATGAGGGGTATAACTTTAGTCCCACAACCATAGAAGACGATCTCACCTATTTGCTCAACCCTAGAAACGCTTTCTATGCCATTTTGAATCCTGATGGAGAGTTAGAGGGGTATTGTTCCTTTGGTACGGATGGCCAAGTCCCCGGTGGCAGCTATCCTCCTGGCGCTTTAGACATCGGCATGGGAATTCGACCTGATTTAACGGGGCAAAAGCGTGGTGTGCAGTACGCCCAAGCAGTAGTGCAATACGGTAGAGCCTGCTATGGTGCGTCAATCCTACGAGTAACCATCGCAGCCTTTAATCAGCGGGCACAGCGAGTCTGGCAAAAGCTAGGATTTGAGCCCGTAGGGACGTTTATGAAACGTGGCAGTCAAGATCAGTTTTTAATCATGTCCAGAGACTATACGAATTCTACGGGGCTTCGTTCATTCATTTGCTAAGACAAAAGACTATGAAATGTTGACATTTAAAAGACATAACCGTATCAGCCAATACTTATTAGTCTGAGGACTATTGATAACAATACGAGTAACTAATTGATGCAGCTTGCGAGAACTTAATCCGTTTTTGACTGCATCTTTTCTTCACTGCTAAATGGCGGTTGCAAATAACGATTTATAGACATTGTATCTAGGGTTCCGACTCAACTTATCGGTTGAGTGTCTGGTCCAAGAGATACAGCTAGGGTAAATGCATTAAGTGCGATTTACCTTGGTTCACGGAGGGATAAAAGCCCGGGAGATATTGGTTGATCTTGTTAAGAGATCGCCAATTTCTCTCGGGCTTTGTTGTTGCTACCTATTTAGAGGTTACAGCTCATAACTTAGGAGAATAGGACATGGAAAACACGATTTATTCCTGGGGAATTATCGTATTCCTCTTAGGCACGTTAGGTGTTGGTGTCTGGGCATCTCAGCAAATTAAAGGCGATAGCGTTAATTTTTTGGTAGCGGGTCGGGGCCTGACCTTACCCCTGGCGGCGGCGACATTGATGGCTCAGTCAGTGGATTCTAACGCGACGTTAGGTAACACCGATTTGTCAGCAGCGTTTGGCTTTTGGGCTGGCGCATCATTACCCATTGGACTCGCCCTTTGTCTACTGCTCACGGGGCTGTTCTACGCTAAGCCTTTGAATCGAATGGGCTTAATTACCCTGCCTGATTTTTACCGAGTCAAATATGGCCGCACGACAGAGTTCGTCGCTGCCGTAATTATGGTGTTGAGCTTTTCATTTTTACTTGCAGGAAACTTAGTCGCGGGGGGATATTTGTTTGAAGCCTTCCTGGGCATTGGGTATATCGGGGGAATAACGCTGATTGCTTCCTTGGTGTTTGTTTACACGGTTTCTGGGGGATTGTTTGCCGTGGCCTACACTGATGCGATTCAGGTCTTGATTGCCTTAGTGGGGTCTTTGTTGCTGATTGGCTTTATCGGCACAACCTTTGGCTTGACGGTGCCTGCGGGCATGGGTCCCTTTGACTTTGAGCAGCTCACCGTTGCAGATGCTGGAGCCACGATTAACTGGGCCACCATCCTAGCACTGGGGTTAGGCGACATTGTTGCCATTGATTTTATGGCCCGAGTGTTTGCAGCTGAAAGTCCAGAAACGGCTCAAAGAGCCTGCTTTATCGGCTTTGCTGGCACATTGATCATTGGGATTCCTTTTTCTGTCATTGCCCTATCTGCCAACCGCATCCTAGAACAGGTGGGGGTAACTGCTGATGGGCCAGTGCTCTTTGCATTGCTGCAAAATGTGGTGCCCCCTGTTTTGAGTTTGATCGTGATTGCGGCGATTATGTCAGCTTCGTTGTCCACGGCTGATGGGGCAATTTTAGGAACCTCATCCGTCATTGCCCATAACGTCTTAGGCATTCGACATAGTAATGCCCATGGCGCTGGTGGGGATAGACTGCTGCTGATTACCCGACTCATGGCGGTGTTTATCACCTTGCTGGGGGTATTTTTTGCCATTCGGGTACCGCAGACGGGGGTGCTGTTATTGTTAGCTTTTGATCTCGGATTTGCGGGGCTAGTGGTGCCCTTAACAGGGGGTTTATTTTGGCGTCGTGCGACTTGGCAGGGTGCTTTAGCTTGCATCATTATTGGGTCACTGACTCGACTTTCTTTATTTGTGCTGATGCCGACAATGTTTGGGGTGGACAACACACTGCTGTATATTCCCAATTCGCTCTTTACCGCTGCGTTTGATGGGCTCCCCACAATGATTAGTCCAGTGATTGGCCTGGTGGTATTTATTGTGGTGTCGAATCTGACTTACAAACCCTTGAGTCCTGAACAAGCGTTTGCGGAAGTACAGCAGAAGGTGCACGCTTTGTAATCTCTGACTCGACTCAATCTACAAATGTAGGTTCTACGGCAACTCAATGCGCAGTTGTCATACATTCGAGATTATCGTGTCAGGCATATTTCGTTCAAATTGGACGAAATATGTCTGACAAAATCTACTCAACTGAAACCTATATACCAATTTCCTTCAATTACAGATTACGGTAATACAGACGTGTTGAAGGGTTAGTCTAAATTGCTCGAATTTATAATCTGCTGTAAGAAGAGGCAAACTTCACCAATCAATTCTGGATCAACCAAGTTTAGTTTATCGTTCTGGGTATGGATAATAGTATCCATCAGCTCAAATATTCCGGTGGACGTTATCGCAAGGGTCGGGACTTGTGCCGAGGCAAATAGCATGTGATCTCCTTGATACCAAGGGGATAGTTTTTCAATATTGCTAAAAGACTGATTGATTGATTCAATATGGGCAACATAATTTTCCGAACATTCCATCAAAGATACACCCGTTGTACTATTTTTCAATCCTAATCCATCGCAGTTTATGGCAAGCTTAATCTTATTAAATTCACTGCTGTATGTATCAAGATAAGCCATTTGTCCCGGAATAGAGAAGTAATCTTCACCATTGAAAGCAACTAGTTCAACGCCAACATGTACCGGCATCGTATCTTTCAACATCTCTGATAGCGTCAGCAATACAGCAACACCTACAGCGTTATCCAGCGCACCCGGTGTTCCTGGCTTAGTATCAAAGTGGGCAGTGATAACAAATTTATTTTCATTAGTCTGATTTTTCCGAGCAATAACATTCGCGCCGACTGCTTTATGCCTGCTGCTGCTGATCTTTAAATGAATCGGCAAGTCGCTTTGTCTAACCCTGTCTTTATCATTTTCAAAAAATACAGCAGATGGAATATTGAAGTCACCATCTTCAAATACAGGCGTCAGGTGGTTGTCATTCAAGCTAGTCGTTAGTATTGCTGCAGGGGTCTTTTCTTCAAGCAGATTAATGATTCTTTGATGGTATTCAGGATTATAAAACCTGAAGTTTTTCGGCATTAGTGACTCTTGGGTTAGTTCACCGCATAATACAGCGATTTTGTCCACCAGATCAGCTTTCTCCAGTTGAAAAAGGGTTTCTATCACCTCGATGTCAGCTTGAATATCACAGGGCAACGAATATGGTGAAGGTTCAACAGACACTTCAGTATTCCCAACGTTTAAGGTCGCTTCATTTTTCTCCCAATCGATGCAGTTAAATCTCTGTAATTTGACCTGAAACCCGTTTTGGACAAAGACCTGCTTAATATAATTCTCTGCGCTGTGATTTGCCGCTGAGCCGGTTGGCCTTTCGCCGATATTCACAGATAATTCATAGATATGGTGTTTAATTTGCTTGAGTAGTTCATTTTTGATTCGCATGACATAATCCTTGGTCGATGAGGCGTATGTCTGCAATGTATCTCAAGCCTGCTAAAGAAAATTGTAAGAACGCGACGTTATTCTGGTATCTGGCAAGGGAATCTAAAAAACGCTTTGGGAGACAAACCGGTAAATTCTCTGAAGTCGCGAATCAAATGGGATGGATCAAAATATCCAGCCTCATAGGTAAGCGTTGTTAAAGAGTCAGCCCTCTTGAAAAGTTTGATGGCGGTATTCAACCTGATAATACGACCAAACTTCTTTGGCGACACCCCGACATTTTCCAAAAATATTCTTTCGAACTGCCGTTTACTGATATTTAGCTTGCGAGCTGCTTCACTAATAGTAATTTGTCCGTTTGCTCCGGCAATCATATTAACGGCTTCCCTGGCAATAGAGAAGCGATTAGGTATAGATAATCTATTAAGCAAGAAGTTTTCGACTAGCAGAATGCGTAAACGAATATCATCAGCCTCGATAATACGTTCCTGAAGTTCTTTAGTTTCTGATTGAAAGAAATTATCCAGGGCAATACTTTGATTAGTAAATTCACTAACCGGATTTGGGAAAAAAGCGCTGAGTGCATAGGGGTAAAATACGACAGCAAGCATTCCCACCGAGCCCGGTGCAGTGATGACGTCTTTATATTCCGTTTGCTGTCCACAAATCAAGCACTGTGGCTGGATGAGGCTTTGATTGTGCTTGCTAATTTCTCTAAACGGGGTTCTGTAGTGAAATATTATTTGCAGTTCGCCAGAGGGAATCACCCTTTCGGCATGAGCTGTTTGCAAGTTTGAATTAAGTTCAAGCTGCCAATAATATTTAACAAAATTCGATAAGTACTTATTGGGTTTGTAAGTATGATATGTGATCAATTTCTGCACCTATCTTTACTCAAAAACACGAATCCAGATTTTTTTTAGCGATCGCATTAACGGCTAGACTCCGAGGAGAGGCGATCGCCCCACAGGCTTGCTTTGAAACCCACGGCAAATTTAGGGGCATGACCGGCGTAAAATCCTGTTCTCTTGAGTGTGAACCATAGGATCCTCTGGGTTGAAGACATCTTCATCCTATCCAGTCAAAGCAGAAGCAGGCAGAGTCATTAAGCAATTTTCAACGTTATCCAGGTGTCTCTACCTACCCGACAGGCGTTCTAGTTCTGCGGCGCTATTTTGATGGCGAGACTGCTGGCGGGTTGTTGACGCCTCTAATCTAATTAGATATAAATCTAATTAGATCCCAATCTAATTAAAAGGGGTGAGTGATGTTAGCGATGACGGTGCCGCAATTTGAGACGCTGTTGGCGTTCTTTAAAGCTTTGGCGAATGAAAGCCGCTTGAAGTTGGTGGGGCTGCTGGCACAGCAGGAGCATAGTGTGGAGGAAATGGCGGTTCTGTTGCAACTTAAGGAGCCGACGGTTTCTCACCATTTGGCGAAGCTCAAGCAACTTGATCTCGTGGAGATGCGGCAGGATAAGAACACGCATTTTTATCGGCTCAATCAGGAGGTGTTGCAGTCGATGAGCAAGGCAATGTTCACGTCTGAGCAGATGGCGGGGCTGACGGCAGATTTAGATATGGATGCGTGGGAGACAAAAGTCCTGCGCAGCTATTTTGATGGGGGTCGCCTGCGGGAGTTACCTGCGAGTCGTAAGAAGCGTTGGGTAGTCTTGAAGTGGTTGGTGAATCAGTTTGACGAAGATCGGCACTACCCAGAGAAAGCGGTGAATCAGTTGCTGAAGCAGTTTCACCCAGATGTGGCGACGCTGCGCCGGGAGCTGGTTGGATACAATATGATGCAGCGGGAAGCGAGTCAGTATTGGCGTGTGCCTGAGACGCAGTGGAAAACCGAAGCTGAACAAAATTGATTTTTAATGCGACTGCTCGCTTCGCAGGTTGGATTGGCGACAGCATAACCCAACAAAAATCATTGAAAACCAATCAAATAATTATCTTCTTCTCTGACAAAATCTTGACGCGCTCCCGTCCAATGTAGCCTTCCAACATCTTTTCGGAGTGAAGAATGAACAAACTTCTCGACAAGTCGCGGCACCTTCCGGTTGGTGAGACCCGCCAAACGATCTCGATCAGTCCCGTAACGCTGTCCGCACCGCAACGCGGACAACCGCTCGAAATGCGAATTACGGCCCCTTTGGAGGGGGGCGAACTCCCGATCATCCTCTTGTCTCACGGCGATGGTCCGTCCCTGTATCTGCCCTCAAAGGATGGGTACGGTCCGCTCGCAAACTTCTATGCCGAACAGGGCTTCGCAGTGATTCAGCCCACACATGCCAACTCGAAAGTCGCAGGCCTGTCTCATGATCTTCCGGGCGCACCGCTGTTCTGGCGATCGCGGGTCGACGAGATGAAACTGATTCTGGATAATCTGCCCGAAATCGAGCGGATGATTCCCACTCTTTCAGGACGGTTGGATCATGGAAAGATCGCTGCAGTTGGTCACTCGATGGGGGGGCAGACAGTCGGTATGTTGCTCGGTGCACGATTGACGGACTCCAGGCGAGACGCCGACCACGACGTCAGCGTGATCGAACCCCGGATCAAGGTCGGAGTTCTCCTAGCCCCTCCCGGCAATGGCGGAGATGAACTGAGTGACTTTGCACGTGAGAACTTCACGGAACTGAACCCAGATTACTCGCATTTGATCACGAAATCTCTCGTGGTTGTCGGCGATGCGGATGCGAACCCGTTCATGACTGTGCGCGGGCCAGAATGGTATACCGCTGCCTATCGCGATGGCCCCGGCTGCGACAGCCTTTTGACGCTGATAGGCGGAATGCACGGGCTTGGCGGGATCGCGGGATATGATGCAAAGGAAACCGGCGACGAAAACCCGGACCGTCTGGCCATTGTCCAACGGATGACGGCGGCCTATCTACATTCGGCTCTCTATGACGAAGATGCCGTCTGGGAAACTGCCCGTGAGGCATTGGCGAGACACGCGACCGATCTGGCTCACGTCGAAAGTAAGTGCGATCGCCCCTCGCCGTAGGGTGAGTTGAGGAACGTAGGCTTTGCCTTCTCGAAGGGTAACCCATCAATTAAGGTAATTTCGTATCTATATCTTTAACAGTTGTGCAGTCTACAAATGTGCAGTCTACAAACGTTATTGAGCCGGGTTTCATCCTTCAATCCGATCTACAAGGGCAAGCGATCGTGCTGGCAAAAGAGCTTTGCTTAATGACAATAATCCTTCAAAACCGCTTGCTTACGGTTAACAGTCTCCGTTAGCCGATCAAAAGCCGAACCCTGTCGAGACGCAACCGAGGCAGCTACCAAACAGCGATAAGCCAGTTCAGGCTGCTGATCTTCATAGAGCGGTTCCACCAGGGCACGCACAATCGGCATCCAGGAGGTTAAATCGGCAGATGGTTTATCTTGCTCAAGGGAACTAAGCGGAACTTGAGCATGGGTTTCAATCCGCTCAAGCCAGGGACTAGGGTTCAAGGGGTGTCTGCTGGCCGTAGCCTTGTAGCCCTGCTCAATTTGACAGCGCGTTTTCTCTTCAGACGATTTTGCCCTAGCTTTCAATTCAGTCAACCATTCAGCACTATCCGACCGTCCCCGATGGAGACTCCAACGCCAATTTTGCCAAACCTGGGCAAAGTTCTGAGGCTGCTTGATCGGCTCCAGCAAATCAAGCCCCTGCATCAATTCTACCCAGTGGGCCAAGATGCCGTAGCTAAACTGGGGTGCCCAAAACGTCAAATCCCCAACCAGAACCGCTAGCACAGGCGACAGCGATCGCGCTAAGGGCGCCCGATCCTGGGGCGATCGCACCTTTAACGCCCCTTCAAACGCCGCTAGCAGATGATGAACGTTGAACCGATCTAGCTGTACCGAGGTATGTAGCGTCATCACCCGAGACCAAATCGCTCTGGCTGATGTAGACGGTAAATGCAACGTGGGAATCAGCAGGTCTGTTTGTATCGACGCAGGCATAGGTACGCCCAACATGCTCAGTCGTTCAACCGCTCGGTCGTAGAGGGCTTGGGCGCGACTGCCATTGGCCATACAGCTACTCGCTAACAGCAGCACCCGATTCTTCATCTGCTCAATGGCCACATTACCGATGACGGGGCTTTGGGCCAGATGATCAACCAGCGCCTGAGTTGATGGGGGTAGCGCCCCGACTGCAATCACAGCCGGATTTAACAACTCAACCAACACACGGGCCGTTTCCTGGCCATCCCCGTGCGGCAGAGGATTCATGGCTAAGCGACTCCCCATCTGCCCTTGGGTGACAGCTCGAAACCAGGTTTCGCTATCCCACCGAATGCCTTCGGTGATTTCATTACGGGGGGCGTCTTCTTCAATCAGCAGATCAACGGCCAGATCACCCAGCGTCGTCTTGACCCAATGCTCTAGGGGTTGGGGCGAAAACTGAGGCGTTTCTGGATCGGGGCGTACCCAGACAGTGATGCTATCTGCTGTTTGGCGCTGCACCCGGTAACTCAACAGTCCCGGTATCGCAGGCATGGCGACACTACCGATGGGTACCGCCCCTGCCATGGTTTGAATCTGATCGTCTGTTCGACCCAGTAGGGTTACCGTCAGACTAGGGCGTCCGCAGGGACAAGCGTCTTCGTGGAGGATGAGAGTATCGCCGCATTGATAACGCACCAAGGGCATAGTTTCGTTCCACAAATCGGTTGTGACTAAATGACCCCCAATCACTTCATAAAAACAGCGTTCATCGTCTAAGTGGAGTCGCCCCTGCTCTGGGCAAGTCATGGCAAAGATGCCGGTTTCCTGGCAGCCATACTCGTTGATCACAGGGGCGTTGAAGACCCGCGCTAGTAGAGTCTGCTGTTGATCAAAGAGCAGTTCCCCCGTACAAATGACAGCTGCGATCGCGGGCAACGGTTTCCCCACTAACAAACTCGCGACTTCGACCAATCGACTGGGATACCCCCGCAGGGCCACAGGTTTATCCCCCGATAGCGCCGCCATCAGCCGATCAATTAGGGTGGCATTAATGGGGCCTACAATTGCAAGGTCTCCTAACCGTGTCGGCTGTAACCGACTGGCTACCGTCACAATGGGCGTGTGCTGATCAATACCCCACCAGGATAAAAAATGATCCCGAGACCATTGCCGCTGCTGGTTCCAGAGCTGATCTGCGAAGTAAATATAGGCCCGGTCTTGGCTACCACTGGTGCTGCCGCGATAGACAATATCAGACACCCCAGCTAAAAACGCCCCAGGGTTGCGTCGAACCGTTGCTTTAGATAACGGTTCGAGGGCATTAAACTTTTGCATCCAATCCGTCACCAGTTCCATACCAGAACCTGAACTCGGCACCATCAGCCCTGCGGATTGAAACCGGGCTCGATTACCTGGAGCTTTTGCTGCCGCTCGCAGAATCGCCGCCAGTCGGCTTTCATGGTAAGCAATAGACCGATTTGCCATGGCCTAGGCTTGGGGTTGGACTAACGCAATGCGATCGCCCAATCGCAGCCAGTCTTCATTGGCAATGTATTGCTGAGCCTGGGCACTTGCAGCGAGAGAACTTTCCAACATGGCCATCGGCTTTTCGCAAAATTCGCCCAAATCTTCTAGATAGCGGGTTGCTACCCAACCACTCCGGAAATCAGGAGCGCTGCCAAAAAGCGTGCCATCAGACTCGGTTACCTCACCCCAGTGACTGGTGATGCGTATCCACTGACCATTACTGTTAAGCTCTAGGGTGACGACTGCCCACCCCTTAGGAATCGCACCGATAACGCTTCCATTTGGTGTCGCCCGGACTAACAGCGGGTCATCTTCAGTGATCACGCGGGCATAGGGTTGACGTTCTTGATACTCGCGGGGACAGGCTTCTTGAGCGATCAGTGATGCCTTGAATTGAGCATCGGAGGATAACGGAGTTGGGTGAAAGGATTCTGTGGCAGCCGCAGACTTAATGCCAACCAATGAGAATACGACTGACAACACAGCAAAATAGAGTCGATTCGAACGAATAGGGAAATCCATTGTCAACGCTCCAACGGAGTTACTTCCCAATGCTACAGACGCCTAATAGTGTCCTAGCCGTAAGTTGTTGAAAATTTAATGCTGATCTATCTCGACATCGCAAATCGTAGCCCCTCTGGGGCGGCTGAACGCTCACGACGAAGTCTAAAACCCAAAATTGTTAGCCGTGCAATCGCCCAATGGCAATTAGTCTTCATCCACTGTAGTTTGTCGGATCGAGGGGGCACATGAAAATATCTAAAGGGAAATCAAGCAGGAGTCGCTCAGTTGGCTGAACCATTTGTGGCATTTCGGGGAGAAATTGCGGCGTTGACAGCCGCTTTTTTGTGGGCAGTTTCGACGGTGATTTTTGGCAAACTGGGACGACATCTCATTCCCTCAGTGCTGAATTTTGCAAAAGGCTGCTTTGCGATCGCATTCATTTTGCTCACCCTATGGCTGCAAAGTAACCGTCCGGTCGGGATAGATGGCAATACCATGATGCTGTTGTTACTCAGCGGGGCCATTGGCATTGGCCTGGGAGACACAGCCTACTTTGCAGCATTAAATCAGCTAGGCCCCCGTCGAGTGTTGTTAATGGAGTCTTTGGCCCCACCGATTGCGGCATTTTTAGCGGGTATTTTCTTAGGTGAGACCCTATCACTTAACACCTGGGCAGGGATTGCGTTAACGTTGACCGGGGTCGGCTGGGTGATTTCAGAACGGGTGCCAGCGGTACTTGGCGATCGCCCCCGGTCGTTGCAGGGGATCGTCTTCGGGTTACTGGCGGCTATGGGTCAGGCGATAGGGGCAGTGCTGTCGCGGGCAGCATTGGCTGAGACCGCTGTTGATCCATTGTGGAGTACGCTACTGCGGTTAGCCGGGGGAATTGCCGTACTGTTGGGGATATTGCTGTGGCGGGGCAGGCTAAACGCTGATTTTCAACCCTTGCGGTCATTGCGACTGGTCGCGGTGATACTTGTAGCGGCGGTTTTGGGCACTTATTTGGCGATTTGGTTGCAGCAGACTGCGTTGAAATATGCGGCGACGGGCATCGCCCAGGCGTTGGCGGCAACAAGTCCGCTGTTTGTGTTGCCGATTGCGGCGTTGATGGGCGATCGCATTAGTTTGCGAGCCATCTTAGGGGTTTTGGTGGCTTTGGGGGGCGTTTGGTTGTTGTTTGGACAAGGATGAGCCTAATGGCGCAGAAAATTCAAGCCGTCTTATTCTGTAGCTAACCCAATCTTCTGTAGCTAGCCCAATCCACCGTATGTTTTCTCGATATTGCGGCTTTGATGAGCGATCGCAGCCCCTTCCCCCGACTCCCCGTTAGCGATACCATCTTAAAGATTGACATCTCTCGGTTTGCACGGGTAAACAGCATAAGATTAATGGGCACAGAAGCTACGAACACGCAAAGCCTGATCAACATTATTGATACAGCTTGGGAAAACCGCAGCACCATCAGCGCCGAAACATCAGGCGAAACGCGTGATGCGATTGAAGCCGCTGTCAGCGGTCTCGACAGCGGTCAGTATCGCGTTGCCGAGAAATCGGGCAACGACTGGGTTGTCAATCAGTGGCTCAAAAAGGCCGTGTTGTTATCCTTCCGGTTAAACGACTCGGCCATCATTGCCAGTGGCCTGAAAGATCCCAAACTGGGGGATGCACCGTGGTTTGACAAAGTGCCCTCCAAGTTTTCGGGCTGGACCCAAGCTGACTATGCCCATGCCGGGTTTAGGGCAGTGCCCAATTGTGTGGTGCGCCGGGGTTCCTACGTGGCAAGCAATGTTGTGTTGATGCCCAGCTTTGTCAACGTTGGCGCCTATGTCGATACCGACACCATGGTTGATAGCTACGTGACTGTTGGTTCCTGCGCCCAAATCGGCAAAGGGTGTCACCTGTCTGCGGGTGTTGTGATTGGGGGGGTGCTTGAACCGCTACAGGCTAACCCCGTCATCATTGAAGACAATGTATTTGTCGGTGGGCAAAGCGAAGTGTCCGAAGGCGTGATTGTGCGCGAGGGGGCAGTGCTTGCCATTGGCGTTTACCTCAGCCAATCCACAAAAATTGTGAATCGTGCGACGGGTGAGATTTTCTACGGCGAGATTCCGCCCTATGCCGTTGTCGTGCCCGGCACATTACCCGGCAAACCGCTGCCAGATGGTTCCCCCGGCCCCAGCCTATACTGCAATGTTATTGTGAAAACGGTTGATGACAAAACGCGTTCCAAAACCTCTATTAATGAGCTGTTGCGGGATTAGGGGAGGTAGGAATATTCCCTCATTCCTTCTCCCTTTGAGTTTTGGTGTGTACAGATCTCGATGGCATCGGAAGTTTTTATGTCCCTACTACCGTTTGATCAAAAAGAGGGATTTTTGTGGCTGAATGGCAACATTACCGTTTGGAAAGACGCCGCAATTCACCCGCTGACCCACGGGTTGCACTACGCCAGCAGTGTGTTTGAAGGGATCCGTATTTATAATGGCAAACCGTTTTTACTGAGCGAGCATCTTCAGCGCTTGCATCAGTCGGCAAATATCCTTGGCTTTGAGATTCCGTATTCGACAGACGCTATTGTCGGGGCCACCTACGATCTGTTGGACAAAGACCCTATCGAGGTGGGCTACATTCGCCACTTTGCCTGGCGGGGCAGTGAAAAGTTGCGAGTCTATGCACCCGATACCGCCATTTGCCTCGGCATTGCCGCCTGGTCATTCCCCACAACGCTGTTTACCAATACCGCCAAAAAGCCACTGAAACTCACCAGTCAGGTCACCTGGCGCAAACCGGATCCAACGACGGCACCGACGGTTAGCAAAGCCGCCTGCCTCTACCCGATCTGTACTATGAGCAAGGATGAAGCCATCAAACAAGGGTTTGATGACGCCCTCATGCTGGACTATCGAGGGCTGGTTGCAGAATCGACAACATCCAATGTATTTCTGGTGATTGATGGGGCGTTGCTGACGCCAATACCGGATTGTTTCTTAAACGGCATTACTCGGCAAACCATCATTAAACTGGCTGAAAAACTAGGTATCCCAGTTTTCGAGCGTCAAATCAAACTGGAAGAACTGGCCCAGGCTCAAGAGGTGTTTCTAACGGGTACCACCTGTGAAATTGAGTCGGTTAGTCGGGTTGATCAAGTTCAGTTTGAACCGTTTGGCCCGATCACGACGCGTCTGATTGACGCCTATAAACATCTGGTTACCGAACAGACCGCAGCAACGCAGGCGGCCTAAATATAAAGTCCTTCAGGAGAGTTGGCCATGACTGTTGAAATTCGTGTGCTTGATCCAGTTGCGTTGACACAAGAACTGATCCAAAGGCCAAGCGTGACACCGGACAGAGAAGGCGGGTTGGATGTTGTTCAACGTCACCTAGAACGACTGGGCTTCACCTGTGAGCGTTTGAAATTTCACAATCACCCTGGCAGTTATGAAGTGGATAATCTCTACGCCAGGTTAGGAACCGCAAGCCCAAACCTGGCTTTTGCCGGACATACTGATGTCGTCCCAGAGGGCGATCGCCAGCGTTGGGGCGATATAGATCCCTATAAAGCTGAAATTAGAGACGGTATTTTGTGGGGGCGGGGCACTGTCGATATGAAAGCGGGCATCGGTTGCTTTATTGCCGCTGTTTCAGCTTGGCTGGCGAAACGGCAGGATAACCTCAAGGGATCGTTCAGCTTCATCATTACTGGCGATGAAGAACATGAGGCCATCAATGGGACTAAACCCGTGATGGAATATTTGGCACAGCGCGGCGAAACAATAGATGCCTGCATTGTTGGTGAGCCGACTAATCCGTCTGAAATGGGCGATTGTGTGCATATTGGTCGCCGGGGCAGTATCAACACCTTTATCACCGTCAAGGGAAAACAAGGACACGTTGCCTATCAGCGCAACGTGCTGAATCCAGTCCCGGCAGCAGTGGCCATGGCAACGGCGTTGCAGAATTTACCGCTGGATAATGGCAATGAGTGGTTTGAACCCTCTAACCTGGAAATCACCCAATTTGAAACCGCCAGTTGTGCGGAAAATGTGATTCCAGCTCACGTTAATCTGCGCTTCAACATCCGCTTTAATGACGAGCAAACCGGGGCGGGTCTGCAACAGTTGATCCGTGACACAATTGAGCCCATTGCCCACGAATATGGCACTGAATACGACATCCGCTTCCGGGTGAGTGGTGAAGCCTTTCGTACTAATCCTGAAGATCAATTTGTTGCCCTAGTCCAGGGGGTTGTTGAAGAGGTTTCTGGCCGCCGCCCCCGCCTCAGCACCGACGGTGGCATCACCGATGCTCGGTTTATCGTGCCCCATTGCGTCACGGTTGAGTATGGGCCTTTAGACAATACGATGCACCAGATTGGTGAGCATATTCCCATCGCTCATATTCACGAGCTTTGCAGTGTTTACGAAAGGATCATTGAAAAGTTTTTTGATGATTCCCCTGCTACCCTGTTGCTATGAGCTGGAGCGTTCGTTGTTTGCCATGGTTAATCCCGATCAAGAAATTCCTCGGCTGCGAGAGCTGATGCCTGCTTCAGGCTGGATGAAAACCCGTATCCGCAGCAACCAGGCTCAACCTCAAGTGATTACTACTGAATCTCGCCGACCTTGGAAGCAAACCTATCCGATTTCGATTAATTTCGACCTGTGGGGCAGGCTGTCTATTCCAGAACGGGATCTGCTGTTTTTGCAGCAAATTGGCTGGGTGACAGGAACCAACCCGTTTAAACTTGATGTGCCGCGTGGGGTGGCGATCGCGGGGGTGGCAGCTACCCTATTTGAAACCTTTCAGGGCAATGCGGTCGGCATGCTAATGGCCGGGGGCGTAACTGCGATCGCAGCCACGCGCGTGTGGCGTGACAGCCGAGGTCCCAGCGACGCTATTACCGCCGATGAAACTGCGATTCAAGTCGCAGCCCGACGGGGCTACAGTCGAGCCGAAGCTGCCCAACATTTGGCTAGCGCGATCGAAACGGTTGCCCGGATTGAAGGTCGGCGGAGTATGAGTTTTAACGACGTGTTGCGGTGTCAGAATCTAAACGCGATCGCCGGCCCACCCATTCCAGTGTCTGGCGGGCGCAGACGATAAATTAGAAAACGATGTCCCGAATTACTGTAGATGCCATTTTGGCAGGCCCTGTGATCCGAACGGGGGCAAGGGGTCAGATTTCATCCGTCTATTTTCGCGATCCTGATGCCAACTTGATTGAGGTTTCTAACTATAGCGCTGGCCAGATTGCTTAATGCACCTAGTATTGCTGGGGTGCCCAATACACAAGCAATCTAGCTCGCCGTAGCACACAAAGCTTTGTGGCTACGGCTGTATTAACCCCTGCCTTGCCTGTCGCTAACCGAGAATTTTCAGCGTTTTCTCAGAGAATCCTAACCTGGATAACGGTTTAATCCTTCAAGGTAATTACATCGGTGTAGAAGCTCGATTTTTAGGAAGATTGCTTCAAGCGAGTCTAGAGCGTTGAACATCTGGGGAAACGGCCATGAAGCTTGTGAGAAGAGTTGCCATTGGTGCCCTATCTACCGCCGCGATTATCGTGGGTGCTGCCATCGTCCAAGCTGGGGGGTGGGATAATTTTAAGCTCCAGTATGCAGTGTTAGCGCAAGTTTTCCATGATCAAGGCCAAGAATTGGATGATCTGCGAAAACAGAATGTTGACCTTGAATCGGCGACCCGGATCGATCTCAGTGAACTGCTAAATGGTGGCCCGCCCAAAGACGGTATCCCGAGTATCGACGAGCCTCAGTTTGATACTGCTGAAACGACCCCATTTGATGGAGACGCCGTTGTGATTGGCGTTGTGATTAATGGCGAAGCGAAAGCTTACCCCTTTAGGGTGATGGACTGGCATGAGATTGTGAATGACACCGTCGGGGGCGTCAATGTAACTGTGTCTTATTGCCCACTCTGCGACACAATTGTGGCCTTCGAGCGGGGCAACACAACCTTTGGGGTGTCGGGCAAGCTTTACCAGAGCTGTTTGATCATGTATGACCGGGCAGACGACACATTGTATGCCCAACCTTGGGCGACGGGTGTCGTGGGTGCCAACGTGAATCAAACCCTAGACAGGATACCCGCGGTGAAAACAACCTTAGACGACTGGCTAGCCCAGCACCCCAACAGTCAGATTCTCTCAACACGCACCGGGCACAACCGCGACTATCAGCGCTACCCCTACGGCACCTACTACACCGACGAACAGATTATTTTTCCGGTACGCAATCAAGCGCAGCGAGACCTGCATCCCAAAACGATTGTGAGCTACGTGTGGGAGCCAGATAGTCAAACCCCGTTTAATCAATTTTCGGGAGACAGCCATCAGTTTGTCCATACAGAGCTAGAGCAGTTAGGCAGCCAGGAAGTTGAGTTTGCTGGGCGGACAATCCGGGCGCGCTGGGATGCGTCCTTGTCTACTGTGGTTGTCAAAGAACTGGATGGAACGGTTATGCCCAGTACTACCGCGTTTGCCTTTGTGTATCCGGCGTTCTACGCCACCCCATAGCGTAAAGGTTGTGTGAATTCACAGATTACTGAACTGCTTCTGAGGCTATTCGCGGTACTTTTATTTAGGTTGTTTCCTCAGGTCTTAAGGTATAGCGGTAGCCACAAAGCTTTGTGCGCTATCGAGAGCCAGATTGCTTGTGGACTCAGCATCCTGGCGATACTCGGTGCATTAATCAATCTGGCCAGCGCTATATACAAAGACACGTTTGATGGAGACGACCAAGGGAGCACCTACTATCCTATTTTTAGGGAGCTTTTAAGGGAGTATCTGCCAGCCTATTTTTAGGGAGCTTTTAAGGGAGCATCTACCCGTTTCTTACCTGGTATTTCTGATGAAATAACCCACCGATGCCCCCTTTTCATTCCTCTGATTAGTAGACCAAATGGCGGTCAGACAATCCCTGCTTTAGCAGCTTAGCTTGGGCTTCCGCATCGACACGGCGGAGGGCGCGGTTGAGACTGCTCAACACGGCTAGTAATTCAGCAATAGTGCCATCGGGGTGGATGCCAACGCCATAGTGGGTGCCGTGGAAGCCGTCGATCGCTAATTCAATGTAAGCGATCGCATCAGGTTGTTCCCCCCCACGAGTAACCACAAGCTGATTGGATTGATGGTGGATACGAATCCCTAGATTCAACGCGGTGAGTAATGCAGCCACGGGCGTTGGGCCTTGGCTAGAAAGGCGGCAAGGTTGGCCGTTGAGTTGGAGATTGAGAACGAGCAAGCCTTTGTCTGCATCCCACTGATAACTCAGGTATGCAAAGGGTTCCTTAGCCTGTACATATTCTCGATCAAACAGGCTATAGAGTGCATCACCGTTCATCTCTTTGCCGTGGGCATCGAGTTCTCGCTGCACCACATGGCTAAATTCAATCTGCAACCGTCGGGGTAAACTCAAGCCAAAGTCACGCTCTAGGAGATAAGCAATTCCGCCTTTACCCGACTGGCTGTTAACCCGAATCACTGACTCATAGGTGCGCCCCACATCAGCCGGATCGATGGGCAAATAGGGGACTTCCCAAAGTCCATTGGCAGACTGCGCGGCTAAGCCTTTCTTGATCGCATCTTGGTGAGACCCGGAGAATGCCGTAAACACCAAATCACCAACATAGGGGTGACGGGGATGAATGGGCAATTGAGTACAGTCTTCAACAATGCGGGCCACTTCATTAATGTCAGAAAAATCCAAACCGGGGTGAATCCCCTGGGTGTAGAGGTTCAATGCCAGGGTGACGATGTCCACGTTGCCTGTGCGTTCACCGTGACCAAACAGGCAACCTTCCACCCGATCTGCCCCCGCCAGTTGACCCAACTCAGCAGCGGCAACGCCTGACCCGCGATCGTTGTGGTTGTGGACGCTCAGCACGACGCTGTCGCGGCGGGCGAGATGGCGGTGTATCCACTCCACCTGATCGGCAAAGATATTGGGGGTAGAGACTTCTACCGTGGCGGGTAGGTTGATGATGGCTTTATGGTCAGGGGTGGGTTGCCACACATCCAACACCGCGTCACAGATGGTTTTGGCAAAATCTAGCTCCGTCGCCGTAAAGGTTTCAGGGGAATATTGAAACCGCCAATCGGTCTCTGGCTGCTGAGCAGCCAAGGTTTTGATCAAAGTGGCTGCATCTACGGCAAGTTGAACAGTAGCGGCGCGATCGCGATTGAAGACCGTCCGCCGAAATACAGGAGCCGTGGCGTTGTACACATGCACGATCGCTCGCTTTGCTCCGTGTAGGGCTTCAAACGTCCGGCGAATCAGATGATCGCGGGCTTGGGTCAACACCTGAATGGTAACGTCATCGGGAATCAGGTCTTGCTCGATCAACGTACGGACAAAATCAAAATCGGTTTGAGAGGCGGAGGGAAAGGCTACCTCAATTTCCTTGAAGCCAATGTCAATCAAAAGTTGGAAGAGGCGCAGCTTGCGATCGCGGTTCATCGGTTCAATCAAGGCTTGGTTACCGTCACGCAGGTCGGTACTCAGCCAGATCGGGGGATGGTCGATGGTTTGGTTGGGCCAGGTGCGATCGCTCAAATCAACCGGAGCGAAGGGACGGTAGCGAGTGGCAGGATTTTTCAACATGGTTCGGTTTAATAATTGAGGGTAGATTGGCGACGAATTTTTGTAGGGACGAGAGGCGCCTCATCCCTGTGGAATGTTCCATTTGTGGTGAGCTCCCCCGATTGCGCCACCCCCATACCTCGGTAAGGGGGCAGGGGAAATCTGTAGCGTATTCAAACCCCAACAAATCCCCATCTTGAAGGCATTCCTCGTCTCGAAGGCGGGAGTCAGCTTGGGGCTATTTAGGAATCAAAAAGCTTTATAGATTCGGGGTGTGATGAAAAATTATTTGCGCTCAAGGCGCAGCAGCAGCAGTCCCAGGCTAAGGCCGGGGAGCACTTGGAGCGATCGCTGCGGATTCACAAACACCATACGTTAGCGGACACGGGTCAATCAGTTCCAAGCATAGCTTCGCAGTCCACCCAGGTCAAGGGAGTCGTTAATGTTGTTAGTTTGTATAAGAGGTGAGG
Source organism: Cyanobacteria bacterium P01_A01_bin.123 (assembly GCA_039815185.1). GTDB lineage: Bacteria > Cyanobacteriota > Cyanobacteriia > Phormidesmidales > Phormidesmidaceae > JBCBZT01. Next base: position 77,877 of record JBCBZT010000009.1, on the reverse strand, counting down.
CATCAGAAATAAGGCCTAAGGTAGCCACCAATGTCACTCAAATTGGCAGGGTATGGACTTATGGTTGACTATGCAGATTTGAAGCAACAATTAGAACAAGCCGGGATTCAGCATCCCGAAGAACTGTTGGATTTTCAAAGAAAATTTGGCGGTAGGATTTATCGAAATGGTCTTGAGCTTGTCAGGTTCGGTCTTGTTCACGAGCGCCCAGCTTGGTTTAAACCAGGGAAAATATGCGTTGAAACTGATCTGTTTGAAGACGAGGAAGGCGCACCATCCATTCTTATAAACTGTGCCGACATCAATCCCCAAGATGCCTTTTACATCGATGAAAATTGTGTAATTTATGATTTATCAGGGCCAATCAACGAATCACCAGAGATGTTTTTCCTACAGGATAACTACCTCAACAGCCAAAACTTAAAATGGGATTTACATAAAGCACAGGAAATCCAAAAGAAGACGATACAAGATATGGCTGGGGTTTTACCGCTAACTCACATTTCAGATCGCTACAGCCAGTTCTACGAAGATGATGAGTACGTTTATTACTTCAGAAACGGTTATTACTTCAAAAACGGTGAAGGTTTTGACGCTTGGCGGAAAGTCTCAGTGGAGCAAGAAAATACTGAACCCCCTGTAAGCGAAGAATCTTCAGTGACACAATGCTTCAGAAGTTTGTGGCAAAGAATTTGGCCGTAATTGTATCTGCTCAGATTGAAGCATCAGGGAATTTGAACCGTATATTGTCCAGGGCTGGTAATCGAAATTGTTCCCCCCCACGTGCAGTAACACTTTGACGAATCGTTGAGGGCCAAGAAATTATTGATTTGCACCTTGGAACATCCTGGACTCCATGGAGCCGGAATCACAGGGACACAGGGCATAGGTGTCAACACCCCACTAGCGGCTGCGGTTGCCGAAGCGACCGTTGGGTTCGCCAAAGAACTGCACATGGCAAAAGTGGGAATATTCACAATCGGGGCATAGTCCATGATGGTAGCTGCAAACGGCCCTACTGCCGTCACCGGGAGCCCCTTGGGAATCACAATCAAACTAGTCGGTGCTGAACCAAAACTGCACTGCAACACCGCTCCCATCACCACCTGAAATCCCATCCCTGTCTCTCCTGCTATCTACCCTGTACGGACGCGATTAATCGCGTCCCTGCCCCACTAATTCAATTTGACCATACTGCCAGAAATGGTATTAATGCCCGTCGCTTTGACCGAAATGGTCGCCCCTGAAATGGTGACCCCTGTGCTGGTCAACTTTATCGATGTGCTGCCCACCTGCAGGGTAATTCCAGTACTGCCCTTGAGGGTAATATTTCCTCCATTAATGGCAATGTTTTCAGAATTACCGCTAGAGCCTGATTTTACATTTATGCTGCCTTTGGAAATTACATCTATTTTGCTAGAGCCTTCGTCTAACAAGATTTTATGGCCGCCATTAGTTTTGATTTCTATTTTTTTATTGCTATCGTCAAACAAAATATAGTGGCCTTCTTTGGTTTTGATCTGCGACTTTTTCTCGCTGTCATTGAGATCAACTTGATGGCCATAAACGGTGTCAACATACACCCCTTTTTTGCTGCTGTCCTTATCTTCTTCAATAAATTGCAGGGAATGCCCCGTACGGGTTTTAAATGTACGCAGCCGCACTTTCCCATCGGCGACTGACTTTTCAGGTTTTTCCGGTGGAGCATCGCTACCGTTCCAAACGCCACCGACGATATAAGGGCGATGGATATCCCCATGTTCAAAGGCGACGAGGACTTCATCGTTAATTTCAGGTAGACAATCTAACCCCCGACTGGCGCCAGCGCCAGCCGATACCACCCGAGCCCAATAGCTCATGTGATCTTCGGTAAGGGTGGGAAACTTCACCCGCACGCGCCCCCAACCCTTAGGGTCGTTGTTGTCAGCGACAATGCCCACTAGGCAAGTTTGTCCGGGTTGCAGTCGGGTTGGGGGAGACAGGGTTTGCAGCAAGTCGCCGCCTCGTAGCCCCCGCACGCTAAATTCGGTGGTGTAAATGCGCTCGTGGAAGAGGTGGCGAGTTTCAGTCACGTAGTAGGTGCCGCTGTAATTCCCCATGTCTGACAGCTTCACCACCTTGCCGGGGCGAATTTTGGGGTTGCCCTCAGCTGTAGCATCGGCGGAGACATATTCACCCGAAAGCTCATCATAGAGACCCTGGGCGATGGTTTTGGCCTCAGTCGATTTGGCAAACGGGTGGTTGACGACCACCATAGACGGCGATGTGGGCTTCAGGCTGCTGACCACACTGCTGGTGCTGGTGTTGTCCGTGCTGGTGTGGACTTTGCTGGCACTGCTGATGGTTTCGGAGAGGACTTTCTTTTGGCTGTAGTCCCAACCGCGCACCTCCACACTTTTAATCTGTTCGGCGCTGCTGACCCGTACCCGAAAGCTATGCAAATCTTTTAGCCACTCTAAGGTGAGGGTGTCACCTTTGGCGGGTTTGCGAAAGTTGAGTTTGTCGTCTTGCACAAACAGCTCGTAGCCATTACGAGCGGCAAGCTGGCGCAAAAACTCCATGTTGGTTTGGTTTTGCTGAAACACGTAGCCGCTAGAATCGCTGATGTCGTTGTAGCCGTATGGCCCGCCCGTGCTGTCCACGGTATTGGTCGAGATGCCAACCTCTTTGGCAATTTCTTTAACAATGTCGGAGTCCGATTTGTTTTGAAAGGAGCGGCTTTGGCGACCCCGGTGCAGGCGGTGGGAGGTGTCGTAGCCGCGAATGATAATCGGTGCTTGGGACTGGCGGGTAAAGTGGGTTTCGATAGCGGTGATTTCCCCATTCAGCACCGTGCCTTGGTTGGCATCATCAAATTCGTCGGACTCGGTGGCGGCGCTGACAAAGCCAATTTCAATCGATTTACCGATGGCAAAGCTGCTTTGGTGTGTCCAAACGGCGTCGTCATCGCGACCGGGGAAGCGATCGTTTTTAATCACCAGGGTAAACATGCTGGGCAAATGCAAACTCTCTTCGACGGAGATTTGCAAAATGTCTTGCACCAGCGTGTCGGACGCAGACTTGCCATCAATTTTGAGGATGGGTTGGGCAATGTAGGGAATCGCAGTTGCCATAGTGCCCCAAGGTTTTGAATCCCATCAGTGTAGGCAAGGGGAGACGGCTGAACTATTCGACGAAAGTCGAATGCTGAGGGTAGGGTTTAGGGGTGTTAGACCCCAGGGTTTTTCAAAAACCCTGGGGTCTGAGAACGTTTGGGAGTCACGAGGGATACATCTACAATTATTTGATGAACGCAATTCGTCAGACGTTAACCCTATCGGCTGAGTTACACCTGTCTTACCTGACGTGGGGCACGGGAAACCCTGTGATGTTGTTGCATGGATTGGCGGATCACGGGTTGGTGTGGCAAAGCTTGGCGGAGGCGTTGAGTGATGCTTCAACAGCAGATAGTCACCCACCTTACCTTTGCATTGCGCCTGATTTAAGAGGCCATGGGGAGAGCAGCAAGCCCGCTGAAACAGACTACAGTGCCGATTTGTTAGCGGCGGATTTAGAGGCATTGGCGCAATATCTCAATCTGCAACAGGTGGATGTAGTGGCGCACTCTTGGGCTACGAAAGTGGCACTGATTTGGGCGCGGCAGCAACCCCAGCGGATTCGCAACTTGGTATTGGTGGATCCCTTTTTTGTGAACCGACTGCCCCAATTATTTCGACCGACATTACCAATTTTTTATCGGGTTCTGCCGTTTCTTAAGGTGATGGGGCCGTTTGAAAGCTATGAGGCGGCGGTGGATGTGGCCCGTGGCCTAAAACAATACCGGGGCTGGAGTGCGTTGCAAGCAGCGGTTTTTCAAGCAGGAATGGAGCAGAAGTCAGATGGTCGGTGGGGTAGTAAGTTCGCGATCGCGGCTCGAAATGGGGTCTTTCAAGATGTGTTGCGACTCGCTGGGTTGACGGAACCTTTGTCTACGCCTACGTGTTTGATGCTGCCGGAACAAGGCCTTAATCGTAGGGCTTGGCAGTTAAAGCCTTATCAGCGATATCTGACGAATCTGACAACGGTTTCAATTCCGGGTAATCACTGGCCCCATTTGGTTGAGCCGGAGGCGTTTAATCAGGCAGTGGTTAGCTTTCTTGGGTAAACGTTAGCCCAAGATCCCAGGGTTTTCCAAAAACCCTGGGATCTGCTACCTCACAGTTATCTGAAATCCTCCAAACCGGGATCTCCCACCTCACAGTTATCTGAAATCCCCCCAAACCAGGATCTTCCACCCCACAGTTATCTGAAATCCATCCCCCACCAAGACTCAATAAATGGTGTGGGCAAAGACAGCCTCAAAAGTTTTGACTAGACCAAGATCCCTGGGTTTTCCGAAAAATCCAGGGATCTAACACCCCGCAGCTACTCATCAAACATCAAATGTTGCATCGCGGTTTGCTGCCGATAATCGCTCGCCCCCACAAACGCTTCATAATCCTGCGCCGTTCCCACATGCCGACGCACCTCAGCAAACCTGGGCAAAGTCCCCCGACGTAACTCCACATAGTCTGGATAGCTAGAAAACTCCCAATCCTCAGCTCGTTCTACCAACTCAGCCTTAACTGGATTCAGATGAATGTATCGAGATAAATTCAGCAGATATGCTTTCTGATCAACCTGAATTGCCTGGAATGGCCCTTGAAACAATGCTCCACATCGCTCATGCCGCTGATTCATTGCCTTGGTGTAAGACAACGACAATAATCCCATCCGCGCAGACAAGTTCTCTTTCCGCAGATAAACCAGCAAGTGATAATGATTGGGCATCAAGCAATAGGCGATGACATGAAGCGTGTCTTCAACCAAATAACATCGCAGTTGCCGCAGAAAAAACAGATAATTGTCTCGCTCGAAGAAGATATTTTGGCGATTGTTGCCCCGATTGTAAAGGTGGTAGTAGCGCCCTGGCTCAAAGGTTGTCTTCCGACGTGGCATCAATGATTCGATTCCGTAGCGTCCCCAAATCTAAAATTCCCCTGGACGTTACTATTGCATCAGTTTCTTGTCTGGCCCAAGATCCCAGGGTTTTTGAAAAACCCTGGGATCTGACTACCCATCCTAATCTACGGCAACCAAGTGGGCTGCACCCCTGTAAATGGCAACGTTTGCGGCTCAATTTCACTGGTGGGCAAACCTGCCAACCGTTCCGCTGGCGTTTTATAGAGAGGTAGCAACCAAATTTGGCTGGTCTCCAACACTCGGCCATCACCACTGCGAAGTCCCTCCGCGTCGGGGCTATCGGCAGGCACCATGCGATCAAACAGTAGGGCTAAGCCGTCGGGGGCGAGGCTCATGTTGATGGTGGGTTGAGGAGGGAGGGCGAGCAAATCTTTTAAGACGTCCTGCTCCAGGTTGATCGCAGATAGGATGGGTTGCTCTACGTAGTTTTCGGTGTCGAGGAGTTCGGTGGAGAGGACGTAGAGGCTGCGTCCGGTGGTATCAAACTGGGCCGATAGGATGGTGCCTGTGGCAGTCAGCAGGTTCTTTTCTTCCCCCTGGTTGGTCACTAAAAATAGGGATTCGGTGTAGCGTTCGTCGGGGTTGTTTTGGTTGAAGTTGACCATGGCCGCAGCGCTGCCGTCGGCGCTGATATCAAGCACCCGGCCATAGTTGGGTAAAAAGTCTAGGGGTTCGTTTGATGGGGGAGCGTCATCGTCAAGGGGGAGGGGAATAATGGCTGTGCCTTGCCCTTGCAGCATCACTAAGGTGCGGCTATCGGGAGCGATCGCGAAGTCGCCACCAGGTTCGGTGTTGAGCGGGGCGGCGTTGCCATTGTGGATGATCCAGGGGCCAAAATCGGTGGGGTCGTCGGTGTTAACCCGCTGCACGATAATCACCTCGCCATCGGCAGAAAGATCAAACTTGAAGTTCTGGTAGGGGTCGCTGTCAAGAATTAGCTCAATCTCTCCCGCAGGTTTGGCGGCGGTAGCTTCACGGTTAAAGTCAAAGAGTCCGGTCCGACTTCCGGGTGCTTTTGGCGAGTTGGCGGTAATCCCAGTGGTGACGCTGTAAAGTGCTTGTTGGAGGGTGCCCTGCTGATAGGATTGGGCATCAATGCCAGTGAACAAAACGCGATCGCCTGCGGGATAAGGCTTAAAATCAAGCACCACTAAATCTGGCGGGGTGAGGATGACTTTGTCCTGTTGGGTCAGATTGAAGAGGACTAGCCGACCCTGTTCTTCACCGTCCACACCGATGTAGACCAGGGCGCGATCGCGGGACTGAAACTGGCTCTTAAAACTGGCAAAGCGAACACCGCCCTGATTCTGAGCGCTGTATCTATCCCGTGCAGTCTCCAAACTCACCTGATAAAACTCACCGTAGGGGGCAGGGGCGTCTAGGGTAAAGGCCATGCGGCGTCCGGCCCAGCTAAACTTGCCTTGCAAGGGGGGGTTGACTTTGAGGTTGGTTTCAACACTGACGTGATCCATCGGACGGCTGAAGGTAAACAAAAAAGCCGTGTCTTCTGCTCCTACCTGGCGTTCGTGCCAGCTAAATTCGCGCACCCGCGCTGCCGCATAGCCCCCTAAGGCAATTAGCACCACCACGATCACGGTCAAAACCGCCATCAAGGCGATCGCGACTTTATCAATTGGCTGCGTGGCCCAAAATTTTCGGGGTCGTTTCAAGCTAGTACTCATAGGGATTGCGGGGTTCGGGCACGGCGGTCAGGGTGGTGGGTTCAATCACCAGTTGCCGACGATCGTCTAGGGTATCGGTAACCATGGTTCCTTCGATATCGAGCCAGGTGTCGGGGGGATAGTCAGCGCGATCGCCCGCCGCTACCTTGACGGGCAACCCCACCGGGTAAGCATCTGCTGCACAGCAGGTGAGCACAAATCGAGAAATCATCAGGTAGTCCTCGGGCCAACCGGGGGGATGAATCACAAACCCGGTTACCGTAGCTGTTTGACCCGTGTAGGCGTCGGGTTCGGGATACACATTCAGCGTCCGTACCCAGTCGATAATCGTGCGGTCTTCAGGCGTGTTGCCCAAGCGAAATTCTTGGGGGCGCGATCGCGTCATATTCAGCGTATCGGTGATGCCCCGCTGCAGGGCCGTATCGCTGGCAAAGGCGCGGGGGGTATAGATCAGGCCAAATACGGCGACGGCAAGGAGCAAGGCGCTACCGATACCGTTTGGCAGTAGGGAAAAGTGAGGTGGTGGGGCAGTAAGGCGGTGGGGGGAGCGTATTTTGCGAATCAACTGTCCGCCCTTGATAGCCGCCATAAACAACAGGGCAAAGCCTGCCGAGTTTGACAGCCACATGTAATCGGGGTGGAGCAGCACAAAAATCTTGCCCGTCAGCCAATACTTGAGCAGTACTGTGCCCCAGGCGAGTAGGGCTAGCCAGTCCAGCACGTCGCGCCAGGGGATATACGGGGTTGAGCGTTTCCGGGGTTGCCCCGGGGGTCTTTGACCTGAAAAATTTGACGCCATTAGTCCAACCCCCTTCCCTGCACCTGCTTCAAGTCGGCGTTGGACATCGCGACGCGATCGCCGCTGTAATAGCCTGCCGCTTTTTTCGCTTCAATTTCCACTTGGGCATCGGCGGGCACGAGTTCGTTGGGAATCGGCACCCGCTCTACAATTTCAATACCGGAGTTGACGATGGCGTTGTACTTCATATCGCTCATGGAGACAAATCGATCGATGCGCGTAATGCCTAACCAGTGCAGGACGTCAGGCATCATTTCTTGGAACCGCATATCTTGCACCCCGGCCACGCATTCGGTGCGGGCAAAGTAGGCATCGGCGCGATCGCCGCCTTCCTGGCGTTTTCGAGCATTGTAGACTAAAAATTTGGTGACTTCACCCAAGGCCCGACCCTCTTTGCGGAAGTAGACTATCACCCCGGCCCCGCCTTGCTGGGCGGTTTGAATACAGGCTTCGATGCCATGAACGAGGTAGGGACGGCAGGTGCAAATATCTGACCCAAACACGTCTGATCCATTACACTCATCGTGGACTCGCACGGCCAGCGGGCGATGCGGATCAGTAATGGCAGCCAAATCACCCACCAGATAAGCCGTGATGCTGCCGATGGGTGGCATGAATACTTGCAAATCGTGGCGGGTGATCAGTTCTGGAAACATCCCCCCCGTTTGTTCGAACAAAGCGTAGCGCAACTCCCCTTCGTCAATACCCAACCGCTGGGCAATGCCCGGCAGGTGCCAGGCAGGTTCGATAGCGGCCTTAGTCACCACCAAATCGCCCCCCGGTTTCATCAGCGTGCCATCTTCTTGGATCCGTCCTTTGGCGACTGCCTCTTGCAGTTCGGGCATTTGAATATGGGCTTTGGTGATGGCAATTGTGGGACGAATGTCGTAGCCCTGCTGGATCAACGGTTGATAGATATCTCCGACGATGGCCCCAAAAGGATCAAAGGAAACGATTTTGCTGCCGTCGCCCCAACTGGGATGGGGGCCGATGGCGTTGACTGGGGAGGTATTGGTCAAATCCGGGCGATGATCAGCTTGCAGGGCACCGCTGGCCACGGCTAAGGCACGATACACCGCGTAAGAACCAGAGTGGGTACCAATCACGTTGCGATGATCTGGATCGCTGACTGTGGCGACAATGGGGCCCCGCACCAAGGGATCGGCAGCACCCCACTGAATCGGCAAGGCTTTAGAACCAAAGTTACTGGGGTGGGAGGTGAGAATGATGTGGCGGGTGCGGGGGGGCGATGGGGCCCGCTCCGGGGGGGAAGCGGGGGAAGGGGCAAGGGGGGGAGTGGGGGAGTCAGCAATCGTCGGTTCAGTCATGATCACCCTTTTTGGCGGAAAGTAAGATCTTACGCAATATCTTGAGAATTTGCTGGTACAAAGAAATATCAGCGATCGCGGTTTTGGGGCTCAAAATTGCCGGTAGACTAGAACCGCGCCTCAGGTGGAGTATGTGGAACCCTAGCAACAGTGAACGAGACGCGATCGCGTATCTCCAAAGTCCCCAAGCTATCCGCGATCGCGCCACCCATCTATTTGAGTTGGGTTGTGCCGATAAACTCGTTCACTTTCGAGTCGATCTTGAGCAACTGGAACCCGCTGCTGATTTTGTATTGCAGGTGATTCAATCGGCCTATCCCAATTTGGACGTGCCATTTCACTCCCGTTGGCGACATTTTGAAGTCGAGGGGCAGTCACAATTGGAGCGGGTTGCGACCTCTTTTGCAGGCTGGTCCGATCTGGACTTGGCCCGAATGAAGTTTGATTTGGCGATTACCAGTGTGCTGCTAGATGCTGGGGCAGGGGCTGCTTGGCACTATGTCGAACCCAACACCGGGAAAGTGTTTACGCGTTCAGAAGGCCTCGCGATCGCCAGCTTTCATAGCTTCAAGCAGGGGCTATTTTCCAGCAATCCACAAAATCCTTGGCAGGCGGATGCTGAGGGCTTGACGGCACTGACAGCAAAACGCCTCGCCGCAGGCTTTCAGGTCAGTGCCGATAATCCGCTGGTGGGGCTAGCAGGGCGAGTTGAACTGCTGCAAAAGCTGGGTCAGGCGTTAGCCGCTCAGCCATCCTATTTTGGGCAGGCGACCCCGCGTCCGGGGTATTTGGTGGACTACCTCAGGGCTCAAGCCGTTGGGGGGGAACTCTCTGCCGTCACGGTATTGCAAGCTGTCTTGAAAGGGTTGGGGTCGATTTGGCCCGGTCGAATCGCGATCGCAGGCGTCAACCTGGGCGACGTTTGGCCCCACCCCCAACTCCCCGATACGGGGTTAGGCAGCCAACTGGTGCCGTTCCACAAGCTGTCCCAATGGTTGACCTATTCACTGCTAGAACCGCTTCAAGATCTGGGGCTAACGCTGACCGACTTAGATCAACTCACGGGCCTGGCTGAATATCGTAACGGTGGCCTTTGCCTCGACATCGGGTTGCTCCAACCTAAGCAGCCCAATATCACGACCCAATCCCATCGCCCCGAATCCCCAGTGATCGTCGAGTGGCGGGCACTGACCCTGGTGTTGCTTGACCAAATTGCCGACACCCTACGCCAAACGCTCAACCTCAGCCCCGCTGAGTTGCCCCTGGTGAAAGTCCTGCAAGGGGGCACCTGGAGTGCTGGACGCCAACTGGCCCAGCAGTTAAGGAACGGCTTACCCCCCATTCAAATCGAAAGCGATGGCACGGTGTTTTAAGCGGTTGGGCAGTGTATTGTCTCATCCTTGACTGATTCGGAAAGCTCTCCATCCACGCCAACGCTTCGAGAATCGTAAAGCTCTACCCCCTATTGCTCATCCTCAAAGACCTCCAGCAACCGATCTGCAATTCGCCTAGCCGCCCCTGGACGCCCCATCCGCTTGAGGCCATTGGCCTGAATTTGGTCGAGCCGTTCGCGATCGCCCATCAAGTCTTTAACTACACCAGGGAGCATTTTGGCATCTTCAACATGAACGATTGAGCACCCCAACAAACGAGACTGGGCTTGGGCAAAGGTGGGGGTAAACTGGGGACCTTGACCGGGAAGCGTAATCACAGGTTTGCCCAAGCCCACCAATTGTTCTGTGGCAGTGCCTGCCATAGCAATTCCCAAATTGGCTTGGTGCAAACAGTCGGCATAGGCATCGGAAATTAGCGCTAGTACGGCTGCTTCTCGGGTGTAGGTAACGTAGGTTTCACCCTCGTGGAGAACCGGTAGCGGCGTATTTGCAGGCTGCCACCCAGCCTGGGCAAGGCATGACTCAAACGCTCTTAGGTCTAAGCTAGGCGTGATCGCAGCAAGAAACCGTAAGGGTTGCGTCGCGTCTGCATCGACCAAACAGGTGCAGGCCGTGAGGATAATTTGCCAGTTTTTATAGACTTCTGGGGGACGAGAACCCGGCAATAGGGTTACCGTTAGCGGTTTGTGTGATCGGCCTGATGTTTCAAGATGAGTCGCTTTGGCTGCCAGGCAAGCTGGAGTCGGCATCAAATCATCCATCATTGGGTTGCCCAAGTCAAAGGCTTGGATCGGCCAGCGCAATAGCCGCTCAGTCGTGATGCGATCGCGTGGGAAAACTGCTCGACAACGTCGTCGGGCCATCAGCCAGCGTTCCCAGGGAAAATAAACAGAGGCGGCGGCACTTTCTTGCTGATCCCACCAGTTTTCTCGCTGCAAGGGGCCCTGTTCATCGCGCAAATGGTATTCAGATTTAGCCGTCCCGATAAAGGCATAGGGTGCTCCACTCCACCAAGCCAATAACAAAGGGACGATGTCACCGACCGCTAGAATACAGCCTGCCTCAGTCGTAACCCAGCGTTTAATCGCCCGCAGTTGTCCCAGCGTGAGAGAAATCAGTCCACTTTTGATATCTCGGACTAACTGCTGACTATCCATATAGAGAAAGCCGCCAGAAGCCAAGGTTTTGGTGGGGCCGACTACGGGAATATTGACCTGTCGATAGGCATGGCCTTCACCCACAATTGACAGCGCACTGATGGCTACTGTGGGATCAGCTTTCTGTAGCGATTTCAGGATTTGTAGCGCAATGATATCTTCACCGTGGCCATTGCTGATGCACAAAATCTTCATATCATTGCGATTAAATTATCCGTACAAACCGTAACGAACTCCGTCACCTTCCGCAAAATTGTATTGTTTAATGCAAAAATAAAACCCAATGCATTGGAATGTTAAGCAAGATAACGCTTTAACATCTAGTTGTAGTAGTGTGTCTTCTTGTTGAACTGTGTGTGTAACCGTGAGGTTTGACTATGCGTAAATGGGGTCTTTATTTAGCGGCAGCGATCGCGATCGCTGTCCCCCTGACAGCCTGTGGCCAGCCGGCAACGACAGGGTCTGATGATGGTGCTACTGATGGGGGTGAAACTGCCGCTTCAGGTTCTGGCGGCAGCATTTTACAAACGGTCTTAGATCGGGGCCAGCTGGTTTGTGGTGTTGATGGTGGCATCCCTGGCTTTAGTTTTGTGGATGAGAGCGGTGCTTACTCTGGGATCGACGTAGATGTCTGCCGTGCTGTCGCTGCTGCGTTGTTTGACGATCCAGAGGCGGTTGAATACCGTCGGCTTGATTCGACCGAGCGTTTCACGGCTCTTTCCGGTGGAGAAGTGGACATGCTGTCCCGTAACACCACTTGGACGGTCAGCCGAGATACGTCGGTAGGGCTAGAATTTGCACCGACTACCTTCTTTGATGGTCAGGGCATGCTGGTGCGTACAGATGCTGGCATCGAAACACTTGAAGACTTTGCAGGCAGAGCGGTTTGTGTTGAAACTGGTACCACCACCGAGCTCAACCTCACTGACCAAATGCGCAAGCTTGGTGTTGAGTTTGAACCTGTGGTCTTCCAGGATGCAGATGCGGCCTATGCAGCCTACGACGAAGGTCGTTGCGAAGGCATGACCTCCGACAAATCTCAGCTCATTGCCCGTCGGAGTACTCTACCTGAGCCTGATGCTCATGTGTTATTAGAGGTCACCATGTCGAAGGAACCCCTAGGCCCAGTGACGGTTAACAACGACTCTGCCTGGTTTGACACGGTTAAGTGGGTGACCTACGGCTTGATTCAAGCCGAAGAGTTTGGCATCACCTCTGAAAATCTTGCCGAGTTTCAGGGCGGCGACGATCCAAACATCGCTCGTTTCCTGGGTGAAGAAGGCACGCTGGGGTCTGACATGGGCTTGCCCAATGACTTCATGGCCCGGGTAATTACCCACGTTGGCAATTACGGCGAAATCTTTGATGCTAACTTGGGCGCCGACTCTGAATTCAACCTAGAGCGCGGGCAAAATGCGCTTTGGACCGAAGGTGGTTTGCTCTATGCGCCTCCTTTCCGCTAAATCCTGGTCTAGCCAAGGATTGCTCGGAGTCAAATCGAACAATTCGTAGGCAATAGGTTCACCACAAAGCGGGGTAGAGTTAGTTTTCTCTGCTCCGTTTTGCTATAGCTGCGTACACTTGTGAACTATTCTCTGAGAAGATGTAACGCTTGTAACAGGTGAAACTTTTCCAAGGTACGGTTTTAGCTTATTGTTCTATCAAATATTGAGCCACTGGACTTAAAGTAACTCCACACTTTTGGTTATATTTACGGACAGCCGTTGTATAAAGTGGCTTCAAACATGGCTTCAGGACTGATTTATGGTAAGTAGTAGCAGCAACGGATTTAGTTTAGGGAAACTCCTGCGCGATGAGCGGTTTTGGAAGATTGCCTTTCAGGTGATTGTTGTCGCCATTGTTGTGGGATTGTTTGCTTTTTTAATCGGCAACCTCAGCAGTAATTTAGCCAGTCAGGGCATTGACTTCGGTTTCGCTTTTCTGAGCAATCAAGCGGGCTTCAGCATTGGCGAAAGTGCAGTTGATTATCAGCCGCAAGATGCCTATGCCAAAGCGCTATTTGTGGGCTTAGTCAATACGCTAGTGTTAGTAGCCGCAGGGATTGTCCTGGCGAGCTTGCTAGGAACAACCGCTGGCGTTGCTAGTTTTTCTCAAAACTGGTTGGTGTACAAAATTAGCCGCGCCTATGTCGGGTTAGTGCGCAACGTTCCCCTATTGTTGCAACTCTTTTTTTGGTACTTTGCGGTCTATGGCGGTTTGCCCCAGCCAGCAGAGCAAATTGGCATTGGCAGGTTAGCCTTCCTGAATAACCGTGGCATCTACCTGTTTTGGCCTGAAAATACGCCCCGGGCTTGGATTGGCCTCGGGCTGATAGTTGTGGCTGCGATCGCAGCATTTTTTGTCTGGCGTAATCGTACCAAGGCCATGGTTGAACGGGGCGAACCGGGTCAAAACCAGCTCTACATCATAGGCGGGATTGGTGCCGCCGCCCTGGTTGTGCTGATTTTGGGTCTGGGTTGGCGATTTCCCGAAGGTATGGAAGGGGGCGGCGTTACTGGGGGCATGAGGCTGTCTCGTGAATATGTGGCTTCTCTCTCAGCCCTAGTGTTTTATACGGGTGCCTTCATTGCAGAGATTGTTCGGGCCGGAATTCAATCTGTGTCCAAAGGCCAATGGGAAGCCGCACGCTCAGTTGGCTTTAACAACGGCCTAGTGATGCGACTGGTGGTCTTTCCCCAAGCAATGCGGGTCATCGTCCCCCCGCTCAACAGTGAATTTATGAACCTGGCCAAAAACTCCAGTTTGGCTTTTGCGGTGGCCTACCCAGAGATTTATGCCATTGCCAACACCACGTATAACCAAACGGGCCGCCCGGTGGAGGTATTTTTGGTGTTGATGGCCACCTACTTAGTCATTAACCTGTTGATTTCCCTGGTGATGAACCAAGTCAACCAGGCCGTCCAGTTTAAGGAGCGCTAATCGATGACGACGACTACCCCAACGGCTTCCAGTTCTCTGCCCCCTGAGGTTATCCAGGTTGGCCCAGTTGCCTGGATGCGGAAGAATCTGTTTAGCGATTTATTCAATAGCGCTCTCACAATTGTCGTCGTGGCAATCTTGGCTTATGCGGCCTATGGGTTAGGTACCTGGGCTTTCACCGTGGCCCAGTGGGAGGTGATTCCCAATAATATTGGCCTGTTTATGACTGGGCTGTATCCCAGTGATTTGTACTGGCGAGTTTGGGTGCTACTGGGATTTGTCTGCCTTATGGGTGGCCTATCTTGGGGCGTGCTAGGGCGTAATCTTTCTACCCTGTTTAACCGCAATGTCTTGATTGGCATCGGCGTGATATGTGCGGCCATTGTCGTGTTTCCGGCAACTCGGCCCAGTACGCTTAAGTTATTGCCGATGGTCGCTATCGTTGCAGGCATGGCCTGGATCGGACGGGCTTTAGGGAAAAAGATTCCTAAGCTTGGCACCTGGCTCTCTTTAATTTGGCTGATTAGCCTGGTTCCTCTTTATCCCCTGATCTTCAACCCGATCCCCTATATCCCATTGGTGCCGGGATCGATTTTAGGGGGCATTGGCTATCTCTTTTTCGGGGCTACGCCAGCAGCAGCCCCGGTTAACGACTGGGGAGGATTGGTGCTGACTCTGTTGGTAGCCGTTGCGGGGATTTCCCTGTGCTTCCCGTTGGGTCTACTGCTAGCCTTGGGACGGCGGAGTCAACTGCCTGCCGTTAAATGGCTCTCTACGGCCTACATTGAGGTAGTCCGTGGCGTTCCGCTAATTTCAATTTTGTTTATGGGACAAGTAATGATTCCGCTGTTTTTACCCGATGGTATGCGTCCGGAACGGGTAGCGCGGGCAGTGATTGGTCTGACCTTGTTCAGTGCGGCCTATTTGGCCGAGAACGTGCGGGCCGGACTACAGGCAATCCCGCGTGGTCAAAGCGAAGCGGCTGCGTCTCTGGGGGTTAATAAGCCGCTGACGATGTTGTTCATCGTACTACCCCAGGCTTTGAAAATTGCGATTCCGGCAATTGTCGGGCAGTTTATCAGTTTGTTTCAAGACACGACGCTGCTTTCTATTGTTGGCTTGGCGGAACTTTTGGGTATTAGTAGATCTATCTTGGCGAACCCAAACTATCTAGGTCGTTATGCGGAGGTTTACCTATTTATTGGGGTGATGTATTGGTTCTTTTGCTACGCCATGTCCTTGGGTAGTCGCAAGATTGAGGAGAAGTTAAATACGACTCATTAATTTGAACGCCGCTGATTTGCAGGTCACTGGCTGGAAGAATTATACGTTCTGCGTGTAACAGTTGACAGACAGAAACCGTAAGACCTTTTAGGTTAGTGCCAAAATAGACAAATATAGGGATAGGGGCTGGATAATTCCACAGCGGCATCCTTTTGTTTAAGTATTGAAAATTGAGCGATCGCGCTGGGCTAGATCAGCAGGAGAGATTAGGTAATGACACAGTATCAAACCGAGACCACACCAACCGATCAGATGGGGACAGAACCCGTTATCATCGCCAAGGATGTGGAAAAGTGGTACGACAACGGCTTCCATGTGCTCAAAGGCGTTAGTCTGACAGTGAATCGAGGTGAGGTGGTGGTGGTAATGGGGCCATCGGGTTCAGGTAAATCCACCTTTATCCGCACGTTCAATGCCCTAGAGCCTTACCAAAAAGGCAGCATTGAAATTGATGGCATTTTAATCTCCCATGACCTGAAAGATATTGAGCAAGTCCGCAAAGAAGTGGGTATGGTGTTTCAGCATTTCAACCTGTTTCCCCACTTAACTGTGCTGCAAAACGTCACCCTGGCCCCCATTTGGGTACGGCGATGGCCCAAGGCCAAAGCCACTGAGGTTGCCATGCAGTTCTTAGAGCGGGTTGGTATTTTAGAGCAGGCCCACAAGTTTCCAGGCCAGCTCTCTGGCGGACAGCAGCAACGGGTCGCGATCGCCCGCTCACTTGCCATGCAACCCAAAGCGATGCTGTTCGACGAACCCACCTCTGCCCTCGACCCCGAAATGGTGCGCGAAGTGCTCGACGTGATGCGTGAGCTGGCGGGTGAAGGGATGACCATGGTCTGTGTGACCCACGAAGTCGGCTTTGCCCGTGAAGTGGCTGACCGGGTGGTGCTAATGGCTGACGGCGTTTTGGTTGAAGAAGGTACGCCTGAAGAGTTCTTCAACAACCCCAAAGAAGAACGGTCGCAGAAGTTCTTGTCGCAGATTCTTCATTAGGCGATCGCCCCTCAATACTCATCTTGATCTTACAACGAGCCCTTCTGGTTGCTGGACTTAAACCGTCCCGACAGGAAGTCTCGCTGTTTGAGGTGCTTGGTTTTGCGACCAGACACCCGCTTGCGCCACATCCTAAAGCTGGAGGCTTCCATTTGCCGACGCATGAGGACAATCACGTCTTTTTCTTTGAGGCCAAATTGACGTTCGATGGCGACAAAGGGAGTGCGATCTTCCCAGGCCAT
This sequence comes from Cyanobacteria bacterium P01_A01_bin.123, assembly GCA_039815185.1. GTDB lineage: Bacteria > Cyanobacteriota > Cyanobacteriia > Phormidesmidales > Phormidesmidaceae > JBCBZT01. The sequence continues at coordinate 61,054 of JBCBZT010000009.1, read as the reverse complement.
TTCAATCACGCGATTGATCGTGTCGGCGTCTAGATCGGGGATTTTCATTGATTGATACTATTTGACTGATACTAGGGTAATTGATCAGGGTTGATGCCTTGCGATCGCAAAAAATCCGCCAAGCGATCGGCCCGCTGCTTTTCTTGTTCAGCCCGCTGCTTTTCTTGTTCAGCCCGCTGTTTTTCTTGTTCAGCTCGCTGTTTTTCTTGTTCGGCTCGCTCGTCACCCGTCAACAAAATGTTGCCACTCTGATCACACCAGCGGAGCCAGGTGTCCTGCCGCCCTTCAAAGTCACCCTGCCAAGTCGTTAAACCTAGGCCCACCTGCTCTAGCCAGGGTTCTTGCATTTCAGTGAAATGTATTCCTCTAATTTCGTAGAGCCGCAGTATGGTATCGCCCAACTGTTGGCTAGGGTCATAGACGCCGTAGTAGCTCACTCGCATCTGCTCATAGATTTTAAGCTTGTCCGTTAGTTCACCACCGACCTTGTTGGAGACAATTTCAATCGCAATCTCGGGCGGTTTGCCAAAATTCCACACCAGGTAGCAGCGATTCTGCTTTTCCCACCAGTTTTCAGGTACCTGCACATTGAAGCTGACAAAGGCATCGGGGACAATCGCCGGTTGATTGACAGTGTGATAAATACCGACATTGGCTTCGGCTAAAAAGCGTTGTTCAGTCAAGGAACTGTAGAGCGAACTGACTAAAAGCCGCTGTTGCTTAGCAGATGCAAAATTATCCACTGGCGTATCGTCCTCGGTGACCAGTTGATTGGCATCGGGAAAGGTAATTTCATCCGTGATAGTTAGTTGATCAACCATCGGTTCCCCTATCTAAAACCAGCCAGCACAGTCCAAAAAGCCCTAAAATCGCTACGGCCATGCTCAACCGTACTCCGCAAGATCATCGACAGAATCCTTATCTATTCAGGTTAGAGAAATTATAACGTTGGCAGATTGCCGGACGACAGATGCAACATAACCCACGCTTGCATCGTCTCCCTAGACAACCAGGTGATTGGCATCGAGAAAGGTAGTCTCTCTCATCTGTAACTATGACTCGAATATACCGCCGTCAACTTTTACGAGGCACACTGGCTACCCTAGCTACCCTAGGCTGGGGACAATACAACCCACTCCATGTGCCCTACGCTTCAGCCCAGCCTACCCCCCGAAAGTTAGCCCTGTTAATTGGCATCAATGATTATCAAGACGAGAACATTACTCCGCTTCAGGGGTGCATTACGGATGTTCGACTGCAAGAACAATTGCTGCGCGATCGCTATGGGTTCCAGCCAGCCGATATTCTCACGTTGCTTGATGGCGAAGCCACCCGGGACGGAATTTTGAACGCCATTGAAACGCACTTGATCCAGCAGGCAAGTCCTGGTGACATTGTTGTGCTGCACTTTTCGGGGCATACCGTCTTCGTTAGAGAGCCAAACTGTGGGATGGATGATTGTTTGATGGGGGTGCTGATGCCTGTGGATGGCGCTTTTCCAGAAAGGGAAGACTGGTTATCCGCAGTGCCCTCACCGCCAGAGGGCAGCATTTCACGTCCGGAACTCGCAGATATCCTGGGTAGATTGGCAACCGATCAACTGACCGTCGTGCTGGATGTGATGGGTGGCGGTAGTTTTGCGACAGAAACGGGCTTTGCCAAGGGCGTATTGCTGGCAGCCTCTGCTGCTGAACAGTTGGCGGACGAATCTATGTTTGATGGCGTTCATGCGGGGGTATTTACGTATGTGTTGACCCGTTATCTCTGGCAACAGTCTGAGGATCAGTCGTTTGAGGTGGCTATAGAGGCGATCGCGTCAGAAGTTCAAGCCCTTAGTGATGAGTCTCAGATTGTCCAAACGCCAATGCTATTTTCTGAGCCCAATCGCGATCATGGGCAGCAACCCACTTACTTTACAGTGCCTCAAACACCGCCAGCATTGCCGCCAAGTTTGAGTCAGGAGCCAAGATAGATATAGAGCGATCGCACTTTGAAATCGCTGCGTTACCCTACAGATTCAGAGCCGTAAAAGCTTTGCCCCCTGGTGCACCAGTATCATGCCATTTGCCACGTCATCTCTTCCCCTGCCCGCAAAGGCACAAGTCCGGATTCAGTCAATGGCACTTCGTCAGGAATGCGCCAAGGGGTTTTGATCAAGGTAATTTGTTCCGTATTGCGGGGAAGTTGATAAAAGTCTGGGCCATGAAAACTGGCGAACGCTTCAAGCTTATCGAGGGCATCAACGCTTTCAAACGCTTCTGCATATAGCTCCAGAGCATGCAAAGCCGAATAGCACCCCGCACACCCACAGGAATTTTCTTTGCTATTGCGGGTATGGGGGGCGCTATCGGTGCCCAGAAAAAACTTATGATTCCCAGAGGTGGCCGCTTGCAAAATTGCCTGACGATGCACCTCATGTTTCAAAATTGGCAGGCAATAAAAATGGGGGCGGATCCCCCCTTTGAATAGGATATTTCGGTTAAACAAGAGATGCTGTGGCGTGATCGTGGCAGCGATGTGGTTAGCCGCTAAGACAAACTGCACCGCATCTGAGGTGGTAATGTGCTCAAGCACAATGCGCAGATTGGGGAATCGCTGTTTGAGGGGGATCAACTGTTTCTCGATAAAGACCTTCTCGCGATCGAACACATCAACCGCTTGATCGGTCACTTCCCCGTGTAGCAATAGCGGCATGTTGACCTGTTGCATCGCTTCAAAGACCGGGTCGCAGCGATGAATGTTCGTCACCCCGGAGTCTGAATTGGTGGTTGCCCCGGCGGGATAGTACTTAACCGCTTTGACAAACTGGGAGGCTTTGGCTGCGATAATGTCTTGGGGAGTTGTGTTGTCAGTGAGGTAGAGCGTCATCAGTGGCTCAAACCGTTTGCCAGTCGGAATTGCAGCAATGATGCGATCGCGATAGGCCGCAGCATCGGCTACTGAGCGCACGGGGGGCTTCAAATTCGGCATAATGATGGCGCGGGCAAACTGACGCACCGTATGGGGCAAAACCGCCTTCAGCACTGCACCATCACGGACATGCAGATGCCAGTCATCGGGTTGGGTAAGGGTAAGCTTTTGCATTTTTGATTCAAAAAACAGCTAGCAATGTGGCGATCGCGCGGGGAATTGGGGTGTGTTCAGGGGCATCGGGGGTACCAATGACACGCTTTATCAATCGAGTCAACTCATCATAAAGTAAAAGCCCAAAACGCTAGAAACCGCTTATCCTAGCTGAGGAAACTGTTGATGATGCGATCGCGGCGATGATGACCTTCTTTCAAACCGATGGGGCACTGCAAGAGAGTTTAGATCAAGTTCTAGCCCAAACCTGGCAGGCTTTTCCGGGGTTGGCTCAAAACCAAATCGCGGTGACTTGGGTAGTTTATGATCCGCCCGTAATCGTCAACACCGGGGGGGCGCTAAGCCCAGAAGCGTTTTGGCAGCATCGGCCCCGGGGAGTCGCCTATCGCGGCGTAGAAACCATTTATCCGGCCAGTGTGGTCAAGCTGTTTTATCTCGTAGCGGTGCAAGAGTGGCTAGAGCAAAGCATGATTCAACCCTCAGACGAGTTGATGCGGGCTACACGAGACATGATTGTGGACTCTAGCAACGATGCCACCAGTCTCGTTATCGATGTGCTGACTGGAACGACTAGCGGCCCCGCATTACCAGAAGGGCCGTTTGTGACTTGGCAAAATCAGCGCAACTTGGTCAATCGCTATTTCCAAGGCTTGAAGTGGCCGGAACTGCAAACCATCAATGTGAACCAAAAGACCTGGTGCGATGGCCCCTACGGGCGGGAGCGCTTGTTTTTGGGCGAAACCTATGAAAATCGTAATGGGTTGACCACGAATGCGGTGGCGAGATTGATTCACAGCATTGTGGGTGGGGTGTCAGTAACAGCGGCGCGATCGCAGGCGATGATGTCACTTATGCAACGCAGCCTCGATCCTAAAGACTATGCTAACGATCCCGAAAATCAGATCGTAGGTTTTTTGGCAGAGGGGCTATCTCCCAATTCAGCTGTGTGGTCAAAGGCGGGGTGGACGAGTAAAGTGCGTCACGATGCTGCTTACATTGAAGTTCCAGACTGTGCCCCCTACTTGCTAGTCGTGTTTACAGAGGGCATAGACAATAGCCAAAACAAGGCCATCTTGCCCTTCGTCTCGGCCCAGCTTTTAGCCGCATTAACTACCTAGACGAACTCGAGTTCTGGATTATGACTCAACTACTTAAAAAGTAGAGTAAGGGGGAAACTATAGATCTGGGTGTAGTCAACGGTTTAAACCTCGTTCATTGCTTCAACTGTTAGGAATTGCCGATTGATGGTTAGCTTTTTCCTTAGATTTTTCTGCAACACTGTCCGGAATACTGGTGAGAAAAGTCGGTGGATACACAGCCTCTTGGTGGGAATTTTGACTGCGATCGCGCCCCTTCCTGCCTTAGCAAGTCAATCAATCGTCCCTAGAATTTCTAATGAATCGCCCATTACCCTGACCGCTCCGCTAATCAGTCCCCCATTCATTGCTCAGGGCAACTTCGGCTCAAACGAGGCCGATCGCCTTAGAATGCAGGGCATCGAGCAGGCGAACCAAAATAATTACGAAGCTGCGCTGTCCCTGCTTGAACAGGCTTTGGCAGCCTATCGCGATAGCGGAAACTCGCTTGGGGAAGGTTTTACGCTGATCGATTTGGGGCAGGTGTATCGGTTTTTAGGACAAGCGACACAGGCCCGCGATCGCTATACCCAAGCCCTAACCCTTGCAGAAACCTTGGGTAACCCCAGGCTAGAAGCGGATAGCCTCAACAATTTGGGCGTCATCGCTAATGACATCAGTGACTATGAGGCGTCTCTAGACTATCTTGAACAGGCATTGGCGCTCAATCGCACCCTCAACGAACCGGGGAAAACCGCAGAGGTGCTGGCAAACCTGGGGTCAACCCATCAGTCGCTGGGCGATTATCAATCCGCTATTCAGGTGATTGAGGAAGCGCTGACACTTTTTCGATCGCAGAATGATCTTGCGACTGAAGCCCACACGTTGACCCAACTGGGTTTGATTTATGTGCGCCTCGGCGAATATCCCCAAGCCTTGACCCAACTGCAATCCGCCCTAGAAAAGCGACGCACTGTTGGCGATCGCAGTGGAGAAGCCGTTACCCTGAATATCTTTTGCCTCACCTACTATCGACTGGGGCAATATGAACGCGCCTTAGACCACTGCCAACAATCGGTTGCGATTCTCCAGTCTGTTGGTAACCGTTTCGACCAGGGCTACCCCTTAAACAACATCGGCGGCATTCAAGAGTCCCTAGAGCAGTATGCCGCTGCCCAACAAAGCTACGAGGAAGCCTTAGCCATTCACCGGGAAACGGGCGATCGCGGCGGAGAAGCCACGACCCTCAATAACCTGGGCTCCGTTTTCTACAACCAGCAGCAGGACGACCAAGCCCTGCCCTATTACACGGCGGCATTGGAGCTCTTTCAAGCAACGGGGTTCCGATTTGGCGAAGCCCGCAGTCTCAACAATATTGCCTTGATCTACGCTCGGCGGGAGCAATATGACGACGCGATCGCCCTTTATAACCAGGCCCTTGATATCTTTCAAACCCTAGAAGATCCCCAAGGAGAAGCCCGCATCCGCCGCAACCTGGCCCTGATTTCAGCCCAGCAAAACCGCTTGGATGAGGCCGAATCTCAACTCCGTCGTTCGCTGGTGCTGCTTGATCAAGTGCGGGCGGCTGATCTCAGCGACGCCGAAAAAATCGCTCTGCTGGAAACCCAGCAAAATATCTATCGCACTCTAGAGCAGGTGTTGGTGTTAGCCGATCGCCCAGAAGATGCACTGGTGGCGAGCGAACAGGGTCGTACCCGCGCCTTTGCAGACCTGATTGCTGCTAATTTGTCTGAGCAGTTGGCCACCGAGGTTGAACTTGTGCCCCCGGATGTGGCTCAAATTCGCCAAATCGCCCACACTCAAAATGCCACCCTGGTGGAATATTCCTTGGCAGAAGATGATTTGAGCGACCCGGCCCTACACATTTGGGTTGTGCAACCCGATGGTGACATTGCCTTCCGCTCGGTATCACTCCAGGCCTTAGCACCCAACCAGACTAGAGCAGCAACGCGGGCACCCGACACCTGGCTCAATGCTTTAGTTGAATCCGTTCGCCTCGATGTTGGCGGGCGGGGGGTAGGGGTCGTCGCTAATGTTGCTGGGAACAGTCCCCAAGGGGATGATGCAGCCATTTACCAACAGCTTCACCAGCTTTTGATTGCCCCGATTGCCGAGTTTTTGCCTGATGACCCCGGCGATCGCGTCATTTTTATCCCCCGAGACAGCCTATTTCTGGTGCCGTTTGCGGCCCTGCAAAACCCATCGGGCGAGGTTTTAATTGAGCACCATACCCTTTCCACGGTGCCGTCAATCCAAGTTTTGGGGCTAACTCAACAGCTGAGCCAACACGACTCGACAACGCTGGCCAACGTCAATCCGGCGGAGTTTTTGGTTGTGGGCAACCCCACCATGCCCCAGGTGTGGTCACCGGAAACCAATAGCCTCACCCCGCTACCTCCCCTACCCGGTGCCCAGCAAGAAGCCGAAGCGATCGCGTCTCTATTTAATCTGCAAGCCCTCATCGGCAATCAAGCCACAGAATCTCAGGTCAAGCAACAGGCCACCGATGCCACTGTGATTCATCTGGCGACCCACGGTCTGTTGGAATATGGCCAGGTAGCCGCTTCTGGGGTGCAAGACTTACCAGGAGCGATCGCCCTTACGCCTGGCAATGGCGACGATGGGTTGCTGACGGCGGCTGAAATTTTGCAGCTCGATTTACAGGCCGATTTAGTGGTGCTCAGCGCCTGCGATACTGGGTTGGGGAGGATTGTGGGGGACGGGGTGGTGGGCCTGTCACGATCTTTAGTGGCGGCTGGGGTGCCCAGTGTGGTGGTGTCGCTGTGGTCGGTACCGGATGCGCCGACGGCGGAGTTGATGACTGAATTTTACCAGCAGTTGAGCCAGGGGCAAGATAAGGCCCAAGCGTTGCGGCAGGCGATGTTGATTACCCGCGATCGCTATCCCCACCCGCGCGATTGGGCAGCGTTTACGCTGATGGGCGAGACGAATTAAAGGTTTGCTTGTCATAATGGCGGCAACCTCTACACGACTGGATGGCTATGGTTTTGGAATTCCTGACTCCAGTGGCAGGCTGGGCAGTGGGTAAGGTGACAGATACGGTTTGAGATGTCGCCATAGATCAAGTCAAAACTAAAGCTCCAACGGACAGATGTGTGGGATTGGCTATGGGCGACGCCCTAGGGTCGTTGGTGGCCAAGCATGTTGTCTAGCTCCACTCCCAGAAACCGGGTTTCTTTAGCACAATGTTTAGAATGCTCAAACACAGACACAGAAACCCGGTTTCTCAACCCACCGCCCTATGGAGCTGAAAATCCCGCGAAAGCACTTATTAATTAGCATCCTCCTGCTAGGGTTTCTGCTGCGAGTGGGTCTGGGGTTTGCACTACCCAACATCCTCCTAGCCGATGAGATTTTTCAAACCCAAGAACAGGCCCATAGACTAGCCTTTGGTTACGGCATTACGCCATGGGAATTTCGGGAAGGGATTCGCTCGTGGATATTCCCCACCGTGCTCGCGATCGTCATGCGTCTCAGCGACTGGGTATTGCCCGGTTCTGTAGACTATTTATTTGCAATTAACGTGCTGTTAAGTGCGCTGTCGCTGACCTGTATTTGGGTGAGCTTCCAGTGGGCCAAACGAGTCAGCGGCGTCAACGCAGGGTTTATTGCGGCGATCGCGTCATGTATTTGGTTCGAACTGATTTTCTTTGCTCCCAAGGCATTTACTGAGGTGGTTGCCACCCATGTTTTGCTGCCTGGATTTTACTTGGGACTGCACAACGCTGACTACAAAGGATTTCCAGATGAGCGCAGACTGTTTTGGGCGGGTGTTTTGCTGGGGATTGCCTTTAGTCTACGCTTTCATTTTCTACCCGGTATTTTGGTGTGTCTGGTTGCGATTGGTAAGGGGGATTTTAGAAAGCGATGGCTACCCCTGTTGATTGGTTTTATTGGGCCAGTGCTGATATTTGGGGCAGTGGATGCCCTCACCTGGGACTATCCCTTTCAATCTATGCTCAAGAACTTCTGGATTAATGTCGTTGAAGAAAAGAGTCTGGAATTTGGCATTTTGCCCTGGTATGGCTATCTCAAATTCTTGATCCGGGTTTGGTCATGGGCGATTATTCCCATGGCTGGCTTGACCCTAATCGGGTCGCTGAAAAGTCCACAATTGGCCCTATTTTCATTGGTCATTTTGGGCTCCCATAGTCTGTTGTCCCATAAAGAATATCGCTTTATTTATCCAGTGATCGTGTGCAGCTTAATTCTGGCCAGCATTGGGCTGGCTGAACTGCTTGAAAGGCTGAAGCAGCACAACACTTGGGTGCGGCGATACCCATCAACGGCCCTGGTCATCGGTCTTATCCTTTGCTTAGCAACCTCAACGGTTTTGGCAACTCGATTTGAAACCCGTGATGCTGACAGGCTAGGATTTCCTGAAATCTTGATCTATCGACCCAGCCAGACCCATTGGACGACTGACGCCAATATGCTGATTTCTCTGAAAATACTGAGTCAAACAGACGACATCTGTGGGTTAGGCCTTTGGAATGCGACCTGGCTCTATGGCGGCTACACCCATCTCCATCAAGACATCACCGTGGTAACTGACCTCAAGCACAATCAGACCAGATTTGACGCGCGCAATGCAGAGTTTAACTATGTGATTGCCGATAATGCGATTGTCGATGAAGCGTTTATAGCGCGGCACGGAAACTATAGACTGCAAACCTGCTTTGGCAACACCTGTATTCTGAAGCGTCCTGGAGAATGCAGAAAATTCAAGTAATTCTACGCGAACCAACTCAGATTACATCTAGAACAATGGCTATTCCAATTCGCAAAGCTAGATCAAGTCCATTCCCGTGGGCAAAGTTCGTTACATCATCATCAGTTATCTCAGATAAATATAATCAGTTACATTTCAACTCAAATCATAAATCTCAACGAGTTTGAAATAAGTAATATTGCGGTTATCTTCAATAGCATAAACCTCTTTCCAAGCATATCCCTTAGAATCTAAGGTAATCAACTCATCTGGGCGAATGATGTAGAGACATCTTTCATTCAATTTTGTTTGGTTTTCAATAGAGGCTAAGCTATATTTCCCTAGGGAATAAATGTTAGCTTGAGAGTCCCCAACCAATGGTGAAATTGGCGATCTTTGATATTTTTCAGGTGGATACTGGGTATAGAACGGCACATGAGAAATAAAATCATGAATCGCATAACAATTACTATTGCGATCGCTGCTCATAATCACGCAGCTATAGGAGTGATTTTCTGCATATTGTATAGCTTCACGTAAGCCATACTTCCAAGAAAATAATGCTTCAGGAGGATAATTGGTGTAATAATGAGTAAAAAAGTAGGTAAAACCTGACATCATAAATGACACCAAAAAGATGCATGCTAACTTGAAGGCTGAACGATTCAAGATGGCTTCTAAATAATTTTTAATTATTGCAACTCCACACCCAGAAAGAATAGCAAATATAGGTGCTCCAGCGAGTGTTCTTAGCGGATTTACAGTATCAACTAATGCTGCAGGTATTGGATATAGAAACAACCAAAATAGCAAGGTTTTCTGATTCTTGTTACCTCTTTTTGCAAGAAATAATGCACATAGTCCAATTGTGACGAATTCAAAATAGTAAAAACATCCTATGCCAACAGGATTTAAAGACAAGTCTTCAAATCCATCCCAGAATAGGTATTTCGGATTAAAAAACGAAATGTAATTGATAATAATTTTAGATAAGCTAGTCTCTATACCTACTTGGCTTGCTCTAGCCATTCCTTGTGGTGAAATCCAAAATTTAAAGATGGGAATAAAAATTGTGTTGAAAGCTATGAAAGCAGCAATTGACTGCTTGAAATTATCTATAATATGTTTCTTATAGATAATGATTAAACCCATCAAAAACAAGGGCACAAAAACTCTTGCCGCATGATAAGTATTCAAGCTCATCGAAAAAAATATGGCACTGAAAATTAGATATGTTGGCTTCTTAAAGCTTTTTAAGAATAGCCAATATCCTAAGCAAAAAAGAAACGGTAGCAAACTAGCTTCATAAGCACTTCGGCTAAAATGAATATGCCAAGGATTAATCGCAAGCATAAATGCAGAGATTAAGGCCCATTTAGGGCTGAAAACATGCTTGACAATAAGGAACACCATCCAAACAGTCAAAACTCCAAAAAATGCAGATGGGAACCTAACGCCAAATTCATTAAGCCCAAAGATTTTGACAGATGGAATTGCTGCAAATATGTATAAGGTTGGGCGATAGCTATTAAATGCCCTGGTAAACAGTGGCAATAGCTTTCCATAGCGATCCCGTGATGTCTCTAGAATTGAATAAGCTTCATATCCATTAAGTGCTTCGTCGCAGTTAAAGCCACCAGGAACTTCTGACAGAAAAGTTATCCGCAATAGAGCAGCAATCAGAATGATAATCGACAAAGAGAAAATGATTTTCCTAGAATAAATATAGTTCATATCCTTAAAGGGAGTTTATAGAAAATCTAAGCTTTTAGCGGTAGACACAACGATCCCCTTTACGTTTATGAAAATCTCCACGGGTTGTCAGATATATCGCTTTATTAGAATTTATATATCTGAAATTCTCAGTTCCGTCATACTTGTTTACTAAGTCTTTTCTATTTTCCAAAGTCTCGGACTGGGATGAATCGGGTTAATGAAAACGAGCTCTATGCTGTAATCATCGATCTTTTGAAACTGCTCAATCACTGGCTGCGAAGGGTTAAATATGAAAATATTTTCAAGACCATTCGGGACTTTAATAGTTTCAATAGATTGAGGCACAAACTGAATCTTTGTCTCTGGATTAAGCTCGTGAAACAGCGGCATTACTCGTCCTACAAAACCGATACCAGGTGAAACTGGATAAATCAAAAAAGGTGCTTCAACACTGTTGAGCACATGAGCCATCGGAATAACATGATAATTCTGTGCTTTGTTCCACCAAGAGTCTGCTTGAGATATCCTCATACAGGATAAAACTCCTAATGAGATTAAAAGTGCTGCTACAAGCTTCCAGAATTTTCGAATTTTAGTATTAGCTGAAGCTGAAAAAGCTTGACTAGACAAAAGATAGGCAAAAGATAATTGAATGCCCAAGAAAATTGGGAACAAATATCGGGTAATACTAGAACGATGACCTCCTAGTATTACATCCGGCACGGCTAAAAAAGCTATCGTAGTTCCTATCATCGTTACGACAAAGCCCCAAACTCGTCTTTGAGTGTGACGACAGAGGAAATAAATTGAATAGCCCGCTAGACACAAAGCGGGCAGCATCAAATATAATAAAACATTCCTCAAGGTTAAAGCAGATCGGCAATACGAACTGCCAATAGGAAAGCACCAACCTAGATCAAAGTCAAAGACAGTAAGGCTCAGATTATGAATCCACGCTTTAACTAATAATGACAACTCAACCCCTCTTGAACCCAAACTCACCATGGGGTTTGGATTTGTCAAGATCACTATAATCCAAGGGGAAAAAATAATCACGCCCACTAATATGGCTAACAGGTAGCTTAGAAGCGTTTTCCGAAAACGAAACCTCTCTGCGATTAAAATATAGATGCCGTGACTAATTATGCCGAGCCCAAAGAATAAGAAGGAATATAGCCCGATTGCAACACTGATCGAATAGGTTATCCAAGCAACTTTTGTTTGTCGTCGGATTGCCCTCAAAAGAGCAGTACTAGATATTAATAGGGTAAGAACCCACAAGCTATAAGGACGTGCTTCTTGGGCAAAGAGCAAATGTAAAGGTGAAATTGCTATTGTTGAAATTGCCACCCATCCCACTAGCTTTGAATTAAATAATTCCAAGCAAAGCCAATAAGCTACAGGAAATATGAGTAGACTGAACAGAACAGATAAGCTTCTTACTACTACAATAGAATTGCCAAACCATTGTGCCCACAATCGTGCGGCGATAAAGTAAAGCGGTGTGAGTTGAGGTTCTTCAATAGCTAACCCTTTAATTGTATCTGCCAAACCTTTCTCATCATTAATCTGCTGGTATCTAAGAAAATCTTTAGCAGTCAATATCTCTTGATCTGAAATGTGCTGAATAACCTCCTCTTCCGTATAACCAGAGATCCTCAATGACGTGAAGGATTCATCAAACCAATAAACTTTTCCATCAATGTTCGCACAGCGAAGAGCTATTCCTAAGGAGAGTAAAACGATAAATAAAAATCGCAGGTTAAATTTGAATGTTTGGCTGATTTTTTGACTGCCAGAAGCTAATTTCGGAACTAATTGAGTAACCATTAGTTTTAAACTCCTAATATAACTTTATTATGTTGTCTAGCATTACTGAATAACGCTATGAGCACAGTTGGGTGTAGATGTGAACGAGACACTCAGCTCTGAGCTTTATAGCGATTGATCTTGGTGATGCAGAAAACTCTTGAAACCTCTATAAATAAAGGATTCTCAAAGAGATATTGATTTTGAATTTCTCGGGAAAATGAACTAGGATAATGACGTTTTAGTTGTTTTTTTGACTGTCAAATTTATCCACTATGAGATTCGAAAAAGGTTTTCTGCACCACTGAAGCGATTGGCTAAAAGGAAGCTTTTAATGTGTAGAGCACCTAAACTTTAGTTGTAGATATTATAGTTAAAATCCCCAGCTGGCTAGCTAACTTAGTAATGTGTTTTGCGTATTCTTGATGAGTCCTTTAAACAAGCTATATGAAGGTTGGATAAATTAAAATCAAGGGGGAATGTTGCTGCCCTGTTCTATAGAACTCATTTGGCATGTTGCTGGATTGGCACCAGGTTCAGCAACCCGGTTTCTCACCCGCACATCGTGTCATGCTAAAGCAGAGACTTGAAAAAGGGATTATGACAACCGCAACATCAATGGAGTCAATTCGGGGCGATCGCCCCAAAGTCGTCGTCGTTGGAGCAGGATGGGCCGGATTAGGTGCAACTCACCATCTCGCCACCCAAGGTTATGACGTGACGTTACTCGAAGCCGGGGCTTATCCAGGGGGTCTGGTCGCTGGGTGGCAAACAGCCCAGGGGCGATCGGTTGAAGCGGGAATTCACGGGTTTTGGCATCCCTATCGCAACATTTTTTCCCTAATCGATCGCTTAGGCTTGGATCCGTTTACGCCATTTACCCGGTCGTCTCAATATTCTCCGGCGGGGTTGGAGGTGGAGTCGCCAATTTTTCAGGACGAGCCTCGGCTACCTAGCCCCTTAGGTACGTTTCTCTACACGCGATTTAAGCGCTTACCCCTAAGCGATCGCCTCTCAGCCCTGCCCCTACTCTACGCCCTGATTGACTTTGACAATTCTCACGAGGCTTGGCAGCGCTATGACGGGGTGACGGCGCGCGAGTTGTTTAAGCAGTTTGGCGTGTCGGCAAGGCTTTATAAAGAATCCTTTGAACCGATGCTGCTGGTAGGGTTGTTTGCCCCCGGAGAGCAGTGTTCGGCAGCGGCGGCGTTGGGGATGCTCTATTACTTCATTCTGGCCCACCAAAGCGACTTTGACGTGAAATGGTGTCGTGGCACCGTAGGTGAGCAAATCTTCAAACCCTGGACGACAGCGATTGAAAAAGCTGGAGGGCAGATTTTGCCGAAGCATCGGGTGAGTGATGTGGTGCTCGACGGCGATCGCGTTACGGCAGTCATCTGCGGCGATCAACGCTTTGACGCCGATGCCGTAATTTTTGCCACGGGCATCACCGGGATGAAAAAGATCGTGGCGAATAGCCCTGCTTTGCGAGAGCGGGCCGAATTTCGCAACTTGAGCAACCTTAAGGCCGTTGATGTGCTAGCCACCCGCCTCTGGTTCGACCAGAAAATTGACATCCCCCTGCCTTCAAACGCTTGCTTTGGTTTCCACAACACCACGGGGTGGACGTTCTTCGATCTCAATGCTTTGCACGATGAATACCAAAATGTACCCGGTTCAGTAATTGAGGTGGACTACTACCACGCTAATCAGTTCTTATCTCTGGATGATGCCCAAATCTTGCCCCTGGTGCAGTCTAATTTAGCAGGTTGTATTTCTGGTTTTAGCAATGCCCAGATTGTGGATCACAGCGTAATTCGATTGCCCCAAGCCGTCAGCCACTTTGCCCCCGGCAGCTATCAATATTTGCTGCCGAGTCGCACCAGCGTATCGAATCTAGTCATGAGCGGTGATTGGATTGTCACTCGTCACGGGTCTTGGTCTCAAGAAAAAGCTTATGTTACGGGGTTAGAGGCGGCCAATCAAGTTATCGAAACCCTGGGATTGGGTCGCAGTGCTGTTGTGCTGCCAATTGAAGCGGATGAACCCCACATCGCGATCGCCCGCACCCTCAATCGCACGATCAGGCAGTTTGGTAATCAACTTTTGCCCCAGCTTTGGCTACCGTAAGTCAGTCAATGCCCCAATCTTTAATGCCCCAATCTAAAGTCAGATTATCCAGCCATGGCACAGTCAACCACCCTGTTTCGCCCCAGTTCCTTGGCTCGATATAATGCCTTATCTGCTTTTTGGATTAACTCCTCATAGGCATCGGCATCTTCAGGGTAGGTTGCAACTCCAATAGAAACTGTTAGCTGATCAACCTGATGGCTGCCTATTTTGAGGACATGCTGTTCAACAAACTGTCGAATACTTTCCGCTCGCAAAAGCGCAGTAGATTTATCTATATTGATTAACATTAGCAAGAATTCTTCGCCGCCATATCGACAGAAAATATCTTGTCGGCGAATCAGCTTGGCAACTAATTCTGAGATGGATACTAACGCAGCATCTCCAGTATTATGGCCAAACTGATCATTTAGCTGCTTGAAGTAATCAATATCTAGCAGCAGTACAGAGCAATGAGAATCTGGGTTTTGTAACAGGTCTCGTTCTTGAATCAGTTTTAATAAGCCACGGCGATTGAGAATACCTGTCAGCGGATCTCGAATTGATTCTAGGGTAAGCTGCTCCTTTAGAAAAAGGCTGTGAATATGCAAGCCAATATTGTCTGCAATGGTTTTAGCTAAGCTCTCTAATTCGATGTTGTCAAACTTAGCGGTCTGTTCGGTCTCAGCGAAAGAATGACCTTGGCGAAAATGCAAAACTCCCCAAACTCCTCTAGGTGTCAGAATCGGCACGCAGATAATGTACTGACTACCAGTTGCATGGGCACATAGAGATTGCCCAGAAGGGGTAGGCGTTTCCCGATAAGATTTCCCTTGCCGAGTAGCCCAACACACATAGTCAGTGGTGACCTCAAAATCTAAGTTGGTAAGTTTTCCCCATCCTTGAATATGCTTTAGTGAGTGATCGTATGATTCATAGATGGCTCCGGATGAGCACGGTATAATCTTTTGCGCGTATCGAATCGCGATGTTAAAAATCTCTGGTTTACTTTGGGCGAATATCAGCAATTCTCCCATTTCTTGAATAGATTGAATCCGTTCAGTACGTTTCTTTTGAACCAAAATATTTTGCTCAAGCTTTTGGCGAATATCTGCTCCAATTTTCTCTGCTTTTTCTCGCTGTCTAATTTCAACTAGCAAGGATGTTTGAATGCGAGAAAGCTCTGAATTGGTCTTATTTAAGACAACCCATCTTCGCCAAGAGAACCAAGCAAAAGCCACGGCAATGATACCAAACCCTAAAGGGAGTTCGTCTAGTTCATATTGTTCATACTGCGCTGACCAGTCAATCCATCGTTCATTCAAATCCAGAACCGATGCAATTAAATAAAAACTAATAGAGACGGCTAATACAACGGCTAGTTCAACTAGTGGCACATTGCCAATCGGAGACTGGCTCGACAAGCTTTTAGACGCTTTAGATTTATGCCTTTGACGCTGGCTATCACGTTTTGGTAACATACACTTTTCCTGTGAATATCCGTGACAACCTGTTGCGTTGCTAATTGCATTGACTTGAGTCGTGTGCCCCTTATTTAAATCTCCGGCTGGATGGGAATTTCAATTACAAAAACCGTACCTTGATTAGGAATAGACTCGCAGATGAATTGACCTTTGTGTTTCTCCACCACGATTTGATGGCTGATGGATAACCCCAACCCAGTACCGCTGCCAATGGGTTTGGTGGTAAAGAAGGGGTCAAAGATTTTGGCCCGGACGGATTCAGGAATGCCAGGGCCGTTGTCGGCAATGCGAATCCGGACTCGATTATTACCAACGCTTTCGGTGTGGATAGAGATTTTTGCTGCAAATCCAGTCGACACGACTAGCGGAGATTGGGTGCGATACTCATTCAGGGCATCGATGGCATTGGCCAAAACATTCATGAAGACCTGATTGAGTTGACTGGCATAGCAGGTGACTTGGGGCAATTGATTGTAGTGCTTGTCGATTTGAATGACGCCATGGCCCGATTTCTCACGCAGGCGATGGTGCAAGATCATCAGGGTGCTATCGATACCTTCGTGGATATCCACAGGTTTCATATCCGCCTCGTCTAGGCGTGAAAAGTTACGCAGACTGAGAATAATGTCTCGAATGCGATCGCTGCCGGTTCGCATGGATCGCAGTAGGGCCGGCAAATCTTCGATCAGATAATCCAAATCAATATCGCCAATGACTGTATCAATGGCGCTAGTAGGTTGGGGGTATTCCTGACGATAGGTTTCAATCAGCAACAGCAGGTCGTCTGCATAGGCTCTAATGTGGTTGATGTTGCCGTGGATAAAGTTAATTGGGTTATTGATCTCGTGGGCTAACCCCGCTACCATTTGGCCCAACCCTGACATCTTTTCGGTTTGAATAAGCTGGGTTTGAGTGCGCTTTAACTCATCTAGGGCTTGTTTGAGGTGGTAATTTTTTTCGTGGAGGGCTTGGGTACGCTGGATAACTTTTTGCTCTAGGGTGTCATAAAGTGTGGCATTTTCAAGGGAAATGGCAGCCTGGGTGGTTAATAACTGCAAGACTTCCAAGCGATCGCGGGTAAACGCACCCCGGGCCAGGTTATTTTCTAGGTACACAATACCCAGCAGCTTGCCCTGATTGCGAATGGGTGCACACAGTAATGACTTGGGTTGATATTGCAACAGATAAGGATCGGCTGTGAATTGAGTTTCATCAGTAGCGTCTTGCAATACCAGGGTTTCATTAGTACGGGCCACGTAGTTAATCAAACTGATCGGAACGGTTTCACTGTCAGCTAGCGGTATGGACTGTAAGGTCACAATGTCGAACGGTTGATTGAGATGCTGAGGGCGACGAGCTTCCACGTCAATGACTAGATTGTTGTTGCGCAACAGCAGCAGTGCTCCCTGTTGGGCGCCAGCATTTTCCAACAGCACCTGCATCAGAGTTTCAAGTAGCTGGTCGAGCTGAATCTCGCTGGATAATGCCTGGGAAGCTTTGACTACAGTGGTGGCATCAAGGGTTTGAGACAGACTAGTGCTGCGAGATAAACTAGTGGTTTCATGCTTCATTAGTCCGTCACTGCCAGGTAAATTTTGCAGCGCAGCAACTTGCTCCGGGTTCATCTCTGAGGCTTCCCATAGGGTCGTGGGCAAATGAGCTTGATAACATTGTTTGAAATCGTCCAATTTGGCCTTTGCACCCCAGTGTTCGTAGCTGTAGTAAGCATTGACCAAGTAAGTCTGTGCGATCGCAGCTTTGCCCCAATCCAGATAAAATCTACCCGCGAGTTCTTGGGCTAGCCCTGCTTCCTGTGAATATTGATTTGATTGCGCCAACGTGATGGCTTGGTCGTAGGCCTCCATCGCAGCAAGGCGGTTGCCCAAAACCCGATGTTTCTCCGCTTGGATTAAGGCAACTCGGTGGGCGTAATTTTCGGGTGCATGGTGCGCCCATTTTGTCAGCTTTTTCAGATCACGATTCGCCTGCGCTAGCCGTTCTTTATTCTGCGTTGACTGACCCAGCCCGATCAGTGCCAGACAGGTTAATGCTCGATAAACATGATAAGTCGCAAACACGACCTGAGCTGGTACGACATCTAGATAAGCCTCTGCTAATTCGGCTTGGGCGATCGCGTCAGTATAATTGCCAAACAAGTAGTTCAGAAAGAGTTGTTGAAAGTGCGCTACAAAAATCGCCTGAAGATTACCGCTGCGCTGATGTACAGACCGCATAGTGTCTGCAACATAAATCTTGCCATCTAAAGCACATGGATTAGTCGCTTCACCCAGCAAATTCTCTACGGTTTGCCAATTAATCCCATGCAGCTGTAGGGCTACGTCTTGATTGAGCGCATCAATCTCTTGGTAGTAGTTAGCCATCGCTTGAGCCAACGCCGGCAGCGACTCGCCTAACCAAAATCGATGCCCACAGGCAAAATAAACTGAGTTGGCGGCATTCTCAGGCTCCCCGACTTCCAGCGATACGGCATAGGCCTGTAGTAACGGCGACACAGTATCGCGTAGGGATTGCTTCCAATGCTGTGTGAAGGCCGCTGCCACCTGGATAACAGAAGCTTGCATGGCCCGTACACCGAATTTATCCGACAGCAATAAAGCAACCTGCCCCAACCGATAAGCTGAATCAATATCACCAAATAGCTTACACAAACTGACGGCATAAGCCAGGTAAGCTATGGTGCCTTGAGGACAGTTTCCCCACTTGATTGAAAGCCGCACCTGATTGAGCACGATTAGCGCAAACAAAAGCGGACGACTGGTGTAGGCTATGGGCAACAACTTAGCGATAATGCCCATAATGACTAGCTGACTTGGGTCAGTCATGACTGGCAACTCGGCCAAGTCTTCGATCGTGATATTGAGCTGGGCCAGTTTAGTCCTGGCTAGTGCTAGCATCACCTGACCCTTGTTTGGGTTTTCTGGGAAGTTCAATCCAAACGCTTTGAGCACTTGCAAGCCGGTAGTAATCGCAGCTTGACTACGCCCCTGGGCTTGATAAGCGACAATTTTAATTTCGTAAATTTTGACTTGACTCAGCAAATCTTGGGTATGGGTCAAGACCTGATCAGCATACTTTTCCATGGCTTCAAACTTGCCCTGGAGATAGGCAACTTCTGCGATCGCCTCATAGAGTGCCACCATCAGATCCAGTTCAGCTTGCCAGTGATTTTGCCCGATTAGCTCAATTCCCCTGTGCAGGTAATCAAAAGCAGCCCCATAGGCACCTGACAATTTTGCCTGTTGCCCTGCTGCCAAGTTCATTCGCGCGACGGAGACTTGCTCATCGCGATCGCTAATCAGCTTTACCCCTTGATTGAGATGGCTGACGATTTCAAACAAATGTGATTCCCGTTGTTCGGCAGGTGTTTTTTGCAGTAGCAAACGGCCAATTTTGAGATGGAGTGCCTGTTTTTGATCTACCGGAATTAGAACATAAGCTGCCTGCTGTACTCGGTCGTGTAAAAACTTGTAGACCATTCCTTGAGAATAGGTGCTTTGTCCTGTACCAATGGGGGCAGACGCAAATCCCATAGCCTCAAAGGGGGCAGATGCTGATGGTTTAGGCTGAAGTTCCTTCGGGGCAGAACGACTCCCCATAAGCAACAACCCATTTTGCAGGGGTTCCCACAGTTCAGCTTCTAACATCTCTGCCGACCGTTCAGAGACTGTTGAGAGTGTCTTCAAATCAAATTCATTGCCAATGCAGGCGGCCAGAGTCAACACCTCCTGGGTAGAGACAGACAGATGCTGTAACTGAGCCACTACAAATTCCACCACGTCTTCGCTTAGTGATAGCGCTTTAATTTGATCGAGATCCCAACGCCAACACCGGTTGTCGAAATCAAACCAAATTTGCTCACTCTGGTGCAGTGTCTTGAGGAACTGGGTCGTAAAAAAAGGATTGCCTTGGGTCTTGGCCAAAATCAACTGGGTCAGCGAAAGTGCATCCGCTGCTGCACAGTTAAGCGTATCGGCTACCAGACAGTTGAGATCGTTATGCTCCAATGGCAACAGCGCAATCGTGTTGACTTTTGTCCCACTCTGGCGAATTTCATCTAGCGTCAGATTCAGCGGATGAGTCGGACTAACTTCATTGTCACGGTAGGCTCCAATCACCAATAAATGTAGAGATTCTGTCTGCCCTAAAAGCCCCTGAAGTAAGTTTAAGGAGGCGGTATCGGCCCACTGCAAATCGTCTATGAATAACACCAGAGGATGATCGGCACTGGGGAAAACCTGGATGAATTTTTGCAAGACGCGATTAAATCGGTTTTGGCTGGCACCAGGGTCTAAGGGTTCAACAGCGGGCTGCTCGCCAATCAGCCATTCCACTTCTGGAATCACGTCAACAATAATTTGGCCTTGGTCGCCCACAGCCGCCAAGATGCGATCGCGCCAAGTATTAACATTGGCTTGGTTCTCGGCGAGCAGTTGCCCCATCAAGCCCCGTAACGCTTGGATTAATGCTGACAGTGGCACATTTCGCTGAAACTGGTCGAACTTACCCTGGGTAAAGTAACCCTGCCGTCGCAGGATTGGCTTATGAACTTCATTGACTACGGCTGTTTTGCCCACCCCGGAGTAGCCTGCGATCAAGAGTAGTTCGCTTCGAGCATTGCTCCGCTGCCCCCCTGCTGCCACGCTTGGGCTGCCAGCGACGCGCTCAAATGCCGCTAGCAATGCCGCTACTTCTGCACCGCGACCATAGAGTTTTTCTGGAATCGAAAAGCGATCGCAAACGTCTCGCTGCCCCAGCTCGAAGGTTTCAACGGTACCAGTGGCCAGCCACTGATCCTGGCAGCGTTGCAAATCGTGCCTTAGCCCCAGGGCACTTTGATAGCGGTCTTCTGCATTTTTCGCCATCAGTTTGGCCACCAAGTGCGAGAGCATCCCAGGAACGTCAGCGTTGACCTGGTGGACAGGAACAGCCTGGTTAGCGATGTGGCAGTAGATCAAATCGAGCGGATCGTCCTTTTGGAATGGCAGTTGCCCCGTCAGCAGCTCATAGAAGGTAATGCCTAAGGAATAAAAATCGGTGCGGTAGTCAATGCCCCGATTCATCCGCCCTGTTTGCTCTGGGGACATGTAGCTAAGCGTGCCTTCTAATAGAGTCAGGCTTTGGGCATCTTGGGTTTCCCGTGGCAGCAGAGAGGCAATGCTAAAGTCGATCAGCTTGACCTGTTTAGTTTCAGGGTGGATCAGAATATTGGCGGGCTTAATATCTTTATGCAGCACCTGGTGTCGATATAGCCCATCCAAAATCGTGGCGATCTGGATCGCAACTGTAAAGAAATCAGCCAAGTCAAGGGGTGGTTTTTCGACTTGATGCAACAGGTTGAGAGGCTCAGCCTGTGTGGGAGACTCAAAAGTTTGGGTTGGCGCTGCGTGAGTACTATCCACCAATTGGTGCAGATATTGAGACAGCGCCACACCACCATAGTCCTCCATGACGAAGGCATATCGGTTTTGCCAATACTCTAGGCTGTAGGGTTTGACAATGCCAGGGATGTTGAGCTTTTGGGCGATCGCATACTGGTTGCGAAACTGAGTAATCTCTACGGGGGTAGGGTGCTCTTGTTTAAGCAACTTAATCGCAACAGCTTGGCCATCGCTATCACGAATGCCGCGATATACAACCGTTCGGCTACCAGAATAAAGCTGATTGTGCAGTGTATATCCCTGAACGCTGATACTCGTTTCAACGCGACTTGCCATAATACCCCAGTCTATTTAATTGAGTTGGCTTGAGATCAATAGACTCCTTGCACAAACCCCAATCTGAAGGCTGAAACCCTTGTGGTTACGTTGTGGTTTTCGATTTATGCAAAAGGTCTAATACCTCTAATCTATTTTTCCCAGGGAACCCAAGGATCATACAACAAACTGAGTTCATGAAAGTTGGCTACGGCACGGTTGCTAAGGAAAACGCTAAGTACAGAATGGATCTGCACTGCTTGCTTATCAAGGCCGCTCTTATCAAGTTTGCAGCAAAGTTGATTGTAGGGTAGAACCTGTAGCCCGGCTATTTTTCGGGGCCTTAAAGAGAACTCTCACAACCTGAGAAAAAGTGGAAAATGCAACCCTTAAAAAGAATTAAGTAGATCCTAAGTATTCTGCCTAAACTATCAGTATTTACCCTGAAAGTATTGAGCATATTACTTATTTAGCTGTAGCTTATATCGTCATTGAGTCTATTCCTGTTCAGAATAAACTTGCTTGCAAGCCAATTTAAGCGGAATGGATAACCAATGTCTCAATTTCTGAAGCCTGGGTTGGTAAATCTGCGGTTATCACTTCACAACTGGAGGCAGTAATCAGCACGTCATCCTCAATGCGGATGCCACGGACATCATCAAATTGGGTCAGCCGCTCCCAGTTCACCATTGATTGGTAAGTGGCTTGCGTTTGAGCATTTTGCAAAATACCAGGCACCTGATAGAAGCCGGGTTCGATGGTGACCACCATACCCATTTGCAAGGGGCGATCAAGCCGTAGATAGGCGAGCCCGAAGCGATCGCTGCGAGTTCGGCCTGGGGCATAGCCAGCAAGATCGCCTAAATCTTCCATGTCATGCACGTCTAAGCCCAAGAGGTGACCGACACCGTGGGGGAAAAACAGGGCATGGGCATCCTGCTCTACCAAACTATCTGGGGAACCCTTGAGAATTCCAATATCCACCAGCCCCTCAGTCAATACCCGACAGGCCAGCAGGTGTAGGTCACGATATTCTACGCCAGGATTTGCGTGGACAATGCAAGCATCGTGGGCAGCGAGCACCACATCGTAAATAGCCCGTTGGGTGGCTGAGAATTGCCCCGTAATCGGCCACGTGCGGGTAATGTCTGAGGCCCAACCAGAGGGCGCTTCAGCGCCCACATCGGCCAGCAATAAATCACCGGGGTGAAGGGTGTGGTGGTAGTGCTCATTGTGTAGGACTTCACCACAAACGGTAACAATGCTGTTGTAGGCACAGGTCATATTTGCCGCCAAAATTACCTGCTCCATCGCTGCCCTAACCTGGGCTTCCGTGAGGGCGCTGGCGGTAGCGGCCAAACCCGCTTTGTGAGCCGCAACGCTAACCGTTGCCGCTTGGCGAATGGCTGCGATCGCGCTGGTATCGTGACTCAATCGCAATTGAATCATCGCTTCGGCCAAAGTCCGCTGATGGTCTGGCTCAGCCTGATTTGCTGAGGCTACCCCCCGAATTGAATTTTGTCCCGCTAACGTAACAGCCTCCCCGAGGTAACGGGACAAATCACCTAAGGGCAAAGCATTATCGGCCCCCATCGTTTCGGCCAGGTCTTGGCGTGAAGGGGTAGGGCCATGCCACAGGGCTTCAGCAGGGGTGGCTTCATCGATAAATAGAGTCAGCTTGCCTTTCGCCAGGTGAATTGCCGCGTTTACCAAGGGCAATCCGGCAAAATACAAAAAATGGCTATTGGCTCGGAAGGGATAAACATTAGCCGGAAAATTGCGCGGATGGGGCTGCCCAGACCACAACACCACGGGGAAATCAATGCGTTGAGACAAGCGATCGCGGCGATTTTTAAGCGTCGCGGCTAAAGCATGGGCATGAGTCGGTGCGGCTAAACTCTGCATCTTAATTTCCCAACTAGCAGTTTCATGAACAATATAGGGGGACAGTACTAGCACCTCGTCCACATCAAGTCATTATGATTACTAAGGATAACGTTAACCCCTGAATTGCCGATGCTGCCTGCTTTAGATGCCGAGTCCTTGATTTTGAACTTGGTTCACCCCCTAAACCCTATCCAGGACTGTGAATCGGTTGAGCTTTCCCAAGCATTAGGACGTATTTTAGCGGCCGATGTGACTAGCGATTTAGACTTTCCCCACTGGGATAACTCTGCCATGGACGGCTATGCCGTGCGCTTTAGCGATGTGCAAGGAGCTTCGAGTGAGGCACCTGTGTGGCTTAAAGTGGTCGAAGATATCCCGGCAGGTAAGCGCCCCCAAAGATCTCTCCAGTCTGGGCAGGCAGCTCGCATCCTGACAGGTTCGATGGTGCCCTCTGGAGCTGATACCATCGTGATTCAAGAAAATACTGAGCGTCAGGGCGATCAGGTCAAGATTTTGAGCCAGCCAGATGACCAAGCCTTCGTCCGGCACAAGGCCAGTTACTACCAGGCAGGCGAACCGCTGCTGCGCCTAGGCACGGTTTTGAACGGCCCAGAAATTGCGATTTTAGCTGCGGCTCAATGTCCCCAAGTCAAGGTATATCGACGGCTGAGGGTGGCGATTCTCTCTACCGGGGACGAGCTAGTGGAACCCAACCAACCCTTAGCACCGGGGCAAATTGTCGACTCGAATCAATATGCCCTGGCGGCCTTGGTAACCCAGGCAGGGGCAACGCCAATTAGTTTAGGGATAGTGCCGGATGATCCCACAATATTGAAAGCCAAAATTGCGGCGGCAGTTGCTCAAGCTGACGTCGTCCTCTCTTCAGGTGGAGTTTCCGTGGGTGACTATGACTATGTTGATCGCATCCTCAACGAATTACAGGCAACCCTGCACATCCGGGCCGTGGCGGTAAAACCGGGCAAGCCCTTAACGGTAGCCACTGTCCCTCAAGCTGCCCCTGTGCTCTATTTTGGACTCCCCGGCAACCCGGTTTCAGCTTTAGTAAGCTTTTGGCGCTTTGTTGAACCTGCGCTACGCAAACGATCGGGTTTGGGCCACGGTTGGTCTCCCGTGTTTGTCCGTGCGCGATCGCGCCACGACCTCAAATCTGGGGGACGCCGAGAAACCTATCTATGGGGACAACTGCATCTCACAGCCGTGGGGTATGAGTTTGCGATCGCCGGCGGGGGGCACAGCTCCGGCAACCTAGTCAACCTGGGTACGACCAACGCCCTCGCCGTTGTGCCTATCGGCACCCGAAAAATTTCCGCTGGGGAAACTGTTCAAGTTATGGTCACGGGCCGTCCCGTCACGAGGTAATGACTGGTTTAACGTCTCAGAAACTTCTGTCGTAATCGATTCACCAACAATGTTGCTTCAGGGATTCGCAGCATAATTGTGCATAGGGCAAACGTTCCTAGGCCCAACGCTGCCGCGATCGCTAGCTGAATCAACTGCACCCCAAGCCCTTCCGTTCCTAATACCCGTTCTAACCCATGACGGGCGACCCAACAAACCACACCAGCCAGTCCGCTACTCAGCGTCAAAGCAATAATCGGGCGACTCCAGTCAAGCCAAGGTAAGCCGTTAAGTTTACGGCTCAACAAAATCAGCATCAGCGCCAGTGAAACCACATTGACCCCAACGGTGGCTAACACCAACCCCGGCGCCCCAAATAAATTAATCAGGATGTAGTCGAGTAGAGCATTGAGGCCAATGTTAAACAGGCTGATACGAAACGGGGTTTGGCCATCTCCCAAAGCATAAAACACCCGCACCATCACATCTCGACCCAGGTAGACAAACATACCAATGCCATAGGCCATCAGCACTGAAGTCACAATCTGCGATGCCGATTGGTCAAAAGCTCCCCGCTCATAAACCACGCGAACAATCGGTAACGCTAGGGTCACCATCAAGGCACTCAACGGCAGCATCGTCAGGGCTGTTAGCATCAGTGCTTGGCGAATGCGCTGTTTGAGTTCGGGCCAGTTTTGCGGGTCGGCAAGGCGGGCAAAAATCGGTAGATAGGGCACCAAAATGACGTTGGACACAATGCCCAGCGGCGTTTGCACCAGTAAATTGGCGTAGTTGAGGGCAGCAATGGTGGTGGGAATCGCAGAGGCAAAAACCAGATCGGTGAAGACATTAATCTGCATCATGCCAGAGGCAAAAGTCGCCGGGGCCAAAACCCTCAAGACATCTCGCACCCCCGGATCCTGAAAGTTAAACCGGGGCCGCAGACTCCCCAAACGCGATCGCCATAGGGCAGGCAACTGCACCAACCACTGCAATATCGCTCCCGACAATGTCCCCAAAGCCAGCACCGAGCCGCCCAGCAGAGCATATTCAGGAGCAGTGACATCCCTGCCCAGGGTGAGCGCTAAGGCACCTAGCGCTACCAACACTGCCAGGCTCGAAAATAACGGGCTCACCGAAGGTAACCAATATTGATCGTCGGCGTTGAGGGTGCCAAAGCCAATGCCAATCAGTCCGGCAAAAATCGCCATTGGGGCCATAATTTGCAGCTGCCGCACGGCGATCGCGTGGCTGACTGCCGACGGATCTACCCCATAGCCCACCAAGCTAATAATTGGGTCGGCAAACACAATTAGCGCCACGGTTAAGGTAAACAGCGCGATCGCGGTGAGGGTATTCAGGGTTTCGATCAGCGGCGCAATGTCTTCTTTTTTGCGTTTAGCGATGACGCTGACGATAGCGCTGTGAAACGGCCCATTGATGCCCCCCAACAATACCAGCAGAAACCCTGGAATCACGTAGGCCAGACCGTAGGCATCAGCCACTGGCCCTACCGAAAACGCGGCGGCAATCCCTTGCTGACGCAATAGCCCTACCACTTTGCTGAGCAAGGTAGCAGCAGCGACAATCCCGGCAATACCCGCTAGGGAACGGGCGGGTTTGGGTGAGTCAGACACGGTGGCACCAGTCAACCTGATCCACATCTAGATCCATGGCTTTGCCATCAATGAGCAATGTCACGGTTGCAAATCAGATGTGGTTGAACAATTTTCCTATTGTGTCAGCAATGGGTGATAGAGGCGCGATTAATCGCGTCTGGACAGGATGCCAAAGCATCGGTAGGGTGGCGAAATTTAGCGAATGCGAACGAATCCGGCCTGTTCCAGCAGGGATTGGCCCTGCTCGGTGAGCAGTAAGCTGCTGTAGGCTTCCCCAGCCTGTTGATTAGCCTGATCATCTTGTTTGACAATCACAAACATCTGGCGAGTCAGGGGATATTGTCCACTCCGGAAAGCTTCAGTGTTGGTTTGGTTGCGCTGATTGGGGCAGTTCTCAGGAGGGACATAGGGGTCAGCATAAGGCGCAACCAACTGGTTCGCATCACGCCCTAGAGCTAGGGGTTTGATGGTGCATTGACCGACCACTTCTGGAGCCGAGGCATAGTAAATTGCCCCCGGATTTTCTGAGATCTGACGCAGGGCAGTCGTGGTTTCGTCGATAAACTGCACCGAACTGGCTAGGTTTTGCCCCCCCAACACCACATCCACGAAAAACTCGACAGTCCCCCCATTAAGCGCCCGTGAGTAGGCCTGAATCGGTAAATCAGGACCCCCGACCTGGTTCCAGTTGGTGATCTGTCCGGTGTAGATATCACGGAGTTGGGCCAGGGTCAGCCCTTCAACAGGCAAATCAAGGTTAACCGCGATCGCGATGCCTTCTAAAGCCACTGGCACCGCTTGGAGTTCAAAGCCTTGCTGCTGAGCCGCTTCCCGTTCTCCTGGATTGAGACTCCGAGACGATTGGGCAAAGGCAAGTTGGTTATTGATCAGCATTTCAATCCCAGCCCCCGATCCTGGCGGCCCACTAGCCGGATCAGCATACGTTAACTGAAAATTAGGCCAGACCGACTGGATCACCCCATCCACGCTGCCGCGAATCGGTGCCCAAGTGGTACTGCCACCATAGTTAAACTGGCCCGCAGGGATAGTGGCATTGACCTGGGCAAAGGTTTCCCCAGTATTTTCAGGCGTCGCCGTTGTGTTGCCTGTTGTTGTCGTACCCGTCGTATCACCAGATGAATCGTTACCCAGCAAGCCGCCTAAATTCAACCCGTCGTCACGGGTTAGCCACCAAACCCCACCGGCAACTAAGGCAACGGTCACCCCTAGGGCGGCCACTAGCGCGGGGAGTTCATTCTTTTGTGCCATGACTTAGCCTTTTTGCAATGACTGCTGCTAATGCTATCTAAATCTCGTCTACATCCAGATTCAGAGTTTTTCCCTAAACTAAAGAATCAAGCTTTCACATCGGGCGTACCTTAAAAGATTCTAGTCAGCAGTTGATACAACAACCGAAAGAATGTCGCGATCGCTACCGTAATTAATCCTGCCATCACAGCTACCGTCAGGATCGTTTGCAGCCCAAAGCCCTGACTGCCCAAAAACAGCACAATGCCCAGGGTAACAGCGGCAATAATCACCAAGTCAACCCGCTCAATCACTCGGCGGACTTGTAGGAACACCAGCAGCGCCATCAAGACCAACCAGGCACTACTGCTGACTAGGGTGGTACCGAGGAAGCTGACTAGGGCGATCGCCAACAGCCCCCCCTGAAACCCCGTAAATGCGGCCCCCCCTAGAAATTCTGGCAATGAAACTGAGGCAAACAAGGTTGGCGATGAAGGATTGGCTGGGGCGGGTTTCGCCGCTGGGCGGGCAGCGGGCGGCGAACCTGCTGCTGCCCCTTGTTTTGCCCCTTGTTTTGAAGGGGGGGCGTTAGGCTGGGGGGCAGCAGCTTTTGCGGCTGGGGGCGATTGAAGCGCCGTGGACGATCCAGTTGGGTTCGACGGCTGAGTCTTAGTGGAGGACTTATTGACCGCTTGCTGCAAGGCTGCCAAGACGTCTTCTGCTGAGGCGTAGCGCTGGTTCGGCGTAGACTGCAACATGCGATTGAGAATCGCGGCAATCTTGGGATGCACCTGGGCGTACGACTCCCATTTCCAAGTGTTGTTGTAGGCGTCGAAGAGTTCTGTCGAAGATTTGCCCGTGATCAGCAAAAGGCAGGTGACCGCCAGGGCGTACAAATCGGTAGAAGGATATACAGTGCCGCCGCTCATCTGCTCTGGTGGGGCAAACCCCATAGAGTAGATACCCGTTGATTGTCCTGGAGCTTTGCCCGACTGTTGGGCTACCTGCTTGACTGCACCGAAATCAAGCAAAAACAGCTTGCCGTTGCGGTGTCGCATGATGTTTGACGGTTTAATATCCCGGTGAATCGTGTTGTTTTGATGCACAAAGGTCAACACCTTGGCCATCGACACGAGCACTTCTATCATTTTGGTTTGGCTAAAGGGACCCTTACGCGCGAGTTCCTGTTCGAGATCTTCACCGTCGATGTATTCTTGCACCAGATAGAAGAACTCTTCTTGCTGTCCACTCACCGTCAGAGACGGCACAATCAACGGGAAGAAGGCAAATAGGTCGGGAATTTGAGGATGCTTGTTGCCCAGTTGTTCAAGCACTTGGGCTTCCCGCTCAAACAAATCTTGGGCAATCTTCATCTGGGCTGGGGTTAAATCACCGGAGGGCTGAAACTGTTTCACCACACACTTGCGCATGGTGGGCGTGTAGCGATCGCTGGCTAAAAAAGCTGCCCCAAATCCTCCTTGTCCCAATAGTCGCTCTGGTAAATAGCGACCGATCAAAATCAATGGCGTGCCGCAGGTCACACAAAATTTTTGCTGCACCGTCTTCAAAGTGGCTGAATTGTCCAAATCAGCAAACTGATTATGGGGGTTTGGACAACCGGGACGAGTACAGTAAATCTCCATGGGCGCTGTTGAAATTGCCAATCCAGGCAACTGGGATGTTGCCTCTCAGTCTACCCAAATTTCTTCCATTGAGTTAAGAAGGTGTCTCTGCTGGGGGTGCTTCTAGGGAAAGCATCTTGGTAGCTGTGGCGGCAGTCTTTGATGCGCCATTTTGCTTGCGATGATCGCGCTTCAGATCGAGCTCACGTTTGGTAAACTGAGGCAAAATTTCCTTGGTAAAGGCTTCTGCCGCCTTCGATCGATAACGGTTAGGGTTGGAAATCACCGATAGCGTCCGGTTAACGATCACAGCGTCAATTTGGGTGCGGTGCAACATGCCCATCTGCAACTCTTTCTCAATGGCAGAAATTGACACAAACGCCACCCCAAGCCCCGACTGTACCGCATTTTTGATCGCCTCAATCGAGTTTAGTTCCATCTCGATGCGCAACCGACGGGTTTCGATACCGCTGCGGGTGAGCACCTGATCGATCACTTTGCGAATGGTGGATTGGGAATCTAGGGCAATAAATTGCAATTTATACAGATCATCGCGTTGAATTTTCTCGCTGTTGGCTAGGGGATGGAAAACCGGCATCACCAGTGCAAGTTCATCTTCAGCGTAGGGAATAATCTCTAGAGATTCTTGTAATTCAGGAGGGACTTCTCCACCAATAATTGCTAAATCAATTTGACCATTAGCGACACTCCAGGAAGTGCGTCGGGTAGAGTGGACGTGGAGTTGAACCGCAACATCGGGATAACGCTGCCGAAACGATCCGATCATCCGGGGAAGTAGGTAGGTTCCAGTGGTTTGGCTAGCCCCGACGATCAACGTCCCACCCTGAAGATTCTGCAAGTCTTCTAGGGCACGGCAGGTTTCTTGGCAAAGGCTCAAAATGCGATCGCCGTAGCTGAGCAATAAGTGGCCTGCTTCAGTCAACTGTGCCCGTCGTCCCCCCCGATCAAACAGGGGAACATCGAGTTGGCGTTCAAGGTTTTGCACCTGCAGGCTGACTGCAGGTTGTGAAACATACAGGCTGTCCGCAGCCCGCTTGAAACTTCCTTCAGCCGCAATGGCTTTGAGAATACGGAGCTGATCTAGAGTAAAGGGAAGGTCAGACATACACGCTTAACCTAAAATCTAAAAAACTTGAGAGGTCTAAATAAACCCTGTCCAAGTCCAGACCTGAAGTTTTGCTTATAGGAAAACTCCATATCCCGAGCTGGACCTGGCATACAATTACTCCCGTGAAAGACAACTGCGGGGTAAACCATCGCGAAACAACCAAAAACTTTAGAACGGGACTTAACCCTAGGTGTGGAGGAGCCCTAAAACTTGATAAAGTTAAACGCTGCTATTTGCAGGTCGGTAACTCCGCATTCCCTAGCGTACTGGCTAAACGCCCTGATGAATTAAACGAGGACGGAAACCTTAAATTTTTATGAAGCGCCAGGTTGTTCAGAACTTTCTGAATTTACCAGGAATTGTGGGGATTGCCCTAATGGATGGGCGATCGCGCCCTTCTTTCTTGGGGATTGACCAAATTCTTAACGTTCAGCAAGAAGAGATATTAGCTCAAGGGATTCAGCAGGTGGTGGCCACCACGCCTGCCGGACTAGAGTCTTTCTCTTTTCAATTTGTGGCGCATCAGGTTTATATTCACAAGCTGGATCAGGGGATAAGTTTGATGGTGCTAATCCATCCCCGTCTGTCCCATCAGGAGTACCAGGCCGCTTTTGAACCACTCAAGCAATTGCTGCAGACAGATTTGATCGCTGGAGTTGACACCTTTCGTGATTGGATGGGCGGTGCCAGCCAAGACGATCAACCCAATGGAGCAGTGGTTTCCACTCCCTTGGCGCATCCAGACCAGACGCTTGATCCACCCGACTCACTTGATCCGCCCGACTCACTAGCCTCACCCTACCTTGAAGAAGCTGTAGACGCACTGAATCAACTGAGTGTGTTTACCAGCCATTACCTCGGCAAGACGATAGTGAGCAATACATTGAAGGCCAGCTGTCCAAATGTGCCTTGGATGCAGCAGTTTCAAGTCAATCGCATCGGAGAGATTCAGTGGCAACCCTCAACCAACGGGGGCAATTCTGAGCCCTTAACGACAGAACAGTGCGGCTGGATTCAAGATTGGGCCAACGGATTTATCAAGAAATGTAGCCGGATTATTCGTAACTACGCCGTGCTACTGGAAAAAGAGAGCTTTAGCGATCGCCAACGCCAGCTACTTTTCCCACCCAACTCGGACAAATAGGCGAAATCACCGTTGCATTAAGGCAATCCAGCGGGCATTCTCATGATGTAAAGGATTGTATCTCTATTTAAGTTTTATCTGAGTCAGATTACTTCCCATGGCTAAAACTGTTCGTCTCGAACCCATTGCCCAAGAGAGTTCTATTGAAACCAATGGGAATCTCCTCTCCGTTTTGCTCAACAAAAACCTGGATGTGTTGAAGGAATGTGGCGGTCGGGGCATGTGTGCCACTTGTCACATCTACGTTGAGTCAGGTGCTGAAGCCCTTACCCCCATTAACCGTCGAGAACAACGCACCTTAGAAGTGATTACCTCATGCAAGGCTAATTCACGGTTGGCTTGTCAGGCCAGGGTGATGGGTGAAGGGGTCGTGGTGGAGCTACCACCTGGGATGTATGTCAACTCCCTGCAAGACATTGAAGCCCTAATTGGACGGCGAGCTGATCAAAATCTCCTACACCCGATTACTGGGGAAGTTCTGGTGGAAGTTGGCAAACTGATTACTCGCTCAGTGCTGCGACAGTTGGAGAATACCAGCAGTTTTGAGGTTGGGCAATTTTTCAACCAGACTAAGAACTTTTAATCAACTGGGTCTACAGCTTGGGCGCGGCAGTCGCGTAACCACAGCCGAATGCCTTGACCAATAGCGCTGTAGGTGGTCTCCTCAGGAGGCGTTGCAGGGCTAACAACAGCAGGATAATCGCCAATCCGGGAATACATGAACGCCAATCGCCAATCGTTGTCAGCTTCACTGCTGCGGGTGAGAAACACCCAGTGATAGCGTTGCAAACGTTGGGCCTCGGCGTCGGTTTGTTGACCTTCTAGGGTGGTGAAGAAAACCTGGTAGAGGGTTGGATCTTCTAGATTTTGGGGCTCTGGGGTTGTTGATTGGGGACTGCCCCAATCATTCAACGTCAGGGGTCTAAAGTCGGGCTGGCTGGCAATTAAGACAGAACCGGGGAGTTGAATCTCTCGATAAGGCCCTGAACTCCGCTGATGCACCCGATTTGTATAGCTGGGTAAATCGCGCAGGAGTCCTTGCATTAGGGTATCTAAATCCGCTGGACAGGGCGTCCGGACTCGTAGAGGTGCGGGTGAGATATCCGTTGAGCTGGTTTCTGAGCCGATTTCTCCGTTGGCTTCTGGGCTGACCTCTGGGCTGACCTCTAGGTTGATCTCTGGGATTTGCGCCTGGGCGACCGTGGGAATCAGACTGCAACTGACCGTGATCGCCCCCCAAGCCCAGCCCTTGACCATCGCACTGATCCGCTTACCCATGATCCGCTCTCCTAGCTCTGGATTTGAGATTTTGGATTTTGGATTTATCAGGGGTTTTTCCCATCCCCTGATTCTCTAAAAGCTCCTGACAAATCTGTTCAAAGGCTGCCGCTGGGTTGGCTGACGCCGTAATCGGGCGGCCAATCACTAAAAAATTAGCCCCAGCTGCGATCGCAGCCGTTGGCGTCATCACCCGCTGCTGATCTCCCTTTGCAGCCCAACTGGGTCGTACCCCAGGACACACCAACAAGAATTCATCACCACAGGATTGTCGCAGCTGAGCGGCCTCCTGGGGTGAGCAAACTACCCCAGCTAAACCACTGTCCTGGGTTAGCAAGGCCATTTGTAGAGCATAATCGGGCAGCTCTAGGGGAATTTTGAGGTCAAAGGCCAGGGCGCGGGAACTGATGCTGGTGAGTAGGGTAACGGCAATCAGCTGGGGGGATGGACAGCCTGCTGATTGAGCACCTTCTAGAGCCGCAACTTTGGCAGATTCTAGGGCGGCGCGTCCGGCGGCGGCGTGAACCGTGACTAAATTGACGCCGTAACGGCCCGCCGCGCGACAGGCCCCGGCCATGGTGTTGGGAATGTCGTGAAACTTGAGATCGAGAAAAATCCGTTTTTGCCTATCCTTGAGCCGTTGGAGCAGCGTGGGCCCGCTACTGACAAACAGTTCTAACCCAACTTTCCAAAAAGTCACCTGGGGGAGTTGATCGACTAAGGCGATCGCGGTGGTTTCATCGGCCACATCGAGGGGGACAATGATGCGCTCGGCTGGAGTCATGGGAGGGAGGATGGGGGAGGGGAAAGAGGGAGATGGGGAGAGGTTTACGTTCAACGCCTTAGTTGACTAGGCGGATGAATTTTTTCTTGCCGACTTGGAGTACCTTTCCGGCTAGGGGGTTAGCGTTTTCAAAGGTGAGGTTGACGTTTGAGATCCGATCGCCTTCTAGCTTCACTGCACCGCCTTCGATTTGTCGACGGGCTTCACTACTGCTTTTACATAACCCCGCAGCACTCAAAATATAAAACAGCTTGACCGGAAACTCGACGTCGCCCAGGGAAAATTCAGGGACCCCTTCGGCACCAGCGGTTTGCCCTTGGGTCAGGGTGAGGGCCGCTTGTTGGGCTTGTTGGGCCGCTTCAATGCCGTGGAACTGCTGGGTTACTGTCAGGGCGAGTTGCTTTTGGCGATCGCGCGGGTTTTCTGGTAGACCGTCTAAAGCGATTTTCGTCAACAGCTCAAAATAGTCTGCAATTAGAGTATCCGGTACCTTTTCCAGTTTGGAATACATTGACAGCGGATCTTCCATCAAACCCACATAGTTCCCCAAAGACTTTGACATCTTTTGATGGCCGTCGGTGCCTAACAGCAAAGGCATCAACATGCCAAATTGGGGCTTTAGACCAAAATGACGCAGCAAGTCACGCCCAACCGCAATGTTGAATTTTTGGTCGGTCCCGCCCAGTTCCACATCGGCTTGGACCGCTACCGAATCAAACCCTTGCATCAGCGGGTAGAGAAACTCATGTAAATAAATGGGATTGCCCTGATCATACCGTTGGGAAAATCCTTCCTTTGCCAGCATTTGGCCGACGGTCATGGTTGCCAGCAGTTCTAGAATTTTGGCTAAATCTAGCTGAGATAGCCACGCCGAGTTATAACGCACTTCTAACCGCCCAGGGGTGTCAAAATCTAGAATCGGACGCACTTGATCGAGATAGGTTTGGGCATTGGCTTTAACATCAGCCTCGCTCAACTGTTTGCGGACTTCAGACTTGCCTTCCGGGTCACCGATGCGTGCGGTAAAATCACCGATAATCAGCACTGCCGTATGTCCTGCATCTTGAAAGGCGCGCAGTTTGCGGACTGGAATACTGTGGCCCAAATGAATTTCTGAACCTGTGGGGTCAATGCCCAGTTTGATTCTTAAAGGGCGATCGCTGGTTTGTAGTCGCCGAATCAAATTTTCGTCTGGATCATCCGATTCACTCTGGTGAGGAAAGACTTCGGTTACCCCCCGATAGATCCACTGGAATTCTTCCGGAATAGGGGAGGCTGGTTGTTGAGGAGAACCTGAGGCTGTCATGGATGATGTTTCAGATGAATTGCTAATTAATTTTACGAAATCAGGATCGTGGCTCTTAAGCCCAGAGGATTTTAATGGCACGAACTAGAGCGCGTAGACTATGCTAGGGCCAAATCGTAAGGGCTCAATCGTAACTCCCGCGCATCGCCTTCCAAAATACGCCAAAAATCTCCTGTCAGGTTGGCCAAGATTCTCTATAATCTCAGAACTCTGCGGACAGCATCTTTGTTTCCCGTCAATAGAAGGAACTGAAAAGCCCGTGTCAGCCAATACGATTCGACAACAGCGATCGCCCCAGAAAGTCCACAAAGCGACTAAGGCGAGCAAGCCAAGCGACATTCTGAAGTTTGTTCAAGATGTCGGTCAAGTGACTGCTGCGACTATCCTGGGTGTCACGATGTTGGGCAGTTCCGTCGCCGCGGGCGGCTTGGTGGGTCTCGCCGTTAGCTTCCGCAACTTACCCGACGTGCGCATCCTGCGTAACTACTTGCCCACCGAAACCAGCTATATCTACGACATCAATGGCACCCTGCTCGACAGCATTCACGACGAAGCCAATCGAGAAGTGGTCAATCTAGACGATATGTCGCCTGAGCTTAAACGGGCCGTCCTCGCCATTGAAGACAGCTATTTTTATACGCACCAGGGCATCAACCCCAGCAGTATTGCCCGAGCCTTCTTAGCCAATATGAGTGCGGGCGAAACGGTGGAAGGGGGCTCCACCATCACCATGCAGTTGGTCAAAAATCTCTTCCTCAGCCGCGATCGCGCCATTAGCCGGAAAATTGCTGAAGCCGTTTTGTCTCTGAGACTAGAGCAGGTCTTTGAAAAAGATCAAATTCTAGAGATGTACCTCAACCAGGTTTACTGGGGGCACAACACCTACGGCGTCGAAACTGCTGCCCAAAGCTACTTCAATAAATCAGCTTCTGAACTTACCCTGCCAGAAGCCGCCATGATGGCCGGGTTAATTCAAGCGCCAGAGGGCTACAGCCCCTTTGTCAACTATGAAAAAGCCAAACAGCGACAGGCTCTAGTCTTAAGCCGAATGCGCCAGCTTGAGTGGATTACCCCAGAAGAAGAAGCAGCGGCTAGGGATGCTCCCCTGTTAGTCGGTGAAGTTACCTCATTTAGACCCAGTCAATCACCCTACGTCACCGATGCCGTTGTCCAAGAACTCACTGAAAGATTTGGACAAGAAGCTCTACTTAAGGGTGGCATGCGCGTGCAAACCACCGTTGATATCAACATGCAACGCATGGCCGAAGAGACGGTGCAACGCAACCACGGCCGACTCCGCGTTCGGGCCGATCAAATGGCACTGGTTGCTGTTGACCCCCGCACCCACTTTGTGAAAGCCATCGTCGGTGGGGTTGACTACAACAACAGCCAGTTTAACCGGGCGGTTCAGGCCCATCGTCAGCCGGGATCTTCCTTCAAGCCCTTTGTCTATTACACTGCCTTTGCTTCCGGGCGATATGGTCCAGACAGCAGTATCGCCGACACTCCGGTGAGTTATCCAGACGGTTACAAATACTATGCGCCCAAGAATTATGATGGGTCATTCATGGGATCCATTTCCATCCGCAAGGCGCTCGAATTTTCCCGCAATGTCCCCGCCGTTAAAATTGGCCAGGCTGTGGGTATCGACAACATCATTGAAGTTTCCCGCATGCTGGGGATTGAAAGCCCTATGGAGTCTGTTATCTCGCTTCCCCTGGGCGCGGTTGACTTGACCCCAATGGAAATGGCCGGAGCCTATGCCACCTTTGCCAGCAATGGTTGGCACTCTGAGACGACTTTAATTGTGCAGGTGCGCGATTCTGTGGGCAATGTGCTGCTCGATAATACCCCTAAGCCTCAGCTGATATTAGATCCGTGGGCTACGGCTACGTTGACCAGCGTGCTACAAGGTGTGATCAACCAAGGAACTGGGACTGCTGCTCAGATTGGTCGTCCCGCTGCGGGCAAAACGGGTACCACAGATTCTCAACGGGACGTTTGGTTTGTGGGCTATGTGCCCCAACTCGCGACGGCAATCTGGGTCGGCAACGATGACTACTCTCCCCTGGGAAGCGGTGCAACCGGCGGTGGCGTTGTGGCTCCAGTTTGGCGCGACTTCATGCAGCAAGCGCTAGAAGATGTCCCTGCAGAAAGCTTCCGCAACCCTTCGGAGTTTGTTCGCCCCTAAGCCTGCTGCTGGGTTAATGGAAGTTTGGCTTAAGTCTTCTTCAACAAAGCAATAGCGAGAGGCTCAGTCACGAGGTCCTCCCGCTATTGGGTTTATAGCACTGGCCAGATTGCTTAGCTTAAGCAAGTAGAATCGAGGCCATCTTCATTAGATGCGAACGACACCCCCGTCAAATAGGGGAACAGTCATCGAGAAATTTTCACCGTAGGTGAGCTTTTGCTCTTCGAGGATGCCGAGGGCAATGCTTTCACCCAGACGAATCGACTCGATATAGTCGGTGAAGTAGTGAACCCCGGCCCAGTTGCGACCGATAGAGATGTTGGAGGCCAGTTTGTTCAATTCCCCTTCAACCGTCAGTGGGGCATTGATCACCACTTTATCTAGGCGAGACCCATCGGCTGCAGGTTGGTAGCAGAAGGGCAATTCATAACCGTGATCAAAGAACGCCTTAAGGATAGTGACGCAAGCACCAGCCACCGTAGCGTGACCAGCCCCATAAGCGGGGTGCATAGGCGAACCTTCAGGAAAGGCCATGGGCAGCAAGAAAGAATTGCTGTATCCGCCACCGGGGCCTTCTGCGCCGTTCATCATCGCATTATGACCTGCCACTTCATTGAGTAGGCCAGTATCGAGCCCATCTGCCAAAGGCTTGACGCTGAGAATATCATCGGTATCGCCGTTGCAGTAGCGGTTGATGAAACCGCTTAGGGCTTCAGGACGGGCCCGACGGTGGACATTGAACTTCTGGAATCGCACAGCCTTGAGAGCACGGGTGGCCACTTCAGTCACGAGGGACAAAATGTGAGGGCCGCCAAAGTGAGCGAAGCCTTGCTGTTTGTCGATATAGTCAGCCCGTTGGAAAGGAATACCCGGATCAAAGGGCATGCCTCGGCCCAGCATAATCAAGCAAGCGTTCAAATATGCCTCATAGAGCGCATCGTAGTGCACATAGGTGGCGAGGTCACGCGGGGTAGCGAGGAAGCGGTAGACGGGTGAATTGTCGGCATTATCAACATAAGTTTCCAAACCGCGGAGGTCGGCCCCGTTTTGCACATCCAACCAGGCTTCCCAGTTGGTCATGAAGTCTTTGCGGGGGGTGGCCAC
Organism: Cyanobacteria bacterium P01_A01_bin.123; assembly: GCA_039815185.1. Lineage (GTDB taxonomy): Bacteria > Cyanobacteriota > Cyanobacteriia > Phormidesmidales > Phormidesmidaceae > JBCBZT01. Next base: position 22,638 of record JBCBZT010000009.1, on the reverse strand, counting down.
GCGTACCCGTTGGTCGATGCGGATGGAACCGTAGGAGATGAAGCCATCGGCAATGCTTTGGTTGCTGTTGCCGAGTCCGGGATTGCCCACTAGCATGAACTGCGAGAGGTAGGGGCCGATGTCGTCGCCTTTGGTGATACCGCGAAACAGGCTTTGGCCATCGAAGGGGCCGCGCAGGCGGGCTTGTTCTGCATCGGTCAGACGATCGCCGGGGTTTTTAATCCAGTCGGTATCGTTTAAGCGAGCGATCGCAGCTTGGACCCCAGGATTGGTGGCAAACTCAGCAAAGGGGACGTCCCGCAGCAACGCCATTAGGTAGACCTCAGCCATTTCGGTGACTAGCTCTGGGCTGTCAATGGTAGGGGCCGGAGGCATGGTCAAGGCTTGGGCATCGGGGCCTTCGAGGTCAAAGGTGTTACCTGCACCCTGGCTTTCCCAGGCTCGTGCAGGCACGTTGTTATCACAGGCAATCGCAGATTTCCAAGTCGGGCGGGGGGTACCCTCGCTCCCCGGAGGCCCGAGGGGAATGTCGCGGAAGTCGCGCTCATCACCCGAGTCAATGGCTTTGACAAACTCTAGATAGTAGTCGTTGTCACGCACAAAGGTGCCTGGGGTTTCTGACTCGACCACCAACATGCCTTTATGATCGTGGGGTAGCCCTTTTGTAAAATTGGCAATGTGCGTAGAAGTGTTGTTGCTGGCGCGATAACGGAATTCTTCGCCGTTATTCACCTGCTCGGGATGCTCGCGCTGGCTTGCTAATTCAGCCGCATCAATGCGAACTTGTAAAGCTTGCTGTCTGCGATCGCGCATAGTAGAAAAACTCCTTTTAACAGGTTTGAGTAAAGAGGTTGAGGGCTTGAGCCGAGTCCGCTGCTGAGTGCGGGGTTTGAATCGAGACAAAGAGACAGGAGGCTGGGGCACAGGCTGCTGCGAATTGGGCGCGTCAGCTTCAATCACCACATCGGTGGGATTGTCGGCATTCCAAATCACTGAGTCTTCTGTGTTAAACAGCAGTTCACCGTGGTAGAAAGCTTTGAAGTAGAGATCGGGTTTGCGATCAAAGAAAAACCAATCCCGAAACGTCGCGCTTTCAAAAATCACTTGAAAGGCACCCTGATGGTCGGTGATACCGCCGTTAATGCTGTCGTCTAAAATCAAATCTTTGTCCCAAACTTCTATGCGGAGTCCAGAGACTCCCAGGCGAGTTTGGCGATCCAAAACGCGTCCGGAAATTCGATAGGTAGTCATGTCCGTGACGATTCAACTTGAGTGAATGAGAGCGTTTGTGTCGCTCGCTCCCATTCTGGCAAGGTGACTGATCAACCGCATTACCCTTGAGGGTACGTTTTGAATCAGTTGATTATGGGGATAGGCCTATGGCATTTTGGCTATAGGGAAACTTCAGATCCCCAGCTAGACTGGGCTTAGAAGGACTGAAACAATATTAAAGCGCCTCAATCTGACCCACTATCTCAAGTTGATTTTGGTCATTCACAGTCATCACCACCATTTCACCAGATGAAGCGCCAGCTCCAGATCGATTTTTGCGCCGAATGGATTGTTAACTTGCTTCAACCCTAAGCACCTAAATCTTTCAGCTTACGGAGGAATAGGAGCTATCTATATCCCCTATCCAAAATTGACTTTTGTCCAATCTGGTTGACGATAAAAGCTATTCATATCGTCGAATTTTCGCAGTTCAGCTTGATCGACGATGAATTCAGGCATGGTGTTGAGCCAACTTTGATTTAAATGAGCGAGTAACTCGGCAACGCGATCGCGGTTTAAATCCACCGGAATAGGCTTAAAATATGCCAACGTTACATGAGCGGTAAAGTGATATTGTTGTGCTATCCCCAGTGCAGCTAGTTCAGAGCTTTGGTAGATCAAGCGTCGGAAATTGATAATTTGCTCATAGTCGTCAAGGCTCTCGGGCGCGAGTGCAACACCGATTGCTCGTGGCATCACGATTAGACTCTGCATTCGCCACTTAATGGGTGCTTGGGGTTGGGGATATTGCTGTTGATACTGCTTAAATATTTTCTCGATGCAAGTCCGTAGGTTAACCTCATAATTAGCATCGCGATCGCAGGCATTTTCATAAGCACTACCCACAATTAGATCCGCAAGCGTGAGGTGAAAACTTGCTAGCGGCAAAGACACCATTAAATCTGCACCAAAGTCCAATGCCAGCAATTTTTGTTGATAGGTTTCTAGCTGTAAATAAAACTGCGAGTTGATTGATTCATCAGATTGGGGTGGCGTAATAATCGTGTATCCGGGCACTGATGCAGCCTGAGCGCTGCCCGATGGCGAATGATGAAACTTCGTGGAGGCCTGAACAGATTGCACCTGGTTATGATACGCCTGGGACAAAGCCATTTGCGCAAGTCGGCTGAGATAAATTGGATAGGTGTCATCCATGATCAGGTCTCTCTATATGCAGACACCCTCAAAGGCAGGATATAGGGCTCACCGCTATTGAGATCGATATAGCGCCAGCAATTGACATCGGCAAATGGGCCACAGACGCTTTCAGCACCGCAGTCCACCGACTCAGGGTTATCCCGTTGACTCACTGCTGCGATCGCAACTTCTCCACAGGGATGTAGGGTTAGCTCAATCACACGACTGTCGGGTTCAGCCTGCTCGTTGAACCCGAAGCTGAGTTCATAGGTCGTTGGGACTTCAACTCTATTTTTTCAGGAAAGCAACCAATTGCTCGACCTTTTCCCATGCTGCCCTGCTGCTCAAAATTTCCTTAGCCAAGGTGATGCCTTGAGCGTAAGCATCTATCCCTTCACCACTGATCACGCCACCTACTTTTAGGGCCAGTGCAGCATTGAGAGCCACCACATCTTGGTGAGCAGGTTCGCCTTTCCCTTGCAGTAGATTTTTCAAAATAGTGGCATTATCTTCAACTTCTCCCCCCCGCAAGGCCGACTTGGGGGCAGCCGTCAACCCTAGGACTTGTGGGTCGAGTTCCATCGCCTTAACCTGGCCATTGTCGACGATGGCTAAATCTGTTTTATCTGCCAAGCCCGCTTCATCAAGTTTTTCACGACCGTGGAGCACAATCGCCTGGGGTAAACCCAATTGATTTAAGGCAGTCGCCATGGATTGCAACACCGACGGATCGTAGACGCCAATCACCTGCCCCGTTGGTCGCAGGGGGTTCACCAATGGGCCGAGCAAATTAAACACGGTTCGCACTTTCAAAGTGCCGCGCAGGGGAGCTACAGCTTTCATTGCCGGATGCCAACCCCGAGCAAATAAAAAGGTAATGCCCACTTCTTTGACGGCAGCTTTTACCTTTTCGGGGTCAGCGCTGAGGTTAACGCCTAGAGACTCTAAGACATCGGCAGAGCCCACTTTGCTGGAGGCAGAACGGTTGCCGTGCTTGGCTACAGCGACTCCGGCAGCGGCGGCGACAAAGGCCACCGTGGTCGAAATATTGAATGTATGAGAGCCATCCCCGCCAGTGCCGCAAGTATCGATCATGGGCGATGGCATCGTTGGGTCAGCAGTCGTGCCACCTAATGACTGGGACTGTAGCACCCGCGCCATGCCCGCTAGTTCATCCCCTGAGACACCTTTGGCCTGGATAGCCGCCAAAATTGCGCCCGACAGTACGGGGGGAATTGCTTCAGTCAGCCATCCCTGCATTAACTGTTCAGCTTGGGTTATTGAAAGGGACTGCTTATCGATCAGCTGTTGCAGCAGCAAGGGCCAATCATGGGCACTGGTAGTGGGGTCAATAGAAGCCTGTGTCACGATGCTCCATCCATTATATTTGACCCTACAAGCTTGCCTCTAAGTGTGGGTTCACGGACTTTTCTCAAGGAAAATCTTCAGATTTTAGATGGGATTGGAATGCGTGCGAAAGCTCAATTAATCACGTTATTAAAATTCATCCAGTCGATATGCTTTCATCGCATCAGCAATCTGTTCTGCTTCAGTGGTTTCAGGGTAAAGGATGTATCGAGGTGCCAGTATGGGCTTAACTCTCGTTGCAGTTATCTTGAAGATTGTATCGAACGGGAACTTGCCTGCTGTAATTTGCAAGAGTGGGGCTGATAATGCGGCAAACTCATCATGGGTCTTTTTGATCATTTGGGCTGTGCCGAAGACCTGAAAGCCTTTTTGAACAAGGATGTCAACGAATGCAGCGCAAACATACGGATTCCGTCGGATATTTGCGGCGGACTGGGGTGATGCGACATTTGCGATCAATAGCGTGTCATTGTTGGCCGCCACGAAAATCTCTTTTGGGGAGACGTTTGGTACACCGTCCTGGGAAGTAGTTGCTAACCAGCAGAGGACACTTCTGTCAATCTTATGCAAGACATCTTCGGTAAACATGGCAGATTTTAGTTATTCACGATAACTGATTCCTAATTCAGTACATAACCCTGGGCTATAGTATGCATCCTCCCAATATTTAGCCACCTTGATTTGCGCTACTGATAGACCTTTTGCCCCCCAAAAATATGCACCTTTGATGTTAGCGTATCTCAAATTTGCGCCTTCTAAATTTGCAAATCGAAATCTCACACCTTGCAGGTTTGCATCTTGAAAATTGACATTTTTTAGCCGCGCACCATTAAAGCTAGCCTCTGAAAAATTTGCACCTTGTAGGTTCGCACCCTGCAAATCTACTCCCCATAATACGGCTCCAGGCAACTGAACTAATGGAAGAGATATGCCAGGTGCCATCAAATAAGCACCCAGTTTTTCAGGTTCAAAGCCACTTGGGAAGCAAGTCTGCTTATCGTATAAAACCTGACGCAGATCTGCATCATCAAGGTTTGTGTCTAACAAACTAGCACCATATAATCGAACCTTATAAAGACGAGCTTTGGATAGATCAGCTTTATTCAAATTTGCGCCTGTTAGATCCGCTTCTACTAAATTTGCACCCGCCAAATCGGCTCCTAACAAGTTAATCTGCCTCAACTCTGCTTTTGGAGCATCTATATTTCTCAACGGCACACCTTCGCTGGCTAAGTTCTCTAGCGCCATTTTGCGGGCATGACTAGTCGTCGTTTGAGCAGAAGCTGCGGCATCAATGGCTTGCCAATATTCAAAATGTGCTCGCTTACGTTCTATTTGAATTTTCTCGTTTCGTTGAGTCAGTTCTAATAGAAAAGCGATTACCGCAATGAGAATACCTAACTTGCTAACTGCATCGAGGATTTTGATGAAGTCCCAGTCTGTCAACCAGCCTGCAATTGGTTTGGCGTACACCAAGGTTACCCATAAAACTATCAGCGCAGCCAGCAAAACAAGCCACTGTATTTTTGTCAATCCTCCCATTACTCACTTCGCCCATCTCTAATTGCAATTGCACCGAAGAGGTTATTCTAAAAGTATCGATGGTTATCTGAGCCGCCCCCCTGCCCCCCAATTCTGGGGGGTTCTGAATTTCAAAGTCCCCCAGAATATAGCCATCCGGGCATACCAGAAAGGGGACTTAAAGCCCTCCGGGCATACATGAAAAGGGGGCAAATGCAGCACATTTAGAACTTCTCAAACAACCTCTAAAGAGGATCTTCAGACTTAAGACTTTATAAGAACCCATTTTGAATCTCCTCTGGGTCATGATCAATGCCAAAAATCGGTAACGTTGTAACCCAGGGCATCCAGCATTTGGCGCAGTAGAGGCATGCTCAAGCCAATAACGTTAGTATGGCACCCCTCAATTTTTTCAATCAACAAACTGCCTCTACCATCAATAGCGAAGGCTCCGGCACAGCGCAGCGGTTCTCCAGAATGGACGTAGGCTTCGATTTGGCGATCGCTGGCATTGGCAAAAAACACTCGTGTCACAGCGCATCGGGTCAGGCTATTGCCCGTAGCCGTGTCGATCAGCACGTGTCCGGTGAAGAGTTCCCCCACCTGGCCCCGCATTTTGTGCCAGCGGGCGATCGCGTCTGCTGGACTATCGGGCTTGCCAAAAATTTGTCCCCCAAAAGCCAACACCGAGTCACAACCCAACACCAACGCATTAGAAAACCGGGGCGCGATCGCTTGGGCTTTACCATCAGCCAAAGTTTGAACCAACGCACCTGGATCGCTCAATTGCACCTGATCTTCATCAAAATTGCTGGGGCACACAAATGGCTGAATACCCGCCGAAACCAATAAATTTCGGCGAGCCGGAGAGGCAGAAGCCAGCACAAATTGAAGTTCCATCGAAACAATTAATAAGCTGTGAAGGACGCGACGGATTGTTTGACCATTGTTTTCACTTTTTCCCAGCGGTCTTCGCGGGTCGAGGCATTAAAGGTAAACAACTTATCCCGACGCACAATCACACTAGCCAGATTGTGACGCACCCCAGACGGCAAGTCAGCAACATATTCCAGAATGTAGTAAGTCTTGTCCTCAGCCTGGAAAGATTGGGCATTGATCAACTCTACATCCCGATCATCTCCAGCCAGGGCGTTGATGCCTTTAGAGAGCTTATAGCCCACTTCAGTCGGCGTACCCAAGTCTTCTAAGGTTTGACCTTCAGGCACAGGACTAATCACCACGCTGACGTTTTCAGTCTCGTTGATGATGTCATGGAAGACCACATCGGCACTACCTGAGACGTCAACCGCTACCCACCCCGTTGGATAGCGAAACTGGTAGCCGTCGTAGCTATCCACATAGCTACTCAGGGCAACCCCACCAGAGACACAGCCCTGCAGCGTCAAAGCTACGGCCACCAAAAGTACTGATGCAAGTCGTTTCAGCATGATCAACACAATCCTTCACAATCCCATTTGGTTTCTATTCTCCCATCTCATGGTCAATCGTAAGGGGTGAGGAGGGAGCGGTGAAACAATTTTGGACTTCGTCGTGAGCTCAGTCGAACGATTTTGGATTTTGGATTTTAGGAATCACTCTATTACTCCATTCTTCTCTCTTTCATAGAACACTACCCCTGTCGTGCCGTAGCGCTTTTTGCGCACAAGCGTCAGTCCGACAATCGGGATGGGTTGCCAGTGGGCTGGGGTATATTCGACGGCAATTTCGCCTTGGGGGGAGAGCAGGGTTTGGATGGCGATCGCGTTCAAGACAGGCCCATAGAGGTCGCTGGCATAGGGTGGGTCAAAGTAAATCCGATCGAAAGATTCTCCCTGTAACCGCTGAAGCTGGCGAACCACGTCGCCTTTGATGATTTTGAAAGACTGATGGGGGTCGGCAACGGCTTGCCAGTTAGCTTGGATGATGGCGCAGGCTTTGCCCAGGCGTTCGATGCCAACGACCCGCTGGGCACCGCGCGACAGGGCTTCAGCCCCCATTGCGCCACTCCCGGCACAGAGGTCAAGCCAGCTACAGTCTGCGATCGCGCCCTGCCAGACATTAAACAATGCCTCGCGCACCCGCGCTGGGGTCGGTCGGGTAGTTTGACCCGGCAGGGTTTTGATGGCCCGGTTGCCGTGGATGCGGAGGGCCATTAAAGGGCGCTCAGAGCGGGTTGTTTAGCCTGCACGAGTTCAACAAAGTTAGACAAAATTTTGAGGCCAGTGTGGGCAGATTTCTCGGGGTGGAATTGGACAGCCATGAGGTTATCGCGGGCGATCGCAGCCGTAATCTGCTGACTACCGTGGGTCACTTTGGCAGCAGCGATACTGTCATCGATGGGGTTGGCATAATAGGAATGCACAAAATAAACCCAATCTCCATCCTTAACGTCATGCCACAAGGGGATTTGGGGCTGAGTTAATTGCAGTTGATTCCAACCCATGTGGGGAATGGTGATGCCCGGTTCGGGACGAAAGTGATCAATGCTGCCTTTGATGATGCCCAGGCCAGGTTCTTGCCCTTCGTCGCTGGCTTCAAACAAGACTTGTAACCCTAGGCAAATGCCCAGGAACGGTTTGCCGCTAGCCACAATATCTTTAACCGGTTCAATCAGATCACGGCTGCGTAAATGTTGAATCGCGGGGTCAAACGCACCTACGCCCGGTAAAACAACGCCATCTGCGGTCAGGATTTCGTCCAGGTGGTCAGTAATTTTGGGGGTTGCCCCAGCTTTTTCGATGCCTTTGCAAGCAGAGTGGAGGTTACCCATGTCATAGTCAATGACGGCGATGACGGTCATCGTTGTTCTCTCCGTGAGCTTAAACCGTGACGGTACAAGGACATCTTAGCGTTTTCTAAACCACGTCCAGCTCTAGATGCGGAGTTTTCCTATCCACAAAATTCCAGGGCTGGATGTCAAAACGGTTTAGATAGCAGCATTGATCATGATTAGAAACTTAGAAACTAGGGTCGTTTGCCAGACTCTCAATTTGTTGGGGTGTGAGGCTGGTGTTGAATAATTTGATATCAGCCATTTCCCCGCTGAAGAAGCCTGGCGAACTGGGATGATCTGAACGTTTACCAATCACAAGGGGCTGAGAATTATCTAAAGAACCACTTCTTCCCGTGGGATTTGCCGGGGTTCCGACTGCGCTGCCATCTAAATACCATCGAATTCCGTTGGCTTCATCACGATTCACTGTAACTGCAACGTGATGCCATTGATCATCGGCCACAAATGGCGCGCTAATGTAGTTAGTCCATCCGTCTTTTCTGCCCATATCTGCCAGTTGCAGAAGGATATTACCTTGATAGTTTGCTAACACGTATCCTTGAATTGGCCCAGAGGTCTCTACCCGTTTATCCACAATGATGTCAATTCCACTTTGACGGCTAGTTTTGATCCAGACGCTGATGCTGAAATCACCTGTTCCAAAGTTTAAGTCAGATTGATTAGGGACTTCTATATAGTCTGTTTCACCATCAAAAGTGCGAACGCCTGTCAAAACGGCTACGCTCGAGGGTAGCGCTACTTGAACAGTACTTTCCCCTTGATGATTGGCATCTGTTTCATTGTTAGAAGCCTGAACGTCTTTTGAGGTCTCTACATCAGGCGGGACTACCACCTTCACAGTGCTTGCCTGACGATTGCTTGAATTAGCCCAATGATTGAGAAATCCTAAAATCCCCAAGATAGAGACCAGGGCCAATATAATCACTAGTCCCCCTGACCCCACAAATGACATCATCGATGTCAAGATATTGCTCTGTTTTGAGGCAGGGCTACTACGGGCAATGTTCATCTTGCTGTAGTGAGGGGCTTCATGCTTGGGTTGGTTAGCCGCAGCCATTCCCCCATTTTGTGATGCTGCTGCTGCTTTAAATTCAGATACTTTAATACGCTCAACAGATTCAATCTGGAGTTTCTTGGCACCACTCTGAATTCTCTTTAAGATTTTTGGATCAATGGGAGAGGCTTGGGATTGCAATTCGATTGCCAATAAATCCCCTGATATCGAAATGCTGAAAACGCTGATGCCGTAGCTAGCGAGCGAACGATTAATCAATGCGGCGATCGCATTTGGATTACCTTGCTTGGCAAGTTCCAAAGGAGTTGGTTTAGGGATACCCATAGAAAAACGTGCTGTAAGGGAAATCTAGCAATCAATCAGAAACCTAATATGAAGGGTTCCCACGCTTACTGATTAAACCTTGGCCTCATCGAGATCCATAGTTTTCCCGGTAGGGATATGGGGCCTCAAGTCTCTACTCCAGTTGTCAAATTGGACAGGGTTGAGATTGGCAAGCTGTGCACAGCTGACACTCTAGCTTTTCTATATTTCTCAATCTAAAATTGAAAATCAGGATAAAGCATTCTTATTGCTGACTGCTCTATGATTACTATTGATCTGTAGGCAACTCTTTGCCTAACGGATGCGGCGTTTGAACAAATTTGCTTGAGGCTCAATATTTTTTGAAGATCGTTTTGACCGCCCGTGTCTTCCCTCCTGCTCACCTCCTTTCGGCCCTGGAAAGCTCATCAGGTGGTCAATTCATCGGATGAGTTGTTAGCTCAGCTGCTAAACCAAAATATGCTACCGAACGGGGTAGCTTTGCTGCGCAAGATTCCAGTCCATTCTCAAATTGCTCCGATGGCGGTGATGGCACGGGTGTTTGAGTTGCGACCTCGGGTACTGGTGTGTTGTGGCATGGCTGAAAAGCGCGATCGCTTGAGTTTGGAACGACAGGGCATTTGTGGCGATCGCGTGGTGCAGACCCCCTTCGATTTAGCTGCACTGATAGCGGGAACCACTATGACTGAAATCAGCACCGACGCCGGAAGATATGTTTGCAATGATTTGTACCATCATCTACTAGCTCAGTTTGAGCGCGATCGCTGGCCGATAAAGACTCTGTTTATCCATGTGCCACCGATTACGCCAAACAATGCTTTGGCATTAAGCACAGATTTTTATTGGGTGTTAAGGCAGCTAAATCAGATCGCGATCGCAGGGGCATAAACACAACTTAATTTCTCTTTCAGGGCGACTAAAAGACAACACGGTTGTATAACTAGATCCCGTGTGGTGTTTTGGAACTTTGTACCCTCATGCTTGCATGGCTTTCAGCTTTGATGTTGGCTCAGACAGCGCCTGAAGCGGTCTTATCTCAGAACGGCGAGTTTCCTCGGATCTTGCCCCCAGAGGCCCCTCAAGAGGTGATTCGGAACCAGCCCGTACGACCTTTGCCTGGACAGCTTGATTCAGTGCCTGTGCTCAACAGCAACAGCCCTGAGGTGGTTGAAACGCCGGGGATTTTGCTATCAACCTTTCCCCCAGGCAATACGGCTTACCCCACAGCTCACCTCGACTATCCCTTTGAAGGGCGTTTTGACGTTTTCGCCCATCACATTGCCCGTGCCACCTCACCCAACGACCTGGCCACACTCTATCTGGGCATTTTGGTGCATAACCCCACCGATCGCCCGGTCACCATTGATATCTTGCAAGGGGCAAGTTACAGCACCCAACCCGAAGCCCCATTCGCAGCATTGCCCGATGCAGTAGCGTTTTACTCACTGCCCATCTATGCTGGCCCGGGCAGTCGGGTCTCGCTAGATGTTCTGCAGCAGCAACGCGAAGAAACGTTTCCAGCCCAGGTGATTATTCCTGCGGGCCAAAGCCGGATGATTGCCAACGAACCAATTGCTGTACGCACGCTGGCCTCACCGATTAATGGACGCACGCTGTTGATGCGTCTACGTAGCAGTGGCCAAGTGTACGTGGCCAGCATGGCTCAATATGCGCCCATGACTTGGTATGGCGTCGAACGCCCCCCCAACTTACAAGATTGGGAATTACTGCTAGCCAATGGCAATTTGGCAGGGCCCCGCGATCGCGCCCCCACCCCCCCGGACATGGAGAATGGCCAGCTGATCTATGGCCGTGTCTCAGGCGTATCTATCGGGTCTCGCTGGACGGGTACCGTGACCGATCCTGACTCGGATCAATTGACCCTTCCTAACCCTGGGGAAATCGTTTCCTACGGCATCAACACCCTCAATGCCGTGACCCTGGGCACGGGCCAAATCCAAACCGCCCCTCTCGCTGTACGCTATCCCGACACCGCCTACGCAGCCCACGGCAACTATGGTGTGCAATACAGCCTAGAACTGCCCCTGCATAATGCTAGCGATCACCCCCAGCGGGTGTCAGTTTATCTAGAAACACCGCTAAAAAATGCAGAAACCGTCACCAACCAACTCCGTTTCCTCAACCCACCCCCCGATCGCATCTTCTTTCGCGGCACTGTTCAAGTCCGCTATCGCAATGCTCAAGACGAAGATCAGCAATATTTTGTCCACCTCGTGCAGCGCCAAGGTCAGGAAGGCGATCCCCTCTTGACCTTAGACCTGCCTGCTGGCGATCGTCGACAGGTTTTCCTTGACTTGATCTATCCTGCTGATTCGACACCACCGCAGGTGTTGACGGTGAGAACGGCGGCAGGAGAGGCGGGGGAAGCAGAGGAGGAAGAAGGGGAGGCAGAGGAAGAAGGGGAGGCAGGGGAAGCAGAGGAAGCGGAGGGGGCAGGGGAAGAATGATAGGTAATGGGGGTTATGGGCTGTTGAGGGTAGGTGCAGCTCCTTCAAGTTTTTGGAGGAGAGAGCGGGGGGGGAGTCTCCTAGGCATCAACGGCTCGGATCAAGCCACTACGTTCAAACCACGGCCCTAGCCGCCCTCCCAACGCGACCACCCAACCCGTCCGAAAATGCGATGAAGCCCTACCAAACAATCCCCATCAAGGAGTGTGGTGAACCCTTAGTTCCCATCCCGCTTGAGAAGTTTACCGTCGTCACCCCCCATCCTTACCAGAGCTTAGGGGCTCCCTACAGCGATCGCTCCCCCTATTTCATTCGCCAAAGCGTTCTCCAAAACCTCCAACAGGCCCAAGCCCTGCTCCAAGCCAGCCACCCCGGTTGGCACATCCACCTGTTCGATGCCTATCGTCCCATCGGCGTACAGCAGTTTATGGTTGACTACACCTTCAACCAAATTGCCGCTGACCAAGGCCTCTCCCCAACAGCGCTAAACGACAGCCAGCGTCAGCACATTCAAACTCGGGTGGATCAATTCTGGGCATCCCCTAGCCACAACCCCGCCACGCCCCCACCCCACAGCACCGGAGCCGCCATCGACATCACGCTAACCGACGCCCACGGCACCCCGGTCAACATGGGCTCCCCCATCGACGAACCTTCCCCCCGTTCTTTTCCCAGTCATTTTGCCGACAGTTTCGATCCGATTGAACAAGCTGCCCACCAAAACCGTCAGCGTTTGTACCGGGTGATGGTCAAAGCAGGATTTTGTCGCCACCCTAACGAGTGGTGGCATTTTTCCTATGGCGATCAGCTTTGGGCTTGGCAGCAGCGTGAAGGTAGAGAGGGGATTCAAGATGGGGCTATGCCCGACGCTCGATATGGCAGCATTTAGAGGGTGTTACGCAGATTCAATTTCTGGTGCCGTCGCCGTACTTAGCTTTCTACGTTTGGCCTTTTCCACGGGATCCATATTGCGCTCAAGGAAGTTAAATGTTCGGGAAGATAGCGAATTCAACACTAAATAAACCAGCGCCACCGCCGTGTAAATCTCAAACGACCGATAGTTTCTAGCGACGATCAGTTGACCTTCGCGGAAGAGCTCTTCATACCCAATGACGGCGACTAAACTTGTATCTTTGAGCAACGTAATGAACTCATTACCCAACGGTGGAATCATTCGTCGTAGCGCTTGGGGAAACACCACATACCGCATCGATTGAACCCCATCTAGACCCAAAGATTCTGCCGCTTCTCGCTGCCCCAACTCAATCGATTGAATTCCACCCCGCACAATCTCAGCGATATAGGCCGCAGAGTTTAAACTCAATGCCAGTACTGCCGCCACAATCCGTTCAAAGCTAAACTCAGCCCCCAGCTCTTTGATGACTGCCGGGAGCCCAAAGTAAATCATAAAAATTTGCACCAGTAGCGGCGTTCCCCGAAAGAAATCGATGTAGGCCCGGACTGCGAGACTCAGGGGCTTGATGGACGATAACCGGGCAATCCCCAATAACACCCCACCAACGGATCCCAGCAGTACTGATAGCGCAGTCAGCTGTAGGGTAATCAAAGCACCACTCAAGAGATTGGGCAGTGCATCGACGATGTAGCCAAACGATTCAGTCACGATCCCCACTCCCACAAACAATCGGGCTATTAATGCAAAATTTGGCTCATCATATCAGGCTGACCCAATTTGAGAGACCCATGGCGAACATTTGTCAGGATCGTGACCGCTATATCCCTGCCAATTAGCCGCTCAATTCAGCTTCTGAGCATCCTGAACCCGCCACTCGCCTTCGTTGAGAATGAGTTCGTACCGCATTTGCAACGTCTCATCGTAAGAAGACGGCGGATTCAGCCTTCCTTGTTCATAGAAATCTGCCTTTTCACGGACTTGGGCCTGAACCGTCAACGCATTGGCTTCTGGATCTTCGGGAGTGACCGACTGAATTTCTAAATCGTGTTCGTATTCCCAATACCAATTATTATCGATGGCATCTTGGGCTCGTTTTCGCCAGGATTCCAGTTGCCCTGCTGACAGTGCCGCGTCTAGGCGATCAATTTGGTGAGCCTGCCCCATAGCCGCGGATTTGGCATCCAGCCATTTTTGCAGGGTAGATTGGGCAATATCTGTAACGCCAGGGGTTTGAGCCGCAATTTCTTCTGAACTGGGAATTGCAATTGGCGGTTGATCCAGCGTCAGGGCTAAAGGCACACCTTTGAGGCGAGGGCCACCAAAGAGCCCGCCAACCCAACCGATCACGCGCATAGAGACAAACCCTAAGGTGCCCATGGCAAGAATGCCAACCACAGCCACCAAGGCCAGATTTTTCCAATTGGGGGAAGTAGACCGACGTCGCGATCGCGACGGGCGATTCAACGATGGCATCCCCATCGTCTCAGGCGAATCACCGGGCCTTTGGGCGGCGGGTACCGACCCTAAAGTTTGATTAGATGATGCGCCACTATCGCCACGACCCATAGGCCTATTGGCAGCTTGGAGACTCCCTTCTGGAGAAAGCTGAGAAATGCGTTCGGCGGTTGAGGCCGCAGGATCAGAAAAACCCTGCGGAAATCTGCCTAGGGTAGCTTCAGAAATCTGATCGGCAGGGGTAACTGGGGGAGTAATGGGTTGAGCCGTATCCCGCGCCACAAATTCCCCTGATGAACGCGGCGGTATAGCCACACTAGGCGTGACCGGCTGAGGCGTCTGAAAGGGTGAGGCTAGCGCCTCCGGCCTGGCAAAATTGGGCGGGGCGACCTGCTGCTCTGGCGGGGGGCCATGACCATTGGTATTAGCGCCAGTCGGGCTAGATGGCGGTGGTACTGACACCCAGGGTTCGGTCGAATCCGGCTCCATGGGCATGGATTCTAAATATGTCTGCACCTGGTCATCGGCAAAATAATCTTTTAAGGTCGTTTCATATTGGCTCAAGTCACGAAAGTGGGGAAATACCTCCTGCCTCAACCACCGCTCTGCGTAGAGACAGAGCCCTGGCAATAGGTCAGGAGACCCCTTAGAGTTTTCGCGGATGAAGACAAGGGGTTGATATTCCTGACTCAACTCTAGGGCGCGACTGGCCTCCTCGGTTTGACCCAGCAAGAGCGCACACACGGCCTGCTCTAAGTGGACATCTTGACGGCTTCCCAAGCGCTTCAACAGCTTTTTGGCGCGGCGAATTGAGGCGGGTTGGTGGTGCGCAAAACCCCGAGCCATAGAGGCATATATGGTGAGGTAAATGCCCACGGCAGAGGGGCGTCGGGCCTCAACCTCAAATAGCTCTTGCTGTTCTGCCGAAGTTAGATAGCCCCGCAGTTGTTGCGCAAACCGCAAAAAATCGTCAATGGACAACCCGGAGAGATCATCTTCGGTACCGTCAATACCACCGCGATCTTGCAGCATCGCCTTGAGTAGCTTGATTCCCTGCCGTCGTTCTCGATTACGATTTAGCGGTAGCGCCACAAGCTCTAAAATGCGATAAGGGCGAAGTTTGTAGAGGTCGGTTTGAATCTCGTTGCGAATCGCCGGAAAAAGCCCCTCACGTAACAGCAGTTCTCGCCCGGTTTCTAAAGATTCTGCGGCACTTTCATACTGTCGCTGCTGCCACTGCTCTCGTCCCAACTCCAAACAAGCTAGGGATAGGATCAGCACAACATCTGAGAGCACCACGGCAGGATCACCAAACTTGCCACTACTCAGGTCATTGCTGCCGCTGCTGATATAGGGTCGCCCTAGGCGAATGGCTAGCTCGTATTCCCCGAGTTCCAGCAAAATTAACAACGCTCCCACGAGCTGATTGTCGTCAATCTCGATGGTGGGCGTATAGGCATCAGTAACCGTGTCAGAAGCCAGCGATCGCAGGGCTTCCTCTCCCAATTGAGTATTCACCTCTGCCAGCGGTTCTTTGCCCTCAGGCTTAGGGAGCTCAGGCGGCGGACTGCTAGCAGTCGTGGGAGACTCTAGGGCATGGGTACTGGCTAGAAATCGGGTGTCGTAATCTTTGCGCTGGCTGGGGTCAGAGAGGACGTTGTAGGCTTCGTCGACCAGCTGCTTGCGAGATTCAATCGCGACTCCAGAAAACTCTCGCCGAGGTAATTGCAGCGTGCGATCGCGATGGGCTTGCTTAAGCTGCTCATCAGTAGCCTGAATCGGCAATCCCAGAATCCGATAATAATCTAGCGGAATTCGCACCATTTACGTCCCCAACAGCGTGATTCAATGACCTAATCCCAACGCGAACCCTGGTCAATTTGATACATTCCAGAATTCATTTAGGGTATTAGCGTAGTGGCTAAGCCGAAATAGAACCTAGATAATAGCTTGCAAAGTCCCTGACAAAAGCTCAACGATCCATTTAGCTTAATATTGATTCGCACCCCTTAAGGCGGTAACGTTAAATACGGCAAATACGGTCATCTGTGTGCACCTGTCCCCTATTTTGCCAGCTTTGTCTAGTTTGCTCTGGCTCACTCTAGAAATCTTGATCTAAACCACATCCGATTTAGAGACGTGATTGAGGGTCTAAACCCCTACACCCCTGTAGGAAAAATGGTGGCTCTAAATATGAGCGAACTCAATGTGAGCAAAGTTTAAAGATCTAGATTTGTGGAGATTTTAGACAAGATTCCAGTTAAGTCAACCTGTTTTAGAACTAAATTTAAGTCAAGTACTGCTGCGAGGTCACAGCAAATCCATGGTCCAGGAACGAACCTTACCCTTATTTCAGGCAAATCCAGCCCAACTTTCTCAAGAAGAGGGGTTGATACTTTACGAAGATATGGTGCTGGGGCGCTACTTCGAGGATAAATGCGCTGAAATGTACTATCGAGGCAAGATGTTTGGCTTCGTTCACCTTTACAACGGTCAAGAAGCCGTTTCTTCTGGGGTGATTAAAGCCATGCGCCCTGATGACTATGTGTGTAGCACCTACCGCGATCACGTTCATGCCCTCAGTGCGGGGGTGCCTGCTCGCAATGTTATGGCTGAGCTCTTTGGCAAAGAACCCGGATGCAGTAAAGGCCGCGGCGGCTCCATGCACCTATTTTCTGCCGAACACAACCTCTTGGGGGGCTTCGCGTTTATTGGCGAAGGTATTCCGGTCGCGCTGGGTGCGGCCTTTCAAAGTCGCTACCGTCGTTATGCCCTCGACGACAGCAGTGCCGACCAGGTAACCGCCGCCTTCTTTGGCGATGGCACTACCAATAACGGCCAGTTCTTCGAATGTCTCAACATGGCAGCCCTGTGGAAATTACCCATTCTATTCGTGGTCGAAAACAATAAATGGGCCATCGGCATGGCCCACGAACGGGCCACTTCTCAACCCGAAATCTATCGCAAGGCCAGCGTCTTTGGCATGCCTGGGGTAGAAGTAGACGGGATGGATATTTTGGCAGTTCGCGCTGCGGCCCAAGCTGCGGTCAAGCGGGCCCGGGCTGGAGAAGGGCCCACTTTAATTGAGTGCCTCACCTATCGGTTTCGCGGCCACTCCCTGGCTGACCCTGATGAACTGCGCTCCAAAGAAGAAAAAGAAGTCTGGCAGGCCCGTGATCCGCTCAAGAAGTTCGAGGCTTATCTGAGTGAACAAAACCTCGTGTCTGAAGAGCAGCTCAAAGGTATTCGCCAGAAAATTCAGGCGGTAGTGGATGAGGCTGTTAGCTTTGCAGAGCAAAGTCCAGAACCCAATCCCGACGAACTTTACCGCTATATCTTTGCTGAGGATTGATGTCTTCAACACAGGTTCTCAGCGACAATCATCCCTCTAAATTCAGGTAAACCCAAAACGATACAAACTAATGGCAGAAACCCTTCTCTTTAACGCCCTACGGGAAGCTATCGACGAAGAAATGGCTCGCGATGACACCGTCTTTGTCTTGGGCGAAGATGTCGGACAGTATGGTGGATCCTACAAAGTCACCAAAGGTCTTTATCAGAAGTACGGTGAATTGCGGGTGCTTGATACTCCAATTGCCGAGAACAGCTTTACGGGTATGGCTGTGGGTGCAGCGATGACTGGGCTACGCCCGATCATTGAAGGCATGAATATGGGCTTTTTGCTTTTGGCCTTCAATCAAATTGCTAACAACGCAGGCATGTTGCGCTACACCTCTGGTGGCAACTACAAAATTCCTATGGTGATTCGCGGCCCTGGTGGTGTGGGCAGGCAACTCGGGGCTGAGCACTCCCAACGCCTAGAAGCTTATTTTCAAGCTGTGCCGGGGTTGAAAATTGTGGCCTGCTCTACCCCCCATAACGCGAAAGGATTGCTCAAGTCGGCGATTCGCGACAACAATCCCGTGCTGTTTTTTGAGCATGTGCTGCTCTACAACCTGAAAGAAGATCTGCCCGATCACGAATATTTGGTGCCGCTAGACAAAGCAGAAGTTGTGCGCCCGGGCAAAGACGTGACGATTTTGACTTACTCGCGTATGCGTCACCACGTCACCCAAGCGGTCAAAGCTCTAGAAACCAAGGGATTAGATCCAGAAGTGATCGATTTAATCTCCCTCAAGCCGCTTGATTTTGAAACGATCGGCGCGTCCATTCGCAAAACTCACCGCGTGATCGTAGTGGAAGAATGCATGAAAACAGGGGGGATTGGCGCTGAAATTATTGCCTCGATTAATGATCGTTACTTTGATGAATTGGATGCCCCGGTACTGCGGTTGTCGTCTCAAGACATTCCTACCCCTTATAACGGTAAGCTAGAAGCCCTGACGATTGTGCAACCGAAAAAAATCGAAGAGGCCGTAGAAAAAATGCTGGCGCTACAGGTCTAAACCACATCTGATGTGAAGACTTAAGTTTTTAGTTCATGGGGAAAACTGTGGATCTGGATGTGACCAAAGTTTAAGGTACGGGCAGACAAAAATGGGCAGGCAACGACTGATTTTAGCGACGATTCTGGCGTTGGCGATCGCGGCGGTGGTGGTCATCGTCCAAATTCCGACACGCTTGGGCTTAGATCTGCGTGGGGGGTCTCAGCTTACCCTGCAGGTGAACCCGACTGAAGAAGCTCAAAATATTACCCAGCGCGATCTCGAAGCTATCCAGCGGGTGATCGAGAATAGAGTCAACGGTTTGGGCGTATCTGAAGCAGTGGTACAAACCGTTGGCAGCGATAAGCTATCGGTGCAGCTCCCCGGCGTCAGCGACCCTGAACAAGCCGAACGGGTATTAGGCGGTACAGCCCAACTGGAGTTCCTCACCCAGCGTTCGGGTACTGAAGGTCAACTGCAAGCCGAGCAGCAGGTGCTGCAGGGGCATTTGATTGAGCAAATTCAGCTAGAACAGGTGGGCGATGAGGCGGCGATCGCCGCCAACCAAGCCAATCTAGAGGCTGGCTATCAAGCGATTATGGCCCTGTTTGAACCCTCTGGTTTAACCGGAGAAATGCTCACCGATGCTTTGGCCCGTCCCTTTGGGGCTGGCAATAGCTGGGAAGTCGAGATCAATTTCAACAATACCGGTGCAGATTTGTTTACCGAACTGACTCGCAAGGTCGCGGGGACGGGTCGCCCCATCGGCATCTTTCTCGACGACCAGTTGATTAGTGCCCCGATAGTAGATGTAGAGTATGCCACAACAGGCATACCTGGCGGTAGCGCTGTCATTTCAGGCAATTTTGATGCTGAAGGTGCCCAAGAACTGGCGATTCAACTCCGGGGTGGTGCATTACCCTTCCCGGTAGAAGTCGCCGAAAATCGCACCGTGGGAGCCACCCTAGGTCGCGACAGCATTCAGCGCAGCCTTTACGCCGGACTGGCTGGTTTAGTTTTGGTGCTGATCTTTATGGGCGTCTACTATCGCTTGCCGGGAATCATCGCCAACTTTGCCCTAGTGATCTACGCCCTACTCACATTGGCTGTGTTTAACCTATTTGGCGTCACCCTCACCCTGCCGGGGATTGCGGGCTTTATACTCAGCATCGGCATGGCCGTAGATGCGAACGTGTTGATTTTTGAACGTACTCGTGAAGAACTGCGGGCGGGCAAAACCCTCTATCGTTCGGTTGAGTCTGGCTTTTACCGGGCTTTCTCCAGTATCCTCGATAGCAATGTCACTACCCTAATTGCCTGTGCAGCGCTGTTTTGGTTTGGGGCTGGGTTGGTTAAGGGCTTTGCCTTGACCCTGGCCATTGGGGTAGCCATCAGCATGTTTACTGCCCTCAGCTGTACCCGCACGTTACTCTTCTTTGTGGTGCTTGGGTTCCCTCAGCTGCGTAAACCTCAGCTCTACTGTCCAGGACTGGTGGGCCAATCAACGTCTCAAGCGGCATCTAAATCATGAAACTCAACGTCATTAAACAGCGATCGCTTTGGTGGGCTATTTCCGGTGGCCTGATTCTCGCTGGCATCGTGGCGATGGCGATCTCTTGGAGCCAGTTTAGGGCTCCGGTCAAACCCGGTTTAGACTTCATCGGGGGCACCCGCCTGCAGCTAGAGCGCGACTGCACCGTCGATGAAAACCTGTGCGATCAGCCCATTTCTACTAATGCGGTGACTCAAGTGCTGTCAGCCCAAGGGCTAGAGGATAGCAGCGTGCAGCTTCTGGGTCAAAATGGGCAAGCGGTGGCGATTCGCACCCTAGATTTAGATGTGGATCAACGCACTGAACTCCAGGCAGCCCTAGAAGCAGAACTGGGCCAACTTGATCCCCAGGCGACCCAGATTGATACCGTGGGCCCAGTTATCGGCGAGCAACTGTTTACCGCTGGGATGCTGGCGCTGATCGTTGCCTTTGCCGGGATTACGATTTACCTCAGTCTACGCTTTCAGTTCGATTACGCTGCGTTTGCACTGGTGGCGCTATTCCATGATGTGTTTATCACCCTGGGGATTTTCTCGGTTTTGGGACTGGTGATTGGGAATGAGGTTGATAGCCTATTTATTGTGGCGTTGTTAACCATCGTGGGTTTCTCGGTCAACGACACGGTGGTGATTTACGATCGGATTCGAGAAACGATTAAATTCAACCCCCAGCGCCACATCAACGACATCGTGGATGACGCTGTCAACCAAACCCTAACCCGCTCAATTAACACCACCCTGACCACGGTGTTGACGCTGGTGGCAATTTTCTTGTTCGGTGGGGTCACCTTAAAATTCTTTTCTCTGGCGTTGATTGTTGGCTTTTTGTCTGGGGCATACTCAAGTATCTTCGTTGCGAGTACGCTGCTGGCTTGGTGGCGGGTAAAATCAGGGCAAGCGATCGCGGTTGTTGAGGCTCCCCCAGATGTTGCCTCAGACACTGTTGAAGACTCCGTTTAACCCTTGATTATCTGAATTTGGGTGCAGTCTCCTGTGAATGATGAGTCCAGCTTTAATCAAGATCTGGAACGGCTCCAGCATGTTACCATGTCGGCCTGGTGGGGCTTATGTACGCTACTTTGGCTCACTGTTGGAGGATTCAGTCTCTGGGTCTTACGCCATGAGGTGGCCCAACTGCAAGCTTATTTCACCTGGACTCAGATACGCTACGGCCTGGCCTATAACCGTTTACCTAGCTTGGGGTTGGGGTTATGTGTGGGACTAACGGTGGGGATTTTAATTAGCCAAAGTCGGCATATTTTGTTTGGCTGGAGCGAAAAGGAAAATCGGCGGTTGCGTGAGTTGCTGATGCGGATTTATAAGCAGGGGCCGAGTCATCCATTGTGGCGGTTTGTTTGTCGTGATGGTCAGGGATCTCTCGCAGAGGGCGATCGCGATTCTTGAGCGTTCCCTTCCAAGAGAAATTCTCTACTCGTTTGGTCGGTGTCATGGCATGCCATGACACCGATGCACCCTCCTACATCGATCGCACCGAGGCCTCCCCATCCTTCACTTCCCCAATCAATATCTCATCTGCAACTCCGGCAAAGATCCCATTTTCCAACACCCCAGGAATATTATTGAGCGTCTTCTCCAGCCCAGCCGGATCATCAATGCCGCTGGCAAACTTGACATCCACAATCAAATTGCCGTTGTCAGACACAATCGGGCCAGCCTTCTTTACGCCCATCCGCAGTGTCGGTTCACCCCCCAAGGTGCTAATCGCTCGCATCACAGGCGTGACCGCCATCGGCACCACCTCAACTGGCAACAAAAACGTGGTGCCTAGCTTGTCCGTCAGCTTGCCGCTGTCCACCACCACAATGAACTTTGCCGCTAAAGAATCGACAATTTTTTCTTGGGTATGGGCTGCTCCACCTCCCTTAATTAGGTTCTTTTGCGGATCAACTTCATCGGCCCCGTCGATCGCCACGTCAATGTGATCCACTTCGTCCAGAGACACGAGGGGAATGCCGTAATCCCGCGCTAACACGATCGCCTGAAACGAGGTGGGGATGCCCTTGATGTCTTTGAGTTCGCCAGATTGAATCCGCTCTCCAATAAACTGAATCGCAAAGGCTGTTGTTGACCCAGTTCCCAACCCTACAATCGAACCGGATTCAACCTGGTTGGCCGCTGCTCGACCCACCTCTTGCTTCATCAATTTGACGGCATCCGTCATGGTTTATCCTCCTAAATGCTTGATAACTCCCGGTCTCTAGCATGACGTAAAGTGGGTTTTTGAGAAATAGGGAGGTAGGGGGAGATGGGGAGATAGGGGGAGATGGGGAGATAGGGAGATGAGGAGATGAGGAGATGAGGAGATGAGGAGATGAGGAGATGAGGAGATGAGGAGATGAGGAGATAGGGAGATGGGGAGATAGGGAGGGTAGTCAGTAATGTGCGATAGAAGCCTGTATCGCGATACATGC
>JBCBZT010000065.1:0-34634 GCA_039815185.1 Cyanobacteria bacterium P01_A01_bin.123 | reverse complement strand
CTCCTGTCCTAAAGAAATCAGTTTTGTAGATTGCCAATAGTCGGCATAAACCTTCATACAGTAGGAATATTCAGATTCCGCAGGATGTACTCGTGAATGTTATGGCTCAAGCAGATTGGGTGACTGTATCAGGGGTCATTATTGCAGGGCATGGCGTTGCTTCGGGGATAGCAGCTGATTCGCCCTATCCGAAAAGCACGATCGCATTGCAAACCCCGTTCTTTAAAGCGCAGGGGCTTGATTTGAGTCATTATTTTTCAGGCACTTTGAACGTTTCCATTACCCCCCATCAATTTGAACTAAGGCGTCCGCGATACACATTCCCCCAGGTCGCCTGGACCACTGCCCATCCGCCAGAAACGTTTTCGTTTTGCGATTGTCGGCTGAAATTTCGGGGCGATCGCACTCAGGGATTAATCTACTACCCCCACCCAGAAACCAAGAAGACCCATTTCCAAGATGCGTCGGTGTTAGAACTTTTGATGCCCAAGGTTGAGGGTATTCGATATGGAGATGCGATTTTACTGGAGGTTCCGGCTGATCAGATTTGGGTTAGTGTGGTCTGACTTGAGTTGAGGCTTTTCCGCAGGGGGAGCGGTGGGGAGAGGGGGGGGGTGAGTCAAAAGAAAATGGATGTCATCCGTTCATCCATCACCAATCAATCCAAAATCCAAAACCGAAAGATGTCTAGGTGTCTGGGTTCAGGTCGAGTCGGCTTGTAGAAAACAAAAGCAAGCGGTTTGGGATGATAGTCCAGGGCGATCGCGAATGTTAGGAGTAATCGGAATGCGGCGGTATCGTTGGCAGCGTCGAATGGCAATGGCCTTAGCGGCCCTGATGGGAGTGCTATTGAGCGGTTTAATCAGCCCGGCCCCAGCGTCTGTGGAGGGGGGGATGGCCCAGATTCGTTTAGGCCATACTGCCAACAGGCTAAACAAGCAGGCGTTACCCAAGCGATCGCCGTCGGCGTGGGCAATGCTGTCCCTCGATGGGTTCCAACTCAAGCAGCAGAGCGGTGATGAAAGCTCTTTATTGGCGGTTGACGGGGTGCTTGAGTCGAGCGACCCGATTTTAACGGACAACAGCTTATATGACCTCTATCCCTTTGAGGGAACTGCGGAACAGGCGATTACGATTCGCATGGAGAGTGAGGCATTTGATACCTATCTAATGCTGATCGACGCTGAGGGGCGAATCATTGGCGAAAATGATGACGCCAGCGGATCCGATACCAACGCGACCCTAACCATGGTGCTGCCGGAGACAGGCACCTATCAAGTGGTTGCTAATGCCTACGACCGCACGGGTCAAGGCCCTTACCGATTGACCGTGACCCTGGCCAATGAGTCAGATCTCCAGCAGTCAGAGGCCGATCGGCTTTATCAGCAAGGCACTGCCTACTACGAACAAAACCAATACCCACAAGCCCTCCAAACTTGGGCTGAGGCGTTGGCGCTGTACCAAGCGATTGGCAATACCCATCAGCAGGGGGCCACTGCTGATCGGCTGGGGGCGGCCCATAGAGACATGGGCAATTATCGAGAGGCGATTCCGTTTTTTGAGCAAGCCCTTGAAATTGCCCGTGAGCTGCAATTCCGCCAGGGTGAGAGTGTTTCGTTGGGGAGTCTGGGTAGCGTTTATCGGATTTTGGGCGACTATCCCCGTGCTATTGAGTTACAGCAACAGTCCCTGACTGTGGCGCGCTCGATTGGCGATCGCGATGAAGAATCGTCTGCCCTCACAGGTTTGGGTTTGGTGTACGAGGCTTTAAACGATTATCCCCAGGCAGTTGACTTTCACCAAGCGGCGTTAGCGATTGACCGTGAAATTGGCGATCGCGAAGGGGAGGCGGATTCCCTAAGCAACTTGGGCAATATTTACTATCGCCTCGATCAATATGAACGTGCCATTGACCTGCATCAGCAGGCATTAGCGATTAATCAGGCGATTGGCGATCGCCGGGGGGAAGGTCATGCCCTCGGCAGCATTGGACTGGTTTATATCGCTCAAGGGGACTACCGCCAAGCCCTGAACATGCATCAACAGCACTTGGCGATCGCCCGTGAAATCAGCGATCGCCGGGGGGAAGCCAACGCCCTAGGGCACCTGGGCTTGAGCTATTTCTCCCTGGGCAACTATGCCAAGGCAATGGATCATATCCAACAACAGCTAGCTATCTCCCGCGACATTGGTTTCCGCCAGGGGGAGGCCAGTGCCCTGGGCAACTTGGGGAGCCTCCACTATGTTTTGGGCGACTATCCCCAAGCCATTAAGTTTTTGCAACAGTATCTTGAGATTTCCCAAGCCATTGGTGACCGTCTGGGTGAAAGCAATGCCCTAGGCAATTTAAGCAATGTCTACCTCAGTCAAAATAAACCCCAGCAAGCCCTTGAGGGGTATCAGCGGTCCATAACGATTGCCCGTGAGATTGGCGATCGTGCCGGAGAAGCAGATTCCCTAGCCAATTTAGGTACGGTGTATGCCTTGCTAGACGACTATCCCCAAGCGATCGAGTTTTATCAGCAGGGGTTGGCGATCGCCCGTGACATTGGCGATCGCCAGCACGAAGCTGCCGCCCTGGATACTCTGGGCAATGTTTACGATTCATTGGAAGAGTATGACCGGGCGATCGAGTCCTATAAGCAGGCTTTGGCGATTACCCGTGGCATTGGCGATCGCCGGGTGGAAGCCAATGTCTTGAACAACTTGGGGCTGACCTTATTTACGGTTGATCAACTGGCTGAAGCCGAGGCAACCTTGAGGGCCGCCATCGACATTTATGAAACCATGCGCGAAGGGCTCTCTGATGCCCAACGGATTTCGATTCTGGAGACCCAGGCCACGACCTATCAACTGCTGCAAGAAGTCCTTGATGCCCAGTCTAAATCCGTTGAAGCCTTGATCATTTCCGAACAAGGGCGGGCTCAAGCGTTTGCCCTGCAACTTTCACAGCGGTTTGCTGCCCAAGAGAGTACCTTGTTTGAGGCAACCCAAGCCCCTGATTTAGCCAAAATTCAGCAGGTTGCCCGCGATCAAAACACGACCTTGGTGGAATATTCGCTCATTGGTCGCCGCGCCCTCTACATTTGGGTGGTGCAACCGACGGGGGATATCCAGTTTCGCGCCGTGGAATTTGAGGAGGAGGAGGATGCCCTAGCGGACATTCGCACCAATCCAATTGCGACCCTAGATGCCCCAGTTTATCAAGGTGAGACGTCTGCTTCAGCCCTTGACAGTTTGGTGGTGGATGCGCGATCGCGAGGCCTTGGGGTTGTCGCCAGTGCTGATTCTGATGCAGATCAGCTGTTTGAAGCACTCTACACCGTGCTCATCGACCCGATTGCAGATCTGCTCCCCACTGACCCGGAAGCCAAGGTTGCCTTTATCCCCCAAGACACGCTATTCCTGGTGCCCTTTGCGGCGTTGCAGAGCGCAGATGGCACCTATCTGCTGGAAAAGCATACGGTTTTGACTGCGCCGTCAATTCAGGTTTTGGGTTTGGCAGTCCGAGAGGCAAGAGGCGAGAGGCTTGCTTTGGGAGCCGGGGGGAGCAGTGAGTTTTTGCAGGCCAGTAACGCCTTGGTGGTGGGGAATCCAGAGATGCCGGAGGTATGGTTGCCGAGTAGCAGTGGATTGGAAAAAGTACAGCTATCACCGCTCCCGGGGACTGAGGCTGAAGCCTTGGCTATCGGCGATTTTCTGAATGTGTCACCGTTGATTGGCAATCAAGCGACTGAGGCAACGGTCAAGCAGCAATTGCCCACAGCCCCACTGATTCACTTAGCGACCCACGGGCTGCTGGAATATGGAGATCCCCAATCTTCTGGTGTACTGGACTTACCGGGGGCGGTGGCCCTGACGCCGGGCAGTGGTGAAGACGGTCTGCTCACGGCGGCTGAAATTTTAGACATGGACTTACAGGCGGAGTTGGCGATTCTTAGCGCCTGCGACACGGGTCTCGGCCGGATCACTGGAGATGGCGTGGTGGGCCTATCGCGATCGCTGATGGCTGCGGGCGTTCCCAGCGTGATTGTGTCGTTGTGGGCTGTCCCCGATGCCCCAACAGCAGAGCTCATGACGGAATTTTACCGCCAGCTTCAACAGGGGCAAACCAAGGTGCAGGCGTTGCGACAAGCCATGTTGAGCACAATGCAGCAATACCCTGACCCCGTTAACTGGGCCGCATTTACATTGACCGGAGCAGCCGAATAAAAAGAAAACCGCGATCGCATTTTGAAGCGCGATCGCGGAGTTCCTTTATTTCGATCTCTTATTACCAAAGGGCTTGAGCCCCTTGCCCAAACGGTTACGCAACCTTAGTAGTCAAAGTCGCCGCCGCCCATACCACCGGCAGGCGCACCTTCCTTGGGCTCAGGCTTATCAACCACAATGCACTCTGTGGTCAACACCATTGCTGCAATGGAAGCCGCGTTTTGCAGTGCAGAACGGGTTACTTTAGCGGGGTCAACAATACCCGACTCAAACATGTCGGCAAATTCGTTCACGGCGGCGTTATAGCCAACGTTGAAGTCCTTTTCCTTCACACGTTCGGCGATCACGGCACCGTTCTGACCCGCGTTTTCAGAAATCCGCTTTAGCGGAGCCGTCAAAGCCCGCATTACTATCAAAGACCCGGTCAGCTCTTCTCCCGAGAGGTTGCTGTTAGCCCAGGTTTCTAATTCGGGAGCCAAGTGCGACAGGGTGGTACCACCACCAGGCACAATCCCTTCTTCAACCGCAGCCTTAGTGGCGTTGATGGCGTCTTCCAGACGCAATTTGCGATCCTTCATCTCGGTTTCGGTCGCAGCCCCAACTTTGATCACGGCCACACCGCCCGAGAGCTTAGCCAAGCGCTCTTGCAGCTTCTCTTTATCGTAGGAAGAATCGGTTTCGTCAATCTGACGACGAATTTGCTCACAGCGAGCCTTCACTTCCTTCTCGTTGCCTTCAGCTACCAGGGTAGTGGTGTCCTTAGTGATGGTGACGCGGCGGGATTGACCCAGCATTTCCAACTTAGCGTTGTCGAGTCTCAAACCCGTGTCTTCGCTAATCACTTGACCCCCCGCTAGCACGGCAATATCTTCTAGCATGGCCTTACGGCGATCGCCAAAGCCGGGAGCCTTCACTGCCGCCACATTCAGCACACCCCGTAGGCGGTTTACCACCAGAGTCGCTAGCGCTTCTTTTTCAATATCTTCAGCGATAATCAGCAAGGGGCGACCCGAGCGGGCAACCTGCTCTAACACGGGTACTAGGTCTTGCACCAAAGCGATTTTCTTGTCGGTCAGCAGGATGTAAGGCTCATCCAGCACGGCTTCCATCCGCTCGGTGTCGGTAGCGAAGTAGGGGGAGATGTAGCCCTTATCGAAGCGCATCCCCTCAGTCACTTCCAATTCAGTGAACATGGACTTGCCTTCTTCCAAGGAGATAACGCCTTCGCGACCGACCTTGTCCATGGCTTCGGCAATCATGGTGCCGACTTCTTCGTCATTACCAGCAGAGATTGAACCCACTTGAGCAATCCCTGTGGAGTCTTCAACGGGACGAGCGTGTTCGGCAATTTTATCTACCAAGTAAGCAGTTGCCTTGTCGATGCCGCGCTTGAGCGCGATCGCATTGGCTCCCGCAGCCACGTTGCGCAAACCTTCTTTAACAATGGCATGGGCCAAAACTGTTGCTGTGGTGGTGCCGTCACCAGCAGCATCGTTGGTTTTAGACGCTGCTTGGCGAATCAAAGACACACCAGTATTTTCAATGTTGTCTTCGAGCTCGATTTCCTTGGCAATGGTGACCCCGTCGTTAACAATTTGGGGCGCCCCAAACTTTTTCTCTAGAACGACGTTGCGGCCTTTGGGGCCAAGGGTAACCGCAACCGCTTCTGCCAGAATATCCATCCCTTTCTCTAGGGCACGACGAGCATTCTCGTTGTAAATGATGCGCTTAGCCATAGCTTTTCAAAATTTCCTCGGCGTGAAAGTTAGAACGCTTAACTTGCAAACTTCAACAGACTTATCGATCCGCTCAAGACCAATCTTGGCTGAGCTGAATCAGCTAAATCCCTCCCCACCAGTTTTTCCAAGGTTTAACCCTGGCAACACCTGGGACTCAATATCCGACTTGGCCTACGAAACGATAGCCAAAATGTCTTTCTCAGACAACAGAACGTACTCATCTCCACCCAGCTTAATCTCGGTGCCAGCATACTTGGAATACAACACCTGGTCGCCTACCTTAACTTCCATTGCTTGGCGAGTACCATCGTCGCTGTGCTTACCGGGACCAATCGCAGTGATTTCACCAATTTGGGGCTTTTCCTTGGCCGTATCTGGCAACAAGATGCCGCCAGCGGTCTTCTCTTCAGACGCACTGACTTTAACAAATACGCGATCGCCCAAGGGCTTAACGCTAGACACACTCAAAGAAACTGCTGCCATAGAAACTCTCCAGACTCGCTTTAACAGTTCAAAATTCACAAGAATCAGCGCTATCCTGCCCTAAGTTGGGCTATGGCATTGGTTCCAGCCATGGCACAGGGCCAACCGTTTACCCACTAGAACCCTAGCAAGGTAAATTCAGCGTTGACCCGACAGGATTAGCACTCTCAATCCCTGAGTGCTAATTTATCGGAGCCAGCGAACCCTTTGCAATGACAGCAACTGTACGGGTTCCCGAACTGTGCAAGTTGCTGTGTCACCCTATGACAGATTTATCTCTGCTTTGGGCGTAAGGGCTAGCAGTTGCAGTGCAGAGAACGGGGCAATCCAAAAATGCCACATTTTTATTAAACTTAATTAGGACTAGCAGCGGAAACTCTAAGACTACGCTGGGCGTCAGAATAACCGAAGATTTACTGAGATTTCGCTCCTCATGTTGTTTAAATATCAGCTATTCTCTGTAGCCCTAGGCACCTGCGCGATCGCGGGCTTCTCTGCCTTTAATGCGTCATCATCTCAAGCCGCCACCGTGCTTACGGGGTTTCAAACGACAGGTGCCGATATGGGCGGCATGGAAGTGACTGTTAACTTCCTCGGCGGTCTTTCTGAAACCGCCATTTGGCAACCCACAGGCGGATTTAGTGGGGGCGCTTTTGCCACCGAGTGGAGCCTGACTCAAAGCGGCAACACGTTTAATGGGTTCAATAATCCTTGGGTGTTTAGCTATGACGGGTTTGAGCGCATTACCTCATTGATTATCGACGCGGTTCCGGGTAACACAGTGTTTGATATTTTACCTGTCGCCTTTGGTACGCCGGGTTCTGCAGATGGTGGGGCGTTTACCGTTACAGGTGGACAAGCTCCCACGACATTCGATTATTCAGTGCCTATCGATATCTCTGTTGGCGATCTGTTTGGACAACTTACGCTCGATTGGGACAGCGGCTTTGAAGCAGGGTCGTTGGCTTTTCTGGCCGATACCGACAGCGGTACCATCGATAATCCTGTCACGCCTGATCCTGATCCGGTTGATCCCGATCCAGTTGATCCTGATCCGATTGATCCCGATCCAGTTGATCCTACCCCGGTATCTGTGCCTGAGCCGGGCTTGCTATTAGGGCTATTGGGACTTGGTGCCTTGGGTATTAACAAACAACTCCAGCAGCGAGGCAAGGTAGTCTAACGCGAGTGGACTGCTTCTAGAACGGCCTGAGTCTAGACCGTTCTAGAAGCAGCATCTGAGCCCTTTGGCGCTGACAGAGTCGGCAGAGTCAGCACTGATTTCCACCCTGAGTCAACAAATTCGAGGATCCCCGTCGCTTTGCCCCGAATTCTTACGGTGTGTCGTGCCGCAATAGTGATAATCTTTAACATGGCACTTTGGAACGGAAGACAACCTTAAGAAAGTCACCGGGACAGCTAGTTGTGAAATAGGCGCAAGCATGGTCACCACTGCAGAGAAAACAAGTACTGGCTACATTACGCAAATTATCGGTCCGGTTGTAGATGCTCGGTTCCCTAGCGGCGAACTGCCCAAGATCTACAACGCCCTCGTGGTCTCAGGTAAAAACGAACTCGGTCAAGAGGTATCGGTTACCTGCGAAGTTCAAAATCTCTTGGGAGATTCTCAAGTTCGGGCTGTGTCAATGAGCTCCACCGATGGTCTGGTGCGGGGCATGGAAGTCTCCGACACAGGAGCACCGATTAACGTTCCCGTTGGGGTTACAACCTTGGGGCGTATTTTTAATGTCCTGGGTGAGCCCGTGGACGAAAAGGGGCCTGTTGATACCAGCGAAACCTTGCCCATTCACCGTCCCGCGCCTAAGCTGGTCGAGCTTGAAACCAAACCGTCTGTTTTTGAAACCGGCATTAAGGTTATTGACTTGCTAGGGCCCTACCGTCGAGGCGGTAAGGTAGGTCTCTTTGGCGGTGCTGGGGTTGGCAAGACGGTGCTGATTCAAGAGTTAATCAACAATATCGCTAAAGCGCACGGTGGTGTCTCTGTGTTCGGTGGTGTAGGTGAGCGCACCCGTGAAGGGAATGACCTCTACAATGAATTTATTGACTCTGGCGTAATCGACGTAAATGATTTGAGCCAATCTAAGGTAGCTCTCGTTTACGGTCAAATGAATGAGCCTCCTGGAGCTCGCATGCGGGTGGGTCTATCAGCTTTGACCATGGCGGAGTATTTCCGCGATGTGAATAAGCAAGATGTGCTGCTCTTTATTGACAACATTTTCCGCTTTGTACAAGCGGGTTCTGAGGTGTCTGCATTGCTCGGTCGGATGCCCTCCGCGGTGGGATATCAGCCGACGCTGGGAACAGACATGGGTGATCTGCAAGAGCGCATCACCTCTACTTTGGAAGGGTCAATTACTTCTATTCAGGCCGTATACGTACCTGCTGATGACTTGACCGACCCAGCACCTGCAACCACCTTTGCTCACTTGGACGCAACCACAGTGTTGTCTCGGGCGTTAGCCTCTAAAGGGATTTATCCGGCAGTTGACCCGCTTGATTCAACCTCAACGATGTTGCAGCCTGACATTGTGGGTGAAGAGCACTACAAAACGGCCCGTGCCGTGCAGTCTATCCTACAGCGATACAAAGAGCTGCAAGATATCATTGCTATCCTGGGCCTTGATGAACTCTCTGAGGATGACCGCTTGGCCGTTGCGCGGGCGCGGAAGATTGAGCGGTTTTTATCTCAACCCTTCTTCGTAGCTGAGATTTTCACCGGCAGTCCTGGGCAGTATGTCTCTCTAGAAGACAACATCAAGGGCTTCCAGATGATTCTTAATGGTGAGCTAGACGATATTCCTGAGCAAGCTTTTTATCTCAAGGGCAATATCGACATGGTGCTCAAGACCGCTGAAGAGATGAAGGCTAAGAGCTAGATCTTAAGCTGTGGGGATTGCTTGGGTCTTTGTCAAGTCAAAGGCCCATCAATCCTCACGATATTTAAGGCATAAATTGGTTTGAACATAGCGTTTTAAGGGTTATTGGAAACTATGCCATTAACTGTGCGTGTAGTCGCTCCAGACAAGACCGTTTGGGACTCCGAAGCAGAAGAAGTGATTCTCCCTAGTACCACTGGGCAACTGGGTATTTTAGGAGGACACGCACCGCTGTTAACAGCGCTCGATATCGGTGTCATGAGGGTGCGGGCAGAAAAAGACTGGATCGCGATCGCGTTGATGGGTGGCTTTGCCGAAGTTGACAGTGATGAGGTCACAATTCTCGTCAACGGAGCGGAGCGGGGCGACACCATCAGCAAAGATGATGCCCAAACAGCCTATGAAGAAGCCCAGCAGGCACTCGATCAAGTCTCTGGTGACGATAGCCAAGAAAAAGTGCGGGCTACCCGAGCGCTGAAGCGGGCCAGAGCTCGTTTGCAAGCTGCCGGGAATTAGGTCTTCTTAACCGCCGCCGCATCATTGTTAGTATTGATGACTCAATGTATGGACAAGAGGGAGTGCTCATTAGTGCTCCCTTTCCTTTTGGCATCTAAAACGTTTTCACATGCAGCACTGGCGTTTTACCGTAAGCAAAACGCCAGTGCTGCATGTGGTTTAAGCAAAAAAAATCCTCCCGATGGAAGGAATAGACAAGATGGTAAATGTCTGAACAAATCATGAACTACCTGTAAAGGCAACTTCAGGAAATTGCGCTTGAGCTTCAGTCAGCGATTTGTTTTTTCCGCCTTCTTGCCAATAGTTGATAATCTCTGTGGCTTTGTTGAGCAGCTCAATCCGCTCTTCTTCTTCAATCCAGTTCTTAGATTCAAGTTCAGTCTTCATCTGCTCCCATGCGTCGTGACGTGGCCAGAAAAAGTATGAAGTGAGCGGGCTGGTGCCTTTGCCAACTACCTGATCAACGGCAAGGGCAACATCTTTATCCAACCAAAGCACCTTTAGAATAAATCGCGACAATGAAACCTCCGCGTGGGAATAGACAATGACAACAGTCCTCTATAGTACCTCAATTTCTTGCAAGAGATAAGCTTTGGTTTTGTACCGTGCCCATCGCTAATTGAACCAAAACGCTGAACCATCATGTCCAGAAGCTTACTGTCCTTTATAGACACTCAAGATGTCCAATTTATTTGACTGCAACGCGATCGCGATTTTTGATATTGATGGCGTCATTCGAGATGTCAGTGGGTCTTATCGACGGGCGATCGCAGATACAGTTGAGCACTTTACCGCCGGAGCCTACCGCCCCTCACCAGAAGATATCGATCGCCTGAAAAGCGAAGGTGTTTGGAACAACGACTGGCATTGCTCTCAAGAGCTGGTCTATCGCCATGCTGAACGTGAGGGACAATTAAGGACGGATGTTAACCTCGACTATGAGACCTTGGTGCACTGGTTTCAATGCCGCTATCGGGGGCCTGATCCTGAGGATCCGGATCAGTGGACGGGGTATATCGCAGATGAACCGTTATTAGTCACGGCAAATTACTTTGAACAACTGACCCAGGCAGGGGTAGCTTGGGGCTTTTTTAGCGGGGCGACGCGGGGGTCGGCTAGCTATGTGATCGAACGACGGCTAGCGCTGTCGGATCCCGTGCTGATCACCATGGAAGATGCACCGGGTAAACCAGACCCCACCGGATTGGTAATGGCTGTCAAACAGTTGGAATCGCGCTTCCCCAACACTATGGGCAAACCTGTGTTTTACTTGGGCGATACTGTGGCAGATATGCAAACCCCCATCAAAGCCCATACCCAGGAGACCCAACGGCAGTGGCTTGGTTTGGGCATTCTGCCGCCCCATGTGCAGTACAGTGCAGACTATGCTGCCCGCTATGGCGAACAATTGACTCAAGCTGGGGCAGTCGCGATTTTTGAGGGCGCGATGGCAGTGACTGGAGAGGTGTTGTGGGAAATTGGGACGAGGGCAGCATAGGGAGTGATAGGTAATGGGTGATGGAGGATGGGGTACCTGATAAAAAAGCTGACTGTTTAATTTCGGGCGATCGCTTGTGGGACTGGTGGCAACAGGCAAAGCAACAGGCGGTTGAGGCTGATGTGCCTGCGGTTGAACTGGTGTGGCTGCTGCGGGAGATCACGGGGTTAGATCGATTGGCGTTGCAATTAGGCAGTTTTCGACATCAGCGCCAAATCACCATAACGCGATCGCTGGATGATCTCCAAACCCTTTGGCAACAGCGAATTCAAGCTCGGGTGCCGGTTCAATATTTGGTGGGCTATACGACTTGGCGCAACTTTCGCCTGCAGGTATCGCCAGCGGTGTTGATTCCGCGCCCAGAGACGGAATTGATGATCGATATTGCGGTTGCTACTGTTGCCCAAAGCCCAATTGCAGCAGAACTGAGCCAAGGTATCTGGGTCGATTTGGGGACGGGGAGTGGGGCGATCGCGATTGGGTTAGCCACTGCCTTCCCCAACGCCACCGTCATTGCTACGGATATCAGTGAAGCCGCAATCGCAATTGCCCAAGCCAATGCCGCTATGAATCAGGTCAGTCATCGGATCGAATTTCGCCAAGGATCTTGGTTTGAGCCCTTAGCAGATCTAACCGCATCACTAGCGGGGATGGTGTCCAACCCCCCCTACATTCCGAGCACCATGATTCCTAACCTAGCGCCAGAAGTTGCCCGCCATGAACCCACCCTAGCCCTTGACGGCGACATTGATGGCTTAGGCTGCCTCAATCAACTAGTACACAAAGCGCCGCAATACTTGCGTGAAGGGGGACTTTGGCTGGCGGAAATGATGCTCAATCAAGCGGATAGCGTCAGCACTTTGCTGGAAGGGACAAATCGCTACCGAGCAATACAAGTCCATCCTGATTTAACTGGACGCGATCGCTTCGTGTCTGCAATCGCTACTTAGCCTCACTCAATCGCTGCAAAGAAATCTGGGCTGCTGTTGCCACGTGGGGATGGGCGTCTTTTTCTAGAAACCGCAGGGCTGCCTCGGTTTTATCGGTCGGTAAATTGCCTAGGGCTTCTGCCAAGCGCTGACGCACAAGCCAATCCTCAGATTGAGCAAATTGTAAAATATTTTCAATCGCTTCAGTATCGCCGATTTCCCCAATGGCCGCGATCGCGGCTTGTTGAATCACTTCCATATCGCTATCTAGCGCTTTGACTAGAACATCGTGCGCACGAGGATCTTTCAAGTTGCCCAACGATACAGCTGCACTAAAACACACCAGCCAATCGGTATCTTCGTAGAAAGCATGGACTAAAGGTTCAAATCCACGAGGGTCACCCAAATACCCCAGAGCACCCGCTGCATCAGCACGAATACCGTAGTCCGCATCGCCCTCCATCAGATCGACTAACGTCTCGAAGGCTTCTGCGTCAGGCTTGAGCCCTAGGGCAAAAACTGCCATCGATCGAATTTGCAAGTTCTCGTCGTCAATTACTTTTCTAATAAGGGGTGCAGCCTCTTCGGCAGGCACATTCCGTAAATTGGCAAGTGCAATCATCCGTTCTCTGGAGCTACCGCTCTCCAACCAGACTGCAACCTCAGTAACACTAAGCTTAGCCATAAGTCATCAAATAATTTACAAAACTTTACTTTATTATTCGATTATAGACAACCCCACTGGTCCAGTTGAAGTTCGGTTCGGTTCGGTTGGGCTGTTAAGGCACGATCAATGGGAAATGCCCCACGTGCTCTTCGCCTTGCCGAGCGGGGATTGAGCAGGCAACAGGCACTAAAGTCTGAATTTCAAAGCGATCGCGAAAGAGTTGTTCGATATCTTGAGGGGTTGACCCATAGGGTGGCCCACCTGGGCGGGTGTGAGTGAAAAATATCCCCAGCAAAGCCCCACTGGGTTTGAGCAACTGGCTGACCAATGCGACATAGGCCGGACGCAGGGTTGGATCGATGGCGCAAAAACAGGTGTGCTCGACCACGTAATCGAACTGCCGGGAAAATTCGGGTACTAGGTCAAAGATGTCACGCTGCAAAAACTTAGCGTTTAGTCCCTTGGCTCCAGCACTGGCAGTAGCCGCCGCGATCGCAGCCGGAGCAAAATCAATCCCAACTACCTCAAAGCCATGCTGAGCAAACAACAGCGCGTCATAACCCCGACCGCAACCCAAGACGATGGCGCGACCCGGCGCAGGGGCATAATCTGAATTCAGCCAATCCACGAAAGGGGGGGCAGGTTGGCCTAAATCCCAGCGATCGCCGCCTGTTTGATAGCGATCTTCCCAAAAATCATAATCACTCGTCGTCATCATTCAAATCAATATCAATCGCGTCATAGAAGTATTCGGAATACTCAATTAATGCTCTGTGGCTTAAAGAGGATGGCGCTGTTAAGCAATCAGCCCTCAGCGATCGCGCAACAAATAACACGCTAAGAAAACTCCTATCATCTGGCGTTAGCCCCACACAGATTTGAACTGATGTTTATTCCTTATCGTTTGCTGGTACTGCTTGTCACGACGCTCTACCAAACCTTAGCCTGCTTACGAGAAGATCAAACATCTCCCCCCGGGACTCGTGTTGATATAGGCGGCTATGCTTTACACCTTAACGTTATTGAACCTAAACAGCTTCAAGCAGAAACAGCTCCGCCCCGCCCAACCCTAGTCTTAGATCACAGCTTGGGCGGTGTAGAAGGGTATTTATTAACCGAACATCTCGCTCAATTTGGCCGGGTTTGTATTTATGACCGAGCGGGTTATGGCTGGAGCGATCGCAGTCCCCAGCCTCGGCAAAGCGCCTCAATCGTCGCAGAACTTGACACCTTGTTAACCCGTGCGCACATCGCCCCACCCTACATTTTGATTGGCGATTCTTTTGGTAGCTATAATATGCGACTTTATGCCCATCGATTCCCCGAGAAAGTCTCAGGGTTGGTACTGACAGACGGACTACACGAAAGCGGAATGTTATCGATGCCGTTGCCGTTAGTTATCCTTAAGCTAGTGTTTATTTCAGGCTTTTTGATGTCAGTGCTGGGGGCACTTTTCGGCATTATTCGGCTGCTGAAGGTCTGCGCCATCTTCGAACTTTTAAAGCCTGAGCTGCGGAAGTTCCCTGCGGTTGAGGTTGCCAGGGTAAAACGCTCTTTTTGCCGTCCCAAACATTGGCTAACTATGGCCCAGGAGCTATGGGGCATCAATCGCAGCGGCCAACAAGTCAGTGAAGCCAAAGATTTAGGCAATCTGCCCATCGTTAGTATTAAAGCCAACTCATTTTTTCAGCCCGCGTTTTGGACGATTTTAATTCCGCTTAAAAGTGCCAATTCGCTACGCGATCGCATGCATGAACAATTAATGAAGCTGTCATCTAAAACCGTTCAACTACAAGCTCAAAAAAGCGGCCATTTCGTCTGGATTGATGAACCTGAGCTAATTGCTGAAGCAGTTGAGATTTTGCTGAAAAAGATCTAGGGATAGTTGACCCATCGCGAGAAACTGGGTTTCCTGTCAGGAAAATTAAACCTTATCTATCCATTAGAAGAAACCCGGTTTCTAGAAGTGACTAACTCTACTCAACCCAGTGTTTGGCACGAGCCAAAGCTTTGACCCAAAACTTGAAGTTGTCTTGAGCCTGATTTGCGCCGGCACCGGGTTCAAATACCCGATCGATCTTTCGGGCCTTGATCAAATCGTCGTAGCTGTCCCAAAAACCAGAAGCCAATCCTGCCCCAAAGGCTGCTCCCTGAGCCGTGGCATCCAGTACCGCAGGGCGCTCAATCGGAATCCCTAAGGCATCGGCTTGGAACTGCATCAAAAAGTTGTTTTGGCAGGCCCCGCCATCTACTTTAAGCATGCCAATGTCGGTGCCGCTGTCTTGATTTACCGCATCCACTACTTCTTTGACTTCATAGGCGATCGCTTCTAATACCGAGCGCACCATATGCTCGCGCTGAACCCCCCCGGTAATGCCCATGAACGTGCCTCGGGCGTTCATATCCCAATGAGGTGCACCTAAGCCACTCAAAGCCGGTACGAAGTACACACCGCCATTGTCAGCCACCTTCTCAGCCATGGGTTCAGTATCGGCAGCAGTGGTAATCACTTTAATGCCGTCGCGCAGCCACTGAATACAAGCCCCAGCTGTAAACATACTGCCTTCTAAGGCATAGCCAACTTTCACAGGCCCATCACTAACCGAGTCAGACCAGGCTATGGTGGAGAGGAGTTGATTCTGCGACCTGGCCACTCCCTCTCCCGTATGGGCCACCAAAAAGGCTCCTGTCCCGTAGGTACACTTAAGCAGACCTGGACGATTACAGCCATGGGCAAATAATGCCGCTTGCTGGTCGCCAAAGATCGCCATAATTGGAATTTCTGCGCCCACGACTTCAGCATCAGTCATGCCAAAATGGCCTAGGCTGGGACGGATTTCTGGCATGAAATGGGGCGGCAGTTCAAATAGATTCAGCAAGGTTTCATCCCATTGACCCGAGCCGAGATTAAGCAACATGGTGCGGCTAGCATTGCTGTGATCCGTGGCGTGTATCCGCCGTCCGGTCAAATTCCACAAGGCCCAGGCATCAACTGTACCCGCCAGGATATTGTCTTCGTCTAAAGGAGGCTCGATCTGGGTCTGACGCACATTATCGAGCAGCCACGCCAGTTTACTCGCCGAAAAATAAGCATCCAGCACCAGCCCCGTACGGTCATAGATATCTTGCGCCAGTCCCCGTTGTCGGAGCTCATTACACAGCGGTGCAGTACGGCGATCTTGCCAGACAATGGCGTTGTGTAAGGGTCGCCCCGTCTGCTTATCCCATAGGAGGCAGGTCTCTCGCTGAACCGTCAAGCCAATAGCCGCAATTTCAGCCGGTTCAATGCTGGCTTTTTGGATGGCGGTTTGAATAGCCCAGTGGGTACCTTGCCAGATTTCTCGCGGGTCGTGCTCTAACCAACCGGGTTGGGGATAATACTGAGTCAACTCTTTATAAGCTTGACCAACAATGTCTCCTGCCCGATTGAACAGGATGGCCCGATTACCTGTGGTTCCAAGGTCAAGGGCTAATATGTAGTTCGCTTTTGTCATGGGTCACCATGCTGATACCGCTATTGTCATCGGACATCACCCTGGGCATTACCCTCGAAGGAAATCGATCCTGGGGTTGAATGCCAAAGAACACTGTTATTGTACTGAGAGGTGTTGACCCCCCTGGCGGAGGTTAATGGGAGTTAACGACTCTACCCAAGATGGCAACTTCAATCGGCGGATAGACCCTAGTGGATAGATCCTAGTGGATTGACATCAACGGGAAGGTGCAGTCCCTGAACCGCCACCAATATGCCGAGGATGTAGTTAATCAGAGCGCATGTAAATGATCCGAATCCAAAGGCCATACTTCTATAGAACTTCAGTGCTGTGGGGATTGCCTGTACTTGGCCTGAGTGTGCTACTGTCTCCAACCCTAGCCTGGGCGCTGCCCCCCGAAAATGAGGTGCCGGAAGAGGTATTACGGACTGAGATTATTACCGACGCGCGATCGCCCCTCGATGGTCAACCCCTCACTGCTGCCGAATATGCCGCCCTACAAGAAACTTTGCAGGGCCCATCCGATAGCCGTCTGGCGGTTTCTGACGATACTCGCCAGCTGATTTTCCTACTCCAACTGCGTCGCGGAGCCCGCACCTTGATCCCATTTATTCCTTAAAGCACTAGTTCTCAGGGTTACTGATGCAGACAGCCGACAAAAAATGTTCGGTAAATCCCCTGAAGACCGCTAAGTTTTGTTAATCTATTTCGCAGATATCAAATGCATCTAGACGAACGGTTGAGCCATATGCTCTGCTGGTCGACCTTAGCCCGAAAACTAAGGGTTTCGCTTTTTATCTCAATTTCAAATTCTCATTTTGGTTCGCTTTAGGCGGATCTTGTGCCCCTCAGACTGTTATTCAGAGGCTAGTGGGCAGCTTTGACACATTCAATATAAAACTTACGGTTGGGTAAGACTTATGCCAGCGACGGTTGCTTCAGAACAAATTGATCAAATTGCTTGGAACCAGCATCACAATCCTTTTGAGGTTCTTGGCCCTCACCTAGTTCAGCAAGAAAACGGTAAAACTGTCTGGGCGATCCGGGCTTACCAGCCCCAAGCTGATGCTGTCTGGGTTGTCTTTCCCGAGCGGCGAGAAGAGCACCCCATGGTGTCAACACACAATCCCCACTTTTTTGAATGTTTGATTGAAACAGAAGATCTGGGCAACTACCAACTACGCTGTAAAGAGGGCGATCACGAACGATTTATTTATGATCCTTACGCCTTCAAAAACTGCAACATCACTGACTTTGATGCCCACCTTTTTTCTGAAGGCAACCACCATCGCATCTATGAAAAACTGGGTGCCCATCCAGCCGAGGTAAATGGTGTCAAAGGGGTATACTTTGCTGTCTGGGCTCCTAATGCCCGCAACGTTTCAGTCTTGGGCGACTTTAACTACTGGGATGGTCGCAAACACCAGATGCGTCGCACCGTCGGCAATGGCATTTGGGAGCTATTTATTCCAGACGTCAAAGTTGGCGACAGCTACAAGTACGAAATCAAAAACCCTGAAGGCCATATTTATGAGAAGTCGGATCCCTATGGTTTTCAGCAAGAGGTGCGGCCCAAAACCGCTTCCATTGTTGCCGATTTAGATAGCTATGGCTGGCATGACCAAGACTGGCTCGAAAATCGACGCAGCACCGAACCTTTAACCCAACCCGTTTCAGTCTATGAACTGCACTTGGGCTCTTGGCTCCACGGCTCCACAGCGACCCCTGCGCTACGCCCCGATGGCACTGAAGAGCCGCCCGTCTCCGTGGCTGATCTTAAACCCGGTGCTCGCTTCCTCACCTATCGAGAATTAGCCGATAAGCTGATTCCCTATGTGAAAGAACTTGGCTTTACCCACATTGAGCTGCTACCCGTTGCGGAGCACCCTTTTGATGGCTCCTGGGGATATCAAGTCACAGGATACTATGCCGCCACCTCTCGCTATGGTTCTCCTCAAGATTTGATGTACTTCATCGACCAGTGTCACCAAAACGGCATTGGTGTGATTGTGGACTGGGTACCCGGTCACTTCCCCAAGGACGGACATGGCTTGGCCTTTTTTGATGGCACTCACCTTTATGAACATGCCGATCCACGCAAGGGTGAACATAAAGAATGGGGCACCCTGGTCTTCAACTATTCGCGCAACGAGGTTCGCAACTTCTTAGTCGCCAACGCCCTGTTTTGGTTCGACAAGTATCACATCGACGGTGTTCGAGTCGATGCCGTCGCGTCCATGCTTTATCTCGACTACTGCCGCGAACCTGGTGAATGGGTAACCAACGACTACGGCGGTCGCGAAAACATCGAAGCCGCTGATTTCCTACGTCAGGTAAACCACCTTTTATTTAGCTATTTCCCTGGCACCCTTTCTATTGCTGAAGAATCCACTTCCTGGCCGATGGTATCTTGGCCAACCTATGTCGGCGGCCTAGGCTTCAACCTCAAATGGAACATGGGTTGGATGCACGACATGCTTGACTACTTCAGCATGGATCCTTGGTTCCGCCAATTCCACCAGAACAACGTTACTTTTAGCATCTGGTATGCCTTTAGCGAAAACTTTATGTTGGCGCTCTCCCATGACGAAGTTGTCCATGGCAAGAGCAACATGCTGGGCAAAATGCCTGGAGATGAGTGGCAAAAGTTTGCAAATTTGCGCTGTCTTTACACGTTCATGTTTACCCACCCTGGTAAAAAGACATTGTTCATGAGCATGGAATTTGGTCAGTGGAGTGAATGGAATGTCTGGGGTGATCTAGAGTGGCAGCTATTGGAATTTGCACCCCACCAGGGGCTAAAGAACTTTATTACCAAGCTCAATACTTTCTATCGCAGTGAACCGTCTCTTTATACCCAAGACTTTTCCCAAGAAGGGTTTGAGTGGGTTGACTGTAGCGACAATCGCCACAGTGTGGCGTCTTTTTTGCGTTGGGATAAAGACAGTGAAGATTTCATCGTTACTGTCTGTAACTTTACCCCCCAACCCCACAGTCACTACCGTGTCGGCGTCCCTAAACCTGGATTCTACAAAGAAATGTTCAATAGCGATGCCCGTGAGTTTGGTGGCAGTAACATGGGCAATCTAGGTGGCAAATGGACAGATGATTGGTCGTTCCATAATCGACCCTATTCGTTAGATTTAACGTTGCCGCCGCTGGCGACTGTTGTCTTTAAGCTTGATCGCGCTAAGCAGTTACCGGACGAATAACTGGGTTGTCTTAGGCATAGGTGAGTTGTCACTAGGATTTAAACATCTCTCCCAAGGCAATCAGTTTGTTTTGGGAGAGATGTCATTTTGGTTGATCTACCATGAGCCAAAGAAATCAAATTAGCGGTATTATTGCAGGCGCTTTATTGACCTTTGCCTGTCACCTCATTGCTTGGGTGCTAGTGAGTTTGATCTTAACGGCTGCCGCTGCGCTTTTTTCAATCTTACCTGGCGGATCTGACGCATTCTCAGGTATTTTGGGCTCGTTCCCGATCGTGGGATTTGCCGCATTTTTTGGTGTGGGCGTTTTTCAACTCTTGTATGTTGTGCCGCTGATCATCTATTTGATTAGAAAACGCAACTTTGCATTGATGAAGGGCGTCATCGTTGGTGCTGTATTGACGGCTTTAGTAAACGGGGGTTGCTGGATAATGCTTTTCGGTGGGTATTAATATTAAAAAGAAGAGTCCCCCAGATCACTCCAAGGGACTCTCTAATGTTGTCTTACCTAACTAATCTCAGCCGTTAACCAAATCGGCTTGAGGTTGAGGCAATGAGGAAGGCGGCGTAGGTGAGGATGTAACCCACAGTAAAGTGAGCTAAACCAACCACACGAGCCTGCACAATTGATAGGGCAACGGGCTTGTCCTTCCAGCGAACTAGGTTCGCTAGAGGCGTGCGCTCGTGAGCCCAAACAATGGTTTCAATCAGCTCTTGCCAGTAACCACGCCAGCTAATCAAGAACATAAATCCAGTCGCCCAGACCAGGTGTCCAAATAGGAACATCCAAGCCCAAACCGCCAGATTGTTCATGCCATAGGTGTTATAGCCATTGATTAACTGAGAGGAGTTGAGCCACAGGTAATCCTTGAGCCAACCCATCAGGTAATTAGAACTCTCATTAAACTGAGCCACGTTACCCGACCAGATGCTCAAATGCTTCCAGTGCCAGTAGAACGTCACCCAACCAATGGTGTTCAGCATCCAGAACATGGCCAGGTAGAACGCATCCCAAGCAGAGATGTCGCACGTACCGCCACGACCAGGGCCGTCACAAGGGAAGCTGTAGCCGAAGTCCTTCTTGTCGGGCATCAGCTTAGAACCCCGAGCATCCAATGCACCTTTGACCAAGATCAAGGTGGTGGTATGGAGACCCAACGCGATCGCGTGGTGAACTAAGAAATCTCCTGGGCCAATGTTCAAGAACAAAGAGTTAGTACCGCTGTTGATCGCATCCATCCAGCCTGGAAGCCAAACATTAGCGCCATTGGGCCAAGCCGTTGTCGCAATACTGTCAGGATTAGACAACAAGGTGTCAAACCCATAAAGCATCTTGCCAGATGCGGCCTGTACCCATTGAGCAAACACAGGTTCAACTAGAATCTGCTTTTCAGGGGTGCCAAAAGCCACGACCACATCGTTGTGGACGTAAAGCCCCAAAGTGTGGAAGCCCAAGAACAGGGAAACCCAGCTCAAGTGAGAGATGATCGCCTCTTTGTGCTCTAGGACTCGGTCTAGAACATTGTTCTTGTTAGCCGCCGGATCGTAGTCACGGATTAAGAAAATCGCACCGTGAGCAAACGCACCCACCATAATGAAACCAGCAATGTACTGGTGGTGAGTATAAAGGGCAGCCTGGGTGGTGTAATCCTTTGCGATGAAGGCATAGGAAGGCAGCGCATACATGTGCTGCGCCACCAAGGAGGTAATCACACCCAGAGACGCTAAGGCTAGTGCCAACTGGAAGTGTAGGGAATTGTTCAAGGTGTCATAGAGACCCTTGTGACCTTCACCCAAGTCGCCAGGCGTGCCTGACGGAGGATTGTGGGCGTTCAGAATTTCCTTGATGCTGTGGCCAATACCGAAGTTAGTCCGGTACATGTGCCCCGCAACAATGAAAATCACTGCGATCGCCAAGTGGTGGTGGGCAATATCCGTCAGCCAGAGCGCCTCTGTCTGAGGATGGAAGCCACCCAAGAAGGTCAAAATCGCCGTACCTGCGCCTTCAGAAGTCCCAAACACGTGGCCCATCGTATCTGGGTTTTGAGCGTAAACGCCCCAATTACCAGTGAAGAAGGGAGCCAAACCAGCCGGGTGAGGCGGGGTAGACAAAAAGTTATCCCAACCGACATGCTGGCCCCGTGCTTCAGGAATTGCAACGTGAACCAGGTGCCCAGTCCAAGCTAAGGAACTCACACCAAACAAACCTGCGAGGTGATGGTTGAGGCGAGACTCGGCATTCTTAAACCAAGAAAGGCTGGGACGGAATTTGGGTTGGAGATGCAGCCAACCTGCGAACAAGAAGATCGCAGATAGCAACAAGAGGAAAACGGCACCCGTATACAAATCATCGTTGGTTCGCATACCGATGGTGTACCACCAGTGATAGACCCCAGAAAACG
This sequence comes from Cyanobacteria bacterium P01_A01_bin.123, assembly GCA_039815185.1. GTDB lineage: Bacteria > Cyanobacteriota > Cyanobacteriia > Phormidesmidales > Phormidesmidaceae > JBCBZT01. The sequence continues at coordinate 12,585 of JBCBZT010000065.1, read as the reverse complement.
CAATGTTAACCGGGCCAGAAGCACCAGCTTGGGTAAACGCATCTACCGCAGGCTGACCAAAGTGAGGATCCCAAATCGCATGGGCGATGGGACGAACATTCAGTGGATCTTGAACCCACTGCGGGAAGTTACCTTGCCAGGCGACATGGAACAGATTGCCGGAGGTCCAGAGGAAAATGATCGCCAAGTGGCCAAAGTGAGAGGCAAAAATCTTTTGATAAAGATTTTCCTCAGTCATGCCATCGTGGCTTTCAAAATCGTGAGCCGTGGCAATCCCGTACCAAATCCGACGAGTCGTCGGATCGGCTGCCAGATCCTGGCTAAATTTCGGGAATTTAGTTGCCATATGTCTTTATGAGTCCTCCGCGCTCCTTATCCAACTGCAATAATTCGAGCCAGGAAGAACGCCCACGTCGTGACGATTCCGCCTAGGAGGTAGTGTGCTACTCCTACCGCACGTCCCTGAGTGATACTCAGAGCACGAGGTTGAATTGCAGGCGCAACTTTTAGCTTGTTATGAGCCCAAACAATCGACTCAATTAGCTCTTGCCAGTAGCCACGGCCACTAAACAAGAACATCAAACTAAAGGCCCAAACGAAGTGAGCACCAAGGAACAGCAGGCCATAGGCCGACAGGGCTGAACCATAAGAACCAATTACCTGGGAGGCCTGCGCCCATAGGAAGTCGCGCAGCCAGCCGTTGATGGTAAGGGCTCCGGTTGCAAAGTTGCCACCCGTAATGTGGGAAACCGAACCGTTTGCGGAGACTGTTCCCCAAACATCAGATTGCATCTTCCAACTGAAGTGGAAAATCACAATTGACAAGGAGTTGTACATCCAGAACAACCCTAAGAAGACGTGATCCCAACCAGAAACCTGGCAGGTGCCACCCCGACCTGGACCATCGCAAGGGAAACGGAAACCGAGTTCACCCTTGTCAGGAACTAGACGAGAGCTCCGGGCATAAAGCACACCTTTCAGCAGAATCAACACCGTCACGTGAATCGTGAATGCGTGGATGTGGTGCACCATGAAGTCTGCCGTACCTAAGGTAATCGGCATCATGGCGACTTTGCCGCCAACGGCAACAATGTCACCCCCAAAAGCAGGGCTCACACCAGCCAAAGCATTGGGCGCTGTTGCCCCCGCTGCTGCTGCATGGAGACCTTGAATCCATTGAGCAAAGATAGGCTGAAGCTGAATCGCACTATCAGAAAACATGTCCTGAGGTCGACCCAACGCCTGCATCGTGTCGTTGTGGATATACAGACCAAAGCTGTGGAAGCCTAGGAAGATGCAAACCCAGTTGAGGTGGGAAATAATCGCATCTCGAGACCGCAGCATCCGATCGAGGGCATTATCCATGTTCACGGCTGGATCGTAATCACGCACCATAAAGATGGCAGCATGAGCCCCAGCACCGACGATACAGAAACCGCCGATCCACATGTGGTGGGTAAACAGAGATAGTTGCGCCGGATAATCCGTTGCGATGTACGGATAAGGCGGCATGGCATACATGTGGTGAGCCACGATGATGGTCAGAGAACCCAAAATGGCAAGGTTCACTGCCAACTGTGCATGCCAAGATGTGGTCAGGTTTTCGTAGAGACCATCGTGCCCTTTGCCACCAAACAGGAGTGGGTCGCCTTTATGACCTTCTAAGATTTCCTTCATGCTGTGACCAATGCCCCAGTTGGTGCGGTACATATGTCCCGCCACGATGAAGAGCACAGCCAAAGCCAAGTGATGGTGCGCTGTATCGGAGAGCCAAAGGCCACCGGTAACAGGGTTCAAGCCACCCTTGAAGGTTAAAAAGTCAGAATAAGCCGCCCAATTAAGGGTAAAGAAGGGCTTTAATCCTTCAGCAAAGCTGGGATACAGCTCAGCCATCAGGCTTTTATCCAAAATGAACTCATGGGGTAGCGGGATATCCGCAGGGGCGACTCCAGAATCCAGCAGCTTATTAATCGGCAAAGACACGTGAATTTGGTGCCCTGCCCAACTCAAGCAACCCAAACCCAGCAATCCTGCCAGGTGGTGGTTCATCATAGACTCTACATTCTGGAACCACTCCAGCTTGGGAGCCTTTTTGTGATAATGAAACCAGCCTGCGAACAGCATTAGACCTGCCATCACTAACCCACCGATGGCGGTGCAGTAAAGCTGATAGCTGTTGGTAATGCCAGAAGCCCGCCAAAGCTGGAAAAAACCAGTCGTGATTTGGATTCCATGGAATCCGCCACCCACATCGGCGTTCAAAATCTCTTGACCCACGATGGGCCAAACGACCTGAGCACTGGGCTTAATGCTAAGGGGATCTACTAACCAAGCTTCATAGTTAGAAAACCGAGCGCCATGGAAGTACATGCCGCTCAGCCAAATAAACACAATGGCTAAGTGACCAAAATGAGCGCTGAAGATTTTCCGGGAAATATCTTCTAAGTCGCTTGTGTGACTATCAAAATCGTGAGCGTCGGCATGGAGGTTCCAAATCCAGGTGGTGGTTTTGGGACCTCGAGCTAAGGTGCGATCGAAGTGACCTGGCTTAGCCCACTTTTCAAATGAAGTGGGAACCGGATTTTCATCAACCGAGACCTTGACCTCTGCCTCCCGCTCGCGCGGGGTAGTTGTCATGGAGACTCTCCTCTCTCTAGACAAGGAATGAGCAATGTTCTCAATAGATTTACCATTCAATTGCATCAACCAATTATCAAAGTTTCCTTCAATAGAGCTTATGCATTTGATATGGCAGTGCTCTTGAGCATTATAGTCGTGTGATCTGATGGTTTTTGAAGCGAGTTAACAATAATTCAAGCTGTGGAAGTGCTGACTTCATAAGGCTTGCACGGTTACAGGGAGCACGAAATCGAGGTTATTTATAGCCTGAATTAACAAAACTAAATACTGCTTGGGCGAAAATCAGGAGTGTCGGTCAATAAATATAAAAATATGTAAATTTATTGGCAATCTCCTTATTTATCTATTCAGAAACACTTATTTGAACTACTCGGGAATTAAGTCAGTTTGCTCAATGCGCTAGGGGCCTACCCTAGGTCGTATGATGCCAATGGGCTTGAATAGAAGGGTTGATATGGTGAAATTTAAATGGGGGCAACGACCATGGCATCGGGTTGTCAACCTGGTGCTGGTCATAGTGACTATTGTGAGTTTGGCAGGTTGCAGCATCAGTCGCGATCGCGCTACGCCACAAAACCTCCTATCAGAACCGAGTGAAACCCCTAATCAGCTTGCGGGGCGTATTGCTGAAGTCTCGCCACCCCAAATTATTCAGACGCTGCGGCAATCTCTAGAACGTTATCAACCCCAAGTCAAAATTTTGGTGCCCCAACCTGGGCAAGTTATTCAAGACACGTCAGTATCAGTTAAGTTCCAGGTTAAAGATTTGCCCCTGTTCAAAGATGAGGATTTGGGCTTAGGGCCACATCTGCACGTATTTCTAGATGATCGTCCCTATCAGGCAGTTTACAATCCCCGTGAAACATTAGTGTTTTCTGACTTAACACCGGGTAGCCATACCCTACGGGTGTTTGCATCTCGACCTTGGTATGAAAGCTTCAAGAATCAAGGGGCCTTTGCAGAAACCACATTTCATGTATTTACTAAGACGCCGCGATATAGCCCCGATCGCGATCGCCCCTTGTTGACCTACAGCCGCCCCCAAGGTAGCTATGGGGCAGAACCTATCATGTTGGATTTTTATTTAACCAACGCACCCCTACATATGGTTGCCCAAGAAGATGACGAGGACGAGGTCTTAGACTGGCGGGTGCGCTGTACGGTGAATGGTCAAAGCTTTGTGTTTGATCAGTGGCAACCAATTTATCTCAAGGGATTTAAGTCCGGTACAAACTGGGTGCAGTTGGCCTTAATCGATGAAAATGGCGATCCGATCGAAAACGTCTTTAATAATGAAGTGCGTTTGATTGAATATGCCCCAGATGGGGAAGATACTTTATCAAAACTGATGCGGGACGAAGTCGCGATCGCAGAGGTTGGCCGCATCATCGATCAAAACTACCAGCCCCCAGTTGAACCAGAACTGCCTGCCGAACCCGAAGTAGCCAAACCCGAAGTAGCCAAACCTGAACCCGAAGCCGCTGAAGGGGCTGAAATCCCAGCAGAAGTCTTGGGCTCCGAGGAACAACTGCCTGAAGTTGACGCGAGTCCTGATGATGAATCGGCGGAATCCAGTGGTGTAGCTAATGACATGCCCGTAATTCTGGACGCTGAACCAGAACCCATTGGAACCTTAGAAACGTCCCCGAGTTCAGACGCAGAAAATAATGAGCAGATTGAGGCAGAAGATGACGTCGAAAAGGGAGTCATGCCTCCATCAGAAACTGCCCCTGAGCCTAAATTACCTGAATTAGTAGCGCCAACTCAATCAATAGATGAGTTGGACGAGGAACTGCCCGAAAGTGGCCCCCCACCGTCGGAGCAATTAGAACTACCGGCCTCTACTAATACTGAGTCGCTTCAAGACCAGACGGGTGCTGAGCTTAAAGATAAGCCAACAAGCATGGACGATTTACCAACCGCTGCTGACAGGCTTGAGGAAGCATTGCCTGAATCGATGTCGTCGAATGACCCAACCGCAGCAGTGGAATTGCAAGAAGATGCTCCCGGCATCCCTGCCATACCCGAAATCGTGCCTCCAACAGCGCAACCCCCAACGTCCCCAGAAAATGGTCCAGAAGCAGGTATGTTTAATCGGTTCAGTAATTTTCGCAATCGATTTCAGCGATCGCTCGATCCCCAAGGTTCTGAACCTAAAACCGCACCTCAAAATCCTGTAGGACCAGAAGCCGTTACCCAGCCGACAGAGCTGGATCTGCCCGAGATGCCTGAAGCTACCGAGCTGTCAGAACCTAGTGTTGTCCCTGAAGCGATTACAGAAGGAGAAACCACAATTAACCCGACTGAACCTGAAATTTTAGAAGGGGAGGCGGCATCTAGTCCCTCAAATCCTGAAGCGCCCTCAAATCCTGAAGCGCCCTCAAATCCTGAAGCGAATGAAGCGTCCCAATTAGATGATGAAGCCGATGGTCGCGAACTGCCCACTATCCCCCTAACGTTGTAGACCGGATTGGCGATGCCAGTCGAGTGTTTAAACTGTTGATTTGCTATTGAACGCCATGAGTCATTCCACCGATGTGTTAACCCTGGCCCGCTGGATGGCGGCTGATTTTAGCAACCGGGAGCAAGCCTATGCCAATCCTCCGCTTTACGCCAATATCCGCGTTTGCATGCGCCCATTACCGGCAGACTTTCTTTCTGGCATCAGCCTCTATCTAGAACAGGCCTATGACTTTAGTTTGAGTCAGCCCTACCGAGTCCGGGTATTGAATTTGATGCGGGTGGACAACCATATCGAGATCGAGAACTATACGCTCAAAGACGCGGAAAAATTCTACGGTGCATCTCGCGATCTAGAACGACTTGCCGATTTGACCCCTGACCAAGTTGAAAAAATGCCGGGTTGCAATTTTATTGTGGAATGGACAGGGACAGCTTTTAAGGCCGTCATCGAACCGGGCAAAGCCTGTATGGTCACCCGTAACGACCAACAAACCTACCTGGACAGCACCTTTGAAGTCAGCCCTGAAACCCTAATCAGTTGGGATCGCGGTCGCGATCCAAAAACCGATGAACGGGTTTGGGGTTCGGTGGCAGGCCCATTCCACTTCACTCAGGTAACGAGTCATGGTTCGGAAGTGCTGACATGATTGAACGATTCCTTTGATTGGGTAGCACCTCCCATAGACGAGAAAACGTTGAAGGTGATTTCTGGTGGCATCAGGATTCTTTTCGATCGCCAGGATTACCTTCTACGAAGACTTAAAGAAGCGGATAATCTCCCGAGCGTGTTCTAAAAACTGGCTGTCTTCGTTCAACTGTGCGATCGCATTGCGGGCTTCTTTGATCAGCTGGCCGTGCTCGGCCTGATTATCTACCTTTAGCGTTTTGTGTTCCAGCGCTAATTTATCCAAGTCGGATTGTAGATGTTCTAGAACCTTTTTTTGCTGAGTTGCCCAGCTATCGTCGTGGTGCTCGTCTAGGTTGAGATGGTGCTGAACTTGTTGAGTCAACCTTTCCAATGCCTCAACCCGCTGTCGAAGTTCCACCACATCTTCACGGGGATATTTGATCGTGCGTTGAATGTCTCGCAGGCGTAAAGCTAGGTACTGATAAAACGAGATCGCAGGCCGTAAGCCCGTTAACAGCAACGCGGCAATAGAACTGATGTAACCAATGGCACTGATTCCAGTCGCCGCTAGGCCATAAAGCCCAATTGTGGAGAGGACATGGAGGGCGATCGCGGCTAGAAGCGATCGCTGCGCCACCACCTGCACATAAGCCAACTGCTGATCATCCACTGCGATCGCTTTACGGCGAGAGTCAGCCGCCTCTGCCAACACCCCCTTAGCGTCAAAGTAAATGTTCCATGGCACGGTCACAATCACCAGCAACCACCAAAAGCTGGCGATACCAATCAACCAGTCGAGAAAACTACCCGAAGGCACATGCAACCATTGCAAAATGCCGAAGATAAACAGCAGCAGGAATACAATTCCCAATGAAAAGCTCAAAAAATTGCCGACCCCTCTACTACCCATGGTGACCGTCCTATGATTTACAACTTAGACAACGAGAAAGTCCTGATCGAATCAATCTCCGACAAAACTCATGCTCTTTCACCATGTTGGAAGTTGTTCAAGCACAATGGCACAGCGCTATGCCGCTCACTAAATCAGCATGGGAACTTAAGCATCACCAAAGCGACTTGGTTGTCTTTGGTGTCGGCTATCTAGGGTGCCACCCCCTCAAAGTGTCACAGTTCCAACCCATCGGTCATGACCCAACACGATTTATCACCAACTATCCTGCCTACTCATGTTTTCTGGATCACATTAGCGCCATGTTCTGATCAGTCTGCCACATGATAGGATTAGCTACCGTTGAGTCATATCAATCGTTGCAGGTGCGTGGCGATCGCTTGCGCCGAACGGTCAACTCGTACCACTATCGGGTTGACCCAAGCCTAGCTGGTCGCGTTCTTTGTTAAGCCGCCACGGGAAATGGGTCTGGGCTTATCACAGCCTGTACTCCATAGCCCTATTCATTTCACATCGAGCTGGCAGATGCGCTTTTCGAAAATTTTGATTGCAAACCGTGGAGAAATTGCGCTTCGAATTCTTCGAACCTGTGAAGAAATCGGCATCTCCACCGTCGCAGTCCATTCCACAGTCGATCACCAAGCCCTTCATGTCCAGCTTGCTGACGAAGCGGTTTGTATCGGTGAAGCCCCCAGCAGCAAAAGCTATCTCAACATTCCCAATATCATTGCCGCAGCCCTGACTCGCAACGCCACAGCGATTCATCCAGGGTATGGTTTCTTAGCCGAAAATGCCCGGTTTGCCGAGATTTGTGCCGATCATCAAATAGCATTTATCGGCCCCACCCCAAAAGTTATCCGCGCCATGGGGGACAAATCCACGGCCAAAGAAACGATGCAGCAGGTCGGGGTACCGACCGTTCCGGGTAGTGACGGGTTGTTGAAAGATGACACCGAAGCGATCGCGATCGCCAATCAAATCGGACTACCGGTCATGATTAAAGCCACTGCCGGGGGGGGCGGCAGGGGCATGCGCTTAGTCCGCCAGGCCGACGAACTGCGAAAACTGTTCATGGCTGCCCAAGGCGAAGCTGAAGCCGCCTTTGGTGACCCAGGGGTATATATGGAAAAATTCATCGAACGCCCTCGCCATGTCGAATTTCAAATCTTGGCCGATAGCCATGGCCACGTTGTGCACTTGGGTGAGCGGGACTGCTCAATTCAGCGTCGTCACCAAAAACTGCTTGAAGAATCCCCTAGCCCAGCCCTGTCAGAAGATCTGCGCCAGAAAATGGGAGAAGCTGCTATCCGGGCAGCCCAGTCTATCAATTATGTAGGGGCTGGGACAGTTGAGTTTTTGCTTGACCAGTCCGGGAGTTTCTACTTTATGGAAATGAACACCCGGATTCAGGTGGAGCATCCCGTGACTGAGATGGTCACAGGCATTGATTTGATCGCGGAACAAATTCGCATTGCCCAGGGAGAGAAGCTTTCATTTAACCAGGATGACATCCAAATTCGGGGCCACGCCATCGAGTGCCGGATCAACGCTGAAGACCCCGATCATAACTTCCGACCGAATCCAGGCCGGATCAGCGGTTACCTAGCCCCTGGAGGTATGGGGGTGCGGATGGATTCCCACGTCTACACTGACTATGAAATCCCGCCTTATTATGACTCTCTAGTCGGCAAGTTAATCGTATGGGGTCCCGATCGCACGACCGCCATCCGACGGATGAAACGGGCTCTCCGAGAATGCGCAATTACCGGCTTGCCCACAACTATTGGGTTTCATCAACGCGTTTTGGAACGGGCTGAGTTTCTTGATGGTGAGATCTATACCAATTTCGTTAATCAGATGATGCAAACCTAAAACATTTTCATTAGGCCTTGCTGCCCCACTAGGATTTCTCGAATTAAGCTAATGATACCGACCCAGATGATCGGTGAAATATCGACACCTCCAATGGGCGGAACCAATTTACGCATCGGGATCAAGAAGGGTTCCGTTGGCCAAGCCACCAAGCTGTAAGGGAAGGCGTTGAGGTCAATTTGGGGATACCAGGTCAAGACAATTCGGAAAATGAACAGCAAGATCATTAAGCCCAAGACGATGGCAGTGATCAAGCTTGTGATCTCGGGAAGGGAAAACGTCATGTTTTAGAAGGGGAGAGAATTTGAACGTTTGTTTAAAGCTTTGTAAAATCGCCTCTGCTCATATTATCGGACTCTTTGTACTGACGTCAGCCAGAAAGTAACTTGGCGCTTTATGATGGTTTATCTAAGGCGCCTGAAACCGATAAGATAATTAACATAGTCTGATTTAGAGGACATTTTCCATGACACCATCTTTAACTAATTTCCTGCTGAGCCTAGTTGCGGGTGCTGTAATCATCGTGATTCCAGTGACTGTGGCTCTCGTCTTCATTAGCCAAAGCGACAAAATCCAACGCTCCTAGGCTCTTAGAGACAAGAACACAGTTCGAGAGTGCGTAGTCCTAGCGTGCTCTCGAATTGCCTATAGCCCCTAAAATCTGCCAAGGACAAATTTATTCAGGCTGGTTAGAATGGGCGTGGCGACTGAATCACAGTACTTCAACATTGGCAGGATGTCCTGCTTAGGTAATCTGATAGTGCTTTAGCTGAACAGCTTAATGATCTGTTTGGTCTGATCGACGCTTCTAAGCCAGACTCTGAATGAGTCGTCGCTTTACTGACTCTGACAACCTGCGGCGTTCGGGTAGATCGCCCTTCTGAGAGGAATTCACTGTGAACTTTGGAACCCCTGTTCCTTTAATGCTCGGGATCATTCTCATCATTGGTGCGATCTCTTTGTTCTTTTTAGACAAGATCAAGCCCGGTTATGAGCGTGATTCCGATAAAATCTATGCGGTTCTAGGTCTGATTTCAGGGATTTTCCTGTTAGCGCACCTGACAATGGAGCTTGTACCAGCATTTCAGCAAATCATCATGGTTGGCATGGTAATTACGCTGATGGTGCAAAATATTCGCTCCAGAACACCTCGGGACGCACGTGTAGCCCAAGCAGGCGGTTATGACGAACCTGTGGAACGCGATCGCTATCGGTCACGCCCAAGTAGCCGTTCAGCCTATCGTTCGGAAACGCGCACCAACCTCCGGGCTGAATTGGATCGAGGAGACTATGATTCGGATCCTCGCTTGCCGCAAGAGCGTCCAAGGCTAGGTAGCCGCGACAATTTGGAAATGTCGCGGGATGCTTACTATCGCGATGATTATTCAGAGCGGTATCCAGAAGATGATCGTCCGGTTCGACGAGATCGTGACGCTGACTCGCCTTATTCCGGTCGAGGGGGACGCAATGATGAGCGAGTACGCCGCCCCCGCCCCTCTTCTCGCAACCGCCCCAGTGGGCGTTATTTACTTGAGCCCGGTAACCCAACAGGCCAGGGGTTGAGACCACCTAGAGAATAATTATTTTTGTGGAGCTTAACCTTTCGGGGCATTAAAGCATATCTTTGATGTCTCAATCCCCGATGCCAAATTTTCAAGGTGGCATGGGCTTAAGAGGTCGCTTTAAAAATAATATCAAGGGTTACCTGAGACGCCCCCTGCCCTCTAGTTTTAGAAGATTTTGAAGTTCAAAATCCCCCAGAATTGGGGGATTTGGGGCAAATGCAGGGCATTTGGGACTTCTCAAACAGCCTTTAAGGGATTTAGTAGGGAAACATATAGGTGCGGCCCAGTTCAAAATATGTAGCCTCTACCAGTAAACAAACGAGTAAAGGCTTTAAAGCGCTTACTCATTTGTTTACTGTGTTTTTAGAGACTCACGAACCAAATTTAATAGTCCGTGAATTTTAATCGATGACGGTGATTGGCAACCGATTCCACCAGTCCTAAGGCAAGAAAATTAGTCAGCAACGCAGAACGACCGTAGCTCATCCACGGTAGCGGAATGCCTGTGACGGGAGCCAGACCAATCGTCATAGCCAAATTGACACAGACTTGAAACACCAGCATTGACAGCACACCAATTGCCAACAGCGAACCAAAGTTATCTTTAGCGTTCTGGGCAATGATCACTAATCTCAGAAAAATCAGCCAGAATACCAAAAGCAGCGCGATCGCGCCGATGAACCCCCACTCTTCGCCCACAGCAGAAAAAATAAAATCGGTATGCTGTTCTGGAATAAAGTTGAGTTGAGTTTGAGTCCCCTCGTGGAGTCCTCGACCCCATAATCGTCCAGCCCCAATAGCAATGCGAGACTGAATCAGGTGGTAACCGCCGCCTAATGGATCTTTATCAGGATCTAAAAACAGGATTAACCGATCCTTCTGATAATCCTTAAGGACTCCCCACAGGACTTCCCCGAGCTTGGCTGAAATCAAGTTCATCACGATTGCCGCAATGCTACTCAACAGTGGCCGAGGCAGGGTAAACCAGCCAATCACGCCCATCAAGGCTACCCACCCCAGCCAAATTGGCAAGCTAAAATGAAACACAATGGCTGAGACCAAGGGAGAAATCAGCAGGATGAGCCACCCTGGATTGGCATTGCCCCAATAGAGCATGCCTAGGGTAATCGCACCAAACACCAAGGATGTGCCTAAATCTGGCTGGAGAAATACCAGTGACCAAGGCACAGCAGTAATGGCCAACGCTTTGACTAACCCCAAAATAGTGGAAGCCTCACGCCCCCGTAACACACCAGCCAAGGTAATAATCAACCCCAACTTGGCAAATTCAGAAGGCTGGACGTTAAACCCGCCGATAGTGATCCACCGCTGCGCCCCAGACCCGACTGTACCCACAAAAATTACAGCCAGCAGTGACAGATTGGTTGCCGCATAGACAATCCACTGCCAGCGAATCAGGTTTTCGTAACGGCTGCGGGCAATCAGCAGGGTAAGCACCAGGCTCAGGCTTCCCATAATCAGATGATTCCAGCCAAAAGCCGTTTGCTCTAGGTTAATTTGCGTGCTGAGAATGACGATACTGGCAAAAATGGTCATCACCACAGGCAAGAAAATCAATAGCCAGTCAAGACCCTGCCAGGCCTTAAACCACTTTGACCAGGGATGTTGAGCAATCGATCGTTGGGGCATATTAACTCAAAGCAGCAACAGAGATCTTAGCGGCAACTTGTTGGGCGATCGCAGCCAAGGCTTTAGCTGAATCCGAATCTGGCTGATTGACCACGATCGGCACCCCGCGATCGCCCCCGTCACGTACTGGTATTTCTAGGGGGACACAGCCCAACAAAGGAATGTCGAGTTCTTCTGCGGTTTTTTGGCCTCCCCCGGAACCAAAAATGTCGTAGCGTTTATCGGGCATGTCTGGGGGAATAAAGTAGCTCATGTTCTCCACAATGCCAATGACGGGCACCTGTAATTGCTGGAACATCTTCAAACCCCGCCGAGCGTCCGCCAATGCCACAGACTGGGGCGTCGTCACAATCACAGCCCCCGCCATTGGCACGGCCTGGGCTAGGGTCAACTGGGCATCACCGGTTCCGGGCGGTAAATCGACCACCAGATAATCCAACTCGCCCCACTGCACTTGATACAAGAATTGGCGAATGACCCCATTGAGCATGGGGCCGCGCCAAATAACGGGTTGGTCGCGATCAATCAAAAAATCCATCGACACCAGCTTGATGCCATGGTTAAAGGCTGGTTCGAGCACCTCGCCTTGCTCACCCTGACGTACCATCACGCCAGCCCCTGACAGACCCAACATCAACGGTGCATTGGGCCCGTAGATATCAGCATCAATCAACCCCACGCTGGCCCCTGCCTGGGCTAAAGCCACGGCCAAATTGACCGCAACAGTGCTCTTGCCGACTCCGCCTTTGCCACTGGAGATGGCCACAATATTCTTAACGCCGCCAATGCCTTGGCGATCGGGCAAGGATTTTTGTTGGGGGATTTCTGCGGTGACATCTACCGCTACAGCGTCAACG
>JBCBZT010000043.1:0-65302 GCA_039815185.1 Cyanobacteria bacterium P01_A01_bin.123 | reverse complement strand
TAGGTGCCGTCAGCATCTTGCAATGCTGCAAAGGGAACGAGAAACAAGCTGCCCTGGGGTACAAAAACAACGTTGGCTTCAGAATCAGCGGGAAGTAGGTCTGCGATCGGATCGATCAAAATTTGATGCAGGTCTTTGAGCTGTTCATCAGGAATGCCGCCGCCGACTACCGCGATGCCTGAGCGCGAGTCTGCCACGAGGGTGTCGAGTTCTGAGGGGGTTGAGTCGCCACGATAGACGGGGCCATCGATGGTGGCGATTGGATTGATGGGGGTCTCGCTTTCGTTGAACTCAATAGATCGAAACTGGACGTCGCCTGTCGGTGAAACAACCCAGATATAGAGTGCCTGATCAAAGATCAAGGAGTAGGTCACGAGGGTGGCGTTTTGGTCGCGGGCGATGCGTTGGATGTCGGCGATTGAGGGATAAGTGACAGCAGAATCATTAGCTGTATCATCTTGGCGGAGGGCGAGTTGCAGGGCGAAAGCTTGGGCGCGACCGCGTTCGGTAATGGTGAGGGCTTGCGGGTGTTTGTCTTGGGCAACCAGGGTGCGTTCTAGGTTGGCGTAGGCAGATGCTTGGGTATCGGCGATGGAGATGAGTTGGGCATCGGGGAGTTCTGCCCGCAGGGATTCATAGACTTCGATGGATTGGGTGAGGGTGGTTTCTGCGGTGGCAAACTGATTGGTGTTGAGGAGGGCTAGACCCAAGTTGTTGAGGGAATCGGCTTCCCCCCGGCGATCGCCGATTTGTCGTTTGATATCTAGAGATTGCTGATGGAAGTCAATGGCGCGTGGATAGTCCTCCAGAGAATAGTAGGCATTGCCCAAGTTACCGAGTGAATTAGCTTCCCCTTGGCGATCGCCGATTTGTTGGTCAATTTCTAACGATTGCTGATGGAAGTCAATGGCGCGCGGATAGTCGTCCAGAGAATAGTAGGCATTGCCTAAGTTACCGAGGGAGGCAGCTTCCCCTTGGCGATCGCCGATTTGTCGATCAATTTCTAACGATTGCTGATGGAAGTCAATGGCGCGCGGATACTCGCCCAGAAAATGGTAGACAAGGCCCAGGTTATTGAGCGAATTGGCTTCCCCTTGGCGATCGCCGATTTGTTGTGCAATCTCTAAATGTTGCTGGTGGAAGTCAATGGCACGCGGATACTCGCCCAGTGAATGGTAGGCAATGCCTAGTCCACTAAGGGAAGCGGCTTCCCCTTGACGATCGCCGATTTGTTGGTCAATTTCTAACGATTGCTGATGGAAGTCAATGGCGCGTTGATACTCGCCCAGAGAATAGTAGGCATTGCCTAAGTTACCAAGGGAATTAGCTTCCCCCTGTCGATCACCGATTTGTCGCGCGATTTCTAACGATTGCTGATAAAAGTCAATGGCGTGGGGATAGTTGCCCAGAAAATAGTAGACAATGCCTAAGTTACCGAGTGAATTAGCTTCCCCCTGTCGATCACCGATTTGTCGCGCGATTTCTAACGATTGCTGATGGAAGTCAATGGCGCGTTGATACTCGCCCAGAGAATAGTAGGCATTGCCCAGGTTACCGAGGGAGGCAGCTTCCCCTCGGCGATCGCCGATTTGGCGAGCAATTTCTAGCGATTGCTGATGAAAGTCGATGGCGCGTGGATAGTCGCTCAGGGAATCGTAGGCAAGGCCTAGGCCACCGAGTGAAATGGCCTCTCCTTGGCGATTCCCAATTGCTCGATAAATCGCTAAAGCCTGCTGCCAAGACTCAAGCGCAGCCTGGAACTGACTGGTTTGATGTTGCTGAATCCCCTGCTGAAACAGGCGATCGGCCTCAGCCTGACGTTCATCCGCCTGAGCCAACGTCTGCGATTTCGATTGAGATGGAGCCATCACCGCTGGTTCCATCAAAAACAGTTCCGGCGATCTGAGTTCTGATACAATCCCATCTTGTCTTAACGGTAATGACCTGGGTGTACTCGTCTGCTGCATAGGCATCTTTGCTAGGGAGTTCAGATCTTTGGGTGCTTCGGAAAACTCAGAGAGATCTAATGCCGCACTCGCCGTCAACGGCATCCCCGCAAAAACCATACCCAGTGCCAATCCGCTCAATTTTTTCATTAATCCGTCGCCCCAGAACCTGCCTTCGCGTATTCCATATTTCCGGTCTAGCTAAGCTATTCACTTCACTCAATCTTCTAACCTATAGACTATTGCCATGATAAGAAGCGAGTATCCAACCCGTCCTGTAGTTCTAGGTCGTCAGGGAATGGTTGTATGCCCCCATCACCTGGCAAGTGAGGTTGGGCTGTCCATTCTGCAACAAGGGGGTAGTGCGGTTGATAGCGCGATCGCAGTTAATGCTGCTCTATCCGTGGTTTACCCCCATATGACCGGCATCGGGGGGGATTCTTTCTGGCTGATTTATGACAGTGCCACAAACCAAGCCCACGGGCTCAACGGCTCGGGGCGGACTGCCCAGGCTGCGACCCCCGACTTTTATCGGCAGCAAGGCCACGCAAAAATCCCCCAGCGAGGCCCACTGGCAGCCCTAACCGTACCGGGTACCGTTGACGCCTGGGCTCAAGCCCATCAGCGTTTTGGCTGGTTGCCCTGGGAAGACTTGTTAGCACCTGCGATTCAACTGGCAGCACAGGGGTATCCTGTTTCCGCCTCTCAAACTCGCTGGACTCATCGGGATCGAAAATTTCTGAGCCTGTATCCCAGTTCTCAACAAACCTTCTTACCCGGTAATGCAGTCCCGCAAGCGGGAACCACGATCACCAACCCAGATTTAGCCCACACGTTGACGATCCTAGCGAGGGAGGGGCGAGACAGCTTTTATACGGGTACTCTGGCCCAAACCATTGTGAATGGGCTGGGCAACATGGGGGGCCTGCTGACTGAAGCGGACTTTGCCGCCCATCGCTCTGATTGGGTTTTACCGATTACGACCCCCTATCGGGGCTATACCATTTGTGAAATGCCGCCCAATACTCAGGGGATGGCCGTGTTGCAAATGCTGAATTTGATCGAACCCTACGATTTGAATCAGCTTGGCCATGGCACTGCTGATTATTACCACCTGATGGTAGAGGCGACCAAGCTAGCTTTTGCCGATCGCGATCGCTGGGTGAGTGATCCTGACTTTATCGATATCCCGTTAGACACGCTGATTTCTAAGCCCTACAGCGATCGCAGACGACACCGCATTAACCCCAGCCAAGCCCAACCCTATCAACCCGGATTCATCGGTGGCGACACCACCTATTCAGCCGTCGTAGACGCTGAGGGCAACGCCGTATCGATGATCCAAAGCCTATATTTTGACTTTGGATCTGGGGTGGTGCCCCCGGGTACCGGCATGGTGATGCAAAATCGGGGCTCGTTTTTATCCCTTGACCCCAATCACATCAACAGTCTTGCTCCCGGAAAGCGCACTTTTCACACCCTGATTCCAGCGTTAGCGCTATACCCCCAAGGACATCCCTATTTAGTCTTTGGCACCATGGGTGGCGAAGGGCAACCCCAAACCCAACTGGCGATGCTGACCCGCGTATTAGATTTTGGCTTTGATCCACAAACGGCTATCGACTTACCTCGGTGGCTTTGGGGGCGTACCTGGGGCGAAGACAGCAGCGGCCTTACCCTGGAAGGCAGAATTAACCCAACTGTCCGTGCGACCTTATCAGAACGGGGACATGCAGTTAACGTTGCCCCCGATTGGTCAGAACAGATGGGCCATGCCCACATGATCCGCATTGACCCTGATACGGGGGATCTGCAAGGTGGCTGCGACCCCCGTAGCGATGGTCAGGCGTTGGGCTGGTGAACTGGCCGACGACTACCGAGCCCCGCCAAAGACACCGCTGAGCGATCGCATCATATTTTGAGGCTGCATCGCATCCACTGCTGCTGTTGGCTCATAACCGCAGTGAACCATGCAGTCCGCACATTTAGGATTGCCGCTTTTCGTGCCGTACTGATCCCAGTCGGTATTGTCGAGCAGTTCCTGGAAGGTGTTGTAATGCCCCTCATTCAACAAATAGCAAGGTTTCTGCCAGCCCAGAACGCTGTAGCTAGGGCTACCCCAGGGCGTGCAGTCATAGTCTTTTTGGCCAGTGAGAAAGTCCAGGAAGAGTGGATTGTGATTAAACGACCAAGCCTTCTGTCCTGCCTGAAACGGCGCTAAGATTTCGCGAAATAGAGCCTTGGTCTGCTCCCGTTGCAGAAAGTGATCTTGATCGGGAGCCCATTCATAGCTATAGCCCGGAGACACCATCATGCCATCTACGCCCAGGGTCGTCAGATAGTCGAATAGGTTTTGAATTTCCTTGGGGTCGGTGCCTTCAAAGACCGTTGTGTTAGTGGTTACGCGGAATCCCCTGGCTTTAGCAGCGCGCATTGCACTGATGGCAATATCAAACACGCCCTTACGATCGACGCACTCGTCGTGCAACGCCTGCATGCCATCCAAGTGCACGCTGAAACTGAGATAGGGAGAGGGCGTGAACTTATCCAGACTTTTCTCCAGCAGTAACCCGTTGGTGCAGAGATAAACAAACTTTTTGCGATCGACTAAGCCCTGCACAATCTCGTCGATTTGGGGGTGCATCAGCGGTTCTCCCCCTGGGATGGAGACGACCGGAGCACCGCACTCTTCAACGGCGGCAAAGCACGCTTCAGGAGAGAGGTGCTGTTTTAGAATTTCTTTAGGATGTTGAATCTTGCCACAGCCCGGACAAGCCAGGTTGCAACGAAACAGAGGCTCCAGCATCAGTACCAGGGGATACCGCTTGCGACCTTTGAGCCGCTGGGTGACGAGGTACTGTCCTACTGAAAGTGCCTGCTGTAGATGAATTCCCATTCGTTTTTAACTCCTTTTTGGCTGGCTCCTACGGGTCTACAGAATACTTGCCCTGCTTCATCTTAGTGTGTGCTGATCTAAGCCCGATGATTCAGGTAATTAAACCACATCCGATTTGAAAACTTGTTCGCGCAGCGTCTCCAAAGAAGAAATTTTAGCCTGAGGAAAAACGATGGATGCGGATGTAGCTAAGGTTTAATCCAACCAGTACTAAACCAGCCTAATGCATTCTCAAGAACATCACAGTTACAACCCGAATATCATGATATAGCTGTCTTGGCAGTTATGGCTTTGGCCACATTGCTTACATACTTAAGATCTCTAAATCGCTTTGCTGGACAAGCAGTGCGGCTCGCAACCGCACAATGCGTTGTACGGTTGTCATACTGGTGTCAGCCATTTTGCAGCTTGATTTGGATCAAGATTAAATCATTTGAGTTGGATCAAATCTCAGTAGAGGATACAAAAAAACAAGTAAATCCGATACATTCTTGCCAGCTCAAGTGACCTTTGATGAGGCTGGGTAAATCCACCCAGCATTAATTAACCCAATGCTAATTTTGAACGGATAAAAGCCTAGCAGAATAGTCTGCAGCCCTGTCTATTTGAGGAGATGAACGAATGCTTTCTGTCAGTCCGGCGTTAGATCTGCTAAAAGCAACCAGTCGCACTTTTTACATTCCGATCAGCCTATTACCCCCAAAGCTGCAGGAGGCTGTCGCATCCGCCTACCTGTGTATGCGAGCTATCGATCAAATTGAGGATCACTCCACCCTGGAGCCTGCTGTGAAAGCAAAGCTGCTGAGGCAGATTAGCCTAAATCTGCAGGCAGGAACCGAATCTTCTAAAGTAAAGGACTTTGTCGAAGGGTTGAGTGGCTTTGAAGATCAGCTGGAAGAAGTAACCCTGCGGATCGGAGAATGGGCACTGCTCGCCCCAGATAGCATTGCACCCCGCGTCTGGGATGCCACAGCCGCGATGGCAGACCGGATGGCGTATTGGGCTGAGTGCAATTGGCTGATTCAAACCGAAGCCGACCTCAATCGCTACACGTTTAGCGTTGCCGGAGCTGTGGGTTTGATGCTGTCTGACCTTTGGGCCTGGTATGACGGTATCCAGACTAGCCGCATGGAAGCGATTGGGTTTGGTCGAGGTCTGCAATCGGTTAATATCCTGCGTAACCATGCCGAAGACTTAACGCGGGGGGTCGACTTTTTCCCCGATGGCTGGACGGCTAAGGATATGCAGCGCTACGCCCGGCGCAATTTGTCCCTTGCCGATGCCTACACTGCTGCTTTGCCTAAAGGGCCAGCGCTAACGTTTTGTAGAATTCCACTGGCGTTAGCCCACGGGACCCTTGATGCGTTAGCTCAGGGGAGAGAGAAGCTTAGCCGCAGCGATGTGCTGGCGATTGTGGGTCAACTGAGCAAAATTGCTAGCTAGGATCCTCAAAGCTCTAGGGGCTGTCATCAATTAGATTGTCTATTGCTCTTAGGACAACGGTTACAGCCCTAGCTCGTTTAGTTGGTCGGGCGTGGCAAGGCTCAGCCGTAAAGCTTTTCACGTTTATATTGATGCCACGCCCTAGGGCATGGCAACTGTCATGCCCACCCCAGTCAAAATCAGGGCAAGCAAATCGGGGGAAGCGATCAGATCGCCATGTACTTTAATGTCCGCTCTTTATGCAGTGCAGTTAAGGCAACGTTCAGTTGGCGGCACTTTCACCCGGTACATGCTGGGTTTGTCGTTGTTTTGCTGACCTTGTTTTTTGTGCTGCGCACCGTTGTTCAGGTGATGCGCTGGTGCGACTGGCTGATATACCCGCGGTTCCGGCAGGTTCGCATCAAAGCCCCGATTTATATCCTCGGGAATCCACGTAGTGGCACGACCTACCTCCACCGCTTAATGGCGCTAGATCAGCAGTTCACATCCACGAAGCTCTATCAAACCATTTTCCCAGCTGTTGTCTTTTACAAAATGATTGTTGGGTTACAGCGATTAGATAGGTATCTGGGCTACCCGCTCGGTCGGTTAGTCAGTTGGCTGGATCGCACGGGCTTTAGGGGTTGGCAGGGCATCCATAATACCCAGTTAGGGCAGGCTGAAGAAGATGAACAGCTGTTTGTCTACGCGGCCCTGAGCCCAGTTATGTTTTTGCTATTTCCGTTTCCAGAGGCGCTGGAGTCAGCTAGCTTTGTGGATCGCCTGCCGCGCAAAGTGCGGCAGCGGTTAATGGCCTACTACCAAGATTGTTTGCAACGCCATCTCTACGCTGAGGGCATTGACAAAACTTTGCTAACCAAAAACACCACGATGGCTGGCCGTTTGCAAGCGACTCGGGAGCTGTTGCCAGACCTGCGTGTCATTCACCTGGTGCGGCATACCTACGATGCCATTCCCTCTTTTTTGAGTATGAACCGGGCTGCCTGGCATCATTTCGTGCCCCAAACCAAGCGAAATCATGACTCCAGCCGTGCAGTGGCCCGAGTCTATTGCAATTATTTCCGTCGCTATTGGGAATTTAGAGAAAATCTACCCGCCAACCAAGCCATAGAAGTCCGATACGAAGATTTAATTGATGATCCCAAGGGTACGATTGAGCGGATTTATGCAACCCTTGGCCTGACGATGACTGAAACCTATGCCCAGACTTTGGCAAAAACCGTCGTGCAGACAAAACAATACCAAAGTGCTCATCGCTACTCCCTAGAGGAATTTGGCTTGTCGAAACAAGATATCTATGCAGAACTGTCTGATATGTTTGAAGCCTGCGGGTTTTCGCCCTAGATAAAAGCCGACTCAATTATGACGCTGATTACCTTTATTCTGCGATCGTCTTGGCGAGCGATCGCGATCGCGCTGATCACCGGCTTCCTGAGCGGCGGCTTCAGCGCTGGATTGCTGGTGATTATCACTCGCACAGCGGCGAATTCGACCTTCGTGACGCCTTTGATCGCAGGGGCATTTGTGGGGCTAGGGTTGCTGGCCCTGGTGACTAGCTTAATCTCGAGGATTGTGCTGGTGCGTTTTTCCCAAACGGCTGTGTTTACGCTGCAATTGCGTCTTAGCCGTCAAATTTTGGCCACCGATTTGCGTCAACTCGAAAGCATCGGATTTCCTAGACTCTTGGCCTTGTTGACGGAAGATATCCAGGCCATTTCTACGGCGGTTTCGGTGGTGCCAATACTGGTGGTTAACTTGGCTATTTTGCTGGGCTGCATGATTTATATTTCCTGGCTGTCGTGGCAGGTGTTGGCACTGGTGCTGCTGCTGACGGGAGTCGCTTCGGTGAGCTGCCGCTGGTTTTTGGTGAAGGGGCGAACGGTACTCGCCCTAGCCCGTGACCAACAAGATCGCCTATTCAGCCACTTTCGCGCCCTGGTAGCTGGCATTAAAGCGCTAAAACTTCATGCCCAAAGACAGCAGGACTTTATTCATCAGGATTTGCAGGTGACTGCCGAACAACTGCGTCGGGCTAATAACAAGGGGCTCAGCTATTTTGCCGTACTCGACAGTTGGGGCAAGTGCATTTATTTTTTCGCCGTGGGGGTCGTGCTGTTTCTATTGCCGACCTGGATGAATTTGACCGCAGAAACCCGCTTTGGCTATGTGCTCACGTTTACGTATTTGCTGGGGCCGATGGAAAGCGTTGTCAACAAGCTACCGTTTCTGGGTAAGGCCAATATTGCCCTGCACCGCATCGAAACGCTGGGCCTCTCCCAGATTAATCCTGAGAAACCGACTTTACCCCCGGTCGTCAAATCTCCTTGGCAGCAGATTCACCTCAAAGCTACTACCCACACCTATCGTCACGAACAAGACGACAGTGACTTTACCCTAGGGCCTATCGATCTAGCGATTTACCCCGGGGAAATTGTGTTTATCATCGGCGGTAATGGTAGCGGCAAATCGACCCTGGCTAAGCTGATCACTGGGCTCTATATCCCCGAATCCGGGGAAATCTGGCTCGATAATCAGTCCATCAGCGACGACAATCGACAGCAGTATCGTCAGTACTTTGCCACTGTGTTTGACGATTTCTTTTTGTTTGATCGCCTGTTGGGATTGGCATCGACAGCGCAAGATGCACGGGCTAAAGAGTATTTAGAAAAGCTACACCTCGACCACAAGGTCAGCATTCGTGAAGGCCGTTTCTCCACCACCGAGCTTTCTCAGGGTCAGCGGAAACGGTTGGCGCTGCTGACGGCCTATTTAGAAGACCGCCCCATTTATCTGTTTGATGAATGGGCGGCAGACCAGGATCCCAGCTTTAAGCAGATTTTTTATCACCAGTATTTGCCCGAATTAAAGGCCCAGGGAAAAGCGGTGATTGTGATCAGCCACGATGACCACTACTTCCAGGTCGCTGACCGAGTGATCAAGCTTAATTACGGCCAGATTGAGTCGGATGAACGGCTTAAGTGAGGTATCCGTGGGATTCAAACCAGGCGATCGCGTGTTGTAAAGCCGCTGATATCGGCGTTTGCGGCAGTCCTAACTCTTGCACCGCCTTGGAGGCATCAAAGTACATCTTTTGCGTTGCCATCCGGACCCCATCCAGCGGAACTGACGGGGTTTTGCCAAGGGGAGCTAAGAGGGTTTCATCTGTCCAAGCAGCAGCTAACGGTATCCATGCCGGGATCGATCGCTGGGGTGCGGTCAATCCAGTGAGTTGAGCCAGCAGATCGAGCACGGCTTTAAGCGTCATATTTTGATTGCCTAAGATATATCGCTCACCCGACTGCCCCCGCTGCAATGCCAACAGATGCCCCTGGGCCACATCTTGCACATCGACAAAATTAAGTCCGGTGTCCATGTAAAACGGCATTTGCCGCCGTAAAAAGCGTAAGATGATGTCCCCAGTGGGTGTTGGCTTAATATCCCAGGCTCCAATGGGGCTGGTGGGATTCACGATCACCACATCCTGCCCGGATTGAGCTGCTTTTATGGCTTCTTGCTCGGCCCAGAATTTTGATTTTTTGTAGTGGCCAATGAGCTTTTCAACTGGAGATTGGTGGGTTTCATTGACAGATGCTCCGGCTACGCCAGTCCCGATGGCTGCAACTGAACTGGTATAAACGGTACGCTCAATCCCGGCGCGCTTTGCAGCTGCCAAACAGTTGCGAGTGCCTAAAACATTATGACGATACAGCGGGTCTCGGTCGGCTTGCCAAAGAGAATAGTGGGCTGCAATGTGAAACAGCGCTTGGCAGTCTTGCATGTGCCGCCAAAGGTCAGGAGCGTTTAAATCCCCGTTGACTCGTTCAATGTCTAAGCCTTGTAGGTTGTCCATGGGGCTGGTGGGACGCACTAAAGCGCGGACTGCATAGCCTTCCTGGAGCAGTCGACGAATGACATTCGCCCCGATAAATCCGGTGCCGCCGGTCACAAAGATTCGCATCAGCCCGCTCTGTTTTCCCCGGGTATCAACTTAAGCCAAATAAGGCTGGCTAGGCAAGCATAATCGGTAGCCCACGCTAGGATAGCAGCACTTGATATGTTCACCTCCTCAGATGGCCCGCTTTACCCTTGATTCAATTCGGGAACGCCTCAATCTCTCTCGGTTAGCGATCCAGCATTCCTGGCTGACTGTCTGCTGCTGGCTTGCCATTGCGATCGCCGGATTGTTTGCCTTTAGCACCTTAAAGTATGCACTTTTCCCAGATATCACGTTTCCGGTGGTGGTGGTCAATGCAACCGCAGATATTACAACTGCCCTAGACAGTGAATCGCAACTGACGATGCCGTTAGAGCAGCAGCTCCAACCGCTAGACGGGCTCAACAAGATCACGTCTACCACCACTGCCGGTCGTACCGTCATCACCCTCCGATTCAAGGTGGGTACGGTGCTGGCAGACTCTACAGCGGCAGTGGAGCAGGCCATTGCTGGGGTTGAATTACCGCCAGCAGCAGCTTCTGAGGTGATTCCGCTGAATTTGAACGAAGCAGCGGCGGTGAGCTATGCCCTGGTTAGTGAAGCGTTAACGCTCGAAAACCTGGCGGATTTGGCTGAGACCGAGATTTTGCCACCGCTGCAGGAAATTTCTGGGGTATTAAGGGTTGATTTGCTAGGCGTAGGCACTCAAGCCGATACCGTCTCAGCCGACTCTGAGGATTCTTTTTGGGCTGATCTGCAAAATCCACCCACGTTGATTCGCTTCAACGGTGAGGAATCTTTGGCGCTGCAAGTGGTGAAGCAGGGCAATGCCAATACGTTAGAAGTGGTCGATCGCGTAGCGGACGCCATTCAACGACTGCAAGCAGACTTACCAGAAGTGCAACTGATTCAGGCGGTTACTCAAGCCGACTATATTCGAGCGGCAACTCGGGCCACGATTGATTCGCTGATGGGGGCAATCTTAATTGCGGTGCTGGTGATTTTTGGCTTTCTGCGGAGTTGGCGAGCCACGTTGATTACCGCGCTGGCCATTCCGCTGTCCCTGCTGGGCACCTGCATCGTCATGGCAATCTATGGCTTCAATCTGGAGACCATTACGCTGCTGGCTTTAGCCATTGTGATTGGCATTATCGTTGACGATGCCATTGTTGAAATTGAGAATATCACGCGTCACATTGAGTTGGGGGCTAGCCCGCGCCAGGCTGCATTGAAGGCTACGCAGGAGATTGGGTTGACGGTGTCGGCATCAACGCTGACGATTGTGGCCGTGTTTCTGCCGGTGGCGTTTATGGGGGGGACTATTGGGCAGTTTTTCCAACCTTTTGGATTGACGGTGTCGGCAGCAGTGCTGACTTCGCTACTGGTGGCTCGGACGCTCTCGCCAGTGCTAGCGGCCTATTGGCTGCAGCCCAAACGGCAGGCCCAGGCTGACCCTGAATCTGCAACTTATGCTGTGCCGGATCTATTGGCCTCAGCCCAAAACACTGTCCCTGCTTCGGGATTAGAGCGGGGCTATAGTCAATTGCTATTTTGGGCACTGCACCATCGTTGGATAGTTGTGGGATTGGCGATCGCGAGTTTTGCCGCTGGCATCACAATCATTCCCCTAATTCCCCAAGGCTTCATTCCCCAGCTCGATCGGGGCGAGTTTTATCTCAACTACACGGTGGCACTGCCCCAGATGCCAGAACAGGTTCCAACCCTAGATCCCAGCGTTGCGGCGGAATTCCCAATTGATCCCACGCAGACGCCTGGTTCTGGCACTGCGCCAGCATTATCGGTTGATCCGAGAGAGCAAATCTTACAGCAAACTTTGGCCGAAGCTGAGTCTTTGGAAGAGACTGTCGTTCAGCTCCCAGAGATGGCTTCCGTTTTGACGACGGTGGGCGGGCGGGGGCAACCCAATCAGGGCAGCCTTTACATTAAGCTAAGCGACGATCGCGGTCGCGATACGGCAGCAGTCCAAACTCAACTGCGGCAGGATTTGCCCGATTTAGAGGGCGTCGTTACCAGTGTTGAAGATGTTCAATTCGTGGATACGGGTGGTGAAAGACCGTTACAGGTGGCGCTGCTGGGGGAAGATTTGGCAGCACTCCAGCGGGCAGTTACGGAAGTTAAGGATGAAGTCGAGGGGCTGTCGGGTTTTGCCGATGTCCGTATTTCTGGGGAAGCGAACACGTTCGATGAGATTGTCGAAATCAACCATCAAAACGGTCAGCGGGTGGCCTACGTTAGTGCTAATTTGAGCCAGGGCAAAGTTTTGGGGGATGCCACTCAACAAGTGGTGGAAATTGCTGAGTCGGTGATTCCGCCTGAGATCCGCATAGACCTGGGCGGTGATTCCGCTCGCATCGGTGAGGTATTGGGGAGTTTTGGTAGAACGCTGGGGTTGGCCATCATCTGCATGTTGACTGTGTTGATGATTCCCTTTGGACGGTTGTTGGAGCCAGCTGTGGTGGGGCTGTCTTTGCCGCTGTCGGTGGTCGGGGCAATGCTGGCGCTACTGTTCACCCAGAGTGACTTTGGCATCGTCTCTTTACTCGGTCTGCTGTTTTTGTTGGGGCTGCTGGATAAAAATGCACTGCTGCTAATGGACTATGCCAACCAACTCCGGCGAGCAGGCATGCAGCGCACCGACGCGATTCTCAAAACCGGACTCGTGCGGTTACGGCCCATTTTGATGACCACGGCTTCGACGGTGCTGGGGATGGTGCCGATTGCCCTGGGGTTGGGGGCCGGAGCTGAACTGCGCCAGCCGATGGCCGTGACGATCATTGGGGGCTTGCTGACCTCAACGCTCTTGAGTCTGGTGGTGGTGCCGGTGCTGTATAGTCTGCTAGAAGATAGTTGGCAAAAGTTCTTTCGGCGTTCAAAATGAGCTTTTGATAGCGCTATAAAGCTCAAAATCTCTTGCTGTAAGCTGTTTGTAATCTAAAATTGCAACCCTAAAATCCAAAACAGGACAGCGTTTATGCCTGCTGAAAATGCTGAGATTCAGGTGATCTTAGTGCCCACTGGGGCAGAATACCGGGCGGTGAGTCGAGCCCTGAAACAGACTAAAAATGGCCCCCAAATTATCCCCATTCCGGCAGGACCCCAGGCGGTGCAAACCTTCCTAGCCGAGGCTAAAAATCGAGCCATTCTCAAGTCTGGTGGCGTGTTGCTCATGGGGCTCGGGGGGAGTCTTTCGCCCCAGTATGACATCGGGGACGGGGTGCTGATAGAGGGGGTTTGGGACGGCATGAAAGCTAACGAACTAGAGGCTTGTGGGTGCGATCGCCCCCTTACCCATTGGCTTGCTCGGCGACTTACTAACATCACACTAGGAACTGGGGTAACGTGCGATCGCGTAATTACCACCGCGGCTGAAAAGCAACAATTGCGCGATCGCTATGGGGCTGCCGTTGTAGACATGGAAAGCGTGCCTTTGTTGAGAGCATCGCCCTATTGCAAAATCGCTATCCTGCGAGTCATTAGCGACGATTGCCACCATGATTTACCCGAAATTTCTAACGCAATTGGGCCTGATGGGTCTATCAAGCCGATTCTTTTGGCGCTGAATTTTCTGAAGCGTCCGCTAGCTGCGATGTGGTTAATTCGAGGTTCTTTGAAAGGGTTGAAAGCCTTGGAGAAGATGACGGTCACAGTGTGTGATCTTGAAAATGTCCAAAGGGCACAGGGGCGCTGACAGCAGGGATCGTGAGGGATATTTGCAGGCTAGTAAATCATGATCTGGTTACATTTCTGGGGGTAAAGAAACCGCCTCAAACTGCCCCAAATGCTTAACCAGTGAGGATAATGGGAACTGTCAACGAACCCTAACCCTTTAGATGGCCTTTGGTTTAACCCGGCGTTAAGTCAGAGTTCGCTACGGTTTAAATCATCGCGAGGGCAAGACTAGGAGAGAAATATCAGTGGTAGTACAGGTTCCCCAAACAACGTCTCGATCAAACTACGAAACAGATACCCAAAAAATTGCTAAAGCGTTGCTGTCGGCAACGCGAGAAAAGCGATCGCTGCTGGCGCAAATGCGCGATCAAGTCCGCTGGGATGACAAGCTGCTTGGCATTGCCATGGAAAATCCCGGCTTGCGGGTGCAGCTCTTTCGCTTCATTGACTGTTTACCCTCCTTGCGCAGCAAAGCCGAAATTGCCCGCCACCTGCAAGAATATTTAGGCGATGAATCCGTAGAGTTGCCATCGGCCCTCAAGGGACTGCTGAACTTTACCGACCCGAATTCTATGCCGGGGCAGCTTGCCGCTACGACTGTTTCAAAAGCAGTGGAGACGCTGGCTTTCAAATACATTTGTGGTGAGACCATTCCCCAAGCGCTCAAAACCATTGAGCGGCTCCGCAAGGAACGGATGACCTTCACCATTGACCTCTTGGGAGAAGCGGTGATCACGGAGGTCGAAGCCCAGGCCTACCTCGACAAGTATTTGAACCTGATCGCTGAGTTGACTGAAGCGTCTAAAAAATGGTCAACGGTTAACGCCATCGACACGGCTGACGATGAAGCCCTGCCCAAGGTGCAGGTGTCGGTAAAGCTGACCGCGTTTTATTCTCAGTTTGACCCAGTGGATGCTGAGGGCTCCCAGGCGCGGGTGAGCGACCACATGCGCACGCTGCTGCGTCGGGCGAAAGCAATGGGAGCGTTGATCCACTTTGATATGGAGCAGTACGTCTATAAGGACCTGACGCTAGCCACCCTAAAATCGGTTTTGATGGAAGATGAGTTTCGCGATCGCAGCGACATTGGCGTCACCCTACAAGCCTATTTGCGCGATAGTTACGGCGACCTCCAAGCCATGATTACCTGGGCCAAAGAACGGGGTACGCCGATTACCATTCGCCTGGTCAAAGGGGCGTATTGGGATCAAGAAACGATCAAAGCCATACAACAAGACTGGCCCCAACCCGTCTACAGCCAAAAGGTGTCCACCGACGCCAACTTTGAGCGCATGACCCAACTGCTGTTGGAAAATCATGACTACCTCTACGCAGCCATCGGCAGTCACAATGTGCGTTCCCAAGCCTATGCCATGGCGATCGCAGAACGGCTCAACATCCCCAAACGCCGGATTGAGCTCCAGGTGCTCTACGGCATGGCCGATAAGCTGGCTAAGGCAATGGTCGATAAGGGCTACCGGGTACGAGTCTACTGCCCTTACGGTGACTTGATTCCAGGCATGTCTTACCTGATTCGTCGCCTGCTCGAAAACACGGTGAACTCTTCTTTCCTACGGCAAAACTTGGAAGATCGGCCGATAGATGATCTCCTGGCCGCCCCCGAATTTGCTGACATTGACCAGGGTGACCTGGCACCCCATTTGGGCAATGCCGATGTGCCCTTTACCAACGCCGCCAACACCGACTACGCACAGGTAGATTATCGGAGCCAGGCTACTGCTGCTTTGAAAACGGTGCGCGCGCAATTAGGTCAGACCTATTTGCCAATCATTGATGGCGAAAAGGTGGCAACCGACGTTTTGAAAGACTCGCTCAACCCTTCCCAATCTTCAGAACTGGTGGGCAAAATTGGGTTGATTAGTGAGGCTCAAGCTGACCAAGCGATCGCTGCGGCCAAAGCCGCTTTCCCCGCATGGCAGGCCACTCCAGCAAGCGAACGCGCCGCCATTCTGCGACGGGCGGCCGATCTGATGAGCGATCGGCGCGCTAAGCTATCGGCCTGGATCATGGTCGAAGTGGGTAAGCCCCTGCAAGAATGTGATGCCGAAGTCTCTGAAGCCATCGACTTCTGTCGCTACTATGCCGACGAGATGGAGCGGCTTGATCAAGGTTATGCCTACGACTATCCCGGCGAGACCAATCGCCTGCGCTACTTCCCCCGAGGCATTGTGGTGGTGATTTCGCCTTGGAACTTCCCCTGCGCGATCGCCACGGGGATGACTGTAGCTGCCCTGGTAACGGGCAACTGCACCTTATTTAAACCGGCAGAAACGGCTTCAGTAATTGCGGCCCAGATCGCCGACATCCTAATTGAGGCGGGCATGCCCAACGGCGTCTTCCAGTTTGTCCCCAGCAAAGGCTCAACCGTGGGAGCCTACCTGGTGAAACATCCCGACGTACACATGATTACGTTTACCGGGTCACAGGAGGTGGGTTGCCAAATCTACGCCGAAGCCGCCCAAGTGCGTCCCGGTCAGCGTCATCTGAAGCGAGTGGTGGCCGAGATGGGGGGCAAAAACGGTGCCATCATCGACGAAAGCGCCGACCTTGATCAGGCCGTGCAAGGGATTGTCTATTCCGCCTTCGGCTACAGCGGCCAGAAATGCTCGGCCTGCTCCCGCGTGATCGTCCTGGAATCGATTTATGACACGTTTGTAGAACGTTTGGTAGAAGCGACCCGGTCTTTAAATGTGGGGAATGCCGCTGATGCCAGCACCCAGGTGGGGCCAGTGATTGATCAGATCGCCCGCGATCGCATTGTGCAAGCCATTACCCGGGGTAAACAAGACGCTACCCTAGCCCTAGAAATGCCCGCTCCCGAAGGGGGATTCTATGTGGGGCCGACTGTCTTTAAAGATGTTGACCCCCAGTCTTCTCTGGCTCAAGAGGAGATTTTTGGCCCGGTATTGGCAGTCATTAAAGCCCAAGACTTTGACAGCGCGATCGCGATCGCTAACGATACCAACTATGGTTTAACTGGCGGATTGTTCTCACGCACCCCATCTCATATTGAACGAGTCCAGCAGGAGTATGTCACCGGCAACCTCTACATCAACAGGGGAATTACCGGTGCCATCGTGTCCCGCCAACCCTTTGGCGGGATGAAGATGTCAGGGGTGGGGTCTAAAGCAGGCGGCCCAGACTACCTGCTCCAGTTCCTTGAACCCCGCGTCGTGACCGAAAATATTCAACGCCAGGGGTTTGCCCCAGTTGCGGGGATGGAATAAATCTTTACCAGATCCAGAGCCAATGGTCTTCCTGCAGGCGTGAAGGGCTTTACGCCTCTATTCGCGTTTTCAAAGCGGATAGCAGGTATTCCAACAGATATCCGTGGAGCTAAAGAGACGCAAATCCCGTCTCTTTAGCTATGATTCATTCTGACTGGTTTAGAGAGTAGAAGGATTTCCCATGAATCGACGTGATTTTACAGCTTGGGTCGGTATTGGCGCGCTCGCAACATCTCTTCCCATTGTGCTGGCTGCCTGTGACGGTGACTCTCCGCCCGCTGCGGATGCGCCCGGTGAAGATACCACTGCTACAGGTGATACAGATGCTGCTGGCGGCGAAGCGCTGGGCACCGTTGCAGAACTCGATGAAGCAGGGCAACTCTTAAACGAGCAAGCGATCATTGGCCCGGTGCTATTAATCCGCGATCCTGCCGATGATGAAAGCGTGATTGGGGTTAACCCCGTCTGCCCTCATTCCGGCTGCAACGTGGAATGGCAGTCTGACCAAACGCTGTTTGTTTGCCCTTGCCACAACTCTCAATTTAACGCTGATGGCTCACTTGCCCAAGGACCTGCGACTCAACCCTTAAATACCTATGAGGTTGCCCTTGAAGGCGATCAAATCGTAGCTCAATAAATAGTTCATTCTGGCATTATTAAACTTGGCCAGATGATAGATAAACCTCATTTAATTTGAGGCGCTGATCTGACAATGTAAATTCTGCTTAAATCTTTTCCAGTCGGCATAAATTGAGGTATGCTTTGCTGCATTACTGGTTAATGTTTCTCGGTTATAGAGATGCTACTTACTTAAGCTCTTCGCTTTTGTCCTCAGACATTAGTGGAGACGTTTTAGAAAATTTGATCGATTTTTGCAGACCTAATTCGCTCTATTCCTATGCTGCGTTTGAAACCTTTGTTTTCCTACAGTGGCAGTTTGTTGCTCGCGACTGCGCTAGTTTTGGGGTTAGCTGAGATTGGCCCCCGTCAAATCGAAACCAAAGCCCTTGCCACTGAGCAAATGCAAGCTACGTTGACGGCTTGGTCAACGGCATCTTTCCCAGTAGAAAATTTCCAAGCCTATACCTCACCCTTTGGTTATCGCAATTCTCCCTACGGTGGTGGTCAGCAATTTCATTATGGTTTAGACATTGCAGCGCCTTCAGGCAGCTATATCCGCAACTGGTGGGCCGGTCGAGTTGTTGAGGTGTCTGACAACACGGCTTGTGGGACTTCCGTGGTGATTGAATCTGGCGACTGGCGACATATTTATTGTCATATGCACGGCCATGTGGTGAACGATGGTGGTCGGCGTGCTATTATCGATCGCCAGGGTGGTGTGCAAATCATCGTAGGTCAGCAAGTGCCTTCGGGGGCTCGCATTGGCCGCGTTGGCATGACGGGACGCACGACTGGCCCTCATCTCCACTGGGCACTTAAATATCAGGGCAGCTGGGTTGATCCCGCCTTAGTTTTGCGGGCCATGCATACTCAACAGGCCGCTTTGCAATAGCGCCAAGCCAGCTTGTGTTCGATTTGTATTTGAGCACAAACTTCTGCCTCTGTCATTCCACCTCGCCAGGCTTTGTGCCAGACAAAAAAGGCTCCTAAACTACTTAGGAGCCTTTTTGAATGATTGAGTAGATCAACAATAAACTACTCCGGAGGAGCTTGAGTATGATCATCAATCAGGGCATCGCTGTCCTCTAAAAAGGCAGAGTAACCGCCGCCATTACCCGTGCGAGACGACGGGTCACCCCGTCCCGCCCCATCGTCAGTGAGCATATCGAGCCCACCGTCAAGGTTGTAAGACCGAGCGGTACGGTCATCTAAGATCACATCTTGCAAATCGAACCCATCTTCAAGCAGGGCGCTGTCTAATGAGGTATCGATTTCTGCTGCAGTCGACTCTTCGTAAGCGTTGAAGCCTGTCCCTGCAGGAATCAAGCGGCCAATGATGACGTTCTCTTTAAGGCCCCGCAACCAGTCAGATTTGCCTTCAATAGCCGCTTCCGTTAACACCCGAGTCGTTTCTTGGAAGCTGGCTGCTGAAATAAAGCTGTCGGTATTCAGCGATGCCTTGGTGATCCCCAACAGCATTGGGGTATATTCTGCGGGGGCCCCACCTGTGATTGACATGGCTTCGTTCACCTGCTCAACCTGGTAAATTTCAACCAACTCACCCGGTAGCATGGTGGTATCTCCGCCGTCATCTACCCGTGCCTTAGAGGTCATTTGGCGCACGATTACTTCAATGTGCTTATCGGAAATATCAATGCCCTGGGATTGATACACCGACTGCACCTCATTCACCAAGAAAGTCTGCACTTGTTGCAGGCTCAGCATTGCAGACTCGTGAACACCTTTCGATTCTCGGTGGAATTTGAAGAACACTTCCAAAATTTGGTGAGGATTTGCCGGCCCATCGGTAAGCGCTTCGGCAGTGACCACGGTTTGACCGTCAGAAACCAATGCGTTTTGCCCGGGGCTCATGGGATATTCAGTGACCACACCGTCATCTTCGACCACTTTAACTTCGACGGTTTCATCTTCACCGTAAACGACTTGGGCTGTCCCAGGACGCTCAGCAAGAATGCAGGCTTCCTTAGGTTTACGAGCTTCCAGCAGTTCTTCAATCCGGGGAAGACCCTGAATGATATCTCCTGTTTTTGCCCGCTCAAATACCAACAGCACCAGGTTGTCACCCCGCTGGACTAAGTCGCCGTCTTCGATATGTAAAACCGCACCCGTTGATACGCGATAGGGGCGGGCAATACGCAACACCACTTCGGCGTCATTGACTTCAACAACTTGACCAGAGTCGTCAGCGATGATGCCATCGGCTACCCCTTGTCCAGCGACAATCAAATCGCCAACGGATACCGTTGCGGGTTTACCATCAGTTGGGATGCTATGGCGATCGATCGATCGAACCACCAATACCCTGCGGATCATCGCTTCTTCACCTTCACGAATCCCGCGAATTTCACCCGTTTCTTTACACAGAATCTCCGTCCGGGCAACCACAGCACCGGGCTCAATTTGATCCCCATCTTTAACCAGCAATCGGGTTTTGGTGCTGCCTTGGGTTTGATCGGCAACGACATCTCGGCGAATGACCAGAGATTCAAGAATCACCAACTGCAACCGCATCAGATCAGCATTGGATTCGTCAGTAACCAGTTCGATATCAGCAGCTAACTGCGGAGAATTTTCGCCAATTTCCAGAACCAATTGGGTTCGCAATAGCTCCAAACCTTCAACGGACTTTACCCGTTCCCCATCTTTGAAGGGAATCCGCTGAATTGCCCGCAGCCGAATTTCGTTATTGCTGTCATCGCTGACTGAGTCTTGGCTGGGAACATCGGGCTCATCAGGAACGGCAAATTCGATGATTGGGCGCAGGAGCAGTGCGGGGCCATCAGGCGTTTCGACATACTCGACGTAGACTAACTCCTCTACCGTTAGCCCTGGCATCACCTCTTCTCCGGCTGAGGCTACCGTCCCATTCCGCTCCATGACGTCCTCTGGAGAATCCACCATGTGAATTTCCCCAGGCTTCACCACAATTTCGCGCAGGATGTCGTTCTTTTGGGTAACCTCGACCACACCGCTGCTTTGGCAGAAGATATCTTTGACCACTTCAGTGCCCGCTTCCACATATTGGCCGTCTTCGACCAGCAGTAGGGAGATGTCTTTATTGACTTCGTGAGCCTCTTCCGGAATCCACAGCAGGGTGCCGCCTTTCGTGACTTCGTATCCCTGTTTGGCTTTTCCTCGCTTGGCAACTTCAACGCCAGCGTATTTGAGGATACCACCAGTTTGGGTATGGTAGCGATCGTCTTCTAGTTCGGCAACCACTTGATTATGGGTAACTTTAGCCCCAGGGGTAGCAATTAACGAGAAGCGCTGCCCGCCAGCAGTTTCAATCACATAGTGTTCTCGCCCCTGGCTACTCTCAGCTTTGACGTCAGCACGATCGAGCATCACGGAAGCCGTAATGATTTCAACTTCTCGGCCCCCTTTGCCATCGCTTTCAGTAACTTCCTCTGGCAAACGAACAATGCCGCCCCGCTCTGTCATCAACCGAGTCTCAGCTAAGATACCGCCTGCGTCGACGCGATCCCCATTTTTGACAACGGGTTCGGCCCCAGGCGGCAGGTTATATACCTCACCAGAGAGCACCCATATTAGTCCCCCCCGTTGGGCAAGACGGGTGGTGTTACCCTGACGGTCGATTTTCTCTTCTTGCACTAATCCGGCAAAGAGCACCTCACCCGCTAAGTCAGAGGTTACATCCTTACTGGCCTTCTCTGTTACCTTCCGCACCCGACCAGCGCTAGGTAACTCGGCAAGCATCTGTTTGGCCTTAACCGTATCACCTGCGTGGAAATACAGAATCGCCCCCTGGGGGAGGGAAAACGTTTGTTTCTTACCGTTGTTACCTTCAACCACCACGTCGGTCGGAGACTCCATCACCAGAGCTTCATCCCCGTGACGGGTTCGGAAAGCACGGGTACGCACCTGCTTAGAAGGCAATCTCAGGACGCCGTCCATTTGGGCTAAGACTTGCTGGGCCATTTCGCTCGTCACTGTCCCGCCGGTGTGAAAAGTCCGCATCGTCAGCTGAGTGCCGGGTTCACCAATAGATTGAGCGGCAATAATGCCGACGGCTTCACCCAGATCTACCATATGAGAATGGGCCAAGCTCCAACCATAGCAGTGCTGACATACAGATCGGGTCGCTTCGCAGGTCAGGGCTGAGCGCACCATCACAGTCTCCACCTTAGCGGCGGCAATTTCTTCGGCGAGTTCTTCTGAAATATCCTGATTGCGGGGCGCAATGAGTTCACCGGTTTTGGGATGAACTACATCTTGGGCTACAACTCGCCCCAGCAGACGGTCTTCGATGGGAATCAACACGCGATCGCCATCGGTCATATTGCCGATGGGAATGCTGCGATCCGTGCCACAATCTATTTCACGAATGATCACATCTTGAGACACGTCTACAAGACGCCGGGTGAGATACCCGGAGTCTGCCGTTCTCAAGGCTGTATCCACTAGACCTTTGCGAGCACCGTATGAGGAAATAACGTATTCAGTTACCGTCAAGCCTTCTCGGAAGTTGGTCTTAATGGGTAGATCAATGATCTGTCCTTGAGGATTTGCCATTAATCCCCGCATACCCACGAGCTGTCGAACCTGGGAGATATTGCCTCGGGCACCTGAAAAAGCCATCATATAGACCGAGTTGAGGGGATTGTTCTCTTTAAAGTTACGAACCACCTCCTTGGTCAGATTTTCGCTGGTGCCGTTCCAGGTATCAATTACCTTTTGGAAGCGCTCTACTTCCGTTATTTCGCCTCGGGTATAGCGCTCTTCCGTATCGCGGATATCTTCCTCTGCAACCTTCAACAAATTCCGCTTGCCTGCTGGCACCTGCAAGTCATCAACGCTAATGGAAACCCCGGCTCGAGTGGCATATCGAAATCCTAAGTCTTTAAGATTATCTGCCATCTGTGCCGTGCGGGCAGTGCCATAGTTAGCAAACGACCAAGAAATCAGCTTTTTCATCTGCTTCTTGTCGATGATGCGATTGCGAAACACCATCGGGTTGGATGGATTTGCTCCGTGCTGTTCTACCATGTGTCTCTATTGCCCCTCAAATCCTACGAAAATCTGCCTGCTGCCGTTGTTTGAACTAAGGGCGGGGCAGGTTATGCACACCGTCCCTAACCTGCCATTCCTAGCTAGCCAGTGCGTCGTGAATGGTTTTGTTGTAAATGATGCGCCCGGGGGTTGTTTCCACATACTGAGAAATAATCGCACCCTCAGCATCCTCGCGTACCCGACGATGCTTATATTCTTTCAACACCGTACCGTCGTCTAAGGTGGTCTCTTTCAATGCTTTGGCCTCTTTTTCCCCAATTTCAACCGGGCCGTCAAACCGCAGCCATACCCAGGCATGCAAATCAACCAAGCCTTGCTCATAGGCCATGATGGCATCTTCCATGTTGGCAAAATGACGTCCAGCACCGCTCTGATGATGAGGATTTTCAGCAGTCAGATAATAACACCCTAAAATCATGTCCTGACTTGGCGTAATAATCGGTCTACCCGTTGCTGGGGATAGGACATTATTGGAGGCCAACATCAACAAGCGCGCCTCAGCTTGAGATTCTAGAGATAACGGCACATGCACCGCCATCTGGTCACCATCGAAATCCGCGTTAAAGGCTGGACATACCAGAGGATGCAGTTGAATAGCTCGGCCATCCACCAAAATGGGTTCAAAGGCCTGAATTCCTAAGCGGTGCAGGGTGGGTGCCCGGTTGAGCATTACCGGATGACTCTCGATCACTTCCTCTAAAACGTCCCAAACACTGGGATCGTTTCGCTGGATTAGCTTTTTCGCCGCCTTGATATTGTTCACCAACCCTTGGCGAATCAAGCGGTGAATCACAAAAGGTTGAAACAGTTCGATGGCCATTTCCCGAGGGAGACCACACTGGTGAATTTTCAGCTTAGGCCCAACCACAATCACAGAACGACCGGAATAGTCCACCCGCTTACCCAACAGGTTTTGTCGGAATCTGCCTTGCTTGCCTTCGATAATGTCTGAGAGGGATTTCAAGGGACGATTGTTAGCCCCCACTACCGTTCGTCCCCGTCGCCCATTATCAATCAGCGCGTCTACCGCTTCTTGCAGCATCCGCTTTTCATTCCGGACAATAATCTCAGGGGCAAGAATTTCTTGCAGCCTGGCGAGACGGTTATTACGGTTGATGACGCGACGATAGAGGTCATTCAGATCGGAGGTAGCAAAGCGACCTCCATCAAGCTGAACCATGGGCCGTAAATCCGGAGGAATAACCGGAATCACGTTAAGCACCATCCAATCTGGGCGAGACCCAGTAGCGATGAAATTATCAATCACCCGCAGCCGCTTAATCAGCTTGGCTCGTTTTTGGCCTTTAGCCGTACCAATGTCTTCCCGAAGCTTCTCGGCTACCCCTTCTAAATCTAGGTCTTCAAGCAGTTGCTGCAAGGCTTCTGCCCCAATTCCGACTTCAATACCGGATAGCTGAGATTCTTCGTCGTAAAGCTGATCTTCAATCTCGATCCATTGATCTTCGGTTAGCAATTGCTTGTAGGACAAGTTTTCTGCGTTGCCCACATCCAGTACAACATAAGCATTGAAGTAGACAATCTGCTCCACATCTCGCAGGGGCATGTCAAGCAAAATCGCCATATAGCTGGGAATGCCTTTGAGGTACCATACGTGGGTAACTGGAGCAGCTAGCTTGATATAGCCCATGCGATGACGCCGCACCCGAGACTCGGTTACCTCAACACCACATCGCTCACAGACAATTCCCCGGTGACGGACGCGCTTATATTTACCGCAGTGACATTCCCAGTCTTTTGCAGGGCCAAAGATGCGTTCACAAAACAAACCGTCCATCTCCGGTTTGAGAGTACGGTAATTGATGGTTTCTGGTTTGGTGACTTCGCCAACTACCATACCGTTAGGTAGGGTACGTTCCCCCCACTGGCGGATGCGTTCAGGGGAGGCTATCCCAATTTTGACGTAGTCAAACCGTTGTTCTAGCTTTGGCATTCTCTGTCCTTCCTTGTGCTCTGGATGCTCTGGTGCTACTCAATCAGATTGGATAGCGAACGGGAAGGCAGAGGGCCACTTTTTTGGGTCATGAGTTCCCGTTCGAATCCTCGAAGCATTAGGCGTTATTCTTCAACTTCCTCAAGTTCTTCGCGGGTAATCGATTCATAGGTAGGACGAGACGGCGCTCGACGGCTACTCACATCAGCCATCAAATCAACCTCAACATCCCGACTGGTACCATCTTCGCGGGTTTCTAGTTTGTGCACCGCGATGTCTAGGCAAAGGGACTGAAGCTCTCGCATCAACACTTTGAATGATTCCGGTGTACCGGGTCGGGGAATCGCCTTGCCTTTGACAATTGCGTTAAGGGCTTCATTGCGCCCCTGCATATCGTCGGATTTAACCGTCAGTAGCTCCTGCAGGGTGTAAGCCGCACCAAAAGCTTCCAGTGCCCAGACTTCCATTTCCCCGAATCGCTGACCCCCTTGCTGTGCCTTACCGCCCAAAGGCTGTTGGGTAACTAAGGAATACGGCCCAGTGGAGCGAGCGTGAATTTTGTCGTCTACCAGGTGAACCAGCTTCAGCATGTAGGCTTTGCCGACGGTGACAGCCCGATCAAAGGGTTCTCCAGTGCGGCCATCGTAGAGTTGAATCTTGCCCGGATCGCCAGGATTATAGACCCAGTCTTCTCCACGGGCGTCGCGGGCTTCTTGAAGTTTGCCGTGGGTAGTGATGCGTGAGGCTTCTTCGCCGTACATTTCGTCGAACGGGGTCACTTTGAAGCGCATGTTGAGATTTTCGGCGGCCCAGCCCAAAAGACACTCAAACACCTGACCGACATTCATCCGAGACGGCACACCCAGAGGATTGAGGACAATGTCAATCGGAGTGCCATCGGGCAGATAGGGCATGTCCTCAATGGGCAAAATGCGGGAAATGATGCCCTTGTTGCCGTGGCGTCCGGCCATTTTGTCGCCCACTTGAATTTTGCGCTTTTGTGCCACATAGACGCGCACGACCATGTTGGCCCCTGGGGGTAATTCGTCGCCTTGCTCACGGGTAAAGACCCGAACATCAACGACGCGACCCTTCTCTCCGTTGGGTACCCGCAGGGAGTTATCGCGCACATCTCGCGCTTTTTCACCAAAAATGGCCCGCAGCAACTTTTCTTCGGGGGGTTGGTCAGATTCCCCCTTAGGGGTGACTTTGCCGACCAGAATGTCACCGGATGAAACCCAAGCTCCAATACGAATGATGCCATTTTCGTCGAGTTGACGCAGGGCATCTTCCCCAACGTTGGGAATTTCCCGGGTAATTTCCTCTGGACCCAACTTAGTTTGGCGAGCTTCAATCTCGAACTTTTCGACGTGGATCGAGGTGTAGGTATCGTTGTAGACTAGGCGCTCGCTGATCAAGATGGCGTCTTCATAGTTATAGCCTTCCCAAGGCATGTAGGAGACCAATACGTTTTGTCCCAGGGCAATTTCCCCACCTTCAGCGGCGGAGCCATCAGCAATCACTTGTCCAGCTACAACGCGATCGCCTGCAAAGATCAAAGGCCGCTGGTTTAAGCAGGTATCTTGGTTTGAACGCTGATACTTTTGCAAGTGATAGGTATGAGACACGCCTTCGGGATCTCGAACCACGACTCGATTGGCATCCACATAGGCAATTTCCCCGTCGGTTTGAGTGACGATCACCATACCAGAGTCGCGGGCCGCTTGAGCTTCTAGCCCAGTACCCACCAAGGGGCGCTCGGGGCGTAGCAGGGGTACGGCCTGACGCTGCATATTAGATCCCATCAAGGCACGGTTAGCATCGTCGTGCTCCAAGAAAGGAATCAATGACGTTGCCACTGAGATGATTTGTACCGGTGACACCAAGACATAATCCACCTCAGATGGAGAACTGGTTGTAAAGTCTTGGCGATAGCGCACAGGTACTTGTTCCCCAAGGATGTTTCCTTCTTCGTCAATGGGGATGTCTCCAGGTGCGACGCGGAAATCGTCTTCCTCGTCTGCAGTCATATAGACAGGGGGGAGATCCTTCCGCACACGCCCGTTTTCGACCTTGTCAAATGGCGTCTCAATGAATCCAAACTGATTCACCCGAGCATGGGTGGCCAGAGAACCGATCAAGCCCGCATTAGGCCCTTCAGGGGTTTCGATGGGGCAAATGCGACCGTGGTGGGAGGGATGAATATCACGCACAGCAAAGCCTGCTCGTTCACGGGTGAGACCGCCTGGACCTAAGGCGCTCAAACGTCGTTTGTGAGTCAGCTCAGCCAGCGGATTAGTTTGATCCATAAACTGGGACAGCTGACTAGACCCAAAGAACTCCTTAATTGCTGCCACCAAGGGCTTTGGATTCACTAAAGAAGCAGGGGTGAGGGAATCCGCATCAGAAACCGTCATCCGCTCACGGATTATCCGCTCCAGACGATTAAGTCCAACCCGAACTTGGTTTTGGAGCAGTTCTCCAACGGAGCGAACCCGACGGTTACCCAAGTGATCAATATCGTCCACATTCCCGATATCAAATTCAAGATTGATCAGATAGTCGATTGCGGACAAGATATCGCGGGGAGTTAGCACCCGGGTCGTGTCAGGAATGTTGAGCCGCAATTTACGATTGAGTTTGTAACGACCCACGCGGCCCAAGTCATAGCGTTTGGGTTCGAAGAACCGAGAATCAAGCAACTGTTGGCCCCCGTTAACTGTAGGGGGTTCACCGGGGCGAAGCTTGCGATACAGCTCTAGCAAAGCCTCTTCTTCACTAAACTGCCCTTCTTTTTCGATCGTTTTTTGAAAATATTCAGGGTGGCGTAGGGCATCAAAGATTTCACCATCGCTAAGCCCTAAGGCCTTGAGTAAAATTTGGGCAGAAAGCTTGCGAGTTTTGTCAATCCGCACCCAAACCAGATCATTCTTATCAGTCTCAAACTTCAGCCAGGCACCCCGATTGGGGATCAAGTTGGCGTTGTAGGTACGGCGTCCGTTTTTGTCAGTTTCGGCTTTGTAGTAAACACCAGGGCTACGAACGATTTGGTTGACGATGACCCGCTCAGCCCCATTAATAATAAAAGTGCCTCGATCAGTCATCAGCGGTAAATCGCCAATAAAGACTTCCTGCTCTTTAATTTCTCCGGTTTCTTTATTGATCAACCGGGTTGGCACATACATCTGTACTGCATAGGTGCTATCTCGCCGTTTGGCTTCATCAACGTCATACTTAGGGCTTTTAAGCTTGTAGTCTTTGCCTAAGAAGTGAAGTTCTAATTTACCGGTGTAGTCAGTGATTGGTGAAAAACTATCGAGTTCTTCGATCAATCCTTCTTCAAGAAACCAGCGAAAGCTAGAGCGCTGAATTTCAACGAGGTCGGGCAGAACAAAAGTGGGGGTGTCGTAGGTCTGGTCAGTCATGCGTCTCCTCAAGTGGGTCACGCCCTGGATAGCGGCCAATAATTTTACAGTTAAAGATCCCAACTCATCACAGTTGGGATCAAGGTGATTGGGCTTAACGGTGGCAAACGGTTAGCGGTGTGGGTGATAGCGAACAAAACTTAATCAGCGAAACAATTTTCAATGCCTGCATGGGATGTTTGGGTTTAGCAGCATTATGCGTCAGCGATCCAACAAAAAATTAGCAACCTCGACTCTAGCTGAAGAATGGGAACGGTTTAACCAGTGATTAATTTATCAACTTAATTTCAATAGGTTTAAGCATTTATTAACGCTGAAGTCGTGCTGTTTTCTAAGGGGGTTACGGGGTCTAGGGTCAACCCAAACAGACGACAAGCATTAGCGGTAGTATTCTCGGCGAGTTGGGCTAGGGGAACACCCCTGAGCTGGGCCAAGTACTCTGCTACATAGCGAACATAGGCGGGTTGATTGCGTCGTTCTTTGCGCTTGGGTACGGGACTCAAAAAGGGACAGTCGGTTTCGATCAGCAGGCGATCGCTGGGGACAATTTTTGCTGACGCTTTTACTTGATGAGCATTTTTGAATGTTACGATGCCGCTGAAGCTGATGTAGAACCCCAAATCTAGAAACCACTGAGTTTCTTCCGGAGATCCTGACCAACAGTGCATTACGCCTGAGAGTGCACCTTGGCGCTGACGGAATTTTTCAAAAACATCGCGCATTTCGACTGCCGCATCTCGACAGTGGATAATGACCGGAAGGTTCAGCTCGTTGGCAATGGTCAATTGCGCCCATAGGGCTTCAGTTTGAACGGTTCGATCTGCTGCCTTGTAGAAGTCAAGCCCGGTTTCACCAATGGCAACGACCCGGCGATCAGATTGGGCCATTACCTTAATCTGTTGCCCAGCTCCAGGGCTCCACTTATCCATATCCAGCGGATGAAGCCCGACAGCAAACCTAACTTCAGGGAACCGATCTGCAATCGCCTGAATGCCGGAAAACTCATTTGGTTCAACGCAGGAATGCACTAGCTGCACAACACCTGCCTCGCGCCAAGAACGAGCCACAGACTCTAAATCAGCTGCGAACGAGTCAAAGTTAATGTGAACGTGGGTATCAATAAGCTGCATAACCTTAGACGATTGCTTCAGTAGAAGGGCTTTCAAAACCAACTGAAACCAAAGCCCATAGATTAAGAAGCTGCAGCCTGAGTCTTTTGCTTGAGTGCCCGAGCCAACCGCGCCTTGCGCCTTGCCCCTGCGTTGGGGTGCAATGCCCCCGCTTTGATCGCTTTATCGATCTTACTGTAAGCTGCTGAAAGACGAGCCTGCGCAGCCTGTTCAGTCTCTACAGAAGGTGTTACGGCATGGGCATCAACCGCTTCAAAATATCGCTTGGTTAGCGTTTTCACCGCTGATTTGTAAGATTTATTACGCAGACGATTCCGCTCTGCAACCTGAACGCGCTTAATCGCAGATTTAATATTTGCCACAGTCAGCCCTAGATTATTTTGATGGTCACCGGATAAATAATGATAACACCTATGTTGATTTTGTGTTACACCCTCCTCAAAATACACGCTAAGCTAGCTACAGGATAGGCTCCCAACCCGCGATCATCCTTTGCCCTTAGGGAATTTCGTTCCCTAAAATTAGTCAATAGCCTTCGATATTGGTTTATCTGGACTTCATGTTGTAATGCTGCGAATTATCCACCAGCTCGCCGAAGCAAAAATTGAGCTTCAGCGCATCTGCAATCGTACCCACGATGACCAAGCGGTTCATAAAGAATCGACCGTCCGTGAGGTGCTCCAATCGGTTCAGCGCAATGGCGATCAAGCGGTGCTTGATTACACAGCTGAGTTTGATGCTCAACGTCTGGCTGTAGCTGAGTTACGAGTTCATGGCTCTGAGCTAGATGCAGCTTATCAGCAAGTTTCCAAGCCTTTGCTGGACGCGATTCGATTAGCCTGTAACAACATTGAATCCTTTCATCGTCAGCGGTTGCCTAAAAGCTGGGTGCAGTTTGATGATCACGACGTGGTGCTAGGCAAGCGTTATACGCCGGTTGATCGAGCTGGCATTTATGTTCCGGGGGGGCGGGCAGCTTATCCCAGTACGGTGTTGATGAATGCCATTCCTGCTAGGGTGGCTGGCGTCCCCCGACTGGTAATGGTGACGCCTCCCGGTCAAGACAAAGCGCTCAACCCTGCGGTGCTGGTGGCAGCCCAAGAAGCTGGGGTAGATGAGATTTATCGTGTGGGTGGAGCCCAGGCGATCGCAGCCTTAGCCTATGGCACCGAAACGATTCCCAAAGTGGATGTGATCACTGGCCCCGGCAATATCTATGTGACCCTGGCTAAGAAACTGGTCTATGGCACAGTGGGCATTGACTCTCTGGCAGGGCCATCAGAAGTTCTGGTGATTGCCGATAGCAGTGCCAATCCAGTGCATGTGGCAGCAGATTTATTAGCCCAGGCAGAACATGATCCGCTTGCCGCTGCAATTTTAATCACACCCAGTGCAGACTTGGCCGAGCAGGTAGCCAAGGAAGTGGCTCAACAACTGGACAATCATCCGCGCCAGGTCTTGACTGAAAAAGCGATCGCCCACTACGGCCTCGCAATTGTGGTCGATTCGTTGGCGATCGCAGCTGAACTCTCCAATAGCTTTGCACCGGAGCACCTTGAATTAGAAGTTACCGATCCTTGGAGCCTACTCGATCAGATTCGCCATGCTGGGGCGATCTTTTTGGGCCATGCTACCCCAGAAGCTGTCGGCGATTATCTGGCTGGGCCAAACCATACCCTACCCACTTCAGGGGCTGCCCGCTATGCCTCAGCATTAAGCACAGAGACGTTCATGAAGCACTCCAGCCTGATTCAATATTCCCCAGAAGCCCTATACCGCGTTGCTAGTGCCATTGACATGCTGACCGAAGCCGAGGGTTTGCCGTCCCACGGGGATTCGGTGCGGTTTCGGACTCAGGGAGATGCAGCCCTCGACGGTTTGCCGTTCGAAGAAATGCCGACGGAGTAACTATCCCTCAGCGCGATCACCGCTCAAAAATTGCCTTAGGCGCAATAATGTCATCGTTTGGCCTAAATTCAAGGGCAACAGCGAAACCCCTTCAATGCGAGACTGCAACCAGCCTTCTCCCCAGTGCCATTCATGGAAGCCATCAATGCCACCGTAAAGCAGCAATCTAATGCTGTTGTTGGTGACTTGATCAACCTTATGATCGATCGTCACTGGTCCTAAGTGACTGGTAAAAGTCGTCGTTGATGAGAGCTGCTCAGGGAGTCCGGTCGAAAGCTGTTGGGGCCAAAGCCACTGGCGCAGGCTGCTAGGCCGAATCAAGCTGTCGCGAATCGCTGCCGCTGATGCATTGATCTCAATCCGTAGGTTGCTTTGCTGAAACGTCCCAAACATATGAGCTCCTGATTGCTTAATCCGCTAATCTCTGACAATGTCTACCGTTCAAAATCCCATTACACCTCAAGGTGGAATTTTAGCGTGATTGGAAGAATCATTCCCAGGTTATACCCTACGCCGAGATCAAACCCTAGATTGCTTAAATAAAGTGGAAACCCTACACTCTTATTGCGCTCAGCCTTACGCGCTGAAAAGGCATGCCCTTCCCTATTCAATTAACCAGTAGGCTCTATGGGACGTTACGTTAGCGCCGACCCCTATCCCTATCCTTACAACGGTGATTTACGGCCAGATAACACC
The DNA here is from genome assembly GCA_039815185.1 of Cyanobacteria bacterium P01_A01_bin.123. Classification (GTDB taxonomy): domain Bacteria; phylum Cyanobacteriota; class Cyanobacteriia; order Phormidesmidales; family Phormidesmidaceae; genus JBCBZT01. Next base: position 33,362 of record JBCBZT010000043.1, on the reverse strand, counting down.
TGTCTGATCGTGATCGACATGCAAATCGATTTTTGTGGCGAGGGTGGGTACGTCGACAAAATGGGCTATGACTTGTCCTTGACCCGTGCCCCCATTGTTCCGATCAAAACGATGTTAAGTGCCTTCCGCCAGGAAGGCTACACTGTCATCCATACTCGCGAGGGTCATCGCCCTGATTTGGCAGATTTACCGAAAAATAAACGCTGGCGATCGCAGCGAATTGGTGCAGGTATTGGTGATCCGGGGCCATGCGGCAAAATTTTGGTGCGCGGTGAACCTGGATGGGAGATCATCCCTGAATTGGCACCGATTGAAGGCGAAGTGATCATCGATAAACCCGGCAAGGGGTCGTTCTACGCGACAGACTTAGATTTGATTCTGAACCAAAAGGGCATCGACAATCTCATACTCACAGGCATTACCACCGATGTCTGTGTTCACACGACGATGCGTGACGCGAATGATCGAGGCTATGAATGTTTGCTGTTATCAGACTGCACGGGTGCCACAGATTACGGTAATTATCTAGCCGCTTTAAAGATGATTAAAATGCAGGGCGGTGTGTTTGGCGCGGTTGCTGAATCCCAGGATTTGTTAGCGGCGCTCAATTCCTGAACCATGGCATGCGTTTAGAACCTTAAGCAAGTCCATTAGCCTGGTTGTAGACGCTACCGGGATAGTTGAGTTGCTGAGGGACAGTACACAATGAACTACGATTTTTTTGTGATGGGCGCCGGATCAGGGGGGATTGCTTCTGCCCGACGGGCTACCCATTATGGCCAACGAAGTCGCTGACAGTTCACTCAACCTGCCGTTAATATAAGTCTTGGCCACGTTCAGAGCCGTAGTTCTCCCTAAGTCTAGAAGCTTAGGTTTTCAAATCGGCAGGGATTTGATTCAGTAACTTTCCTAATTTGCACCTATGGCATCCCAGACAAATATTGGCATTATCGGCGGTAGTGGGCTTTATAAAATGGAAGCCTTGAAAGACGTCGAAGAAGTCCAAATCGACACTCCCTTCGGAACACCCTCCGATGCGCTCATTTTGGGCACATTAGCAGGGGTGCGTGTGGCGTTTTTGGCCCGTCACGGTCGCAACCATCATTTAATTCCCTCAGAACTGCCCTTTCGCGCCAACATTTACGCCATGAAAAGTCTAGGGGTGAAGTATCTGATATCGGCTTCAGCCGTGGGTTCCTTGAAGGAAGCTGTCAAACCTTTAGATATGGTCGTGCCCGATCAATTCATCGATCGCACGAAAAATCGAGTCTCTACCTTCTTTGGTGACGGGATTGTGGCCCATATTGGATTTGGCGATCCGATCTGTCAGACCCTGGCGGCCGTTTTGGCTGATGCGGTTGCAAATTTAGATCTGCCAGATGTGACCTTACATCGCGGTGGCACCTATGTCTGTATGGAAGGCCCGGCCTTCTCCACCAAGGCAGAATCAAACCTCTATCGCAGTTGGGATGCCACCGTGATCGGTATGACTAATCTACCTGAAGCAAAGCTAGCCCGAGAAGCAGAAATCGCCTACGCTACCCTAACCTTAGTTACCGACTATGACTGCTGGCACCCCGACCACGACAGTGTCACGGTGGAAATGGTAATCGGCAATTTAATGAAAAATGCGGTCAATGCCCAACGGGTAATCCAATCGGTGGTCCAGCAATTAGCCCAAGCTCCTCCGACCTCAGAAGCTCACTCAGCGCTGAAGTACGCCATCATTACTCCCCTAGACAAAGCGCCAGAAGCGGCTAAAGCCAAGCTTCAACTGCTGTTGGAAAAGTATTTGTAGACATTAAGCCTTGGATCACGCTAGACCCATAGCTTTTGCTTAAACTCAATGCTCGGGTTTTCAACGCTGATGTGGTTCGCTAGCCAATGAGCTGTAAGTCACGGTTGGTTTGAGCCATTGAGGGCAAGATAATCACGTAGCGATAACCGCTGGTGATGGATCCTTGCAGTTGCAGCTGACCCCCATGAACTTCCACGAGTTGATGGCTCAACAAAATGCCGAGTTCCTCTCGCGAAGCCGCCATCGATGGTGATGGATGATCAGCCGGTTCAGGCAGTAAAAACTCTGATTCAGCAGACTCAAGCATCCAATCATAGGCAGCTTTGGATTGAGTCTTTCGATCCTCCATGGGGAGAGTAAATTGTTTGTGGCGTTTGGTGCCTAGCTGCTCATGTAGTGATATGACGGCTTGAGGCAGTCCTTCGCCTAGCCAGGGATTAGCAACCCAGAGGGCAATATTGAGCCGGTCATCTTTGCGAGAGATATGAAGTCGTATGGTATTGCCTGCACTCCCCATCTGGACGAGGCTAAAGACCAGATGGTAAAGAAGTTGCTTAACCTTGCTTTTGTCTAGGCTCCAGATGCGTGAACTGGGTTCGATGGTGAGGTGGAGCTTTTGTTCTTGCTGATTAGCCAAGGTCTCTAAATTGCTGAGCGCCTGCTGGGTTAACATCTCAAGGTCGACCGGGGCCACCGTTAGCTGGCGATAATCTTCATTGGATACCCCGAGTTCAATAATCTCGTCGGCTAAAGATAGCAAGCTTTGGCTACTCTGCCGCACAATCTCGGTGTATTCCCGTTGCTTTTCGGTCAAGGGACCGTAAATTTCTCGACTGAGCATACTGGCCATACCCATGATGGATGTCAGCGGGTTACGTAAATCCTGTGTCAGCTGTGAAATCAAGGCAATGCGAACAGAGTTTAGGGTTGACTCGAGACTAGGAGGAACGGTGCTGTCATGAGAGGGTGAGACAGATCTCGCTGACACTGCGGGTTGAACGCTTAAGTTTTTACTGAGGCGATCGCGCTCTAGCTCACTCATGCTCCAACGGGCATTGAGCTCAAGTACAGCCACATCTTGGGCCGTAAATTGGCGAGGGGCGGTGTCAAAAACTGCCAGGGTGCCCACACAAATCCCTTCGCTGGTCGTTAGTGGTACGCCCAAATAGGCACGAATCCCATATTGCTGGACTAGCAAACTCTGAGAAAAGGCCGGATGGGTAGTCGTGTTGTCTAAAATTAAGGGCTGGCCACTATCTACAACATGCACCCCAAAAGATTCTTGATGGGCTAACCGTCGCGACTTTGCCAGGGGATTCATCAATCCTAATTGCGATAATCCAACGGCAGCCTTGAAGTATTCCTCGTGGCGATCAACAACACTGAGCACACTCAAAGGGGTTGCCAGCATTCGCGCAGCAGTTTGAGCTGCCTCTTCAAAAACTGGCCAATGGCCGGTTTCTGAATGGTCATGTAGATCTAGATCTGTGAGCACGTCTAACCGTTGGGATTCGCGCTGACTGGGTGATCCATATCGCAGTTGGCAGTTGAGTCGATACTCAGGACTCCCGACTGACAATCCCATTTCCATTCTGTGCGAGGCGCTCCGATTCATGTAAATAGCCGCAAATGCTTATCTTTACAATTCAATCATTCCCGAATTGCTGACATCCTAAACGACCTTAACAACAGGTTTTCTAAATAAATGTGCCGAAAACTTGAAGCTTAGCGAATATCACTTCAGCAAAAATACGGACGTAATTATAGTTGTTTAAAGATCATAAAAATCCCCGTTTGGGTTGAAAACTTGATTCGGGTCGCAGAGCCTGCGACTTAACAGGGAAACCGCTTGAGCTTTCAGCTTAGGAGGGCTGCGGATCTACATGGGAAAACGATTAAGCGATCCATGCTGGGTGATTCATCAAAGCCGCCATTACCCGAACACCTCGAAGTTGGTTAGAGAGGGGTAAGTGTCCTAACGGTGCGGAGAGATTCCAGATAAACTCACCTGGGTAGCGCGTCCAAAGGTTGCCTCGCTTCCAGGCAATTTTCTCCCAGAGTAGATCCCAATTTTGCCCGACGCCAAGCCATAAATCTCGCTGGGCAGAAAACCCAAATTTTCCTTGGGAATAAACAGACCATAGGGTATTTAGCGTTCGCAAGTCTTCGATGGGAAAACTCTCAACTTCAGTAAAATAAATCCACTTGCGCTTGATTGCGGCAGGTCCAGCTAATTCACAAAGCTTTTCAAGGGTAAGCCGATCGGCAACTTTAAAGTCTTGGGAAATGAGATGAGTTTGAAGCAAGAGATAGTCAATGTTGCAGGTAGATATAGGCTCCACTAGACCAGTCGGCCAATGGGTTTGTAGACCTTGGGTAATCGAATCGACCTTGATTTGGTGCAGCAGACAAAACGCCCAACCCTCCACATAGGTCGGCTTAACCTTCTTCCGCTCAAGCAAAAATTCAAAGACGGTTTGCTGACCCAGTTCTCCGGCCTCGATCAATGCCTGCAGAACTTGCAGTTGCTTCTTGGGCGGTTCTACACGGAGTTGCTGGGCCAGGGTCTCGACGTTATCAGATTGAGCAGACACAGAAGGCGACATTAACTTCAGGACAGCGCTGTTCAGAATGTACTGTCCCTGATCATAGAAGGGATTGGTTACCCAATCTAGAACTTTTTACGTTGAAAGACGATTAATTTTGAAAAATCTGAGGTGAAATACATACATAGCCGCCGTCTAAGGCTGCTCGTCCTTGGTATCTTCTTCGTCTGAGCTCGGGGGACGATAGCCCTGTTCGTAGGCGTAGCGAATCAGTTGGGAGCGATTATCTAGAGAAAGCTTGCTCAAAATATTGCTCAGGTGAGTCTGCACGGTGCGGGGGCTAATAAAAATGCGATCGCCGATTTGCTTGTTGGTATATCCTTGAATCACTTCCCAAAAGACTTTTTCCTCGGCTGGCGTTAACGGTAAGGGACGGGGGGCTACAGGCTGGTTTTCGCCACCAGATGAGGCGTTTTTCTGCACCAACCGAACAATCTCTGAGTAAATTCGCCGCGATCGCTCCAGTTGAGCCTCAATTTTGGCTACAAGTTCCTTGGGATGGAACGGCTTCACCAGGTAGTCATCGGCACCGATGTTGTGTCCTTGTACTCGATCATCCACCTCGCCGCGGCTAGAGAGAAACAAAAATGGAACCAATTGTCCCACCTTATCAGCTCGAATACGCTGACAAAATTTAAACCCATCCATCTCAGGCATAATGATGTCAGAAACCACCAAATCAGGTGGATCTTGCTCGAATAAAGACAGCGCCTCAAGCCCCGATGCGGCTGCAATGACGTGATATCCCCTTTCCTCCAGATATCGGGTTAAGGCAGTTCGCAGGGTGATATCATCATCAACGAGTAAAATCTTCTTCATCCGTGTTTCTCAACCCTTCTCTAGCATTGCTGATGATTAAAGTTTGATTTGACTAACAGTTGTGAATTTAGAACTTGTTAGTCTACGAAGGTAAAATCGCTTACAACATACCTGCACTTAAGGTTCATGTTTAAGTTGCTGCTCTACGTAACTTCATAGTCCGTTCCCTAAAAGTTTCTGATTATGGATAGCGGTGGAGATGCATACTACAGACGACTGTGTTCACGTAACTCCCCCATCGTATTGATTTTGATATACTTCTCATTGCCTTCTCACATATTGCTATGGGTATTAAAAGCAAAACTTTAATTCAATTGTACAAAGGCTATATCCTACCTCTATTTGAAATATTTTTTTCAACATAGCGCTCCTTTGCCCTGCTCTAACGTCCTAAAGGTAGACCAAAAAGTATCTGCTGATACTGAAGGTGCAGTGCCCTATTAAGCCAACCTGTTCACTGTCATACCTGGATGCTGGACGAATATCTCAAACTCACTTCTCTACACCCAACTCTAACGGCCAACATGTATCAAAAGATTATTCCTCCAGAAACCGGGGATCGCATTGTTTTCAAAGACGGAGAGCCGATTGTCCCCGACACGCCTATTATTCCCTTTATTCGTGGGGATGGCACGGGTGTTGACATCTGGCCCGCAGCCCAGAAGGTGTTTGATGCAGCAGTAAGAGCGGCCTACGGCGATAGCCGTAAGATTATTTGGTTTAAAGTTTATGCTGGAGATGAAGCCTGTGATGTTTATGGCACCTATCAATACTTACCTGACGACACATTAACCGCGATTAAGACCTATGGTGTTGCTATCAAAGGCCCCCTGACAACCCCCATTGGTGGCGGTATTCGCTCTCTCAATGTGGCCCTACGACAAATTAACGATCTCTATGCTTGTGTGCGTCCGTGCAAATATTATCCCGGAACACCCTCTCCCCATAAGAACCCTGAAAAGCTTGATGTGATTGTCTATCGCGAGAATACTGAAGACATCTACCTTGGCATTGAGTGGAAGCAAGGGAGTGAAGTGGGCGATCGCTTGATTGAGTTGCTTAATGCTGACCTGATTCCGGCGACTCCAGAGCACGGCAAAAAGCGGATCCCGCTAGATTCGGGCATTGGTATCAAGCCGATCAGCAAGCAAGGTTCCCAGCGACTGGTACGGCGGGCCATCAAGCATGCCTTGCGGCTACCCAAGGTCAAGCAAATGGTTACCCTGGTGCACAAGGGCAACATTATGAAATATACAGAAGGGGCCTTTCGAGACTGGGGCTATGAGTTAGCCAGTACCGAATTTCGTAATGAATGCATCTTAGAACGCGAATCATGGGTACTGAGCAACAAAGAAGCCAACCCCGAAATTTCTATTGAAGACAATGCCCGCAAAATTGAACCGGGCTACGATGCCCTCACCGCTGAGAAAAAGGCTGTGGTTTGTGCCGAAGTTGAAACCATTCTAGAGACAATCTGGGATACCCATGGCAATGACCAGTGGAAAGACAAGGTGATGATCAACGATCGCATCGCCGACAGCATTTTCCAACAGATTCAAACCCGGCCAAACGAATACTCGATTTTAGCCACCATGAATCTCAATGGTGACTATCTATCCGATGCAGCAGCGGCTATTGTCGGCGGGTTAGGTATGGGGCCGGGGGCCAACATTGGCGATACCTGCGCCGTCTTTGAAGCTACCCATGGCACCGCACCCAAACACGCTGGCCTCGATCGAATCAACCCCGGCTCTGTCATTCTTTCTGGAGTGATGATGCTGGAGTATATGGGTTGGCAAGAGGCGGCAGACTTGATCAAGAAGGGGATTGCCACCGCAATCTCTTCCCAGGAGGTGACCTATGACTTGGCGCGAATGATGGAGCCGCCAGTTGAACCGCCCCTCAAATGTTCTGAGTTTGCTGACGCTATTATTCGTCACTTTTAGTGATAGAAACAACTGCCCTAGGCTAGGGTTTTGTTTCAGCGTTTGAAGACGGGTAATGTGAAGTGAAAATAGCTGCCTCGATTGGGAACAGAATCGACCCAAATTTGACCGTAATGGGCGCGAATGATGCGTTGACACAGCGCTAGCCCCAACCCATAGCCATCTTTAGCGCGATCGCGCTTTAGCCGAAAGCTATCTTCAAAAATTTTTTCGCGGTTCTCTAGGGGAATCCCTGGCCCAGTATCGTGAATGCTGACTTGTACCTTTTGAGTGGTGCGATGGAGGGCAACGATATCAACCCTGCCACCTGGTGGTGTGTACTTGATGGCATTGTCCATCAAGTTGACTAAGACCTGACGCACCTGGCTGCGATCGGCATAAACCTGGGGTAAATCTTGAGGAATATCGGTTGTGAAGTGCTGCTCTTTGGCTTGAAATTTGCTGCGCAATGAATCAACAACCTCTAGGCAAAGATTTTGAAGATTAAGTTGTTGGGGTTGAATTTGTAGTTCTGCGGAGGCACCTCGAGCAGCTTGCAAAATATCTGTGATCATTCGATCAATGGCCCGGATTTGTGTTTTTGCTTGTTTTAGCAATTGCAGCGTCAGTGCTGGGGTCATGTGCGCTCGCCGCTGGGGTTTTTCATGGCCCATCTCCAAAGTCTCGACGGCGATGGAGGCCGCAGTGAGTGGATTACGCAAATCGTGGGCCAACATCGCAATGATGTGATCTTTGAAAAGCAACTGGGCAGACAGTTCGTCTTTGATTTGATTAAGTCGAAAAATTTCATCCGAAAGTTTGATGACCTCGGCAGAATGAGCAATGGAGCTTTGGGCATCAAGTTTTTTTGAGTCAAGATTGGTGTCGTTTCCAGCTGTTCCGGGGTGCTCTGGAGATTCTGCTATTGCTTGCTGCCAAAGGGGCCACCAGTGGTCAAGTTGGGTGATGATATTACTACCCGCTAGGGTTTGTTGGGGGAGGGGTGCAATTTTAATCAGGGCTGGCGTCGCGACTAATCTGAAATATTCGGCGAGGTATGGCTGTTCGCCCACGTCAATCACGTCAAGTTGGTAGGCGTAGTCGCCTTTGAGATGATTGAGGTATCGGCGAATCTCCTGGATTTGCTCCGCAGAACTGGGCCGTTGATCAATAAACAGCAGGAGCTTCAGAGGCGCATCGGGTTGTGCGATTGGCTGAGCCATTCCCTCCATGGGGTATTCCTCAAAAACTCACAGGATGCCCTCTGGGCGTAATTTAGAACATCTTCTAGCCTAGCTTGTTATGGGCCGAAATCCCGCACCAGACATAGCGTCTGGAATAAATATTAAAAAACTATGAAGGAAATCATTATTGAGGATGTTCATCAAAGATTGGCATCAAGCACGCCTTTAGGTTGGCGCTCAAGCTAACATTTCGCCCTTTGATAGCCACAAATGGCAAGCCCGAAACTCTCTTGGTGTAAGACATCTGCAACCCACAATCGCAAATCTAAGATCCTAAAGTTGACGACACCGATTCTGGATGATTCTGTCTCAAGATCGGTCTTGTTGCAATCAAGATTCTGTCATAGGGCATAAGTCTGGCTAGAGAAAATTATGGACAATTGAATTGATGTATTTGGTTGACCGACTAGGAATTAGTGCTTGAAAGCTAGTCATTAATCGTTGCGTTGATACAGCCTTTCGGAATTGAGGCGCTAGCGCCTGTAGGCATTTACTAGGGTTTTAACGAGAACTTTAGAACGTCCTTGTCAAGGTAATGCCGAGCTGCGATCGCCAGCCTCAAACCTGCTCAGAAGCATCTCTAGTCGAATGTTTTTCGTAAGGAAAACAAAGAGATATTACATGATCACGTTTACCGTGCTGTGGAGTATGACATCTCTCATACAGTGGAGTTGTGGCCGTTTATTGCTGTAGCTCAGGCGGTGGTGACTAAGTTAGACAGTTATATAAGGGGTCATAAGGTGCTTACTTTAACGGCTTTGACAAAAACTACCAGCCTTTCCCTAGCCTTTCTTTTGAGGTTCGGACAACGGTTGAACCGTCAAGGAATAATGCGATATTTAGTTGCCTTTGCTATCGGGGCTACGACACTGCCACTTTTGCAAAGCAGCCAAGCACAAGCCGCTGAACCTATCTTTACCCAGTCAGAGGTTGGCGCCACTTTGGCTCAGTCGGAAGAGAGCGTCACAGCAACTCTCCCACTCAACGGTGTTTATCTCTACGGCCAGTCGCCAGAACCTGATCAGATGGGTGCAGCCTATATGGTATTTGAAGCCCGCAATGGGTTGACTATTGGGGCGTTTTATATGCCCAATTCTTCTTTTGACTGTTTCTATGGCGATGTACGCCCTACTGAAATGGCTCTGACCGTGGTAGACAGCTACAGTCAAGAATCTTTTCCCTATGCTATTGCACTGGAGTCTGTTGATGCGGTTGCAGATGCCGACGGCAGTGGCACCAGCCTTGAGTTAACTATTGACGGGTTCCATCAACTCTCTGAACTAAGCGATGTCGATCGCCAAATCTTGAGCGTATGCCAAGCAGATCTTGAAGATCAAGTTTGGTGACCCCTTTAATTGGCAGGGTCAGCGATGATGGCGCACTGTTGACATGCTGATAACCCGAGTTCAGGATTCTGACGGTAGGCTGCTTGGGGTTCCCAAACGGTGACGTGAAAGGCCTTGTTGATCTGGTAAAGATAGGCGACATCAGGATAATACTTGAGACCTGCCCTAAGGTTGGAAAAGTCATCCTCACAGATTTCAAACCCAAATCGAATAATGACCTGAGCTACTAAACATTCCGGCGTGTCTACAAATTCCCCAGCGGTTTCTCGCTCTTGGGCAAAGGTATCTAAAAATCTGCTCAGCGTGCGCAAAACCTTCTGGGGTGAGCCGTTGCGACTAGCGTATATGATGATGGGGCTGCCCTCAGCTAGAATATGACAGGAAATGGTCATGCCAGAAACTCGTTACGTAGTTGACTGCCTAGTATTAGAGGCTATCTTATTTTGTGAGTGAACTCTACAAGTTGTATCGAGTGAACGCTTCTGAACAAGCCATTAACCTAGACTTTGCCAGCAAGATTGCGACCGTGGTTCGCATCTTCAAGGGGTGCCTGCCTGATCTGAAGGCGGATCTCAAACCTTGGGCCAGTGACCAAGATACCCAGGCCCTAGTTGATCCCGACTCTATTGATATTGGATTTCACTTTCCGGGCGTCAGCCGTGTGTTTCACTGTCGCAGTTTGCTGGTGCAAATCAGGCTTTATCGTGACCCTGTTGAAGCGACTCATCGCGTCATTGGTTTGGAAGTAGCAGGATTTGACCATCGTGGTAAACAGTGGAATCTCTCTACTATTGAGCATTGGCAATTTACAGGCAATGAACCAGCAGCGACTGCGGGGCAGCAGGTTAAGCAATGCTGTCGTCAGGTGCTTGAGTTGTTTAATTCATCGATAAATTCCCGTTCGGAAGACAATTAAACTTCGTTCAGATCCAGATCCATAGTTTTTCCTAGGCTAAAAACTCAAGGTTCCACATTGGATGTGGTTTAGGTCATCGGTATCTGCAGAACCGTAGGCTACAATTGGGATTTGAAACGGTAGCATCAGTTACTCTAAGTTGGGCACTCATGAGCAAAGGCACCCTGTTTGACAAGGTTTGGGATTCACATACGGTAGGCATATTACCGTCGGGGCAAACTCAACTCTTCATTGGCCTACATTTAATCCATGAAGTCACTAGTCCCCAGGCATTTGCTATGCTGCGTGAGCGGGGGCTTGCGGTGATGTTTCCGTCACGCACGGTGGCCACGGTAGACCATATTGTGCCAACTGAGGTGCAATCTCGTCCTTTTGCTGACAGTTTGGCAGAGGAAATGATTGTGGCCTTAGAACGCAATTGCAGAGAAAATGGCATCACTTTCTACAATGTGGGGTCTGGTGGTCAAGGGATTGTCCATGTGATCGCGCCGGAACAAGGATTGACCCAGCCGGGTATGACTATTGCCTGTGGTGATAGCCACACTTCGACCCATGGGGCTTTTGGTGCGATCGCGTTTGGTATTGGCACTAGCCAAGTTCGAGATGTATTGGCCTCCCAAACCTTAGCCCTAGCCAAACTCAAAGTGCGTCGGATTGAAGTGAATGGCAAATTGCGTCCAGGCGTGTACGCCAAGGATGTGATTCTCCACATTATTCGCAATTTGGGGGTAAAGGGCGGTGTCGGTTATGCCTATGAATATGCAGGATCTACCTTTGAGCAAATGGACATGGAAGCGCGCATGACGGTGTGCAACATGTCCATTGAGGGAGGCGCACGTTGTGGCTACGTGAATCCTGATGCGGTGACTTTTGAGTATCTCAAGGGACGAGAATTTGCGCCTCAAGGGGTGGATTGGCAGCGGGCGGTTGAATGGTGGCGTCAGATTCGCAGTGACCCTGATGCTGAATACGACGATGTAGTGGTGTTTGATGCGGCAGAGATTTCGCCCACGGTGACTTGGGGGATCACACCAGGGCAGGGGATTGGGGTGGATGAAAACGTGCCCCTGTTAGAGAGCTTGCCTGAAGTTGAACGCCCGATTGCAGAGGAAGCCTATCGCTATATGGATCTGCAACCGGGGCAGCCAATTCAGGGTACTAAAGTAGATGTCTGTTTTATTGGTAGCTGCACCAATGGGCGCATTAGTGATTTGCGGGAAGCGGCAAAATTCGCCCAGGGTCATCGTGTTGCCCCGGAGGTCAAAGCTTTTGTCGTACCTGGTTCTGAGCGGGTTAAACAGCAGGCTGAGACCGAAGGGTTAGACCAAGTCTTCCGGCAAGCAGGGTTTGAGTGGCGTGAGCCAGGGTGTTCGATGTGTTTGGCGATGAATCCAGACAAGCTGGAAGGTCGTCAGATCAGTGCTTCGTCATCAAACCGCAACTTTAAGGGTCGTCAAGGATCGTCATCTGGGCGGACGCTATTGATGAGTCCGGCGATGGTGGTGTCTGCAGCCCTCCATGGTCATGTGGCAGATGTGCGATCGCTGGTAGAAAGCCGAGTTTAAGTCCAAGTGGTTGTCAAAATTGGCACCAGACTCGCTATCATATCTCAGAGAAATTGACTTTGAGGGAACACCGCGAATGCCCAAATTTCGCTGGCAAACTGGGTTGGGGGCAACCAGCCTAGGATTGTTGGGGATGCTCTTAATGGGCAGCAGTATGCCTCCCCTGCGTCCGCTGGCTCTTGCCAACTTGCCTATTGTGCCCCAGTGGGGCTCACCGTGGATGGCCCAAATTTCGGCTCCTGACCCATCGGCGGAGGCAATTTTGCGGCAGTCTATTGCTGGACTTGGTGCGGCGGGGGTGTCTGTCACTGCTCAAGGGGTTGCCTTCTTAGCTGGGGGTGGAACCATTGCCCAACACCAAGGTTCAGTGCCCCTACCGGCAGCATCACTCACTAAGCTGGCTACGACACTGGCTGCGTTGAAAACGTGGGAGCCTACCCAGCAATTTGAAACCCGTGTGGGTATTACTGGTTCGGTTGAAGGGGGGATCCTGCAAGGAGATTTGGTCATACGGGCGAGTCAAGATCCATTCTTTGTCTGGGAAGAAGCGATCGTGTTGGCCAATACCCTTCAACAAATTGGGATTCAACGAGTCAACGGCAAGCTGATCATCTTGGGTAACTTTGCCATGAACTTTAACCGCGACCCAGTTCAGGCGGGGGAATTTCTTAAGCAAGGGATGAATGCTTCTTTATGGCCAACGGAGGCTCACAAGCAGTATGGCCGGTTGCCTACTGACACGCCTGTTCCCCAATTGCAAGTTGTCGGGGATGTGCAGGTTTTACCCGCTAGCGCTGAAGCCAGCGTAGCCCCCCAATGGGTTATCAGCCATCGCTCGCTGCCGTTGGTGGGCTTGTTGAAGGCGATGAATATCTACAGCAACAATGCGATGGCCGATATGATGGCCCAGGCGGTGGGTGGGCCTGAGGTGATGATGGCTATCGTGTCGGAGGAAACTGGGATCTCTACGACTGAGATTCGGTTGGTGAATGGCTCGGGGTTAGGGGAGGGCAATCAAATTTCGGCCCGAGGGGTGGTGGCAATGCTGATTGCCCTGCAGCGATCGCTGCAGGGCACTGACTACACGATTGCTGACCTGATGCCCGTGATCGATAAGGATGGCGGTACCCTGTTGAATCGCAATTTGCCACCGGGATCTGCAATGAAAACAGGCAGTCTGGCAACGGTGAGTTCTTTGGGGGGCGTGTTTCCCACCCGCGATCGAGGGTTGGTTTGGTTTGCCATTTTGAACCGAGGTAGCAATCTCGATGGGTTGAGGGCACGACAAGATCAGTTGATCAATGCCCTTGAGCAGCATTGGGGTGCTGCGCCTAATATTCCCGCTCATTTGCAAACGCAGATTAGTTTTTCCCAACCCCCGTATCAGTTAGGTGATCCTAATCGTAATCAGGTACTTGAGTAATTAATCCTTGGTAAATGGGCGATCGCTTTATACTTTAAAGCAGCGATCGCAATTAGGAAATGGAAATAGAGCCGATCGCGCTGTAGCATCCACTATCTCAAGCATTGGCCATTTGCCTAGATCGCATCTGAGCCAGCGTTTTTCGATATTCAGCAGCTTCAGCAACCTTGGTGAATTTAACTTCTGAGGTGCACGTTTGAAGTTCTTTATCAATATGTTTAACTGCCCCAATAATTTCTTCAAGGGATACCTTAAAGAATTCCTTTCTACCGTTTACGCTATTCACACGCCTGTCGTCAAAAATCTTGTGCAATCTGGATTCTAATTCTGGGGCATTGTCACATGAAATCATTGCGTGGATGTCGAACGAGAAGGGAACAGAAGCGTCACCTAATTCCTTGACGCGTTCTTCTGGCTTTAATCTCCGTGTCATGCCAATCTTATAAACATTGTCGCCGAAAGATCCTATGTTAGAGATGATATAAACATGCCCAGATCTAGTTAATTGTGCTTGTGAAATAGCTCTTTGCTTATTGTCTTCGGCCTCTGCCACTCTTCTCTGAAGTTCTTCAATTTGAGATAGTAGCTCTCTCTGAAGCTTGCCAGTAGCATTTTCAGCTTCTTTTTTAGCTTTCTCTAGAGCTTCTTGATATTGACGTTCTTCCTTCTCGGCTTCTTTTCTAGCTTTTTCTACTTCCTTTTGTGCACGCTCTTCCTCGCGCATTTGCTCACGAATTATACGCTGCTCTTCCTGCTCTTGATATTTTTTCTCTTGATATTCATGTATTAGATGGAGTTCTTCGATTTTCAAGTCAAAATACTCTGGAGTGATCTCACAATGTGTACTTTCAGAAAGTTTATTTAAAGCTTCATAAGCCTTCTGAATTCGATTCTCCATTGTTTTAATGTTACTATATTTAACCTTGCTGACAGCAGAATCACATTCTCCATTGAATGCACGTAAAACCAGCTTTAGAAAATCATTAACCATCTTTTGACCCTGCTTCTTACTTCCTGCAACTGTCCACTCAGTGTTGCAGATAGCAGCAGCCTTTTCCTTGATTAATCTTTTCTGATGCAAACGAATATCATCTAATTTCTGCTTATATTCTGTAGATTCCTGAAAATCATACTTAGATTCATAAAATCCAAAGTCTTCAGTAAAATCTTTTTCTTCTAGATTAAACAACTTCGTTGTCAGGGCATGGATTTTATGGTTGATTTCCTCTTCTTGTACATTGGCTTGTTGTCGAAGCTGTGTGAGGCGATCACGAAGAACAACAACCTGTGTATCTAATTTCTTCAAAGTTTCTTCTTTTGAAATTAAACCACCATACTTTCTGTCTGCGTCTCTGAGCTTTTTGCCAGCATCTTGAACACGTTGCTCAGTGATCCTGTTTGTTTTCTTGCTCTTCTGAAGCTGTTGATAGAGCAGTGCAGTTGCGGTAGCCAAGCCAATGGATACCAAAAATAGTAGGTACAACATAGGGCATACAAATGGATTATATTCCTAGCGTTCCCAGCCATTACGCAAAATCACTTATGCCGATGCTTAGCAGACTCAAACGTAGCCTTGAATAGCTGAGATATTCATTGGGTTTTCGTCGAGTTTGGGCCACCTACTGAGCTCAAAGGGAAACTGATACAGCGATCGCACCCGGTAACCTCAACTCTAATCCACCAAAAACAGCCCACTCTCCGTACAAATACCATCTAAAGGCCGATCCCAGGGTTCTCGCGGCAAGGATGGTAATCGGGCATATTCAAACACAATGCCAATCGTCGGCTTATTGGCCCAGCGCGGATCACTCAACATCCGATCGTAATAGCCACCGCCATAGCCCAACCGATACCCCTTCACATCGCAAGCCACTGCAGGTACCAAAATCAAATCTACCTTATCTGGGTCAATCCCAGGGCTGTTGGGATGGGGCTCCGTAATTCCTAGAGTCCCCTTTTGAAGCGGTAATGGTTCACCCGCATACCAACGATGCCAAAACATTGCTTTGCCCTCACAGCGCGGCAACCCCCAAAGGCGATGCAAATTGAATAACGGGCCGAGATCAGGCTCGCCGCGAAAACTCCGATAGGCCAAAACAATCCGGCTCGTGGGAAAAAACGACAGCGATTTAATCTGATTGCAAATGCGATCGCTTTTGTCACGCCATAGGTGAGGAGGAATCGATTGACGGGCGCGAATTAACCGTTTACGTAAACTGATTTTTTGATCACGAATAGACAGACTAGGATCGGAAGAAGACATATTCGAACGCTGTAGAAGACCTAGAGGGTAATAAAAGTGCAGCCTAGAAGTAGAGCAGTAGATTCAACCCAGGAATAGTACGCGACAGCGTCCACAACAACAGGACGATGTATAAAATGCCCAGGCACCATTGATACCACACCAGCGCAGTAATCAGCCCCGGCATGTGTTGATCACGGATGCGAATGTCATTAAAGCCAAACTTAAACCAGTTGATGAAGCTAAAGTCATAGTAATTCAACCAGTTCCAACGGCGATCAAGGAGGATGGGCGTGTAGCGATCGCGATAAAACGGAAATTTTGGAATATTGGGTAAGCGAGCAATCAGCAATCGCAGCTGGCGCATACTACCGTCTTCTACGAAATAGCTGGTTTCCAACAAATCGTGATAGCGCCCTTGTTGATATAAAATGCCCGTCAGCACCCCCGGAACTGGCAACGTGACAACAGCTAAACACCCCAAAGTCAATCCTGGATAATCGGCGGTACGCACCACAATACTCACACTAATTAGCGTGATCAGCACAAAACTCCCGACCATCGTTAGGGTTTCGCCAATCCGGGGCACTAGGGGGGTCGGTAAGCGACGGCGGTAGCGATCGACGAGCCAAAACAATAGGGCAAACCAGGCGATCGCTAAAAGTCCGATCCCAAAGGTTAAGCCCACGCTGGTGCCGTAGTGACTCAAGACCAACAGTAATTCTAAGCAGAACCAGCGACTTGCCGTTTGCAATCGAGTCACCCAAGCGAGGGGGTCGCCTGTGACAACGCGATCGCGCACTTTAACATAGGCCGCTAGATCAACGGCATCGAGCGTCAACAAATCGGTGAGGGTTAGGAAAGGTTGGGTTTGACGCTGTTGGACAATGGCATCAACTTGGGGCTGAGAAAATCCTACCTGCAATAAATCAGGCACTGAAGCGCCGTTAAGATTAACGCCTAGCAGGCGCTTTTGCAGCTCGTTTAGACGTAGTTTTTCGGTGGTATATTCCAGGTGATTGGCGTCGGCAACTTGCTCTAAGCGCCGGAAGTTACGGACTAGATTTCTGAGTAGGGTTTCGTTTCCAGACAGGGTGGGCACGGATAAACGCTGACCAATGCGACCGGGACTGCCCAAAATTTCGCCTTGCTCGGCATTGAACTCCATGCCCGATACGTTAGCGTAGGTGCCGGGTAAAAACTGGACATCGCCAAAGTCAATTTGGCTCAGTACACTTGCCCCGCGTAAGTTTATCGGTTCGCTAAAGCGGGCTTCACGCAAAATTAGCGGTGCATCGAAGCGAGTTTCGGTTAAAAACAACGCCTTTTGAAAACTGTCCTTGACGAATGTAGACTGCCCTTGCCAAGTAGTCTGGGCAAAATCGGCATTGCCCTGCCACTGCACCCGGTTAAAATTAGCTTCGCCGCTAAATTCGGCTTGATTAAAGTTAGCAGTAGTTCGAAATTCAGCTCCCTGAAACACGCTGCTCGCCCGAAATTGTCCCTGATTGAACCGTACCCGATCAAAAAAGATGGCGTTGCGAAAGCGTACATCAGCTTGGAAGAGGGCCCCGATAAAACTAACCGTGTCACTAAAGCGGGCTTCTGCCCAGGTCGCGGCTCGGCCAAATACCGCCCCTTGAGCCTCGACGCGGTTGAGGAAGAACACGTCTGAACCGTCTACAGTGCCCTGAAACTGAGTTTGCACTAGCTTCAGCGGTCCCCGGAAGACATAGAGGTTTAAACGAGCGGGTTGGGGTTGAATCAACAGCGATCGCGACAGTTGGCTCAACTGGGACACCCGGCGGCGATCGCGGTTGAGTTGAGTCTGGGCTGTTTCAGATAGCAGATTAGAGAGCCCCTCATCATAGAGGGATGCCTGTAAGGCCAATCGAGTGAAATCTAAATCACCCTGAACTTGGGCATAGCTGAGGTCGAGGCCAACGGCAGTTGCACCCCCTTGGAGTTTGGCTTGCAATTGACGATAAAAGCGATCGCGGAAGTCAGCGTTTTCGGGCCGCAGATCAATGACAAATCGACGCAGGTCAACGGTGGGGGTGCCGTCCCGGTTGACCAAGGATTGCAATCGATCTTGCAACCGTTCAGCCGTTAGGGGTTGTAGCGAGGCTAGGGCATCTGGGGTAGCCCAGGCATTAGGAATAGGGAACAACAGCGCGATCGCGATCGCCACGATCACCCCTAATCCGACCCAACGATTGAGTTTTCGCTTACCCAAAAAAGTCACTTTCCTGCAATGATTCAGAGACCAATTTAGTGGGGCCATCGCCATCGCCACTCTAGATTCAGATGAGTCGATGATCCGATGAGACCCGCTCACATCGCTTTGGCCACATAGTATAGACCGCTACTGCAATTTCGTCCCACTGGTTTGCATAGCGTTGCAACGCTTGGGTAAGCCTCGCTCACCATCAAGACAAAAATTCGGAAATAGATTGGGTCTGCGCCTCGGGATGTGTGCTATAAAGCCCTCAGAATGGTGTGTTTAGGAAGCAGCATGGCCCTTGAATTTCCCTCCGATCTAAAATATCTCGATTCCCACGAATATGCCCGTTTGGACGAAGACGACGCGATCGCGACCATTGGTATTAGCGCCTTTGCCGTCGATCAACTGGGTGACATCGTGTTTTTAGAATTGCCAGAGATTGGTGACACAGTTGAAAAAGGTGAAAACTTTGGCACCGTCGAGTCAGTCAAAGCTGTCGAAGATTTGAAATCACCCCTGAATGGGGAAGTGCTCGAACGCAACGAAGCCCTAATCGAATCGCCCGAACAACTGGCCGACGATCCTTACGGTGACGGCTGGTTACTTAAAATTAGGGTGGAAGACTTAGAAGATCTCGATGACGCGATGGATGCTGATGAGTATCGAGATCAGGTGGAGGGAGGTTAACCACCTCAAACAAACCAAGGGTAGCCAAGGCCACACTGTCGTGAGCACTACAAAGTAGATCCCTTGCAGATTAGAGCAGTTAACCCAGACGACGATGCAATTCTTGATCGGGTGGGTCTACGGTTTGGATGGCCTATTCGTAGCCGGACTTTCATAAAACGGTAACAACGACTCTAGAATGGCTTGAAGCTGCGCTAACAGATAAAGGTAGGCTCACAGATGACCATTCATCCCACAGCAGTGGTTGACCCCAGAGCAGAATTGGGTAAGAACGTAACCGTTGGCGCGTTTGCCTACATTGATGCCGAGGTTAAAGTCGGGGATAGTTGCCAAATCTTGCCTAGGGCAACATTGTTGCGTTACACCACCCTGGGCCGGGGGTGCCGGGTTCATTCAGGGGCTGTGCTTGGAGATTTGCCCCAAGATTTGGCCTTTGAAGCTGCCGAAACCTATGCTCACATTGGCGATCGTTGTGTGTTGCGTGAGGGCGTCACGGTTCATCGCGGCACGAAGCCGGGGACAACTACGGTGATCGGTGACGACTGTTTGCTGATGGCGAATAGTCACGTGGCCCACAATGCTAAATTGGGCAATCAAGTTATCTTAGCCAACAACGCCCTAATTGCGGGGTATGCCGAAGTAGGTGAGCGTGCCTTTATCAGTGGCGGTTGCTTAGTGCATCAATTTACTCGCGTTGGTCGTTTGGTAATGATGTCCGGGGGATCAGCAGTGCAAAAAGACGTCCCCCCCTTTTGCATGACCCGCAGCGTCAGCCCCAATATGATCATGGGTCTCAACATAGTGGGCTTACGACGGGCCAAGGTATCAGCAGATGATCGTAAGTTGCTCAAACAGGCTTTGCAAATCCTCTATCAATCTGACCTGAGTGTGTCTAATGCCGTGCAGCACATTCACACCACACTCAAATCTCCTCTGATTGAGGAGCTGTGTACATTTATTGACACTTCAGAGCGTGGAATTTGCAAGTTTTTCCGCTAGAAACTGGAGCACAACCAAACCCGCCAACCGGAAACGTCCTATCAATTCTTATCTGGAACGTGAAGCCCCGTTCATCGCTAGATAACCGCACATTAATGCAATGCCATCTGATCTGGGAAATCAGTTTTGTGGTGAATTGCCAAGCGATCCAGCAGGGTCGCACTGGCTTCATTTAGACCAATCAGTTCAACCTTTACATTACGCCTGCGAAACCGGAACACTACCTTATCAACAGCATCTACCGCAGATTGATCCCACAAATGGGCATGGGTCAAATCTATAGTGACAAACTCCACAGGTTCTCGAAAGTCGAAACCATTGATGAAATCCTGCACGGAGACGAAGAAGATTTGGCCGTGGATATGGTAAATATGTTTGTGCTCTGGGGCAATTACCTCAGATTCGACCTGAATGAGCTTGGCAATTTTACGGCTGAAGAAGATGGCACTCAATGCCACCCCAACCGTGACCCCAATAGCCAGGTTATGCGTCAGTAATGTAATGACTACCGTAGTCACCATCACTGCCGTTTCGCTCTTAGGGATAATTCGAATATTGCGCAGAGAAGACCAGCTAAAGGTGCTGATCGACACCATGACCATGACCGAAACTAGGGCAGCTGTGGGGATTTGAGCGACCCAGTCGCCAAGCATCAAAATGCAGAACAGCAAAAACACGCCCGCACTCAAGGTCGATAACCGGGTGCGACCACCAGATCGCACATTAATCACTGATTGACCGATCATGGCGCATCCCGCCATCCCGCCAAAGCAGCCCGCAATAATATTGGCAACCCCTTGACCGACAGCCTCGCGATTTTTGTTGCTCGGCGTATCAGTTAAATCGTCAATCACGCTGGCCGTGAGGAACGATTCCAACAACCCCACTAATGATAAAGCCAGGGCATAGGGCAGAATAATCTCGACAGTTTCAAAGTTGAGCGGCACCCTAGGCAGAGCGAAGGTAGGTAGGCTGGATGGAATATCGCCAACTACCGGAACGTTCCATCCCGCTGCGATCGCAGCGGCAGTCAATACCACAATGGCTACTAAGGGAGAGGGGACTGCTTTGGTCACCCGAGGCAAACCGTAGATAATCCCTAAACCAGCTAGCACCATCGCATAAACCAACCAGTTGCCCCCTGCTATCTGGGGCAGTTGAGCATTAAAGATTAAAATCGCCAGGGCATTGACAAAACCTACCATCACCGCCCTTGGCACGAATCGCATCTGATTGCCCAGCTTGATCCAACCCCAAACGAGCTGCAAGATGCCGGTCAAAATCGTGGTTGCCAGTAGGTACTCTAAGCCGTAATCGCGCACTAGGGTGATCATCAGCAGCGCCATCGCCCCTGTGGCTGCCGAAATCATACCAGGCCGCCCGCCGACAAAGGCCGTCACAATGGCAATACAGAAGGAGGCATACAGCCCTACCTTGGGATCAACCCCGGCGACGAGAGAAAATGCGATCGCCTCTGGAATCAGGGCTAACGCTACCACAATACCAGCCAGTAAATCGTTCCTAACGTTCGAGAACCAAGCCTTGTGGGTAAAAATGTCTTTCATTTACCTGTGCGAGTCAGAATATTAAGCAATATTAAAGCTAAGTATAAATGACTGTCTATGGTTTTCCCACTGCGTTAACCCGGATTGTTTGTCGCCTAACGTTCGGTTCGTGGGCACCATTGAATTACAAAATTAGAGCACCTAAAGCTCAGAATGGCTCAATAAAGCATAAGCCTAGTTAAGACGCCTAACTTACGATGTGGGGTTTAGCTCCAGCCTCATCAATAGCAGCGATAGGTATGCCCCCACCACCGCTGCAATAGGGGCTATATCACCACCAGGGAATTTGCATCATGATCAAACATGCTTTACTGATAGGCGTCAGCCAATACCAACCCGAATTAAGCCCACTGCCAGGCACCGCTGATGACATTAAAGCTATGCGGGGCGTGCTTTCCCATCCTGAAATGGGGGGCTTTGATGAGGTTCAAACCTTGCTTAATCCAGAGCCGATGGCCATGCAAGAGGCCATCGAGCTGTTTTTTTCAAACTGCAAGAAAAATGACTTAGCGTTGCTATTCTTTTCGGGGCACGGTATTAAGGACGACCAGGGACGGCTCTATTTTTCTACCCCCAAGACGCGCAAAAGCGAAAAAGGTGAGTTGATTCGGGCCACTGCGGTTCCTGCCGGGTTTGTGCAAGATGTGATGAGTAATAGTCGCTGCAAGCGTCAAGTGGTGATTCTGGACTGCTGCTTCAGCGGGGCATTTGCTGAGGGTATGACAGCAAAAGAAAGCGGTTCGGTGGATATTTCCGCCCAGCTTGGTGGTGAAGGTCGAGCAGTGTTAACGTCATCCTCTTCGACCCAGTATTCCTTTGAACAAGCGGGCGCAAAGGGGTCGGTGTACACCCGCTATGTAGTAGAGGGAATCGAAACGGGTGCTGCTGACACAGACGATGACGGCTTTGTCTCAGTGGATGAACTGCACGAATATGCTCGCAAAAAAGTGCAAGCTGCCGCACCTGCCATGCGTCCCAAAATCTACGCGGTAGAAGAGGGATTTAAAATTCACGTTGCCCGCGCCACCGTTGATGACCCCTATCTAAAATATCGTAAGGAAGCCGATAAACTGGCTACTCGGGGCGAATTTTCGGTGGTTGGCCGCTTCACCCTAGATACATTGCAAACAGAATTGGGAATCAAGGTTCAAGAAGCAACGCAAATCGAAACGGAAGTCCTCAAGCCCTACCGGGAATATCAACAGCGACTCAAAAACTATGAAGATGCCTTACACCAAACCCTACAAAGCAATCAGTCTTTAACCGATTCAGACCGGGAAGAGCTCAAACTCCTGCGACAGGTGCTTGACCTAGAAGAAGCCGATGTTGACTCCATCGAAGCCAAGCTGATGTCAGCCACAGAGCGGATGGCGGCTTCTAATCGGTTAATGGCTTCGCTCAAAACAGTCAGGTCACGCCAGCAAGACGAGGATGAAGCGTCACAACCCAATCAATCAGATATCCCAAACGCTACTGAAGAAGCTCCACTGGAAGATCTACTGTCGAGCTTTAAACAGGCAATCAAACGAGAACCTGTTGAAACAGAAGCCGTCTCGGGTGAAGCAGCTCAATGGTCTACGTCCAGGCGATCCGCAAAACCGCTCCAATCTGCAATGCGATCACCTGAGCCAGCGGCATCTCTAATGTCGTCCTATCAGACCGCCTTAGAAACACCAACGGAAAATAGAGAGCACACAGGCCGCTCCAAGCAGCCCAACCATCTCGTGCCCCAAGCTGATGGGGGTACACGTCAAGGGAACTCCCATCAGCTTCCCGCTTTACCAACAGAACAGCCTAAGCTAGAGCAACAGAGCCATTTTGCGCCTCAAACCAATGGGGTTTCACCCCAAGGGGTTTACTACCACGCAGTTACTGTCCCCAAAGATCCTTCTAAACTGTGGCTATTGCTTGCAGGGGGTGGGGTTGGTATTGCGATCGCGCTTACTATTTTTGCTAGCTTTGCTATCTTTAATCGCTCTGCGCCTGCTCCTGTTTACTATGAATACGAAGCACCAGAGGGTATCGACGACGATCCATGGCCTGAGCAAGAAGATAGCCCATCCTATCCGCCCTATCCACCCTATCCACCCCCCCCAAGACCGTAATCGTTTGCAGAAACAACGGCTGCATAGACCAGAGACAGAGTCTTGAGGGCATAGCACAGGTTCATCGGTCAAAAAGCAGCGCCCAGCAACAGGAATCCCTGTTGCTGGGCGCTACCGCTCTCTAGCTATCTGTTGACAATTGACTTAACCAAAAAGCTGGTGTTTGGCCAAGTTTACTGGTCAACACACGGCTATACCTTGTGGTTGGCTTCATCTGCTTCGATAGCAGATGCTTCAGCACCTTTTAGATTCCCCAAATTAATTTTGACCACTTTGTTTTGGGCTTCAATGACTTTGGGTAAAGTTAGTGTCAGCATGCCGTTACTGAAGTCAGCTTCAACACTGTCATTCTGGATGGCGTCGGGCAGGTTAAGTACGCGATGGAATTGACCATAACGAACATCATCATAGAGTAACTTAGCCTCATCAGTGATGTCTGCAGCTTTGCGTTCACCAGAGATAACAACTGTATCGTTGCTCACTTGAATGTTCAGGTCGTCAGCGTTGACCCCAGCCAATATCGCCGTGAGAATGAACTCATTGCCTTGATCTACCACGCGTAAAGCAGGTGCCCAGTCAGTTTTGGCAGCAGTTCCGGCAAGCTCACCAAACACATCGTTGATTTGACGACGAATGGCGTTGATTTCAGTGAAGGGATCTAAATAATGGCGAACGATCATCGGGTTTGACCTCCTAAAAAGTCTTTCCAATTATTAGCCCGTTTGGAACTTTTGAATGAAACAGGCTTTTGGACTTATTGGTTTACAGTTCCTATGATGGGTCAGAATTCTTCTGATTCAAAGTGATAGAAACCTTACCTAAATAGGGGGTTTTCTCACCGAACTGACCGTATCGGGTTTACCGTAGATCCGATAAGGTAAAAGCAGGTGTCCTGAAAAATAAAGCCGCTATAGCATCAAGGTGATATACCTTTTGCCTAGCCTCAACATGAATTTAAAATCGACAATTAACGCTAGTCCATTTCAACATTGGCAAAAATTCGACGTGCAAGATTTCAGAAGAGATTCTGAAAATCATCCGGACTGTTGCCACAACTCAGTGAATATCTTAATGCTGAGGCGATCGCGATTGGCGTTCAGACTGGCAGCCGTAAAATCGGGTCTAGCTGAGCATTGAGGGCAAGGGTAGTCAGAAACCGCGCCCGAACTTTGGCTTTGACAACGAACAGCGCTTTCATGTAATCGCCCTCTTCGTCAATTGTAAGTAGATGGCCATAAGTAAACGTAGTTCTGAGTCGCTGAGATGCTTGTATGGCAGCTTCCACAATATTGAATAGTTTTGGCCACCTACTTAGGTTCATGAGCCGTAAACAAATTTCTCCAATAAAAAATCCAAGGCTGATTCTTGGGGGTATGACGCCCTTGCTGGTTTTATTGGTATCGCTATTCACGCTTACAATCTGATAAATGGGACACTTGCGGGGTGTGTTGGGATTACGGCATCTTATGCGTACGTTAGTTTGAGTTCTGCAGCCATCATTGGCGTTGTCGCGAGTTTTGTGGTGATTGTCGCAACGGTTTTTCTCGACAAGTTGCGGGTCGATGATCCAGTTGGGGCTATCCCAGTCCACCTCTTTTGTCGGTTTTGGGGCACTATCGCCGTTGGTCTATTTAGCGGAGGGCCTAAGATGTATGGGAAATACGGCCTTCTTGATGGGCCTACAGCAGGGCTATTCCTTGGCGGAGGGTTTGATTCTCTTTATCCTCAGCTGATTGGTTTTGGCGCAATTATTCTAACAACAGGCATAATCAGCTCAATATTTTTGATATGTAATGAGAATGCAAAGGCGTCAAGCTCTCTGGACTTTGAAGATTGAGCTATCAACCCCATAGCGCTTAGACAATGCTTGGGGGCTGTCATCAATTAGATGTCCATTGCTTTTAGAACGTAGGTTACAGCCCCTCGCTCGTTTAGTTGGGGCGGGCGCGGCAAGGCTCAGCCATAAAGCTTTCTGCGTTTAATTGATGATGCGCCCTAAAAAACAAAAAGAGACGGCAAGATGCACGTCTCTTGAAAGAAGCAGTTCAAAATGCAGCGGTTTAAACTTACAGGCTGAAGGCTGCACTTGGATGCGCCGCTTGGATTCGCTAAGAAATCTAGGCTAAGGTTGCGATCGCAGACAGCACTAGCAGCACCGTCACACCATAAAAAACACTAACCACTTGAATTTCAGACCAGCCAGAGAGTTCAAAGTGGTGGTGCAGTGGAGCCATCCGAAATAGACGCTTGCCAATCCCGTCGGGCCCCTTGGTTGCCTTGTAGTAGCTCACCTGCAGTACCACAGACAGGGTTTCTGCAAAGAACAGGAAAGTAACAATTAAGAGTCCAAACAGGTTACTGCTGAGAATGCCTACTGCAGCCAACGCGCCCCCTAGGGCCAAAGAGCCAGTATCACCCATGAATACTTTGGCGGGGTTGCGATTGTGCATCAAAAACCCAAGACAGCCACCACTCATGGCTGCACAAAACACCATCAAGTCAGGGTGGCTCGCCGAAACTAGAGCCCCTAAACCCAGCAGTGCGATCGCGCCCGTACCCGCCATTAAGCCATCCAAACCATCCGTTAGATTAGTGGCGTTGCTCTCAGCCACCAACGCAAAACCCGCCAAGGGCCAAAACAAAAAACCTAGCGGAATCGTCAAACCAAAAGGCATGGCAACGTTGGTAATCGTAGCGGGCTGAGTCGTCAAAGCCCAAATGCAAAACAACGCAGCAAAGCCAACTTGCAGCAACAGCTTCGTCGCGGGGGAAATGCCCTTATTAGAGCGCCGCTGTAACACTTGCCAATCGTCTAACCAGCCAATCGCTGCATAGCTAAAGGTCAAAGCCGATACAGCCAACGTTATCTGGGAAAAGCCAGTGAAGATCAGCGCGATTGCGATCGCCACGGGCACGAAAAAGCTACCCCCCATGGTCGGCGTGCCCGCTTTTTTGAGGTGCGCTTGGGGGCCATCCTCCCGGATAAACTGCCCGGTTTTAAGTCGACGCAAGATGGGCACTGCCCAAACCCCAATCAAACCGCTGGCAATTGCTGTGGACCATAATGGCACCGTTAGCGAGGGAGAAAACCCCGGCCCGCGCCCTGCACTCCAATCGAGGCTGACGGCCAACAAACTCAACACTGCGGCAATTATCCACAGCAGGTGAGCACCCGAAAACCCTACGGATTTAGTCGAAAAGAATTTAGCATCCACAAATATTTCCCTTCACACCACACCACACACTTCAGTCAGCGCCCATCGGCTTCCGCATATTTAAGCGATAGAGGCCCGATTTAGCCACCCAAAATCAATAAGTTTTGTTAAGGCTTCTGACGCAAACCCTCACCTAGGAAACATAAAACATGTTTCTCTAACCACGACAATACAGGATTATCTCCGCCAGCCCAAGTGTTCTGACGTACTAATTATTCCGCAGTTTGTCTGCATCCGAATAACTAGGCTGATGGTTGCCGGGGAGTCTTCACAACCCCAGCCTCTAGTCATCGTCTACATCAACATCATCGTCATCATCGTCATCGTAGCCGTCATCTCCACCCATCAGATCGGTGATTTCTTCATTATTCGCTTCATCCACTTCTTTAACGACCTCAACCGGTTCTCGTGGAATCAGACGGCCAGTGCCCTCTAACCATTTCAAAATAGAAGCATTTTGCTGTAACGGAATGACTGCTGCGTGCTCGCTACGGGGAATCGCTCGCAGTGAGGGATTGTAAGCCATAAAATTTAATTCAGTATCTCTCGGTGTCAGATTAAGTTTGGGTGATGGCCATAGGCATTGTGCGATGGTGCTCAACACCTATTACCAGCCTACTAGTCTATCACTGGATAGATTTTCTCGGATTGCGTCTGTGCCAAGTTACTGTTGTACAACTGTTGTAGACCCTAAAGTACACAAGCCGTTACTCGACCTGGCAGCAGGTTTAGGCCATCTATGTTAGCTAAAACAGACTTGAAACAGGCGATCGCGGGTAAAAATCGCGGCCTGCTCGCCACCCAAACTGACAAGACGGCCATCCTCGCTGCGATCGCCCAAGTAGAAGCCCGCAATCCAACGCCTAATCCCTTGGATGCGCCTGATTTACTTGAGGGTGACTGGCTATTACTCTATACCTCTAGCCAAGAGCTGTTGGGGATTGACCGCTTTCCTGTTGTGAAGTTGGGTCAGATCTATCAGTGTATTCGCGTTGCAGAAACCAAGGTCTACAACATTGCTGAGGTTACAGGACTCCCTCTACTGGAAGGGTTGGTCTCTGTCGCTGCTCGATTTGAACCGGTTAATGCTCAACGGGTAGATGTGCGGTTTGAGCGGGGTGTTGTGGGATTGCAACGCTTAGTCGGCTATCAATCGCCGTCACAACTCATTCGCCAGATCCAGACCAACCCAAAATTGCCGTTTTACAAGGCCTTTGATTTTCAAATTAATAGCGATCGCCAGCAAGGATGGCTCGAAATTACCTACCTCGACGAAGATATGCGTATCGGTCGGGGAAATCAGGGCAGTGTGTTTGTGTTGGCGAAAGTATAGTGGGGAATAATCCTGAGCCGAGGCAACTGGGAGGTTTATTCGCTTGAGAGGGTCGTGGCGCTTTTTACCACTCATTGTGGGACTCATTCTGCTGCTGGGGATGGGTGTTTGGCTGGTGGAAGCATTATCTCGACTCTATTCCAGCATTGCAGTTGGGTCACCTTTGTTGGCCAACTTGGTGTTGCTGATGATGGTGGCACTCATCCTTGCTGCTGTGGCCATGTTGGTCTACTACGGCTATCTGTTTCTAAGGCCCAAGCGAAAGCGATCGCGCCCCGTTAAGCCACCCCAAACCAAAGTTGAAGCTGCCGATGCCTCCCTCAAAGCCATTCGTCAGCAGGTAAACCAAATTCAAGATGAAGTGGCGCGACAGGCCCTCATCCAGCAATCTCATCGCCTAGAGGCCAGCTACAGTCAAGGCATCATTAAACTGGTTGTGTTTGGCACCGGGTCTGCGGGCAAAACCTCGCTGGTCAATGCCCTAGTGGGGCAAGTGGTGGGTGAGGTAGGGGCTCCCTTAGGGACGACTGATCAAGGAGAAACCTATCGCCTTGATCTACCCGATATTGCCTGGCAACTGTGGATTACTGATACTCCAGGTTTACTTGAGGCCGGGGATTTGGGGGCAGATCGAGCTGCTATCGCTAGGCAACTGGCTGCCGACGCTGATCTGCTGTTGTTTGTGATTGACAACGATTTGACCCAGTCGGAATTTCAGGTATTAGCAGCTTTGGTAAATATGGGAAAGCGATCGCTACTGATTTTGAACAAACGCGATCGCTATCTAGAATCAGACCTGAATCAGCTTTTAGCCAGGGTGCGATCGCGTTTGGGGGGGCTCATTGCGCCGATGGATATCGTCGCGATCGCGGCTCAACCCCAACCACTTCAGTTAGAAAGCGGTGACTGGTTTCAAAGTGAACCAGAGCTGTGGCCGCTGCTCGATCGCCTCACCCAAGTGCTACGAGAAGAGGGGGCCAACCTGGTGGCCGACAATCTGCTGCTGCAATCCCAACGGATTGCCGCCGAAGCCCGTCGCCTAATCAACAGCCAGCGCCAAACCGAAGCCGACAAAATTTTAGACCGATACCAGTGGATTGGAGCTGGGGTAATTGCGGTAACGCCTCTACCAGGGTTAGATTTGTTGGCCACTGCCGCCATCAACGCTCAAATGGTGGTGGATCTCGGTCGCGTCTACGGCTGTCAGATCTCCATCGAAGAAGGTAAAACCCTAGCCCTATCTTTAGCCAAAACCTTAACTGGGCTCGGCATTGTTAAAGGGGCTGTGCAACTCTTATCGATTGGTTTGCAGACCAACCTCACGACTGCCCTAGCCGGACGGGCTATTCAAGGGGTCAGCGGTGCGTACCTCACCCGCATTGCCGGTAAAAGCTTCATGGAATATTTTTGCCAAAACCAAGACTGGGGTGACGGCGGCATGACAGAGGTGGTGCGACAGCAGTTTCAACTCAACCGCCGCGATGCGTTTGTCAAAGCGTTTGTACAAAGTGCTATTGATCGAGTTGTACTGCCCCTTCGAGATACGTTGGAAACAAAGTAAGAAAGGTAGTAAGTGCACGATTTACACGATCAACCATTTGGGTTGATGGAAGACGTGTATGTTGATGAAGCCTATCGAGGTCAAGGGTTGGTTCAGAACTAGTCAAACAGGTGATTACGTTAGCCAAAGACATGAATTGCTACAAACTGATCGCTACCAGCCGCACGTCTAGACCTAAAGTCCATGATCTGTATCAGCGATTGGGATTCACCCAACAGGGATTTGAGTTTCGTATTGACTTCTAACGCAGTTTTATCTTGTTGGGTCATTGGGAAGAGTAGACTACGTTTTGGTGTCAGGTTTTAATTAAGGGAGGAAAAACGATCGCATGTCTTTAACCTGTCAAACATTGCTGGAGCGCCATGCCCAAGCTTGGCATCAAGCGACTCACCACCCTTTTTTAGATCAGTGCAAAACGGGGGCGATCGCGTCCCATCAATTCAACACCTGGCTGGTACAAGACTATCTATTTGTAACCGAATTTACCCGCATGGCGGCTCGATTGGTCACCGTAGCTCCCCTTGACCATTTCGACGTGCTGCTAGGTGGACTCACCGCCCTCCGAGACGAACTCAACTGGTTCAAAGCTAAAGCGGCTGAACGGGGGTTGACCCTAGATGTGCCGCTTCAACCCACCTGTGAAACGTACTGCAACGTCATGATCCAACTTGCAGACGCCCCCTATGCTCTGCAAGCCACTGCGTTTTGGGCAATTGAACTAGCCTATAACCAGGGTTGGCAACTCCCTGGCCCCATGGCCGAACCCTACACTGAATTTGCCGATCGGTGGGGTAATCCTGGCTTTACAGACTACGTGCAGCTATTGGCCCAGCAGGCTGATGAAGCCTTAGCACAAGGGCAAGCCTCAGACGTAACTCGAGCAGAAGCTGCCTTTCTCAAAGTTGCCGAACTTGAGCAGGCCTTCTGGCAGATGGCATTTACCGCATAGATATAGCCGTAGCCCCAAAGCTTTGGGTGCTACGGCGAGCCGGATTGCTTGTGTGCTGAGCATCCCAGCGATACTCGGTGTGTTAAGCAATCTGGCCAGCACTATAGTTTAATCATGGATGTTGTCACGCTCAGACTCGCTGGATGGGGGGGGAGGGGCGTCTAAACTCGGTGCTTCATTAGAGGACGCGATCGCATCAGATTCCGTTTCAGGCTCAGAAACTTCAGTTGCCCGAGCTGAGAGATTGTTTGAGGCCAAGTTATCCGTAATGGCTACCAAGAAACCAGTATTCGGATCAACGACCGTCTTAACTTCCGGTTCTGGGACGTTTTCAGCAGGGGCAAAGAAATCCATCAGCCCCGAGTCTCGATATTTAGCGATCAGCTTGTCCCATCCGCCTTGCCAACCCTGTTCCTTAGCCAGCCGACAGAGACGCGTAACGGCACGATCGTCTCCTTGGTTTGCCCGCAGCCGAATCAGCTGCTCAAATCCTTGGTGACGGGGTAGTGGAGCTTCGGGCTGCTTTTGCTTAAGAGCTTGGGCTACTTGGGGCGCGATCGCCACCATTTGTTCTCCCGTTTTCAGCGCTGCTTCCAGCATGGCGCCAGTCAACGGTTGCTGTTCGCCATAGAATTTGATTAATACTTGGTAGTGCTGATGCACCTGTAAGATATCGTCCCCAGGCTCGCTCAATTCTAAGGCTTTGGTCAAAATCCGATAGGTTAAGGCGCGATCGCGAGGCATCGCTAACCAACTGGCTAAATTAAACAAAAACTGACCGGCAGCCTCGCTAGAGTCTTGCACTGCTAAATCGGTGAGCGGGTGGCAAGTCGCCGGTTCGATTTGAAACGGTTGATAGGCTTGCTCAATGTGGGCACGTTCTTGCTCAGTGAAGGTTTGCAACCACCAATTAGAGAGCTGGTGATAGCCAATTTCCCCTTGAACTTGTGGGTTGGCTTCGGGTGCCAAAGTCGTCATTGCATTTGACTCATGTTGCTTCGTGTCAATTGTTTAGAAGGTTAATCGATGTTTAACAATCCTGATCGACAACATTCTTAACCTGCGCAGAGATTCCACACCTAACTTAATCCCCCAGCCGATACCCCTTGCCATACACCGTATGAATCAGAGCCGTTTCGCCAGGGTGCTCAATTTTGCGTCGCAAAAGGCGCATTTGGGCTGCGAGTACATTGCTGCTGGGCTTGTCTTTGTCTTCCCAGATAGCACTGTAAATATCGTCGTGGGTCAATACTTGGTTGGGTTGACTGAGTAAGTAGGCCAGAAGCTGAGTTTCTTTCTCTGAGAGCTCTACCCCGCGATCGCCCCGATAGGCCAGTTGGTTCGCCACATCAAGTGATAGGTTTGCAAACTGAAGGGGGGCACTCGTTCCCGTAGGTTCTAGGGTTGGTGGGCGGCGCAGTAAGGCCCGCACTCGCGCCAGCAGTTCCCGCAGCTCGAAAGGTTTGACCAAGTAATCATCGGCTCCCGCATCAAGCCCATCGACGCGATCGTCCACGGTGTCTTTAGCCGTGAGAAACAATACAGGGGTGCAGTCCCCCCGCGATCGCACCTGTTTGCAAATCTCTAATCCACTGATCTGCGGCAGCATCCAGTCCAAAATCAGCAAGTCATAGCTACCCGTAGCCGCAAGTTTGCTGCCGCAGGTGCCATCTGTGGCTACATCTACCCGATAGCCCTGGCGTTGGAGCAACCGACTTAAAGGGGCGGTCAGCTCTATCTCATCATCAACCAACAAGATCTTCATAGTGAAGATTTTAGGCCAAAGGTTCTCCGAGTCAGGGAGAGGGGGGACAAGCGCCGTGAAGCTTACAGATTGTTTAGAATAATGAGCTACTCAGAACAATTCATGATTTTGATGATCGGATCAATCAGAAAAATTGTGAAATCTCATCAATTCTCACATCCCAAAAACCTATACTTTCGCGCTAAAAAATTATGCTTCGCCTGCAAAACACGTGCTTGAATTTTGTGTTCCCAACGCGGATTAGAAGAAGCCCTGATACGACTCCGTGCAGACGTCAAAAATTGCTCAATAGTTCGCACTAGGCCCATGTCTTTATTATTTCTCAGCCGTAAGTTTAAGCAATAGCTTAAGAAAATAGGATCGAAGATACATTGATTCCCAAGGCTTTCAAAGAAACCTTAATCAATAATTAATGTCGATCTTAGAGAATCATGGGGCTTCAGCAGGGGCACTAAAGGCAAGGCTGACGAACCTTTCTGGGCCCGATGTCGTGATCATCCTGGGGAAAAAATCCAGGTTGAGGAAGAGATGAAGATACTGTCTTCCCTGTTATTAGGCGAATGGTATGATCTCTTAGACTAGTGCCGACACTGTTGAGGAATTTTTGGTATGACACAAGCGCCTGTTTCACCGATGGTGCTCGTCATCTTGGATGGTTGGGGATATCGAGAAAACGCGGATGGAAATGCTGTTCAAACAGCAAAAACCCCGATCATTGATAGCCTTTGGAGCGCCTACCCTCACACCTTGATTCGTACCTCTGGTAAAGATGTTGGGTTACCGGCAGGGCAAATGGGTAACTCTGAAGTGGGTCACCTCAATATTGGTGCGGGCCGGGTTGTGCCCCAAGAGCTCGTGCGGATTACGGATGCTGTAGAAGACGGCACTATCCAAGAGAATCCTGCTGTACTAGGCGTTTGCCAAGACGTTCGCTACCGCAACGGTAAACTGCATCTAATTGGCCTGTGTTCAGAAGGCGGGGTTCATTCCCACCTCAGCCACTTGTTGGGGTTATTGGATATGGCCAAGGCGCAGGATTTATCTGAGGTTTGTGTCCACGTTATTACTGACGGTC
>JBCBZT010000112.1:0-8427 GCA_039815185.1 Cyanobacteria bacterium P01_A01_bin.123 | reverse complement strand
TCAGGCAGATGTGAGCCCCTTGACAGACACCTTAAGCAAGGACGGACGGACAATTCTTGACCATGGGAGAGGGCCTATTGACGATATCTGGGCTGTGGGATAATCCCTAAGATTTCTATTGAGTTTTTCAGCAAACCCTACTTAGATGCTTTACTCGCAGAAGTCGTTGCTATCCTGCAATCTGAAGCAGCATAAACAACCGCACTGAACCGAAACGTCGCAATATGATTGCTTGGTTTTACAGGGTTATTCATGTCCGATTAGCGCGAAATTCTAATGAAGCTCTAAGCAATTAATATCTGGATTTTCTAAAAGTTCTTGAATAGCTTCCTCACCAGCCCGTAATAATGCTTCAACTTGGCTAGTCGGTGCATTACCACATCGGAGCCAAACAACTTTGGGTGGAGAACCATAAAGCCGACTTCTTTCAGGGAAATCTGCATCTTGCGTCACGATGCAGAAGTCATTGAGCTTAGCAAACTCCCAAATCTCAGTATCTGTTTTCTCAGCTAGATTGTGGAACTGAACATGGCTTGATTCAGGAAAGATGTCAGCCAACCGATTAACTAACTTACGGCTAAGGTTTTGGTCGAACAGCAGTTTCAAGCTGCACTCACCGATGCAACTAAACGATGATCCCGATCTGCCGCGAACTCTAAACAGGCCCTAATATCGGTTTCTGTCAATTCTGGAAAGTCATCAATGATCTCAGTGGTAGACATGCCGGATGCTAACCACCCCAAGACATCATAGACCGTAATTCGCATCCGGCGGATGCAAGGCTTGCCACCACGCTTATCGGGTTCAATCGTAATGATGTCGCGATAGCTCATAATATGGACAGGTCAACTTGTATACCTAAGTCTAGAGCAGGCTAACACCTCGCTGCAACGGACGGGCGCTAGTTAATCGGTCAAAGGCAGGAGATTACCTGCCGCCGTTGAGCTTCACCGTTAGCTGCTCAAGTTCTGGATCGTAGAAGGGGTGATCAGCTATTCATGGGTAACCTGGCATCAACATAATTCTGGGGCATCACCATGAGGTTTCTTGACGGAGTAAACGATGGTAGTTAATTTGCTGCTTAGCGTGGTTTCGTGGTTTCGTAAACTATGGGATCGTTTAGACGAAAAAACGAAGCGTAAGATTATTGATACGGTTGTCAAAGCATTTGAGGAATTACTTCGTGCTTTTTATAGAGAATGGAAAGATAAGCAGGAGAAATGAAGAAACTGCAATGAGTAACTTTAAAGAGTTCATGGATAGGGCAGAGGATTCACCGACCAAGGCTTTATCCGATTCTAATACTTCACTGCCAGCTATTGAAACTGCTCTGACGTTAGCAGTTAGTAACCTTTTGACACCAGCAAGCGTTCCAATTGACAAAAAACAGGAATTTTCGGAGAAGGTTTCTAGCGTAGTACGTGACGAAGGTTTTATCTCTAAGTTTAGTGATCGTATTGGTTTCCCCTCAGAGCGTGAAACCGAGGATGAGTTTGTAGAACGTAGTAGTAGTGTGTTGAGACAGATGCTGCATACTCGATTTGGCCTCAAGGATTAGTTGCCTCTCGCGGCAGCTCATGGCCTGAAAATTCTTCATTGAAAAAATTTGGTTCGGTCGAGATCTAATGATCCGTATCCCAATCTGATTGGATACAACTTTTAGGGTGTTTTAATCGACTCGGTTAAAATAATAATGTTAGCTACCTATAACCGTCTTAGCCATGTTCAGTGTAACAGTGACCGATACCGGACAAATTACCTTGCCTGAAGAAATTCGGGAGCATCTTAGGCTGGTTAGTGGTAGTCGAATCGAGTTTGTCATAGATGAAGACGGTCAAGTCAAAATTTTCCCTATCAATATTGCTGTAGAAACGTTATCCGGCATCCTCCATCGACCCGATATGCAACGAGCCTCCCTTGAAGACATGGAAACAGCCATCTTCGAGGGTGCGAATGATTGGACTTGATACCAACATACTTGTTCGATATCTCACCAGAGACGATGAGCAGCAATGGCAACAAGCCGTTACTGTAATTCAACGTAATCAACCTTGCTTCATCACCAATATAGTTCTGTGTGAGGTGGTTTGGGTGCTCAGAGGAGCAACCTATGGCTTTCGTAAAGCTGAAATCATCAATGTCCTAGAGGCGATGTTGCACAGTGCAGCTTTTGAGTTTGAAAATCGTTCAACAGTTAACCAAGCCTTACAGCGATATAAGCAAGGCAAGGCTGATTTTTCTGATTATCTGATTGGGGCCGTTTCTTGGCAGGCAGGCTGTACAGAGACCTGGAGTTTCGATGGCAAGCTGAAAAATGAAAGAGGTTTTCAATATCTAGAGTAGTGCCGACAGCTAACCCTGCGTGGCAGCGGACGGACAAAAAAATCTGCTGGTGCAGTGCTCAAAGCTGTCTGCCGCCGCTGCACTGCACCGTTAGGTGATCTGTGACAAGATTCAAGATGCTAGCGCCTGGTTTATCTCTATACCTTATCCCCTAACCGCCACTGTTGTCAGACCGAAGCCAATACAGACTGTTGCCAGAACACTGACCACCGACAACCGCTGCATAACGCCAGCTCCCAAGAGAGATCTTTTAAGCCACTGTTGTCCATAAACCGCAGCTAACCCCAGGCTAGTCAACAAGGTTCCCAATGGACACATAATGTCCCGGTAAAAATGCAATGGCATCCTTTTTGATAGCAATGCTATCATTCGAGCAAAATCATCTCTTCTCAAGCCTCCACCATGGCCAACTTACTTGGCCGCAACATTGATGACGCCATTGTCAAAGCTCTGAAACAGCGGGCCAGCCGCCACGGCGTTAATGCTGAAGCTGAACATCGCACAATTTTGGAGCAAGTATTGCTGCATCCGCCCCAAAAATCCTTCGCTGAAGTCCTGTACCTGATTCCCAACGTAGACAACGATAGCGACTTTGAACGCATCCAATCAGATCGGTTACCATCAGTATATTCAATACCAGTTGGTTAAGGATGATGCTACGGGAAACACTAAAGCAAGAAATAGACAAGCTCAGCGAAAGCCAACTGAGAAAAATCGCTGATTTCGTCACCTCCATCAAAGCTCAAGCTCAACAATTGGCTAAGACCGTCCCGTTTTGGCAACGTGCGACCCCTAAAGAACGGGCTCAGGATTTCCGCGATTGGGTTGCTCAGCTGCCCAAAACAAGCCTAAGCCTTACAGATGAGGCTTTTGGTCGTGACAGCATTTACGAATAATGACTAAGTACTTGTTGGACACCAATTAAAAGGTAAACGGACGCATGATGCTCGCATCGTATCTGTCATGTTGGCGTCTGACATCAGCCACATTCTTACGCTGAACCCGAAAGATTTTCAGGAATCCCAGATATTACAATCATGCACCCCCAGAAAATTCTAGATAAGGTTACCGACACCGAATAAATGCCACATGCTAGCGCCTGGTTTATCCCTATGCCTTATCCCATCACCGCCACTGTTGTCAGACCGAGGCCAATGCAGACTGTTGCCAGAGCACTAACCACCGACAGCCGCTGTATAACTCCAGCTCCAAAGAGAGATTTTTCAAGCCACTGTTGTCCATAGACGGCAGCTAACCCCAGGCTAGTCAACACGGATGCCAGACCCAGACTAAAGCCGCCGATGAGCACTAACCCATAGGCGATTTGATGTAGTGCGATCGCACTTAGCAACAAGACCAGGGCCGATGGACAGGGCACCAATCCACCCGAAATACCAATGGCCAAAATCGATGACCAGTCTTCCCTCAGCGGGTCGTCATGGTGATGGTGATGTTCGGGGTGGTGGTGATGGTGATGTCCGTCCTTCAATCGCATTGTCAGTAAGCGTAGTCCCACCAGACAAATCGCCACCCCGCTGACGGCTCCCAATATCGGATAAACCCGGTCGAGATCGGTGTAATGGGAGGCTAGCAGAGTCGTCACGCCCAAAATAAAAACCGTCAGGGTATGGGTCACCGTGGTGGTTAGCCCCAGCCAGAGAGCGGCCTGGGGCGTGCCTCGACTGCCCACCAGGTAAGCTCCCACCAGGGTTTTGCCGTGACCGGGGGAAAGGGCATGCACCGCGCCAAAGACATAGGCGATGGCAATTCCTGTTGCGATCGCAACAGGCGTCAGCTGACCGTTCAGCAAGGTTGTTAATCGGTTAGGTGCTTCAATATGGGCCAGAATGAGCAGCGGAGCCATAATGTTATTCTCCAAATTTCCTCCAACTCTCACTGATGCGAGTGCAGGTCAAATAGGCATAGGTTTTGGGTGAGCCAGGAACCTGAGTAAGTTCAAAGGAGATAACCTGCCATCGAGAATCCGCCTGGGTTTCAGGCTGAAATGTCACCGGCAGACCGTACAGACGCAGCTTGCCGCAGTAGATTTGGCGAAACCAATCAGACCCAGATTCCAGATAGGGGGTTACCAACTCTCGATATCGCTGGGCCAGGGTGATTCCAGTTGCGTGAAACCCTTGATGGTGCAGATGAGCCAACATAGAAAAGAGTTCGGCTCGCAGACTCTCAACCTGCTGATGCTGACAATACCAGTGACCTTGCCAGGACCGCCAGCGCCGCCCAGAGTCGAGATGAATCACTTCGTTCTTTTTAGAACCGACTTCAAACAGACCGTGACGGGGGCAGAGATATGCATTCGTCAACACCAGAGCTGGAATCAGGAGATCGCAGCAGGGGCAACGAATGGTTTCGCCCAATGGGGGAAAGAGAGAATCCAAGCTCACGATAGGACCTTCGGTTGCGGCAATAGCCGCTGTCTAGCATCAGGGCAAAGGGTCCACACCAACACCTCTCCCTGCTGACCGCCAGCTGCCAAATAGTCTCCGGTCGGATGCCAGGTCAAACAGGAAAAGCCCTCCTTAACCCCTTCCAGCACTTGAACCGGTTCTACAGCGGCCTGCCACAGGAGAATCCAGCCATGGTCCGAGAGAGAGGCCAGCAACCCGGTTTGGAGTTGAAAGGCTACATCTAGAACGGTGCCTTGATGTAAATCCAGCACATAACTCTGCCACCCCTCACCGGGAACCAATATCCACATGATCACCAGATCCCGTGTGGCGGTTGCCAACATGGGTGAGCGCTTGGCATCGGGAACATCGGCCCAGGCAATTTGTCGGATTTTACCAGGCAGTCCCGCCAGCAGAACGGGCAAATCGGCTGAGCTGTCGGGGGATTGCTTCAGGGCACAAACGTTTTCCCAGGTGAGGACCCCGACGCTGTTATCCTGATTAGCTGATGCCAGATAGGCTCCCTCTGGAGACCATTTCAAAACTTGACTGACGGCCATCAGTTCCCATTCATATCGAGGAGAAATCCAGCGGGATGTTTCCCAAATGTGAACTCGCTGCTGAGCCGAAACGGCCAGGTGAGTGCCATCGGGAGACCAGTCTAGGTCCTGTACCGTAGCGGGCAACTCCAGGGTGGCCAAGGCTTCACCCTGGTCGGCATCCCAAATACGAACGACCCGGCCACAGTTACAGGCCAGCCAGGGTTGATGGGGGTGCCACTGTAGGCGATCGATCCAGGCTGAACTCCAGGTTAGCGTCTCTACCAGCTCTGGCAAATCAGCAGACAGCCGCCAGAGCATCACCTTTCCGGTTTGACCGGCTGCCGCCAACCACTGACCATCTCCGGAAAACCCCAGAGCATCAATGGAAGCACTACTGGCCGACTGAAGTACCGTTTCTTGAAAGTCTTCTTGCCACAAAACCACTTCTCCTGCACCGGAGGCGATCGCTAATCTATTCCCGACCGGTGACCAGACCAGGGCGGTAATGTACTCCGACAGCGATCGGTGAACCTGGAGTTCTACCAGGGGTTTGAGAGAGAGCATAGGTAGCTTGAACTAACGGAATAGACTCTTCAAAAAAACATTGCTTAAGGTTGGGGAGGCAGCACGGGCGGAATGCGAGCTAAAATCCCTTTCTGCAACAGGGCAGGACGATCCCTCCGGGGGATCACCCCATCGTGGCTGACCGCATACTGAGTCGCCAACTGGACAATCGCAGCTGCGCTATCAAGGGCAGGTAAATCACCAAACATGAGTGTGGTCTTCTCGGGAGAAGCGAGGGCGATCGTACAGAACCGGTTGCAGGCACTGAGGCACTCCACGGGTTGAACTCTGACGGTTGGCGGTAGCTGCCCTTGTTGCTGCAACAAACTCTGCCACAAGTGATATCCACCCCGCTGGCTCAGATGTTCCCGTTGACCAGCGGCAACGGCACAAGAGGTGCAAACAAACAAAGTGTGCTGAGACATAGGATTTACTCAGTTTAAGGTAGACAAATTAAATCATCCAACTCAGTGCCATCCAACACCTTGTGGATTTTGTTACGCCTCCACTTCAATGACGACGTTGCTGATGTGGGTAATCAGAGTGCGGCCATCAGTGGGCATGATTTTGACATATCCGCTGGAAATGCAGTATTCCACTGCCGATGACTCTAACGTTTGGCTCGGAGCAATGAGCATTACCTTGACGTTCTCTAGATAATTGGTCGCGTAGTGCTGGACAGTAGTCATGAACGTTTACCTTATTGTTTGAAGAACTTTGTGAAACCTCACCAATTCGCTTTTTAGAAACTGGAGATAACAACTAGCAGACGGCCTTTTTTGCGATCGCATCTTGCAACTTCTCGATCACATCTGGCATCGTCAGGGCTCCCAAATCACCACTCTGACGGGTGCGAATACCCAATGTCTGAGAATCCACTTCTCGCTGACCGATCACAGAAATAACCGGAATCTTCTCCAATTCTGCGGTGCGAATTTGCTTACCCAGACGTTCACCGCTGGTATCTATCTCTACTCGGAAGCCTTGTTGTTGCAATGTCTGAGCCACCTGATTGGCGTAGTCTCGCTGCGCATCGCTGACCGGCAACAGTCGCACCTGCACCGGAGCCAGCCATAGGGGAAAAATCCCCGCATAGTTTTCCACCAGGATGCCAAAGAATCGTTCCAGAGAGCCAAAAATGGCCCGGTGAATCATAATCGGACGCTGTCGAGAACCATCCGCTGCGACGTATTGCAAATCAAATCGCTCGGGTAGGTTAAAGTCCACCTGGATTGTGGAGCACTGCCATAGCCGACCGATGGCATCCTTAATCTTAATATCGATTTTGGGACCGTAAAAGGCACCTCCCCCGTCATCAATCACGTAGGCCCAATCTTTGATATCCAGCGCTTTTTGCAACGCCGAGGTGGCCAGTTCCCAAATGTCGTCGCTGCCCACAGACTTGGCCGGGCGGGTGGAAAGATTTACCTCATAGTCGGTAAAGCCAAAGTCCGACAGAATTTGTTCCGTCAAATTCAGTACCCCTAAAATCTCCTCGGTTACCTGCTCGGGCAAACAAAAAATATGAGCATCATCCTGGGTAAAGCCACGGACGCGCATTAGCCCATGGAGTACCCCGGATCGCTCATAGCGATACACCGTACCCAGTTCAGCCCAGCGAATCGGCAACTCCCGATAAGAGTGGAGCTGATGCTGATAGGTGAGCACATGAAAGGGACAGTTCATGGGTTTGAGCTGATACTGCTGCGCTTCCACAGCTATCTGCTCAAACATGTTCTCCTGGTAAAAGTCCAGATGCCCTGATGTTTGCCAAAGGTCACGATTGGCAATGTGAGGGGTGTAGAGCAGCTCATATCCCCCCTGCAGGTGAGCCTGACGCCAGTAGTCTTCGATCAATAGGCGCATGCGGGCTCCTTTGGGATGCCAGAACACCAGTCCGCCCCCGGCCGCCTCTTGAATACTAAACAGATTTAATGTCTGCCCCAGTTTGCGATGGTCGCGACGTTTGGCTTCTTCTTTCTGCGTCAGGTAGGCCTTTAACTGTTCTGGTGTTTCCCAAGCGGTGCCGTAAATGCGCTGGAGCTGGGGCTGAGTTTCATCGCCCCGCCAGTAGGCTCCGGCCACACTTTCTAAGGCAAAGGCTTTGGGGTGCAGTTCGCCCGTGCGGCCCAGGTGGGGACCTGCGCACAAATCCCACCAGCAATCCGCCTGATTAGCATCAGAGGTAACCAATGGCGAGTCGAACAGGGACGGTTCGGCCGGCAGTGGGTCAGGACAACCGATGTAGTATCGGGTGATTGGTTCATCAGGGGGAATGCTATCGAGAATCTCTAGCTTATAGGGTTCATTCAGCTGCTCAATCTCAGCTCGGATGGCATCCCGGTCCACTGTTTCGCGAATAATCGGTAGATTTTGTCCAATGATACGCCGCATTTTTTTGGTGATCTGCTTTAGATCCTCCGGCGTAAATGGGTCAGCCCGGTCAAAGTCGTAGTAGAACCCTGTATCTGTGCAGGGGCCAATGGTGACTTTCGTCTCTGGGAACAGGGTCTGCACCGCCATGGCTAAGACATGGGCACAGGTATGGCGAAGCCGCGCTAGCTGCTCTA
>JBCBZT010000012.1:0-185312 GCA_039815185.1 Cyanobacteria bacterium P01_A01_bin.123 | reverse complement strand
CAGGTGACAAATTATTACTT
The DNA here is from genome assembly GCA_039815185.1 of Cyanobacteria bacterium P01_A01_bin.123. Taxonomy (GTDB): domain Bacteria; phylum Cyanobacteriota; class Cyanobacteriia; order Phormidesmidales; family Phormidesmidaceae; genus JBCBZT01. The sequence continues at coordinate 185,292 of JBCBZT010000012.1, read as the reverse complement.
AAAACATCCCGAAGTTAGTTCGAAGAAAACCTTCTTAGGTAAATTCAACGAGTACGGCGTGAAGCCAGGATGGGGGACAAAAATATTCCTAAAAGGTCTTAAAAAGCTCAGCTTCTCTGAATGAAGCAACTGAGGCAAACCAATCGGCAGCTAACAATATGGCATTCGTCATCAGCAATGAAAGTGTCAACATGGCAGAGGAAAAAGCCATAAACGATATAAGCATTTCTTCCTCAATAGCATCAGATAGTGCACTTGCCTCAGATCGGCCTGTCAGAAAATCGGGGACGGTTGAATTGCAGTGCGATCGCCTCTCTCCGTAGGTTGGATTTCGCGCTTTATTGATTCTGATAAGAAACTGATATTCATACCACAAAGCGAAACCCAACATCACTCAAAATCAGTAATTCAAAAAAGTCGAAATCAATTTAAAATTTTGACTTTCTAATCCCAAATCTCAGAAGTGCGACACCAGATGTTGAAGATCCCCCGCTGTCGCCGCCCCGTGCAAAGGGAGCTATCCTAACTGGGGTCGGACTCGCCCTCGCTTTGCAAGGGGGGAAGGGGGATCGACCCAGCCTCTCAATGTAGTTCAGTTTTGAAAAACTGGTATGGTTCTAATTTCAAACGCGATGGTCAAAGACTGGCCCTCAAGAGCGATCGCGTCAATAACCTGCTCAAAAACTACGCTTTAGAGAGGTTTAAGTGCGATCGAGTCATTGGGGAGAAGGACGATCGACTACTTTTGTCAATCAATCGATCGTTCGGCTCTCAAAACTTGATTAGCCGTCAAAGTTAGACCGGGAAACGTGGGAGACACAATCAGATTATCTCCTCGAAACTGCTGAATCTGATACCGACCATTTTCCAGAGTGCAAATGGAAAGCGTGGGTCTTTTGGGACTACCAATGTGGCGAGTACCGCCTATCCCCCCATAGTCTGCAATCCAATATTCAGGGATACCTAGGGTCTCATAGTCCTCTAGTTTGCGAGAGTAGTCATTTTGCCAATTACTACTGACGACCTCAGCGATTAGCTTAATTGAGCTACTCTGCGTCAAAATTGACTGTTCATGCCAGAGCGGTTCGTTATTCAGAGCAGTTTCATCGATTACAGCCACATCAGGTCGGAAGGCCGTCATATCAATATTAGGTGGACGGAAAAGAGGCCGTTGTAGGATAACCCAAGGGAGATCGGCCAGATCGATTTGAACGCAAGCTTTCTTGGTGATAAACCCTGCCACCTGTTGCTCCATTGGAGCCGCTACGCGAACATGAGGGCCAGTTGGCTCCAAATCAAAAACCTCTCCGTCGATCAATTCATACCGATTGTCACCACCATACCTAGACAGGAACTCATCAACACTGAGCGGCCTTTGCTGTGGAGGTGGGTTAGTTGCGACAGTCATAGGTCGATCGCTCCTTGCATTAGCCTTTCCTGTACCTGTGATCCCTTGCTATGGCTATTAACATCGGGTATCAAGCTGTGATTTGCTCTATTATATTGCCGATTCCTAAGCTTTCAGGAGTCGATGCCGTAACCCACCACTAATTTTCCCAACCAAGCCGGATCCAGTGCGATCGCCTGATTTTGTAAGTTGCATCACAACGCATCAATTCCATATCCCAAAATCCCTGAATTGCCAGCCACGATGGTCAATAAAGACTGGTCCTCAAGGGCGATCGCGTCCATTACCCCCTCGACCCACTACGCTAGAGAGGTAGATGGGGATGCGATGCAGTTTATTTGCGATGCAGTTTATTATGGGCTGCGATCGCGTTATTTTAGCGCGGGGCGATCGCGTTTGCCGGTGAGCGTTTTAAGCCAACGTTAGGCCATTGCCCTCAATCCCATGGGGATCTCAATTGGTGGCCTTGCTGTTAGTTTCCTGCAGATTCCCTGCTGTCGCCGCCCCCTTGCAAAGGGGGCTATCCCAATAGGGATGGGACTTGCTCTCCTTTTAAGGGAGAAGGTGGCAAGGCCAAAGGGGCATGATTGGGTTACGCTAATGCAAAAAGCTCAGCCCATTTTAGGTATTGGCCATGGTTCAAGCATCTCAATCGCGCAAGCGGAGCTTTTCTAGCTTTACCTACAAAGACGCCTTCAAGCAGCTGGGTATCGCTGAGCTGCAGCGCTGGACGATTGTGGCTCAGCCCGCGCCCATCAGTTCCTTCTTCCAGCAGCGCTTGGCGCGCTTACAGCGCTTTGATTTGGAGAGCATGGAAGTCTCTAAAACACGGTTAATCGACGCCATCTGCGAAGAGGAGTTAGAAGGGTTTAATCAGCTGAAGATTTGGAAAGGGGCCTACCTAGAAGGGGAAGCCACCTGCGGCAATGCCGACTACCTGATCGCTGAGCGTCGAGCTTATTTAGAAGCCCCCTTTGTTTGCGTAATTGAGGCGAAAAAAGACAACTTTGAGCAGGGAGCAGCTCAATGCTTAGTTGAAATGCAGGTCTGTCAATGGATTCATCAACAGTTAGGGCACTTGCTCGACAGCTATGGCATTGTTACCAATGGCGAAGGGTGGAAGTTTTATCGCCTCAGCGTAGATGGAGAAGCCTATGAAACGCTACTACACGGCATTGGTGAGATGACCATTTTGCTCGGAATTTTACGCGTCTTTTTCCAGCAGTGTGCGAAAACTCTAAATGACGTTCGACTTTCGTAATACCAACTCGCTCTGGGCCTCTGTGCTGGTCGAAACCCTAGTGCGGTTGGGATTAAACAAAGCCGTGGTCTGCCCAGGCTCTCGATCGACCCCCCTAACAGTAGCTCTGGTCAGGCATCCCCAGGTTGAAGCTATCCCCGTTTTAGATGAACGATCAGCCAGCTTCTTGGCATTGGGGTTGGCCAAAGCAGCCTGCCTCCCCGTGGTTCTCGTCTGCACCTCGGGTACCGCAGGCGCAAACTTTTATCCCGCCCTGATCGAAGCACGGGAAAGTCGAGTGCCATTGATCGTGCTGACTGCTGATCGCCCCCCAGAACTACGCGACTGCGCCTCAGGGCAAACCATTGATCAGCAAAAACTGTTTGGTAACTTCCCCAATTGGTACCACGAACTGGCTGTTCCCCAAGCGGATATCTCCCTCCTGACCTATCTGCGCCAAACCCTAGTGCAAGCCTGGACGCGATCGCGCCTCCCCATCCCTGGCCCAGTCCACCTCAACTGCCCCTTCCGCGATCCACTACCCCCCATTGCCGATGACAGCACCCCCGCGATCGCCCCAACCCTCACCCCCACACCCTTCTTCCACCCCCTATCCAGTCCATCTCCAGATGCCCCCACTCCCTCACTCCCCCACTCCCCCACTCCCCCCATCCCCCCACGGCCTGATCATCGCCGGCCCTGCCGAACCCACCCACCCCCTGCACTACTGCCAAGCCATCGCCCACCTCTGCCAAGCTCTAGGCTGGCCCGTGCTGGCAGAGGGACTCTCACCGTTACGCAACTATGCCGCACTGAATCCGTATTTGATTTCGACTTACGACGGCATTTTGCGCAATGACGATGCGGCAGCACAGCTTAAGCCCGAGCAGGTGCTACAACTAGGGCCGCTGCCGACCAGCAAAGTGCTGCGGCAATGGTTGGCTAGGGTTAACCCACTGCGGTGGGTGGTTGACGGGGGCGATCGCAACTTAGATACCCTCCATGGCAGCACGATGCCGATTACCTGCGCTGTGGAAGACTTTGCCGCCCAGTTCCCTCAAAGAAACGCTGAAACGACGCCCTACGCTAGGCTGTGGCGGAGCTTTGATCATCAGTTTCGCCACCAGCTTGATCAGAGGTTTCAGGCGCTGTCTTTACCGATTGAAAGCAAATTGGCCTGGTTGCTGTCCCGCCATCTGCCAGAAAATACACCGCTATTGATTGCCAACAGCATGCCTGTGCGGGATGTGGAGTGGTTTTGGCAACCCAATGATCGCCACATTCGACCCTATTTCAATCGTGGGGCAAACGGGATTGACGGGACGCTATCGACTGCTTTGGGGATTGCCCAACATCACAAACAGGCGGTGTTGTTAACTGGAGATTTGGCGCTGTTGCACGATACAAATGGTTTTTTGGCGCGATCGCAGCTCCAAGGCCACCTGACGATTATTGTGATCAACAACAATGGCGGCGGCATCTTTGAAATGTTACCCATCGCCCAGTTTGAGCCACCCTTTGAAACCTTTTTTGCCACGCCTCAAAACATTGATTTTGCTGCGCTTTGTCACACCTATGGGGTTGAGCATCGCCTGATTAAAACCTGGGAGCAGTGTGTTGATTGGCTTAATCCACTGCCTCAAACGGGGATTCGGCTTTTGGAATTGCAAACGAATCGCAAAACGGATGCTCAGTGGCGGCAGGATATTCTGCAAGCGATCGCAGATGGCTTAGTTTTTGATCTCGTTTAGATATTGTTCAAAGGCCCGCCAGGTCACACTTGACCCTTCTAGCCAAGCTTGCTCTACGTAGGTTGGGATGATTTGCTTGAGGTCAATTTGGGGAAAGTGGGGGCTATTCTCTTGTTCTTGATAGTGTTGGCCGTCGAATTGATAAATCTGGAGCGATCGCGCCCGGTAAATCCAAACTTCAGGGACCCCAATATCTTCGTAGTCTTGAATATCGGTCAAAGATGTCAAATCAACTTCAAGCACCAGGTCAGGGGGTGGATCACTATCCAGGTCAATCCGTTCTTTACCCAAAATTGCGGCTCGGTTTTGAATATAGAAGCAGTGATCGGGTTCGAGTCCTTTTTGTTGAAAGCGCTTGAGTGTGATTGGGTCAAAGCTTTCCCAGTCGTAGGCTTGAAATCGGAGTAAGCTCTTGACCAAATCGGTTAGGGTTGCAGATACTTTGCCGTGTCTGGGGAGGGGAGACATTAACCGAATCTCTTGGGTGGCGGCGTTGAATGTGATTTTGATGGCGGCTTTGTCGGCGCGAGTGTGGAGTAGCGCTTCGTAGTCATCCCAGGTTTGGTGGCGCAGGATGACTTCTCCGCCGGGGGGGATGTCGATTTGGGTGGGGGTAATGGTGGGGAGCATGGGTTGATTCAGTATTAGGCTGTGTCTCGGGCGGGTTGCTTTGATTGTATCGATGCGTGACGAGAGCTGATTGGCTACCCTGTAAGCTGTCACTATCCAGCAATGGCAAATTGAGGGGGCGAGGCCATGGGGCGAGATGCATTGGTGGTTGGGGTTGATACTTATCAGCATATCCCCCATCTCAAAACCCCTGGCAATGATGCCGAAGCGATCGCCCAACGGCTTGAAAAAGATGGCGAGTTTCGGGTGTGGCGGTTGCCGGAGGTAGTGATTGATGGCAAGCCTACGGTCGGTCAGCGAACGGCGGTTTCGCTTGCCGAGTTGAAGCAGGCGCTGGTGAAGTTGTTTAAGCCGAACAGCGACAAATATGCCGATACCGCGCTGCTATATTTTTCGGGCCATGGGTTGCGAGAAACGCTAGGGATTGCTGAGGGGTACTTGGCAACTAGCGATGTCAACCCGCAGCAGGATTTTTGGGGGTTGTCGTTGCGCTGGCTGCGGCGGTTGTTGGCAGAAAGCCCGGTACGACAGCAGATTATTTGGCTGGATTGTTGTCATAGTGGGGAACTGTTGAGCTTTGGGGAGGCCGATCCGGGCGATCGCGCTTTGGCCCGCGATCGCAGTTTCATCGCCGCTTCTAGAGCCTATGAACCCGCCTATGAAGAAACTACCGGGAACCATAGCGTTTTAACCCAGGCGCTATTGGACGGGTTGGAGCCGACTCGGTTGCGCGATCGCTGGGTGACTAACCTATCCCTGACGGATTTTATTAACGAAACCCTCAAAACCGAAATTCAAACCCCGGTGTGCAACAACGCTGGGGAACCGATTAACCTGACGCGGGCCTGGCAACAGGCAGCAGCGGCAGCCCCTGAAACGGCGAAGACAGACAATGCCATTTGCCCCTACAAGGGACTGTCTTACTTTGACAACAACAACGAAGACTATCGCTATTTCTACGGTCGCCAGTCGTTGACCGATGAACTACTCGACGCTGTTCGCCAGTCTAATTTTGTGGCTATTGCTGGGGCGTCGGGTAGTGGCAAATCGTCCGTGTTGCGGGCGGGATTGCTGCACCAACTGCGGGTGGGTCGGCGGATCTTTGGCAGCGATCAGTGGGAAGTCCGGCTGATGGTGCCGGGGGAAACGCCCTGTCAAAATTTAGCGGCAGCTTTTATTGACGAGAATCTGTCGCGGGTGGAGCGGGCAGAGCAGCAGGGCAAAGCCGAAGCGCTGATTAACGAAGGCGCAGCAGGGCTGCGACGACTGGTGCAAACCGCTGAATCACCACGAGTATTGCTGGTGATTGACCAGTTTGAAGAGGTGTTTACCCTGTGCCAGGATGTGGCGGAACGGGAGCGGTTTTTGGCGACGGTGTTGGGGGCGTTAAACACTACGGCAAATCAGCTTGGCGTGATTTTGGCCATGCGGGCCGATTTTGTGGGGCGGTGTTTTGAGCAAACTTATAGCGGTTTGGCTGAACAGGTGCAAAACCATCTGGTGGCGGTGAAGCCGATGGGCCGGGAGGAGCTGCGGGATGCGATCGTCAAACCGGCTGAGCAAGTGGGGCTGACGCTGGAACCCGAACTGGTGACGACGCTGCTGAACGATGTGGAAAAAGCCCCCGGCAGCTTACCGCTATTGCAATACACGCTGACTGAACTGTGGCAGCAACGCCAGGATGACACCCTACGCCTTACCCCTTATGCCCAGTTGGGCGGCGTCACTGGAACGTTGAAGCAGCGGGCCGACAAAGTCTATCAGCAGCTCACCCCGGCCCAGCAACGCACGGCGAAACACATTTTTCTGAGTCTGACCCATTTGGGGGAAGGAGCAGAGGATACACGACGCCGTATCAAAAAACGAAGTTTGATTACAACTCAACATTCAGAAGCGCTCGTTAATGATGTTGTCAAACACCTTGCCGATGCCAACTTAATCATTACCAATTCGCTAGTTCATGACATAGGTAGCGACAGCAACGGTCATATTGCTGTAATAGATTTAACGCATGAAGCTCTCATACATCATTGGTCTTTGCTACGTAAATGGATAGATGAAGCTAGAAGAATACTGATTTACAAGCGCCATCTTGAGGTGACAGCTAACATATGGTTAAGAAGAGGCAAGCTCAAGCAACTTTTACTAGAGGAAAAAGAAGTTCTACTCTTAGAAAAAATATACAAAACATATTATGAATGGTTCTCTATAAATCATACCACAGAACTTTTTTTAAAGGAAAGCATAGAGGCAATCTTTAAGAATCATAGAAAAGATAGGTATCTAAAGCTAGGAATATTTATAACCTCACTTATAGGAGGTTTTATTTCGTTATTAAATCCATCATTTTTAAGCTTATCCGATTTGAGCCTCCGAACCTTATTCTTTGAACTCAGAGGCCCTGTAGCTCCCCCAGAAGATATTGTCATCCTTGCAATTGACAATTCATTAAATTACCAGAATCTTTTTCAAGAGTCGGAAAATCCAGATTTTAATGTCATAAATCAGTGGCCTTACCGTCGCGAGGCATATGCAATAGCTATTGAAAGACTAATACACTCTGGAGCAAAATCAGTAGCTTTGGATATAGTTCTTCGTTCCCCTAGTACCTATGGCCCTGAAGATGACAAAACTTTGGTAGAAGTATTGAATCGCATGGGGGATCAAGTTGTATTGGCTACCTCTATATCGCGAAAGGAAAACAGTTATCGTGCTGTTCTACCAATTTCTTCTTTTCTTGAAACTCCTATTCAACTAGGTTCTATAGGTTTTGATGTTGAGGAAGATGGAAGAATACATAGAAACGGCTCTACCTTTATACTAAGCATTCAAAATTTAGCAAATTTCAATGAAGAGGGCCAATCAAAAACAATATCGGAAATAAACAGTTTTTCTTTGGCAACCCTCAAAGCCGCACAAATAAGTGACTACGAAGAGTACCAAAGAAATATATTTTTTTACGGTCCAGGCGAGACATTTGAGCATGTTCCCTTTTGGAAAATTTTTGATTCATATTCTTGGGAAAACGAACTGCAATCAGGCGATTATTTTAGGGATAAGATAGTGCTGATAGGAAGTACAGCGGACTTGCACGGAGATTTTCATCCAACCCCATTCTCAGGAATGCATGGAGTTGAAGTCCTTGCCAACGATATAAGCTCTATCCTATACGGAACAAGTCTGAATCCTGTATTCCAAAATTCTTATCTCGAAGGGGCTTTTATTATAATTATAGTATTTAGCTTTGGATACGTAGAATATGTAATCGCTCGAAAAAGTAGACTTAAAGGTGTAATCATTGGCGTTTCTTCGTCTCTATTGTTTGTTGGGTTCTCATTTCTACTGTTTGCTTGGTATGGCCTGCTCCTTCCAGTTACTGTTCCTTTATCCTCGATAATAATTATTAGTTTCCTAATAACATTTCTCGGCACAGTACCAAACATTGAAGAATAGATATTCATGTCAACCATCGAGCAAATCGAAGCCGCCATCCGCTCACTCTCATCCCACGACTTTGAAAAGCTCAGACAGTGGTTTTTCGACTTAGACTACGAACGTTGGAACGAACAGCTCGCCCGTGACATTACAGACCGCAAGTTAGAAGCATTAGCTCAAGCAGCGCTACAGGGTTAAAGATCCCAGGGTTCTGCTTTAAGCCCTGATATTTAAGACTATGGCGGGCAAGACCCCTGGGGTCTGCGCCAAAACATGACAACAGCTAACAACATAGGAAGCCACCCCTAGCTTAAGGGAGTTTAACGCTAGGTTGTACACCGCTTAATTTGCAGATCGTATTCTGCAAACCATATGTCCGTGTATGTACCGATCTAAAGGTTCCACCCCCGTAGTCATGATGCTCAACTCCAAAGCAACCCTCGGCAGCGCTATCCTCCTGCCAATCGTCATTAACCTGTTTGCCGCCCCTACCCAAGCAGCCAGCTTCCGGGTTAACCCCTATCTACAACAACCCTCTGCCGATGGTATGGCCTTTACCTGGTTCGCCGAAACCAACCAGCCCGCCACCCTCACCCTTACCGGGTCAACGTTGAGTGACCCGCTGGTATTCAACAGCACGCCGTCTTTAGAACCGCTCTTGGCTTACACCACTGCCGAGCAAACCCAAGAAATTGAAGGGCTTGACCCCGGTTCTTGGCTGTTGAATAACGAGAACTACAAATACACCGTTGACGTGCGGGGACTGCTGCCCAATACGACCTATGACTATTCCGTTAGCGTCGGCGGCAGCGTTTTTAATTCCACCTTTAAGACGGCACCCACCGCAGATGACTGGGACAACATTCGCTTCATTGCCCTCTCTGATAGTGAAACTCAACCCTCGGGTCGTGTCACTCGTCGTGATTGGCAGCAAGGCGCACTGGCTAGTGGCTCCGAAGCCCGACCCGACCCCGTCAATAGTCAATGGGCTGAGACCTTTGGCACTACGGGGACTCGCCTGCAATATGCCCTAACCGAAACCGAAGGCTATGCCAACAACCTGGCCATCATCAATAGCCGCAATCCAGACTTCCTGATGATGCCGGGTGATCTAATGCAGGGCGGCGGTTATCAACCCGGTTGGGATGAGTTCTTCCGTCACAATGCGGGGGAATTTGACAGTGGTTTGTCTGAGTATCCGCTGCTGCCAGCCCTGGGCAACTGGGAAAACTTTGGCGCCCTCAACGGCGGGTACGGCATCGACGCCGACGGTCGTTTTGGGCCTAAGTTTGGTCGCGATAAGTTCCACACGTATTTCGATGCGCCCGAAAACGGCACCCCCGAACACCAAGACAACTACTACCGCATCGACTACGGGCCGATCACCGTCTTAACCCTAGACAGCTCCAATGGCGAACCCGACGACAGCCGCGATAACTATGGCGAGGAAGGTCAACCCCCAAAAATCAGCGGGTTGGACTTTACCGGGCCAGGGACTGACACCCAGCAAAACTACACCCGTGAGCAATACGAAGCTGCTGGCGGTACTGACTTAGCCGACTTCAACCCCGGTAGCCCCCAATGGAATTGGGTGATCGATCAGTTAGACGATGCCCGCACCCAAGGGCAAATCATCTTTGTGCAATTCCACCATGCTCCCTACTCTAGCGGCACCCATGGTTTCCCCATGAACCATGAGCTTTCTAGCGGTCAGGGGGGTACGCCCTTACGTCAGTATCAGCCCTTGTTTGAAGCGTATGGTGTGCTGGCGGTTTTGTCGGGCCATAGTGAAATGTTTGAACGCAGCTTTGTCGATCTAGACGGCGACGGTATGGGCGTCCAGTATTACGACGTCGGCGTTGCCGGTGACGGGCTCCGGGGTGAAATCCGCGATGACAATGATCAGCCACTGGGGTACAACGCTTTTAGCCAGTGGACTGCCGACCAAGATGAACCCGAACTGTGGCAAGAAGTGGATGGCGTCTTGCAGTTGGTTGAGGGGGGCAAGCACTACGGCCACTTGGAGGTCAATCTGGAACGCAGAAACGACGGTTCTGCTGAGGTGATCTTCACGCCGGTTTATAGCTTTCCGCTGCTCGACAGCAACTACAACGTGCTTGGTACTGAGCGTCGCGTCTATGGCGATCAGCTCAGGTTAATCACCAATGCCGATGGTTCGGCAGCGCCTGCATCTGTGCCTGAACCTGGCGCGGTAGCCGCTTTGGTTGTGGCTGGGGCATCGGTGTTGGGGTTAAAGCGTCAACGCTAAGAGAGCTGTCAAAATAGACTGCTTGCAGACTATAGCCGCAGCGCACAAAGTTTTGTGCGCTGCGGTTTTTCGACTTAGACTACAAACGCTGGGACGAGCAGCTCACACGTGACATTGCAGGCGGCAAATTAGAAGTATTAGCTCAAGCAGCGATCGCAGACTATCAATCAGTACTATGAAACCATCCCCATACGAACAGGTTTAGCCAGCAATCATTGAACATCGTCACAAACTGCACTTCAAAATCTGCCCCACAGAAATGCTCCGAAAATCTCAGCTATCCTAAAACCATACTCTCCTTGCAAAAAGCTATGCAACTAACCTCAGACAACGAAGCCATGAAAGCACTGCTTACCGAGGTTCTCGTAGAAATGCTTCAGCAAAAACGAGAGGTCTTCTATGAAATCGTCCTTGATGCCTTAGAAGAAGTTGGATTAGCCAACGCCATCCTTGAAGGCGAAGCAACCGAATTTGTGGATGAAGCAGATATCCAAGCTATCCTGCAAGGTAAAGCGTGAAAGTTCGATTCAGAAGCAGCTTTAAGAAAGACTTGAAACGCCTGAAAGATCCAAACCTTCTGTTTCAGATCAGTACTGTGATTGAGCAGCGTAAAGCATCTGAATCTTTGCCTCAAGTTTCTAATGTTTCAAAGTTGAAGGGATACGATGACTTCTATCGAATCCGAATCGGCAACTTTAGAGTTGGTATTAAAATGATGGGTGACGAAATCATACTTGTACGGTTTCTCCACCGTAAAAAGATTTATCGCTTTTTTCCTTAATCTTGAAGCGCGATCGCGTAGCGTAAACACGCCCGAATATCTTCAATCACTCAATGCGGAAACTTTTCGCGGGCCGCTTCCGGTAAAGCCTGCTAGCGATCTCTGCGTACCCAAGCCACATCAGGAGAACGATCTGCCCCATTGGGTAGCTTAAAGCAGAAAGAAAATCCAAGTCTAGGTCGTTGAAATAAAACTGCCCCTTTAGAATAAGGAACACCATTTGTGCTCCGTCATCACCCATGACCGTTCCCCCCGATGCATCACCCCCCAACTCAGTGCCCCCCAACCCAGACCTCCCCGACACGGGACTCCCCGAACGGTTGGCCAAACACACCGTAAAATATGCCGATCATCGCCAGGTCAACCGCGACGATTTGACCCCGATGATGCGGCACTATGCCGACCTGAAAGATGTCCATCCCCATGCCCTGTTGATGTATCGGGTGGGGGACTTTTTTGAAACCTTTTTTCAAGACGCGATCGCGATCGCCCGCGAACTAGAACTCGTCCTCACTAGCAAAGATGCGGGTGAAGCAATAGGCCGGGTACCCCTGGCGGGCATTCCCCACCATGCCCTCGATCGCTACTGCACCCAACTGGTCGAAAAAGGCTTTGCCGTGGCCATCTGCGATCAGGTCGAAGACCCGGCTGAGGCCAAGGCCCAAAAGCGCATGGTTCGTCGGGAAGTCACCCGCATCATCACCCCCGGCACCGTACTTGAAGAGGGGATGCTGAGTGCGCGGCAAAATAACTTTTTGGCCGCGATCGCGATCGCGGGTAATCACTGGGGCCTAGCCCACGCCGACGTTTCCACCGGGGAATTTTTCACCACCCAATCCAGCGACCTCGACCAGCTCACCCAAGAGCTAATGCGGTTGCAACCTTCCGAAATTTTGTTGCCCACCAACGCCCCCGATCTCGTCGGCCTGCTGCGACCCGGCGAAAAGTCTGACCGGGTGCCCGACTGTCTGCCCCGACAGTTTTGCTACACCCTGCGTCCCCAACGCGCCTTTGAGTTGAACGAAGCCCGACAGCGATTAATGGAGCGGTTCCGGCTGCGATCGCTGGAGGGCGTTGGCTGCAATCAGCTCCCCCTGGCTACCCGCGCCGCCGGGGGATTGGTGGATTATCTGGAAGACACCCAAAAGGAAACCCAGGCCCCCCTGCAACCCCTATCTACCTATTTGCTGACTGAATTTTTGATCATCGATCACCAGAGTCGGCGCAATTTAGAAATTACCCAAACCGCACGGGACGGCACCTTCAACGGTTCTTTGCTGTGGGCCCTCGATCGCACCGTGACCGCCATGGGCAGCCGCGCCCTGCGCCGCTGGCTGTTGCAACCGCTCCTGAATCTCAAAGCCATTCGGGCTCGCCAAGCGACGCTGCAAGAACTGATCAACCAAGGTAACCTGCGCCAAACCCTACAAACCGTGCTGAAGCAAATCTACGACTTAGAACGACTGGCCGGGCGGGCGGGCTCCGGTACCGCTAACGGTCGGGATTTAGTGGCGCTGGCCGACTCCTTTGAAAAGTTGCCGGACTTAGCCTTTATTGTGGCCAAGACCCAGTCTGCCTACCTCAAAGCCTTGCAGCATGTACCGCCCGTATTAGAGCAATTGGGCCAACGGTTGCGATCGCATTTGGTCGATCATCCCCCCCTCTATCTCACCGAAGGTAACCTGATTCGCCGGGGCGTTAACCTCCAACTCGACGATCTGCGCCAGCAAGTCGAAGCCGATCAGCAGTGGATTGCCAATTTAGAAGTGACCGAACGCGATCGCACCGGCATTTCTAACCTGAAAGTCGGCTTCAACAAAGCCTTCGGCTACTACATCAGCATTTCCCGCACCAAGGCCAATCAAGCCCCGGACAACTACATCCGCAAACAAACCCTAACCAACGAAGAACGCTACATCACCCCCGAACTCAAAGATCGAGAAAATCGCATCCTCAACCTGCGCGAACAGATCCACGAAATGGAATACGACCTGTTCGTCCAGTTGCGCACCGAAGTCGGCGAACAAGCCGAACTGATCCGCAAAGTCGCCGCCGCCGTCGCCGCCGCCGATGTCCTCTGCGGATTGGCCGAAGTCGCCATCTACAAAGGTTATTGCTGTCCAGAAATGGTCGAAGGTCGCCCCATTGTGATTGCAGACGGTCGCCATCCCGTGGTTGAGCAGACGCTGCCTGCGGGGTTCTTTGTGCCAAATTCGACAGGGTTGGGGAGTGGGGGAGTGGGGGAGGAGAATGCTGTAGGGGCGTCACGGCGTGCGCCCAGTGCAATAGATTCATCCCCCCATCCCCCCATCCCCCCGTCTCCCCATCCTCCCAACCCCGATCTGATCATCCTCACCGGCCCCAACGCCAGCGGCAAAAGCTGCTACCTCCGCCAGGTTGGGCTGATTCAACTGATGGCCCAAGTCGGCAGCTTCGTCCCGGCCAGTTCAGCAATGCTAGGTATTTGCGATCGCATTTTTACCCGCGTTGGCGCAGTGGATGACCTGGCCACGGGGCAATCCACGTTCATGGTGGAGATGAACGAGACGGCTAATATCCTCAACCACGCGACGCCTCAATCTTTAGTATTGCTGGATGAAATTGGTCGGGGCACGGCCACCTTTGATGGGCTTTCGATCGCTTGGGCCGTGGCAGAGCATTTGGCCTCGGTGATTCAGGCGCGCACGATTTTTGCCACCCATTACCACGAACTCAATGAGTTGGCGTCTATTTTGACCAACGTGGCTAACTATCAGGTAACGGTCAAAGAAATGCCCGATCAAATCATCTTTTTACACCAGGTGCGTCCGGGGGGAGCCGATCGCTCCTACGGTATTGAAGCAGGGCGGCTAGCCGGGTTACCCCCCAGTGTGATTACGCGGGCCAAGCAGGTGATGGGCCAAATCGAACTGCACAGCAAGATTGCCGTGGGGTTACGGAAAGGGGGCAATGGCCACGACGCTTCTGGGAAAGCGCATCGCAGTCGAAATGGGCATGGCAAGCGATCGCCCAAAGCCAAAGAATCCCACGGGCAACTTGACATTTTTAGCTAAGAACACGGCACTGCCTTCGTAGTTTGCACAACTCTTGCGTCTTGATGCAGGTGGCTCATCCCTGATAAGTTTCCAACAACTGAAACGCCGCATCCAAACTATCTGCCTCCTGAGTCGGCTTATCCGTTCGCCATCGCAAAATGCGGGGAAACCTCACCGAAATCCCCGATTTATGCCGATTTGATTGGGTGATGCCTTCAAAACCAATTTCAAACACGTGCAGCGGTTCTACCGAGCGCACTGGGCCAAACCGCTCTGTTGTGTGGCGGCGAATCCACTTATCTAGCTTGTTGATTTCCGCATTGTCTAACCCAGAATAAGCCTTGGCAAAAGGCACCAATTCATCTCCCTTCCACAGAGCAAAGGTATAGTCTGTAAACAAGTTTGCCCGCTTGCCGCTACCCGCCTGGGCATAAATCAGCACCGCATCCAGACTCATCGGGTCTACCTTATATTTCCACCAATATCCCCGCTTGCGTCCGACCAAATAAGGGCTATTAATCGCTTTAATCACTAACCCCTCAGCGCCCACTTGGCGCGATCGCCCCCTTAGCGCCACCAAATCATCCCAACTTTCAAACGCCACACATTCAGACGGCGTAATCAAATCCCCCTCAGTGGTTTGTAATAGGCTTAAAAGCATCTGTCTGCGATCGCTGAGGGGCTTTTCACGCACATCTTGCCCAGCCTGCTCCAATAGGTCATAGGCCACCAAGCGCACCGGATTCTCTTGCTGTAGCTTTTTCGTCACCCGCTTACGACCCAACCGCTTTTGCAGGGCGTTGAAGTTCATCGGGCGATCGCCACCGGGTTGCCAACACAAAATCTCCCCGTCAAACACCATCCCGTTATCCACATTCGCCAAGCAATACGCCTCAATTTCAGGAAACTGATGGGTGACTAAATCCTCCCCCCGCGACCAGATAAACACCTCATCCGCCCGCTTGATCACCTGAGCCCGAATGCCGTCCCACTTCCACTCCGCCTGCCACTGGGCCATATTTTCTTCGGCAAACTTAGCGTCGTCAATTTGCGCTGCTAGAAAGAAAGGATAGGGTTGGCTGGGAGCCGTTTCTGCTGCTTCTGGACTCGTCAACTGCAGATAAAACTCGGGGGTGGGTTCAAACTCCCCCATCAACCGATGGGTCAACACCGCCTCTGGGACGCCACAAGCCTGGGCCAGCGCCCGAATCACCAATTTGCTCGATGCCCCGACCCGAAAGGCCCCGGTTAGCACCTTATTGAGCACAAACACTTCAAAGGGTTGCAGCGAGCCCCACCAAGACACAATCAAATCTCGCTGGGCCTCTTCAGAATCAACTTGTTTAACACGGGGAATCAACTGCTCCATCCATTCGTGGAGCGGGGCATCTAGCGGTGTTTGATGCTTTAATGGCGTGTCCTTGAGCAACAGGGCAATCACCTCTGCCGAGTCGCCCACATGGGCATAGCAATCTTCAAACAGCCATTCTGGGATTTCAGAGATCTGCAAAAAAATAACCCGCAACACCCGCGAGGTCACTAACCGTTTGCGCGTCTTGCCCAGAAATAGATGGATAGCCCAAATCGCATTGACGGGCTCCGCTTGCTCAAAATAATGCTGTAGCGCCGCAACTTTGGCGTTAGTCGAAGTGGTGGCATCTACCTGCTGAAAAAGTTGCGTAAACCGCTTCATGAACTAGAAAATAGGGTTTGACTGTTGGCGATCGCTTTACTATTGTTAGCTCACCCTGCAAGAAATGCAAAGTTACTAGACTAGACCCAAAACAGCCATGCGATTAGGCACATTAACAACCTATCTAGACTCCCTAAATAGCACCCATGTTCTCGGGCGCATAAGCAACATAATGCTAGCAATCCACAATACAAAATATAGCCAAGCTATAAATACCGGAACTTCAGCTGGGTAGAAGGCTGATACAACAATTGCTGAAAAGAAAAAACTAGCGCGAGAAGAGCAGACAAATAAGAATACAGCGACAATAATAATCAAACCGAGCATGCCTTTTGTCAATCGCACTAGCATCAAGATGATTGCCTGCGTCAAGACAGCAATACCTGCCAAAACTATACAAATAATAGGTGTGAGATACTTCAGCAACCCGGCTACTGGGGTATCTGGTGCGGTGTAGGTGAAAAAGACAATACCGCAAATTCCGACAAGTATCAAAATATTGTGGAGCTGCAACCAAAAAATTGGTAACCACAAATAGCTAGGCACACGCATGATCTGTTGACGGTTAAGCTATCCTGGAATCTTATACGAGCGCTTAGAAGCAACCGTTAACCTTTAGGTCAGTAGCGTGAGTGTCACACTCTTTCAGGCCATTTGCTTCAGCCATCGAGGTCGAGCATTTATTTACTTCGGAGTAGCCTTAATTAGAATATTCTCAAAGCCATATCATTCCTCTGTATGGACAGTCCTCCGGTACAATCATCTCAAGCTTTGAATAGGCGGGTAACCCAAAAGTTAGCGACAAAACTGCGGGGGTTGGTGGATCGGGCGATCGCAGATTATGGTCTGATCACCGCAGGCGATCGCGTCATGGTTTGTCTCTCGGGTGGAAAAGATTCCTATACCCTGCTTGATCTGCTATCAGATTTGCAACGTCGGGCTCCCATTGAATTTGAGTTGCTGGCATTTAATCTTGATCAAAAACAACCGGGTTTCCCTACCCATGTCTTGCCCAATTATTTGCAGTCCATCGGCGTCCCTTATCGAATTGTCGAAGCCGACACCTACAGCACCGTAACGCGGATTATTCCTGCTGGCAAAACCCTGTGTGGTCTATACTCACGATTGCGGCGGGGCATTCTCTATTGGGTCGCAACCGAAGCAGGCTGCACCAAAATCACCCCCGGCCACCTTTTTCACAGTTTGCAAAATGTATAGCCGTAGCCACAAAGCTTTGTGCGCTACCGCTACGGCAAGCCAGATTGCTTGTGTGTTCAGCACCCCAGCGATACTAGGTGCATTAAGCAATCTGGCCAGCGCTATCATCTAAAACGCGATTTGCCTATTAAGTTTACTGGGACAACCACTAGCGCTTGCGCTTTAGACGATAACCAAACATGCCGACGGCAGCTAGCCCCAGCAGTGAAGCCGGTTCAGGTACTTTGACATTCGGCTCTTCAACTTCGCGGAAGTACTCTAGGTAAGCCACAGCGCCACTACTAGGCAGTCGTACGCCAAACCCTGTCACCTGGGTGAAGTCGTGTTCATCGTCGCTGAGGCCCGAGAAATCATATTCTCTTAGAGAATTGTTCTCGTTTTTCCGGGTCGTTTCACCATCTTTGGTTTCCTTAGACGACCAATTTTTGTTCTCATTATCCCGAACAAAGCTGACTTCGTCGTCGTTGTCGGAGAAGGTCCATTCGTGAGTTGCCCCGTTGGCAAAAGTAAACTCAAATTTCGGATCTTCGCCGTCGTCTAAATCCAACAAGGCGATATTGCGAAAGTCGATGGCTTGATCGAAGTCAAAGTTAATCCAACCGCCACCAGCATCGTCATCTGGCGTGTGGTTGTTTTCTTGAACAATCAAGACATTGCCTTGATCGGGGGTGTTGTACCGAATTTTCCAACCATTATGGTTGTAAGACCCTGTACCCGTGGCTAGGTCAGGGTCGCCGCCGACACAACCACCAGAGGGATCGCAACTGGAGTTGTACAACCACAGATCTTTGGAACTATTACGATTGTTTTTGTTTGAGGCACTTAGGGTCAAACCGTATTCGGCTTGCAATTGATCGGTGATGTCCACGCCATAACCGGGTAGTTCTGCTTCGTCGAAATCAATCCGAATTGCGTGGGCATTCCCCCCGGAGGCGGCCACCAAGCAAGTCGCGACAGACATGACTCCTAAAATGTGCTTGAGTCTTTTGTGTTTCATAAGGTTTCCGTTGCTGAAATCTATGCCAGTGCTGAAGTGTGACCCACTCCAGAAGTCGCAGATGCACCCAGTGTCAAAGCAATCGCCACGACGTTAAACTACGTATGGCCAAACAAAAAGTGTTAATTGACACCGATAATTTCTGTGTGACCCTAGCCTAGCAATCCGAAAACCAGATCGTCATCCGCATATACTGAGCTTTAATTGGCTTTTATAATAGGAGTTTTGAGCTTTATGCGTTTTTTAGGGTGATATAATTTACTAAGTAATAGCACTGATTTCATTTAAGCCAAACAGGTTTTACAGCATCAGCACAGGTGGTTTTACGGAAGGGGTGCGATCGCGGCTGTAGGTCTACCGCAACTTGAGGTTAGGTTGGAAGCTGCTCCCTTCGTGATTTCTGGACTGTTTACGGTCCTGCTCTTATGGCGGCAGCTACAGTCAGGAGTAGTCTCTTCCCCGTTCACATTTCTTGACCGTGTTTGGTGAACGACCCAAATGCAGTCTGATGGGGAGTTGTCTCAAATCTGTAACTGATATAGAACACGCGTTCTCATTTATTTATTTAGGGTTCTCGCTTAGTTTGGATGTAGTGTTCTCCGATAGAAAATAGCTTTAAAAACCGCTACAGGTAGAGTCATTCCTTCCCCCCACCGGCCATGAGACTTTCCTCAAGTTCCGACACGGCAGTCCGGCAAAGCTTTACGCGCCAAGAGGCGCTGATTTTGACTAAAACGACAACGGCACGGTTGGCTTATCTGGCGCGCACAGGTATTGTTGTGCCTCAAAAAGGCGAACAGCTCCATCCGGTTCAGCTTGTCTATACTTGGGAGCAAATTCTAGAAATTCGAGCCATCAACCACCTGAGGCGAAAGCTATCGCTGCAAACGATCCGCAAAATTGTTGAATTTCTAGGCAAGAGTGGATTTGACACGAGTCTTAAAGATAAATATTTGGTGGTGATTAACGACGATGTGGGTTGGGTAATGCCCGATTGGTCAGATGTGCCCCAGGTGATGAAAGTGGCAGGCAAAAACGTCGGGCAGTTTATGTTGGTGGCGATTCCGCCTTTGAACAACCTGATCGACGACATTTGGCACACAGCCCGCAGCTCTAATGTGATCGACTTTGAACATTTTCGGCAGCGGGCGCAACCAACCGATTGAAGTCAAAATTCTGAAGAATATACCTGGGTGACAGTTTCGAGGCCCTCTGTTGTATGACAATGCCCGATAGTCTCATTGAGGAGGTCAGATGGAGCGGGGCATTTCCCTATTGGGCTTGGTGGTGTTTGTGGGCATTGCTTATGGGTTGTCTGTAAATCGGCAGGCGGTGCGGTGGCGAACGGTGGCGTGGGGCATTGGCATCCAGCTAATTTTGGCGCTGTTCATTTTGCGTACACCCATTGGGCTAGGGGTATTTCAGTTCTTAGGCAATCTGGTGACGCAGTTCCTCGACTTCACTGACGCGGGTGCTGCCTTTGTGTTTGGGGAAAATTTCCGAGACTTTTTCTTTGCGTTTAAGGTATTGCCGACGGTAATTTTCTTTTCGGCATTCATCAGTATTTTGTACCACTATGGCTTGCTTCAGCGCATTGTGCAGGTGATCGCACAGTTGATGATTCGCACAATGCGCACGTCTGGGGCTGAATCCCTATCGGCGGCAGCGAACATTTTTGTAGGGCAATCGGAAGCGCCGTTAGTGGTGAAACCCTATGTGGCATCAATGACGATGTCTGAGCTACATGCCATTATGACGGGCGGCTTTGCGACGGTAGCGGGGGGCGTGTTGGCAGCGTTTATCTCCTTTGGAGTTCCGGCAGAGCATTTGATTGCAGCATCGGTGATGTCGGCTCCGGCGGGGTTAGCTATTTCTAAGCTGATGTACCCCGAAACTGAAGTACCCCCCACAGCAGGAGACGTAAAGCTAGAGGTTGAGCGCACTTCGGTCAATGTGATTGATGCCATCACCGTGGGTGCCCTAGATGGGTTGAAGCTGGCCCTCAATATTGCGGCTATGCTGATTGCCTTTTTGGCCCTATTGGCAGCGGTCAATGCACTGGTGGGCTGGATCGGTGGCTTGGTAGGATTGCCCAATCTATCGTTGGAACTGATCTTTGCCTATGCCTTGGCCCCGGTGGCTTGGTTGATGGGGGTACCCTGGGCGGATTGTGGGCAAGTGGGGGTACTGCTAGGCAAGAAGACGATCCTCAACGAATTTATTGCTTATCTAGATTTGCAAACCCTGATTGAAGGCACCAGCGTGATTCCTGGCGCTAGTGAAGAAGCCGCGACGGTTTCCGACCGGGCAATTGTGATTGCAACTTACGCGCTGTGTGGGTTTGCCAATATTGGGTCAATCGGTATTCAAATCGGGGGGATTGGCGGCATGGCCCCGAGCCGTCAGCATGACTTGGCCAGGATTGGGTTACGGGCGATGATTGCGGGTAGTTTGGCGTGTTTTATGACGGCTGCGATCGCGGGGATGTTGCTTTAATGTTGGCGCCTCGAAATGACCCACGATGTGGTCAATCTTTTGGGCGATCGCTAACAGTTCCATCTCGCGCCAGCGCTTACCAACAATCTGCAACCCGATGGGCAATCCAGTTTGAGTTTGGCCGATGGGAATGACCACAGCAGGATGCCCACTGTTACAGAAACAACGCGATCGCGAATCATCTGAGCCAGTTGATAGGCAGGCAAGAACACGAGTTCACTCATCGGTTAACATCCCCTCAGTTGCATTTTCCCAATTGCTTCATCGCTTCTCTCAGCGATTGGCACTTTATCAGTTAATTAATTTCGAATTTAGTTAACGATATTAACTTTTTGATATTGATGATGAAAGACTTAGAGCAAACCCTTCGTGAACATTGCCATGGCAGAGACTTAGCGCAGCGGAAAACCTGGTATTCTCCTGCGGCCAAAGCCTACCAACAGGTGCGCCCCCGCTATCCCCAAGCCTTGATTGACCAGGTGATCGACATTGCCCAACTTTCTAGCCAGTCAAGCCTGTTAGAAATCGGCTGTGGGCCTGCAATCGCGACGCCTGCCTTTGCCGCCCTGGGTTGTGTCATGACTTGTGTCGAACCCAATCCAGAGTTTTATCACCTGGCTCAACACACTTGCGAACCGTATCCCAACGTCACGCTCCAAAACTGCGCGTTTGAGGAATGGGAATTGGCCCCTCAAAAATTCGACGCGGTGCTGGCCGCCAGTTCGTTCCATTGGATTCCCCCCGAAACAGGCTACCCAAAAGCAGCGGCAGCGTTGCGCCCCAGTGGGCATCTGATTTTACTGTGGAACAAAGAACTCCAACCCCGGTACGAAGTCTTTCAGCAGCTATTAACGGTTTATCAAACCCATGCCCCATCGCTCAATCGTGTCTATGAAGATAGGGATACCCAAGTCGCTATCCTCGATCAGCTAGGGCAGATGGCGATCGCGTCGGGGCAATTCAAAGATGTTGTCTTTGGAAACCTGGAGGTCGAGGTAACGTACTCGATCGACGAGTATTTGCTGCTGTTGAGTACCTATTCTCCCCACTTGAAATTGGAGCCACAGCAAAAGCAGCCCCTATTTGAAGGATTGCGGCAAGTGCTGATGCAACATGGAGAGGCAGTTCAGTTATCCTATGTTTCTGCTTTTCACGTCGCTCGACCGAAGTAAGCACCCATGGGTCGTCCAACTCAAGAAAATTCGCTGTCGCAGCAAGATGTCGTCAGGGCTGCGATCGCCTGTATCGATCAGGGTGGCGCAACAGCCCTTGGGGTCAGCCAAGTCGCCCGCGCCCTCGGCATTAGGCTCATGCTGGATGCCCTATTTGCCGCAATTGACCACATTCGCAACAATCCTGCTGATTGTTGAAGCAATCTAATTGTAGAAAGAAAAAAATTGCCTGACCCTATAAAGCCCCCAGGGTCAGGCAGCTCACCTGTAAGGACGCTTTCCTCAGCAGAGCACCAAGCCATCCAAATTGCCCCCATGGATGTCTGGCAACCTCTGTGTTGCGTTCTCCAGAATTAAACCTATTCTCGCCTCTGCAACTAGAACTAGCTTCGCCAGAACTACGCAATTCTGATCAAAGCCTCGTTGAAGCACCCGTCTAAAAATCCGTAATCCTACGAACGCTATCAGGGAACTAGACGTCTAACGAATCGTCAATCCGCTGTACCCTAATCCAGGGAAAACGAGACAATAAAAGCAGCGCAGAGCCGCTAAGCACATAGCCTTGAAAGCTGACATAGCCCCTACAGAGCGGCTACGTCAACGGCTGTTATCCAAGGAGGTCGCGATGTATTCCCTCATTCATCCAACCGGGACACTTTATATCGTAGTCAAACTAAGCGTCCTTATCCTGGCAGTACTGCTGTGGTGGCTTTTAAGTTCTCCTGCAGTCGTGTAGGGGTTGGATCGTAAATTGCCAAGATGATTACCAGCGACTAATCGTTGAAACGGTGGGGTCGGAAGCCGCGCAGTTGGCTTCTAACTGCGTTGATATACTGGCCATCCTCAACTGTCTCCGGAGCGATCGCACCAGCTTCAGCCGCCTGCTGCACAAGTTCGTCAGCCTGATAACGGGCTCTAACAAACCGCTGGAATCCGGGAATGCCGTCTATCTGACCCCGATAGGCAAAATCGACCAATTGGGCAGGCGTCAGTTGACGAACTTGTACGGGGGTCGAGTCGGTTTGGGCCTTAGCCGCGACGGCAGATAAAGATAGAACTAATACTGAAAAACCGGCAATGACAATGCGTTTCATGATTCAAACTCCTTAGCGTTTTTTGATAGCAGGTCAGAGATTCTAGTTTTAACCACCTTGCTTGATGCCCCGAGTTGCATTGAATTGCTTTACTAGAGCAGCACTGTGGTAGCGACTGCCATAATGCTTAATGACGACGCTATACCTGCTTGATTATCAGCATGACGCTTCAGGCTGAAATCCCCCTAAATCTGGTCTTAGCATTAGATTAAAAAACGAGCTAAGCTATCACAGATCTGCTTGATACCCGTGTTTAAGACCAACTATCCGCGTTACATCAAACTCAGTGCCTGCCAATGAAAAAGCAGATTTACACAGCCATCAAAGTCACTTCAATTGGGTTAGTATCAGCGACCTTGGCGTTTGAGCTCAGTAATTTGGCCTTGAGTCTTCCGGTGCAAGTTCCCAATCTGATCATCGGCTTCGGGCGTTTTGTTTTGATCTCCCACGCTCTAGAGGGCGCGATCGCAGCAATTTATGCCCCATCTCGCCAACAGCGATCGCTACCCTACAGTTTTTATACTTTTTTCGTTGGCACTGTCGGCTTAATGGAACTCTTCGATATCGAGCCGTTTCAGCTAAACGCTAGCGTCAATAACAAGGGGAAAATCGGTTGAAAACACTGACCGAAAAACGCGATCGTATGGTGATCTGGTTGTTGGGGGGAGGGCTGTTATTTCGCACCCTGTGTGCCCTATTTCTGTTTCCTGGCTTTGATGAAGCCTACTACTATCTTTACGCCAGAAACCTTGATTGGAGCTACTTTGACCATCCCCTCATGGTGGCACTGACGACCCGATTGGGGTTGAGCTTAACGGGCAGCATTTCGCAGTTCACTATTCGCATTGGCGCACTGCTGCTTTACACAGGCAGTTTGTACCTGTTCTATCGCATCGCTGTGCGGCTGTTTTCGCCCCAGGCGGGGCGATTTGCATTGGCGATCGCCACCATCACCCCACTCTTCAATATTGCCTTCGGCATCTTAACCTCCCCCGAAAACAGCCTGATCTTCTTTTGGACAGCAACGCTCTACTGCGCGATCGCAGAATTTTTCCCGCCGTTTACGCTGGTCACTGGCGCTTCTACCAAAACGGAACCAGACGACATCTATAGTCCCAGCTATCGCCTGGCTATCCTGGGCGTACTGCTGGGGTTAACCTGCTTGAGTAAATACCACGGGTTTGTCTTGGCATTAGGAATCCTGGGTTTTTGTCTATCGAGTGCCCGCTATCGCCGTGCCCTGGTGTCACCCTGGATGGCCGTGTCCTTGGTCCTGTTTGGCCTCACCCTGTTTCCCTTGTGGTTTTGGAATGCTCAACACGACTGGATTTCCTTTCGCTTTCAGCTCTTGATGCGGTTCGAGGGTAGTGGTGGTGGAGGTTATAACCCGCTGGGCGTATTGCTGACCTGGCTCATGGGCATTGGCTATCTGTTTCCCACCCTGGCCTTGCCGCTGTGGTGGATTACGCTGCGATCGCTACGGCAACAAATTAACCGTTTTAGTCCCGCCAGCTTTTCTTTCAAGGAAGACTTTTGGCTCGACAAGCAAGCCTTGATTCTGTGGACTTCTCTACCCGTAATGCTGGGATTTACGTTGCTGGGCGGCGCCACCCAAATCTTGCCCGGCTGGCCCGCACCAGGCTTTTGGGGGATGACCTTATTGCTGGGCTACTACGCCAGTCTTTGGCAGCGTCAGTCTCGTCGTCGGATTCGCCGCTGGCTGGTGGGGACGGGGTCTGTGGTAGCCGGATTGCTACTATTTGCGCTGCTGCATGTGGCGTCAGGTACTCTGCAAAAACCTGGGAAATATGCCCTATTCGGTGGCGTTGTCCCCCCCCAGGCCGATCCGTCTCGGGAACTGATCAATGTTGTTGAGCTGCGCCAGCGCTTTCGTGATACGGAATCCTTAGCGACTGCCTTAGATGCAGTTGGGTTTATTTTCACCAATGAATATTACTTGGGGGGCTACATCGACATGGCCCTACGTCCCCTCACCGATATGCCAATTACAGCCTTTACCCCTGATCCACGTGGCTTTGCCTTTTGGACCCGACCTGAGGATTGGTTGGGCCAAGATGCCTTGTACATCACCCTAGAACGCTTTGCCGAGCAGTCTGATATTACCGATCGCTTTCGTCCCTATTTCGAAACGCTAGAACCGTTGGGGACAGCCCCCATTTTGCGGGGCGGGGAAGCCACGGAGGTGTTTTATGTGTTTTTGGCTAAGGGTCTGAAGCAGCCTTACGTTTATCCCTACGGACAATAAAGGGAATGGTTTAACTGTGGGCGATCGCTAAAATTTTCTTCGCCACCGCTTCGTCTACAGGCATAACCGAAAGTCGATTGCCGCGCTTTACCACCAGGAGTTCCTCTGGGGTAAAGTTTTCTTTGAGTGCATCCAGGGCAATGTAGTTTGTAAAGGTTTCTTGGTAACCCACAGTGACCGTTTGCCAACGGGGGGCATCTGGCTTGGATTTAGCGTCGTAGTATTTGCTGCTGGCGTCAAACTGAGTAGGATCGACGACATCTGTTTCCACAATCGTCATGAGTCCAGCAATACCAGGGGGTTTGGTGTTGGAGTGGTAAAAGAAGGCCACATCACCCACGGCCATATCTCGCAAGAAGTTGCGGGCTTGATAATTGCGGATACCGTCCCAAATTTCCGTTTGGTCTTTTTCTAAATCCGCGATGCTGTACACATCGGGTTCAGATTTCATGAGCCAATATCGCATCGCTGTCTAGGGTCTTGAGCAGAGCTTGGTGATCGCTGCGGATCGCTTGCAGATGGGCTATGCGTCCAGTAGCTTCTGAATACTGTAAGGTAATTTGCAACCCATCGGCAGGGCGGTAGGTTAATTTATCGGCCCATTCAATAGCTAAAATACCGGGTTCTACTTCAACCCCTCCCCAATAGGTTTCAAGGTACAGACCGTCTATACCCGGTGGATCTAGGCGATAAAGATCCACATGATAGAGCGGAATACGTCCGCTAACGTACTCGTTAATCAGCGTAAACGTAGGACTGTCGACCGTGTCTGTAATCTCCAAGCCACTTCCCAACCCCTGAATTAAAGTGGTTTTGCCACTTCCCAGGTTGCCTTCTAGGAGCAAGATTGTGTCGGGTGGGAGCGATCGCCCCAAGCGCTGCCCCAGTCTATGGGTGCTTTCGGCAGTAGGGAGGGCTAGGGTGATCGTTGTAGGCATTGGATCGGGATGTGGACGCGGTTTAAATCCCCGAGGGCTTGAGGGCTATCAGTCGGTTCAAAATAACGGGCGATCGCGTTCTTTTATATTAAGGGCGATCGCGTTTCTCCCACTCCAATGAATTTCCAACGCCTCCCTCCCTTACCCTAAAAATATGATCATCACCGTTGCCAGCTTCAAAGGGGGCGTGGGCAAAACCACGACTGCGGTCCATTTGGCTGCGTTTTTCCAGGGTCAAGGCGAAACGCAGTTGATTGATGCTGATCCCAATCGGTCAGCGTCGGGGTGGGCACAGCGGGGGGAATTGCCGTTTCCGGTGTTGGATGAGTGGCAGGCGGGGAAACAGCTTTATCCCTATGAACATGTGGTAATTGACACCCAGGCTCGCCCAACCCCAGCTGACCTGGCGGCGCTGGCGAACAGCTGTGACTTGCTGGTGTTGCCTACCACACCAGATGTATTGGCTTTGGATGCTTTGGTGTTGACGGTGGACTATTTGAGCCAAATTCGCATGCAGCACTACCAGATTTTGTTGACAGCGATTCCGCCGAAACCAAGCAAAGCAGGGCAGGAGGTCCGTGATCTATTAGCCGAAGCTAATCTGCCCGTGTTTGAGACTGGGATTCGACGCTTAGCCGCGTTTCAAAAGGCAGCTTTGGCTGGGGTTCCGGTTTATGCGGTGAAAGATCCCAGGGCTGAATGGGGTTGGCAAGACTACGAAGCTGTCGGCAAAGAGATTTTGCAGTGGGCTGGGGTCAGATAGGGCTTCTATGGTTAACTGATTTACCCAATCAAATCAGGCTCAGTACAATCAGGGTACTGTCCCCTCTTACCCTCCCATGTCCCAAGCTGCACCCCCATCTAAACGTCGTTTGTTGCGCTGGCAGTGGGTGCTATTAGCTGTCGGGGGGGTAATCCTACTGGATGTGCTGCGGTATTTTTGGGCAGAGGGGTTGTGGTTTGCCCAGGTGGGGTTTTTGCCCGCGTTTTGGTTGCAGCTCCAGGCGCGGTTGAGTTTGGGGGTGCTGGCCTTTGGGGGCAGTTTTGGCTTTGCTTTGCTGAATTTAGGGGTGGCTCAGCGGCTTAAACCCTTGGCTGAGAAAAAGGCTGATTTGCCCCATTTAGGCCTCAGACAACTGCTGGGATTAAGCGGGGTTCTGGCGCTGGCGATTGGGGGGCTGCTGGTTTACCACACTCAAGTGGCGCTGAGCTATTGGCAAACATCGACAACGGTTTACAATCCGACCCCGCCGTTGCCCCTGTGGGCAACCCCTGAGAGTGCGCTGAAGTTGATCCAAACAATTGCGACTCAGCCAATCGTGATCGGCGGATTGATCTTGGGCGCGATCGCCTTTGTGATTTATCCCCGAGTGCTCAGCACAATCGCAGCTGTGGTGATGAGCCTGTGCTTTGGTCTGGTGATCTCAGAACAATGGCCCACCGTGCTGCCCATGCTAAGACCCACCGCATTTCAACAAACTGACCCGCTGTTTCAGCAAGACATTGGCTTCTATCTGTTTTCGCTACCCGTGTGGGAGCTGCTGGAATTTTGGCTGAGTGGACTGCTGTTTTTTGGTTTTTTGGTGGTCACGCTGGTCTACGTGCTGTCAGGGAAAAGCCTCAGTCAGGGAAGATTTTATGGATTTTCAACGGCTCAGAAACGACACCTCTATGGGCTTGCTGGTGCACTGCTGTTGGTTACCAGCTTTAGCCACTGGATCGCCCGCTACGAACTCCTGTTTTCTGAACGGGGCGTCACCTACGGTGCCAGCTACACCGATGTCACTCTGGATTTGCCCGCAAATACCGGACTGAGTCTATTAGCTTTGGTTTTAGGTCTGGCGTTATTGTGGCGCACCTTATTTTGGGCAGTGGGGCTGCGCAGCCTGGTGGACTGGTGCATTGAAGTGATGCGCCACCAGTACGATCACTTACCGCCGATTCCCCGCAAACCGCCGACCCTGCAGCTATTGGTTTGGGGCTTGAGTTTGTATGGCCTGCTGGCAGTCCTGGGAATTTTGGTGGCTCCCCGACTGGTGCAGCGGTTGGTGGTGCAACCCAATGAATTGGTTCGTGAAACGCCGTTCATCAGTCGTTCCATTGACTTTACCCGCGCTGCGTTTGGCCTGACCAACGTCAATGACCAGACTTTTACCCCAGAAGGCACCCTAACCACTGAAGACCTCAACAATAACGAACAAACCATCCGCAATATCCGGCTGTGGGATACCCGTCCGCTACTAGAGTCCAACCGCCAGCTCCAGCAAATTCGCTCCTACTACGAATTCAATGATGCCAATGTCGATCGCTACCATTTGCTGACCGAAGATAATCAGTGGGAACTCCGCCAGGTCATCCTTTCAGCCCGAGAACTGAACTATGAGCAAGTGGCTGATCGGGCCAAAACCTGGGTCAACGAACACTTAATCTATACCCACGGCTACGGCTTCACCATGAGCCCGGTGAACACAACCGCAACGGGCGGACTGCCTGACTACTTCATTCGCGACATTGCCCATGTCCCGAGCAGCGAAGCCATCCGCAAAAGCATTCCCGTAGGGCGACCCCGGATTTATTTTGGTGAGTTGACCAACACCTACGTGATGACCAACACCCAGGCAGCCGAACTCGACTACCCCAGCGGCAACGATAACGTTTACACCACCTATGATGGCACTGCGGGCATCAATGTCGGGCCTATGGTTCGACGGCTATTGTTTTCCCGCCACCTACGCGATTGGCAAATGCTGTTTAGCGCCGATTTTACGCCAGAAACCCGGCTGCTGTTTCGGCGCAATATTCGGGAGCGGGTGGAAGCGATCGCGCCCTTTCTGCGCTTCGACACCGATCCTTACCTCGTCGTTGCCGACCCCGAAGCGCCGCCCATTGAAGCCTATCCGCCAGAGGAAGCCGCAAACCGCGATGCCTTCCCAATGGATCGCAGCTATCTGTATTGGATGCTAGATGCTTACACCACCAGCAACCGCTATCCCTACTCTGACCCCGGAGACAACGACTTTGACTATATTCGCAACTCGGTCAAGGTGGTCGTCGATGCTTACAACGGCTCCGTCAACTTTTACATCGCCGATGCCAGCGATCCCTTGATTCAAACCTGGGCCAAACTGCTCCCCGGCATGTTTCAACCCTTAGAAGCCATGCCTCCTGCAATTCGCCAGCACATTCGCTACCCCCGCGATCTATTTCAGGTGCAGTCAGATCAGTTGATGACGTACCACATGACCGACCCCCAGGTGTTCTACAACCGGGAAGATCTGTGGCGGGCACCCAATGAAATTTACGCCAACGAAGCCCAGGAGGTAGAACCCTACTACCTGATTATGAAGCTGCCCCTGGGAGATTTTGAGGAGTTTATTCAGCTCCGCCCGTTTACCCCAGCCGAACGCAATAATCTGATTGCTTGGATGGCGGCCCGCTCCGATGGCGATCGCTACGGCAGCATTTTGCTCTATCGTTTCCCCAAGCAAGAACTGGTGTTTGGCCCCGAGCAAATTGAAGCCCGGATCAACCAAGATCCAGAAATTTCCCAGCGCATTTCTCTTTGGAACACCGAGGGTTCACGGGCGATCCAGGGTAACTTGCTGGTGATTCCGATCGAGCGATCGCTACTGTATGTCGAACCCCTCTATTTAGAAGCCGAACAAAACAGCCTGCCCACCCTAGTACGAGTGATCGTCACCTTTCAAAATCGCATTGCCATGGCCGGTACCCTAGACCAAGCGTTGAGGGCAATCTTTGGCAGCGATGACGCTGGTAGCCTGGAGCAAGCCCCCGCCATCCTACGCAATCTTGACTCCCCCAACGACGCCGATGCGCCGAATCCTTTGGAGAGTTTGGTCGCACCAGAGGGTGCCGATCAAGAGTAAAGCTAGTCGTTTGACTTGATTTGTATAAAACAGCTCAAAGTAGACCCGCAAAAAACAGCTACGCTAACCTTCAAGTAGAACGCTAGCTCTGAGCGTTGCCACAATTTTTTTACCTCTGATAACCATGACGACCCGCTCCACGTCGCGATCGCAGCCGATCAACTTTACGCCGATCAACTTTACACTACCCCAGGCCGCACCTGGCAGCTTAGACGTGCGCTGAATCTCTGGGTCAGTATCGCCAAAGCATAATACTGACCCAGAGATTCAGGTTCACGCTTATAACGAACACACGATCATCATGCGCCAGAACATGGCGGTGCACCCAGAAGCACCGTTCATGTTTTTACTATTTGGCAACGACCGCGCCATCCTGCTCGATACTGGCGCGACGCGATCGCCAGACTATTTCCCCCTGCGGCAAACCGTCGATCAGCTGATCGATCAATGGCTGATCAACCATCCCCGCGAGTCCTATGCCCTGGTGGTGGCCCATACCCACCTGCATCGCGATCATTTTGAGGCGGATCCCCAGTTCTTGGCTCGACCCAACACGATCATTGTCGGCAAAAGCCTGCAAGACACGATTGCTTTTTATGGCTTCCAAAACTGGCCTGAGGACTTGGTAACCTTTGAGTTGGGGGGGCGATCGCTGCAGGTGATGGCAACCCCTGGCCACGAAGACGCTGAGGTCTCCATTTATGATCCCTACACCCAGATTTTCTTTACCGGCGATCTGTTTTATCCGGGGCGGCTCTACGTGAGTGATTGGCAGGAGTTCACAGACAGTATTGAGCGGATGATCGCCTTTTGTGACCACTCCCCGATCAAGCACCTCCTGGGTTGCCACATCGAAATGTCCCTTTACCCACGTTTAGATTATCTGGTGCGCACCAGCTATCAGCCCTACGAACGACCGTTAGAAATGACCGTGGATCAGCTGCGCTCGGTGCGGAGCGCGATCGCCAAAATCGATGGTGCACCCGGAATCCACATTTTTGACGACTATCTGATTTATAACGGCGTTCCCGATCGCTACTTCAGCTACGAGACCATGAATCCGGCGGCTGAACCTGGCGACCTATGTTAGCCCCCATGACCCTAGGTTCAGCATAGAAGCACAACTAACCGTTATCCTTCTATGCCCCTGATACGAGTATCCCACCCACGATAATTAACCCAGCGCCAATTAAAAGCTGTACCGGATTCACCTGTCGCCACTCAGCGAAAACTATCAAGGCCAGCCCTGAGGTAACCAGCGTATTCATGTTGTAAAGGGGAACTAGCTTAGCCAAAGGAGCCTGATATTTAAGCAAGCCTAGAACAACGCAGCCAGTGCCTAATGCCCATAACATCCCCTGCATAGAAGATGAGGCAACAGCAACTAGCGACGGGATGCTGCCTGGCAGCAACAGATTCAACAGCAGCCCTACGCCGCTGATGGCAATGCCGATAAAGAACAAATGTCCCCCCACCGACATGCCTGCGTTCGTACTGCTTTTCGCAAATACGCTTGAAACACCATAGAACAGCGCTGGCAAGACACCGCCTACGATCAGCCCTAGCAGTTTCGGCGACATAACAACTGAATCTGTTTAGATAGGGATCATCACCGCTATCCTAGGGCAACCCACCCGGAAAAATCTACGGTCAAAGAGAAAAACAACTGGTGTAATGCTCAACGATGGGAAAGGGATCGTAAAAGTGATGTAGTAATTGTTTCCAGGCTTGATATTCCTCAGATTTACGAAATCCTTCTGTATGGTCTTCTAAAGTTTCCCACTCAACTAACAGTAAATATCGGTTCTCTTTTTCAATGCACTGCCTTAATTGATGAGAACGGTAGCCCTGCATAGAAGCAATGATTTTTGAAGCCCTTGCAAAGGCTTCTTCGTACTCTTTTTCTCGCCCAGGAATAATATCTAGAACGGCAACTTCAAGAATCATATTTCAGGTTCATTGCAGGGAGAACTTGGAGGCATAAGCTCAACAAATTGAGTTGAGAACAAAGTTTGAGTGACACACGCGATCGCACTTCTCAGGCAACCATTTAACGTCTAAACCGCGTCTACATCCAGATCCACATCAATGGTTACGCGATCGTGGGACTCGGCAGTGGTTTCTTTTGCAACTGTTGGTATTGGTGCAGCTTCAGCCTTGCGGTTCCAGCTTGACCCAAGCGTGTCACGAATGGCTTTGAAGACGGCTTTCAGCTTGAGTTGCCAGCGTGTAGTCTGGTCTTGCTCGTCAACGGCAGTTTCAGCATACGCTTTGCGGACGTTGTTGCTGACCTCTTGTCCTTTCAATTTTGCAGTTTCAGCAACGACACCGGCGAGGTCTTTAGTAATGGGGCGAACGGTTTGAGTACCCGCTTTGACCTCAGTAGCGGCTTCAATAAAGGCCTCACGAAATATTTTGCCAATCTTTCGTGAGCGCTGACCGCCTTCGGTCTTGAGCTGTTGCAGATGCTCGGTTATGCGTTGAGTGTTAGTCATGGACGTGTTCTGATTTTATGGTTAGCAGTTGCATCATCTCAAATCTACCGCCTCGGCACAGGTGGGAAAAGCCGCCTGAACTAGGGGGAAAATACGCCGAATGAACCGTATACGGTTTACCGTGTGGGCTGCAAATGAATAGCGCTTACTTCAACCGCCACAACTTTCAGTCATTCCGTGATCCGCGAGCGGTATCCAAAGACTACGGTGTGCTGATCTTTAAATCAAAAACAGCCGTCCAATCTTCTGGATTTGTTACTTTATTACATAAGCAATCAATTGGGAAAGCTTATGGCTCAGGTAACCCCGACTCTGGCAGGGGCGGGCAAAAAGCTCACGTTTGAGCAGTACTTACTGTTGCCCTACGACGGGCGGCGGACTGAATTCGTGGATGGGGAAATTATTGAAATGACTGAGCCTAGCCCCCTGCATATCGACACCATTGAAATCCTGGGGGACTTGCTCAAAGCCTATTTTCGTGACCACAAGTTAGAACTGGTCGTGAAGTCTGGCCCTGGTGTTCAGATTCCGCAGGTGGGTCGGCCTGACAGTAGTCGAGATCCTGATTTGGTGGTTTGCACGAAAGCCCAATGGGCGGCTATGGTCAATCAGACAAAGGCTTTATTCTTGTGCGATAATGCACCGCTGCTAGTTTTGGAGGTTGTCAGTCCTGACACCGTCAAAACGGACACCCAAGATAAGCGGGCAGATTATGCCGACGCTAAGGTACCTGAGTATTGGGTTGTCAATCCTGTTGATAGCTATGTTTCTGTTTGGGTGTTGGATGGGCGGATCTACATCCAGAAGGGTGAGTATCGCGGCCAGCAAAAGGTTAAGTCAGAGGTGTTGGAGAAGTGGAGCGCAGCGGCTGAGGAGATGTTGGGCTAATCTACCTCAGTCGATCCACATCGATCGCACTCCTCGACATCAACTAACTTCCATTCGCTGGATCTTGGCATAGCTGCATCTATACTGGCTGCCAGCAAAATTAAATGGCTTGGTGTACAAGCAAATACACCGCTTTCATCCAGCACCATTTCAGACATCAAGGCTTGGGCCTGCGGCGTCGGGGCGCTGCATTCAAATCGAAACCGATAAGGCGTTTCACGCATCTTGTTCATCTCAACCGCCCTGCCTTCCAGTTGCCCCACAACGCCCAGGCAAAGATGGCGAAGAAGCTCAGTGCAAACAACACTGAGCGCATGTCCCAGGGAACTGCTGCGATGTCGGTGAGGAGGATGTTGAAGTTTTGCATTTGATAAAAAGCCCCAGCATCACTACCGGGGCCACGTCTATTTGGTATATCTATGTGATTCATAGTTCCCAAATGGGTGTGCTCACTCCCACATGTGCTCCTGCCAAACTGTATGTGTCCTAGGTGTGGTAGATCGTCCAGAATCAGGCTTTGAGCGATTGAAGCTACTCATAACCCTCTCTAACGCTAATATGCCGCGCAAACGTAAGCCCGACTACTCCGACATTCCCCTTGAAACGCAAAAACGGATGGGGCGCTACATTCCCCCAGAGAAATCTGAATCGAAACCCAAAGCTCCAATACCGCTGCGCCCGTTCATTTGGGCAGAACGCCGCTTAGAAGCCGTGTTGAAAATGCTTCAGCAATTAGCGTTGCTGGAGATCCTGAGCATTATTGGCAATGTGGGCCTGATCGTTGCGATCGCTGTCTATGTTGGTTCAGAAAAGCAACGGCGGGATGCAGAAGTTCTCAATGCATGGCAAACGCTTACCTCTAGCAGGCAGTGGGGGTCGGATACGGGCGCTGGAGTTTTTGAACGCTTCACCAGGGGCCAACTGGAGACGTCGTTTTCCGTGGGTTTGTACGTATCGGTTTTGTGTGTGGCCTAGAGAGAGTTTAGCTGGAATTAATCTCTCGGTTGATGGTGCTGAAGCTTCAGAAGAGGGTGAACAGTCTCTAGGTCTAGAGTCGGGGGTTTACCTGGCAGGCATTTCGCTTCCCAATGCTGACCTAGGGTTCGCGAATCTGGAAGGGGCTGACCTAGGGTTCGCGAATCTGGAAGGGGCTGTCCTAGGGAACGCGAATCTGGAAGGGGCTAACCTAGGGAACGCGAATCTGGAAGGGGCTGTCCTAGAGTACGCGAATCTGGAAGGGGCAGTTTTGCCACGAACGCGTCTCAGCAATGCTGAAGGCTTAACCCCAGAGCAGCTCAGCAAGGCACAACTCTGCGAAACAGAACTGCCCGATTACATCGACCTCGATCCCAACTACCACTGCGGAGCCCTGAAAGAGAGGTATCCTGGGCTATTTCTTGAGTAAGCATCGCCCCTACTCACACCGAATCATTCATCCACCCACAGCACGCGCAATCCCAATGCACCCTTGGCGGCTGAGTCTGAACGACGGGCCGTTCACACTCAGGACAGCGGCATTGGCGGGTTTGTCAATTACCAGGGTTTCAGTCGCCATGGTTAATCAAGCGACTTTGAACGAGGGAGGCAACTGAGGATCTGGAAGGCTTTTGCCCTCTTCTTCGTACCAGTCGACTAGCGACTCGATCGCCTCTTGTCCTTTCTTCGCGGCCTCTTCGTAGGTTTGGCCATGGGTGTGAAATTTTTGGAAGTTAAACTCTGGTAGATGCACAAGATAGGCCTCGTCTTCAGGTGACCAGATGATTAACATGCTGTACTGCGAGGTCATGATTGCTTTCTCTCCTCTAATAAACGCAATCGAAACTCAACTTCTTTTTCAATATATGGCTTGGCGTCACTGCCATCTTTGCCGGAAAGGGTAAGCGGATGCTCGGGCAGCAGCGAATGCCGCCATCTTGTATGGCTTCCTTGACCTGGCTTACAGTCGAATCCCGCTTTTAGCAGCATCGCTTTTAATTCTCGGATCTTTTTAGGCATCGATGAATCGGGCCATCTGAGTCGATCGCAAAAGGGTAGCTTGCACTTCTGACATGTTGGCCTCCAGTCGGGTGATGCGTTCTGCAAGCGGGGTGATCATGAGCGTTGCTTATATTTTGATTCAAATACCATTGCGAAGCCTTGAAAGAGCAGTATCGTTGGACATTTCCTGCCTAAGCATCACCTCTACTCAACCACCTGCTGCTCCACTGTGAGCTGGGTGAGGGATGTGGGGATACTCGTTATTGTACAGAGTAGCTAAATTGTACAGAGCAGCTAAATTGTCGTGGGTCATGACTCTATCAGTGCTCAAATAACCTGCTTTAAGCAATCAACTGCTTCATTGTAGTGGCTGACAACGCAATATCGGGGAACGCCTGAATCTCGATCATGTCTTCTTCCCAAGTGATGTCGAGCTGATAATCAGCCTCATCCCCTGCGCCCTGGATATCTCGAAAAACCCGCAGATCGTCTTTCTCTAGGTCAAACACCCAATATTCTGGAATACCCGCTCTGGCATAGGTTAGGCGTTTAACCTCTGTATCTCGCACGGGTCTGCTGTTGGCGATTTCAATTAGCAGATAAATGTCTTCTACGTAGGGATGGCGATCGCGATAGCGCTGGGGTCGCACCACTGAAATATCAGGGATGGGTTCACTGCGGTTAGGCAATGTGACTGCCGTCGCCTCTCTCACCCTGGCGCGATCGCTTAGCACTGATCGTAGATAGCTGGCCAGTTCCTCTCTCACGTCGTCATGCAGAGGTTCGACTGGCACCATCTCAACAATATCTCCATCCAATAACTCAACCCGGCGATCGCACAACAGTCCAGATGCAATCATCTGGTGGTAGTCGTCAATGCTCCACTTGATAGGAGTTAATAGGGTACTAGTCGTCGCCATCATCTCATTTTTGGCACTGTTTCTTCTAGCTTAAGGAAAAACTATGGATCTGGATGTGGACGCGGTTTAGGTTGAAGCATGAAACCCAACCGCATTAAGCCTCAGTGCAACAATTTCAATTAGAGGCTCAATTGGGTGTTTCTTTACAGTCCACAAGCTGAGCGATCGCCGCTTCCAACTCGCCCCCGTCGATCACCCCAGATTCAATCACCAGTTTCTCCAGGGTAGCCAGCCAACATTGGTAATAGTCCCACTCTGGATCAGCCAGATCATGGGTGGCCTCCCATTCACCAATGGTGGCAATTAGCGTCTGCCGAAAAGTTTCCCATTCATAATGGCCCTGTTTTGAAAGGGCGATCGCGACCCCAAAGGCCATCTTTTCCCAATCGCGATCAAAGTGCAGATGGCCATCTTTGCGCGGTGGTGCTTCTTCAGGGGAGCCCATTAAACTCGTCGCTGCAAAATGCTCAAATTTCGTAAACATATGCTGAAAATCCTGCCGTCGATTAAACCGTCACGGTGGCAACGCCCATCATGGCTTCCGGGGTGAGCAACGCCGCCAATTCTGCTTCACTCATCCCCTCGGTGCCAGGGGGACGCATGGGCAGCACCCACCAGCGAATCTGAGCACTGCTATCCCAAACGGCAACTTTGACCGATTCATCTAGCTCCACTCCAAACTCAGACAAAACCACTCGGGGTTCACGCACCACCCGAGCCCGAAAGGTGGGGTCTTTGAACCAATAGGGGGGCAATCCCAGGGTCGGCCAGGGATAGCACGAACACAAGGTACACACGATGACGTTATGCACTTCCGGTGTATTTTCCACAATGCGCATATGTTCGCCCTCAGCCCCAGACATGCCTTCTGGAAAATCCAGCTCATCACAGGCTGCATTGCAATCTGCCAGTAACCGTTCCTTAAAGGCTGGATCAACCCACGCCCGAGCCACGAGTTTGGCCCCATTAAACGGCCCCATTTCGGTTTCAAAGTAGCCGAGAATGTTGTCAACCGTGTCCCCCGTGATCACACCTTTTTCAATCAAAAGCGATTCTAGAGCTTTGACCCTAGCGGCACTGAAGGTCTCGCGATCGGCACCATACTTAAATCCTGGATATTGACTGGGCATAATGCTTCCCCTTAAACGGCCTCTAAATAAACTTCAAAAATGTCGTTGTAGTACACCGAATTGGGTTCAATCAGTGATTCATCCCAAAGCTCCTCGGGTTTGAAAGCCAGACTATAGACCGGCATCGGTGTGCCAAGCCCATCTGCGGTTGGGAAGAAGTAGGTGAAGGCCCCCTCATACACCAGTACAACCTCAGCAACTCGGCCTCTCAAGTTACCCGGTAGGCGACTATGGGCAGCGGGGGAAACGTCTTTCACCCTGACCTGATCGCCCACACTAAATTTAGGCGGGTCAGGTAACGGTCGCAGCGGAGAATCTCCTTCTCGCAGGTATTTCACCACTTGAGCATCGATTTTAGGGTCTCCCCCACTGGGCAGCGGGGCTTCAGCTTGTTCGCTATTTTCTAAAAACTCGGCGGTGCGGGTATCCAACTCTTCTTGAGTAATGTAGCCCTCTGCCACAAAGAAACCCGAAATACCCCCAAGCCATTTTTCGTAATAGCGCAACCGGAAGTACTCAAAGGGGTGCATCCCTTCTGCGCCCATGCGCAAATGTCCCCAGGTCCAAAAACTTTTGAACGTGGTGGGCACCTGCTCGATGGCATAGTCAGGCAATGATGTATCCAGGTGATTACTGAGCGCCATCATGGCCGTATGAATGCCAAAAATGCGCTGTTCCCAGGGTTCGACGAAGACCTGGATTTCTGTATTAATGGGGTCTAGTCCTTCTAGTCCTCCGAGGTTGTGTTGTAGTTTCATGGGTTTGCTGTGTGCTGAATTGAGTGGTCGTAGAGATGGGGTGATGGGGAAGGTAGGGATGATGGGGAGGATCGTTACGAGGCGTGGGCATAAGCTTTGGCAAAACACCCTTGAAAGCCTGCGCGGAGCTCGGCTTCATCTAAATTTCTGCCAATAAAAACCAACTGGTTGCGGCGGGTTTCCCCCGGTTGCCAGGGTTTGCCGGGTCGTCCATCCAGGGTCATGTGGACGCCCTGGAATACAAATCGTCGCGCGGCATGATCGACGTCTAAAATGCCTTTCATCCGAAAAATATCGGGGCCGCGATCTTGCACCAGTTGGTAAAGCCAGCGGTTGAGCTTGTCGCTGTCTACGGTGCCCGGTTCCGTAATGGCGATGGAATAAACAGACTCGTCGTGGTCGTGGGCATCTTCATCGAGAAATTCTGGATCGATGCTCAAGGCATGCTTTAGGTCAAATGCCTGGACGCCTAAAAGCACATCCAGATCAATATCGCAGTTTCGGGTGCGGTGAATGGTGGCGATCGCATTCATGCCACGCACCTTTAATTCCAAAGCTTTCAGGTGTTCAGCGGGCACTAAGTCCGTCTTGTTCAGCAAGATCACATCCGCAAAGGCGATTTGCTCCTGGGCTTCACTGCTGTCCCAATGGTTGCCAATGTGTTTGGCATCTACCACCGTCACCACCGCATCCAGCTGGGTTTGCCGGAGCATCACTTCATCCATAAAAAAGGACTGGATCACCGGAGCCGGATCTGCCAACCCGGTTGTTTCAATCACTAAATGGTCAAAACTCTCGCGTCGCGCCATCAAATCACCGATGATCCGCATCAAGTCACCGCGGACAGTACAGCAGATGCAGCCGTTATTCATCTCAAAGATTTCTTCGTCTGCATCCAGCACCAACTGGTGATCAATCCCAACCTCGCCAAACTCATTA
Source organism: Cyanobacteria bacterium P01_A01_bin.123 (assembly GCA_039815185.1). Lineage (GTDB taxonomy): Bacteria > Cyanobacteriota > Cyanobacteriia > Phormidesmidales > Phormidesmidaceae > JBCBZT01. The sequence goes on along the minus strand of JBCBZT010000012.1, from coordinate 145,875 downwards.
ACAATGACCGCAATTCGTTTGTTGTGTTGTTCAGTGAGAATGCGATTGAGCAATGTTGTTTTGCCCGCTCCCAAATATCCGGTAAGCACCGTGACGGGAACTTTCTGAATCAATGCCATGGGTTCAAACGTCTCTTGATTTACTGTGCGCGCTTGCGAATGTCAGGCTTAAAGCGATGCCATACTGACTCGAAATCCAATGGTTCGATTCAGGGCGGTTTCGAAATACCCAGACCGACTGGCAGACTGGGTCTTGACAGGCGCATCAAGCCAGCTACCGCCACGAATGGCACGCATTGGGAACCGCTGAGCACTGACCCAGGCTTTGCCATCGGTGGGTGCCCCTCGGTAATTGTGATGCCAACTATCCGCACACCACTCCCAAACGTTGCCATGCATATCCTGCAGACCAAACGCATTGGGGGAAAAGCTGCCTACGGGCACAGTTGCCTGGCGATAGTCGCCTACGGATTCAGCTTTGTAGGTATAGGTACCCACGTAATTGGCTAATTGGCTGGTAACCGTTTCTCCGACGTTAAAGGGCGTCTGTGTTTCAGCCCGACAGGCATATTCCCATTGGGCCTCACTAGGAAGTTGATAGCGACGCCCCGTGTGTTGGCTGAGGCGATCGCAAAATTCTACCGCTTCTAACCAGGAGATGCTTTCCACCGGGCGATCGCGACCCTGGAAGTGGGACGGTGCCGCATCAAGGGGGCGCTGCACCTGGGGTAATGCTGCCACCGCTGCCCACTGCGCTTGGGTAATCGGATATTTGCTAATAAAAAAGGATGGCAGATTGACCCGATGGCGAGGCAAATCATAGCCTTCCGTTGGGCCTTGGGAACGGGATTGATTTTGCGATGCTCCCATCCAAAATTGCCCAGACGCGATCGCCACCATTTCTAATTTCTCAGCACCCTTAAGGGGTTCTGGAAAGAGTTTTGCCGTGTGAGTTTGGCGTCGCTTTACTTGACCAGCCTGATCAACCGTCGTAACGCTAAACTCAAATGTTTTTAAATCTGAAAGCGTTTGACGATCTGGCTGAATCAGAGCAGGATTCTCCATTGAAGAGGCTATGCCGTCACGGGTTGCCAGCAGAAAACCAACACTGCCTAAACCCGCATATTGGAAGAATTTTCGTCGTTTCAACACGGCAACACCCCTTAGCAAATCAGGTCACGAACCAATAGATTCAAACACAAGCTAAAATTCCAAATAAAAAATAGAAAATCGGCAAAATTTCAGCCTTTAAAGAGGCAAAAATAATGCGGGATTCTAGCTATTTACTAGTATCTATCTTTCCTTACTGAGGTAGTAAATCGGAAGATCTTGACGGCAATTGTATTTACCGATACATCTTGTCGTTTGTGTGATGAAACATGGATATTGTGATGATTTCTATCAATAGCTGTTTGATCTGGGCTGTCTATGCCGAAATTCCAAAAATCCGATGGGGTTGGTGCAGATCGAGAAAGATTGGGGGCTCGCCCCACCCCGCCTGTAGAAATTCCCACCCCGCCCCATCTACCGTTTGCCCTCAGAGCAAAACGCGTGCTGGAATTAGCGCGTGAAGAGGCCGACCAGTTAGAACAATCCCGAGTTGCGCCAGAGCACTTGCTACTCGGCATCATCAGAGAAACGGAGGAAATGGAAGATTTTGGTCATCCCACCGGGCTAGCAACTCAGATTCTACGGCAGGCATTTGGCATAGACTTTAGCTCCCTTGAGCAACAGCTCAGGTTGGCAATAGTACAGTAGCTAGTTGTGAACCATTAGCATAATGCACGGTAAGATACACCCTTTGAGGAGCAGCGGTTTTTGTTCGAAATCAATGCCCCGCCGGGACAGTTTCAGGGCTGGTCGCTAGGCGATCGCGACTCGGCCTTTATCCACTCCATCATGCCGCTATGGGAGTGGCTTTATCGTCATTATTTCTGGGTTACCAGCGACGGTTGGCAGCACGTTCCTAATCAAGACAATGTCCTATTTGTCGGGAGTCATAACGGGGGTTTAGCCGCCCCAGACATGCACATGGCTATCTACGACTGGTATCGTCACTACGGCACCGAACGGCTGATTTATGGCCTAGCCCATCCTAAGGTGTGGGCTGCCTTTCCGCCCCTGGCTCAGGGGATGGCCAAAGTTGGGGCAATTCGGGCCCACCCTAAAATGGCGATCGCCGCTTTAAATCAAGGCGCTAGCGTGCTGGTGTATCCGGGCGGCGCCCAAGATACCTTTCGGCCCCATCGCCATCGCCATCGGATTGAATTGGCTAACCGCAAAGGCTTTATCAAGCTAGCCCTGCGCCAAAAGGTACCGATCATGCCAGTGATTTCCTGGGGAGCCCACGATACCTTGTGGGTGCTATCAGACATTTATGAACAAGCGAAGCAGCTGCACCAGCGGGGTATACCTTGGCCGCTCGGCATCGATCCAGAAGTGTTTCCCATTTACTTCGGTTTACCCTGGGGCTTGTCCATCGGCCCATTGCCCAATTTGCCTCTGCCTGCCCCGATTCACCTACGCATTTGTCCCCCCATTTGGTTTGAACACTACGGACGCAAGTGCTTGAATGATTTGGCCTATGTTGATGAATGCTATGCCATGGTGGAAACACAGATGCAGTTAGCATTGGATGGGTTGGTGTGTGAAATCGAGGGGTAAAGGGGAGTAGTGGGGCAGCTGAGATGGTGAAACAGCAGGTTCGAGGGGTTAGTCTGTTAATTGCTGTATTGCTGGTATTGGGCATTGTTGGACGCTTTACCAACTTAGCTCACAAGCTCTACTGGCACGATGAAGTCTATACCACCTTTCGTGCGGCGGGGTATTTTGCCGAGGAGATTTTGGATCGGGCCTTTCAGGGCGAGATTTTACCCGCCAGTGAGCTGCAAACGTTTCAGCAGCTCAAGCCTGACAGCACGGTAGTCGATACGCTACAGTCGCTGGCCTTAGAAGATCCTCAGCATCCACCGCTCTATTTCTTGTTAGCCAGGGGATGGATGCAGCTGTTTGGCAACACCATTGTCATCGCCCGCATTTTGCCAGCGCTACTCAGTTTGCTATCCCTACCGTTGATGTACCAGTGGGCGAAGAGCGTGTTCCAAACCACCTCGGCAGCTTGGTGGTCAACGGTGATGCTGGCCCTGTCGCCCTTTGATATTCTGTATGCCCAAGCCGCCCGACAATATAGTTTATTGACGGTATGCGCGATCGCGTCCCATTGGCGTTTTATGCGAGCGTTGCAGTATCCCACTTGGGTCAACTGGGGGTTGTATACGGTTGTCAGCACGTTAGGGCTTTACACCCATCCGCTCTTCGCGCTCGTGCCCATTGCCCATGGGGCCTATGGTGCAATTGCCTGGGTGTTTAACCAGTGGCCCAGCCCTGATTTTCCCCGTGCCAGTCGTCGTTCTTCTGGGTTAAAACGAGTCGTTAGCTTATTCGCTGCCTTCGGACTTATGGGACTCCTCTACAGCCCCTGGATCTGGGTGATTCGCAGCAATAACCAAACCTTTCAGCTCGCAACAGGCTGGACCCAACAGTCTATTCCCTTACTAGAGCTGATAAAGCTTTGGATCCGCAACTTTGGGGCCCTGTGGATTGACTTTGACTTTGACTTAACAGCCGCGGAAATTGGCATAGTGGGTTTAGGTTTAAAGCTCTTAGCACTGTTGGTTCTGCCCTTAGCCTTGTGGTATTTGTGGCAGCATCTACCGCGATCGCAGGCCCTTTATCTAATCACGATTATTTTCGTGCCGTTTTTGCTCCTAGCCATACCCGATGTGACGACCGGGGGGGTTCGGTCAGTCATTGGCCGTTATGTGTTGCCGATCATGCCGGGACTACAGCTGGCGGTGGGCGGCTGGCTGAGTCGTCAAATTCAACCCGAAAAAAGGCTCTGGCGCATTGGGTTGCCGTTGTTGCTCACCGGGAGTATTGCCTCTAACGTCATTAGCCTACCTGCTGAAACTTGGTGGAATAAAGAACCCAGCTTTTACAATGCGGCGGTAGCCAAACAAATCAACAGCGTTGATCAGCCCTTAGTGGTGAGCGACCAAGGCAGCGCCTACACAAACTTTGGCAATCTGCTTTCCCTCAGTTACCGCTTAGACGAAGACGTGCAACTGTTGCTGCGCTGGCAGTCTACAGACTTTGCCGTCTTAGAAACTTGGCCCAGCGATCGCCCCGCGTTTGCCTACAAACCCTCCGCAGAGCTTGTCGCCTATTTAGAAGATGCGGGTTGGCAACTCACCCCTGCTCCCCTAAACGGCCAACCCGTCGGCGACGAACTTTTTGAGCTAAATCAGTAGTATGTTTGGTGAGCTCAGCAATCCCTCGTTTGATTACTCTGGTTCCAAAGCTGAATCCCTTATTCTGTTTGGCTAATCTTACTTCGAAGCAAAACGCCAGCTCCAGCCACAACGGACAACCCAATCACAGTTCCGGGTTCCGGCACCGAAACATCAGAAAGTGGCGTAATTTGTCCCCTATTGCGATGCATCAGAGGACAAACACGCATCATCCGATTCTTGCTCATTGCCCCACAACTTGGGAAACAGAAACCCTGAACGAGATTTATAGGCCTCAAATGCTGGATAACGAGATAGAGACTGCTCCTTCTTGAGCATATTTGGCACAAACAATAGAGCCACAGAAATTCCTAAAATAACGAACGGCAACCAGTGCATTGTCAGCAGGGCAAAAGACCCATAGATACAAATTTCACCCAGGTAATTCGTATTGCGGCAGCGGGCGAAGAAACCTTCCGTAATTAACCCCTTGTGATACTTAAGCGTGTAATACTTTTGGGCATCGCTGACGTAGTGTAAAAAGATGCCTACAACATTGAGCGCGATCGCCCCGGCCATCAAAGGTAACGGCGGATCAACTCGCTGACTGATCAGAATAAACGGGGCAACCCAGTAGAGGCTGACAAATCCGAACCCGGCCAATCCAGTCAGGATAGAAATCTCCTGTTCCCAGCTTTTATCCGGATAGATCCGATCTTTGAGCAACCACAAAAATCCATACGTCCCGTGCAGCGCCAGATACACCCAGGCCGCAGTCGTAAAGTTGTCATACACCAGCATCAACGCCAATACAAAAAAGAACGTTGTGCCCTTATGCAGATTGATAAAATGCTTGGCTTTCATTGAATATCCCAGAAATTTCCCATTGCCTCAATAATGACAAACCTCCAGCAGTGCTGGAGGTTTGTGAACGAAACACGCTAGTGAGTGCTATAGCGCCTAGCTCACCCCTGCTAACCGTTGCGTACCGCCCAGGCCAGCACCCATTTCTTCTGGGGTGATTTTGCCATCGTGATCCATATCGAGGGCGTCAAAAACTGCATCCGTGCCAAGCCATTCTTCGCGGGTAATGAAGCCATCGCCATCCAGGTCGTAAACGCGAAAAATATCTTCGACAACGCCCTGCCCTTCTAAACGCGCTAGACGCTTCGCAAGCAGGTCTTCTAAAGATACTAGGGCTTTGGCAAAACCATTGATGCCCTCTTCTAACTTTTCAGAAGCCATGCGATTTTCAGCATGCATCGCTGCAAATACAGCTTTATCCATGGCAATCTTTTCAATCTCCATGCCCTCAGCCTTGGCAGCATCCAGCTTCCGAGGTAGCTCAGCAGTCGTGTCATCCAGTTGGGCCAGCAGCTTAGGCGAAATGGTGAGCAAATCACAACCTGCGAGTTCGGTAATCTCGCCAATGTTGCGGAAGCTCGCCCCCATGACCTCGGTCGTGTGGCCAAACTTTTTGTAATAGTTGTAAATAGTCGTTACTGAAACCACACCGGGGTCTTCATCAGCCGGGTATTCGTCCCGTCCAGTATCTTTTTTGTACCAGTCCAGGATGCGCCCAACAAACGGAGAAATCAGGGTGACACCCGCTTCAGCACAGGCGATCGCTTGATGAAGACCAAACAGTAGGGTTAGGTTGCAGTGGATCCCTTCTTTTTCCAGAATCTCAGCGGCTTTGATCCCTTCCCAGGTAGAGGCAATTTTGATCAAGACGCGATCGCGTGATAGGCCAGCTGCTTCATATTGACTGATCAAATCACGAGCAACTTTGAGGGTAGCCTCAGTGTCATAGGACAATCGGGCATCAACTTCTGTCGAAACACGACCGGGAATGATCGCCAAGATTTTGAGACCGAATGCCACTGCCAACCGATTAAAGGCCAAATTGGCAATGTCTTGATCACTTGCCTCTGACCCTGCATCAGCTTTGGCTTTAAGCAATGTATCGTCAACAATCCCCTGATACTGCGGCATTTGAGCAGCCGCTGTGATGAGTGACGGGTTAGTCGTGGCATCCCGGGGGGTAAATTTTTCAATGGCTTGAATATCCCCCGTATCCGCAACCACGACAGTCATCTCCCTAAGTTGTTCCAGTAAAGTCCGCGCCATAGCTTGTTCCTCCGTTGCTTGGACACTCCTTGGGCCGTAGTCTCCATTGTAGTGAGGGCATCCAGGATTTCCGTTAATCAATGATTAAACCTTACCCAGCGCTATTAAGACCCCGCTCAGGAACAGGAATCGTAATCTAAAAAAATTATGCGGATTAAACACTGATTTGAAAGCGCTGCCTGATGCAACCGCTGATGGACTGCGAATGCACTTAAAGGATACTGGACAACACTTTCAGATCATATCCAGCCCGTACCTGCTCCTTATCTAAGGGGTGCAAGGTGTATGTACCTCATTTCGGATGTGATCTAAGTCACATGATTCTATGATTCTGATCGCCTGCCTTTTCCATTGTGTTAGCCATACTGAGAATGACTCAACTCTAGCCGAGTCATCTACAGGGAACACACAACCGACCGACAGATTGCTTTGCGGCACTGTCGGTTTTTTATTGCGATGGTCGCGGCCCAAAATCGTTTACCCAAGAATAGAGCGCTTGAGGAGCGCACACTGAACTGACCTCAAACAGCAAGTCGTAATCAGTACCCGCGCAATTATTAGTAATAGTCCGGTTCTGACTCTGGCATGGCGAAATTAGAAGTGTCATGAAGAAAGCGGATGACGTCTTCTTCTAGGCGATGAATCAAATAGGGTTCAATGGCATCGGCATGGCGCAGGGCGGCCAAATAACCATCGAGGAAAAGCCTAAGCTCATCATTTCTGCGGTACCCTCGATTCCACTGTTCTACCAGGGCATCGGTGATCCGTTGATAGTAGCGAATGGCGCGTGCGTCTTGAAGCATGGCAAATAGTTAATCAACCGCGTCAAAATCAAAGCAGACCGACAAAGATCTATCGGAGTTCCCTGTGGGTAACATCACACGCCAAGATTCAATTTCCCAAAATTGAGTGAAATCACAGTCAAGTATGTGGCTTTTTTGACAACAAATACGCAAGCGTTTGTACACTTATGTTACCAGGTTTGGTCTGGGTCAGTCCATACCACAGACCTTCAAACAGCTTACGAATCCTCCTGTCCAAAATCAGACAGCGTAACGGCAGTTACAAATTCATGACAACTGCTCTGATAACCTAAAGCTCAACTAGGCCTTGATGTGATAAAAGCACTAAACCCTGTGGCATCTGTTTGTATTCAAATTGTTGAAGGGAACCCGCACCTGCGATCGCTGCTAGGCTGGCACTTGCAGCAGGCAGGGTATTGGGTGCACCAGTCGGCGGACATTACCCGGGGTCGAGAAACGTTTCAATCCCGTGATCCAGATCTGGTGATTCTCGATTCAGAGTTACCGGATGGAGATGGCTTAGAGCTTTGTCGCTGGATGCAGCGTCGGGGAACTGCGTTGATTCTGATGTTGTCTGCCCGTAATGCTGAGGTTGATATTGTCACTGGCTTAAAAGCAGGCGCTGATGACTATCTGTCAAAACCTTTTGGCATGCAGGAATTTTTAGCCCGGGTAGAAGCCCTCACTCGCCGCAGCCAGAGGACTGTAGCCCCTGCTTCCCTTAAATATGGCGAGCTCGATATCGATTTAGTGCAGCGTCGAGTCCGCTATAAGGAAGCCTTTATTGATCTAACGCCGCAAGAGTTTAGCTTGCTGTACGTGTTAACTCAAGCTGCAGGATCCCCCTTAAGTCGGTCTGATTTGCTAAAGCGCGCTTGGCCTGACGCCATTGACAACCCCCGTACCGTAGATACCCATGTGTTGTCTTTGCGTAAAAAGATCGAAAACGATCCCCGTCAACCGAATATCATTCAAACCGTGCGCAACGTCGGCTATCGTTTTAATCTAGAACGGATAGGCAGCGAAGTTGCATCAGTCGACAGCAAAGTGCCTAACGCTGTTGCGGCGGCTAAACTGTAGAGCCTTTAACCTAAAAAGAGACGGTAAGCTGGGTTTTGGTTTTCGTCCCAATAGCGGTACCCCAAACTATTGAGAAAAGTTTGCCACTCTGCCATTTCGTGGGGCGGCACCTGCATGCCCACGACAATGCGGCCATAATCTGAGCCATTATTGCGATAGTGGAATAGGCTGATATTCCAGTTGGGGCTCATGGAGGTGACAAATTTCATTAGTGCCCCCGGTCTTTCAGGGAACTCAAAGCGATAGAGGAGTTCATTTTTAGCCAGGGGCGATCGCCCACCGACCATATGTCTCAGGTGCAGTTTAGCTAACTCGTCATCTGTCAGATCTAAAGTTTCAAATTCCTGGGCTTCAAAAGTTTGCTTCATTTGCGCGGCATCAGCCCGGTTTTGAATCTGCAGCCCGACAAAAATGTGGGCAATTTTCTGGTCGGCAATCCGGTAGTTAAATTCCGTCAGGTTGCGTTTGCCAATACAATCGCAAAACTGCCGCAGACTGCCGGGTCTTTCTGGAATAGTGACGGCAAAAATGGCTTCTCGTCGTTCCCCCACCTCAGCCCGTTCGGCTACAAAGCGGAGTCGATCAAAGTTCATGTTGGCCCCGCAAGCGATCGCCACAAGGGTTTGATCCGTAATCCCTTCTCGTTCGACGTAGGCCTTTGCCCCCGCGATCGCCAGCGCCCCCGCAGGCTCCAAAATCGATCGCGTGTCTTCAAACACATCTTTGATCGCCGCACAGGTATCATCAGTGCCGACCAAAATAATGTCATCGACAAACTGCTGACACAGCCGAAAGGTCTCTTCCCCCACCTGGCGCACAGCCACCCCATCAGCAAACAAACCCACCCGAGGCAAACATACGCGTCGACCAATTTTGAGCGACTGGTGCATGGCATCGGCATCGACAGGTTCAACCCCAATAATTTTGGTCTGGGGACGCAACCGCTTGATATAAGCTGCAATGCCCGAGATCAAGCCACCCCCGCCAATCGCCACAAACACCGCATGAATGGGCTGCTGATACTGACGCAAAATTTCCATGCCAATGGTGCCCTGACCGGCGATCACATCAGGGTCGTCAAAGGGATGCACAAACGTCAGCCCCTTTTCGGTTTCCAACTGTCGGGCATGGCCATAGGCATCATCATAGGTTTCGCCGTAGAGGACAACCTTTCCTCCCCGTGCCTTGACCGCATCAATTTTCACTTGGGGTGTTGTTGTCGGCATCACGATAATCGCAGTTGTGCCCAACTGCCGTGCCCCCAAAGCCACTCCCTGGGCATGGTTACCTGCCGAAGACGCAATCACTCCCTGGGCCAACTGTTCTGGCAGTAATTGAGCCATCTTGTTGTAAGCCCCCCGCAGCTTAAACGAAAACACCGACTGTACGTCTTCCCGCTTCAGCAACACTCGATTATTCAGCCGTGCTGACAAATTAGGCGCTAGGTCGAGGGGCGTTTCTTGGGCGACGTCATAGACCCGAGCAGTCAGAATACGTTCGAGGTAATCGAGATACATGGGCAGATGGGTGAGCAGCGCGATCTCTCGATCTTACCGTCGCGTTAGAGCGTTTTTGAATCACCCATGCAATCTCTTGAAATGAGGAGAGTGTTTCTTTCGCTAGACTCTTCAGAGTAATGAGGGTTCCTCTATTTATTTCAAATCCAGCAGGCCCGCTTCTTTGAGCTTGGGGTTAAACCGCAGTTCCATCTGAACGTTGCGTTGCTTTAGGGTTTCTAGAATATTGGCCTCAACCCGACGGGCAATCTTTTTCAGATACTTAATTTGTCCCAATTCTTCTAGGCGTTCAAACTCGGCTTTTTCAGCATCGGTCATAGTTTGCTTGGCATCGATAGGTTGGTTCCAAGCCACTGCCTCTGCACCGTTGCCAGGAGGGATACTGCCGTTTTCAGTCAGCCAAGCGTCGCGAATGCCTTCGAGCAAGGTACGACTGGGTCGATCAATAGTTTGCACCTTCACCGAGTCACAAGATTGGGGTTGGCGCACTAAATGCTGCTTCAGACTCAGATAAACATCCCGAGAATAGCCCACATACTGCAAGACCTGGGCCTGGTCAAAAATGGCGTAGATGCCCACTTTGCCTTGTATATGGGTCGGAATCGCCCCATCATCATCAATGTAGGGGAATGGGGCTAGATCAGCCAAGACAGTCGGGGAAGTTTGAGGAGTCATGGGTATTCCTATTCAGCGTCGACAGATTGGGAAACAGCCGATCCAATCCGGCGATAGATAGCGCAGAGGCGATTGGGATTAAATACTTTAGCTTTAAACATAAAGTTGGGCGGCACGTTGACAATCACGTGGTCTGCTGAAGCGTGATATACCTCAAAGGGCTTGGGCATTCCCAAAGGGGTTTCCGGCGTGTAAGGGGTGGGTTGAAACAACAGCTGAGTAAACTCCACTCGGTCAAACCCAGTGTGCTGGCAGACCTGCTGTTGAAAGGTATCGCTCATTAACAGATCAAACAAAGTCGCTTTCACCTCAGGGGCCAAAGTAAAGCTACTGTCATATTTTTCAATGATTTTGAGTCGAACCATTATCTAAACCCCATCTGATTTTAAACCTTGAGTTTAGCTTAAGGAAAAACGGTGGATCTGGAGGGGGACGCGGTTGATATTGCTATTAATTTAATATCAGCTTAAGACTTGGCTGAATGGCTTGTAGTCATGTCGTTTAGACTATAGTGAGATGTGGATTAGTGTCACGGGCGATCGCGCCTTTTGACATTAAGAATCATGTCTAGCTCAGGTTAGATTAAGGCAGATCTTGGATACTTTGCGTTAGCGTCAATAACAACATTAGTTAGGTACTTCCTATGTCAACGCATTCTGTTCGCAGTATTTTGAATGCAGTGATTTTTGTGGTGTTGGTGTCTTACATTGGGATGAGCCTGTTTCGATTAGGGTTTGTATTTCTCGAATCAAGGCATTTGTTCTAATTCGTGAGATCTGACTATGCGGGGCATGGGCGGGCTGATCAACGCAAACGCAATGACCCGAAGTCGATGTAATATAAAAGGCCCAATGATGACGATTAGCGGGAGCACTTTGCTCCCGCTAATCGTTGTGTAATGCATGGCTATTTAGCCACTCGTTATGGCGGCGGTTCAAACAATATTTTTTTATTTGGCAAGAGATTATTCGAGTCGAATTGCAGCTTTTGGACTTAGCGATTTTTCCCCCGAAAAAGGCGGAAGACTTAAAAGCAACAAATCAATAGGCGAGAACTTTTTTACCGTGGAGTTTCTCGCCTTAAGATATACCCTCTACGCTTTCCTAATCCTAGAGTGGCGTAATGCTGGCGATCTTACCGCCCTGGCGTTGCACTCTCTGCATGTGAGGGGTGAGCTCTTCATAGGGAATAATGACGGCCTTATTAACCCGGCGAACCTTGGGATAGCCAGGCCCATTAATGCCTGCAACTTCAACTCGGAAGAGCCGACTAGATCCGAAAGCTTTTGAACCGCCAAAGGTGCTAAAAGATGCATCACCTTTTAGGGCGGGTAGAAAAGCAAATCCCCCTGCACCACCAGAAGGAGGGTTTATCCCAGAAGCAGTATTAAGCGCTAGATCCTTGACCAATCGGGGGGCATTGCCGATCAACTGCGCCCGATCACTGTTGGCATAACCCCGATAAAGCTGGAGTAAACGGGGAAATCCACTTGATCTTTGACCCATGCCTGTGGTCACAAAGTCTCGGTAGTAGGGCACGATGTATTCACCAAAGCTGGTCTGATACTCAGGCGAGTCAATGTAGGCGTCAATATCTGCATCAAAACCGTTGGATTGATACAAATTCATATGCTCCGTAATTTCTGACTGCTCATAGGGTGCCCGCCCGAGGAGGTGCTTATAGTTGAGCTCAATTGTCCGGCTTTGAAAATTATTGTGGAAGAATTTCTGCTTGTACAGATCTGATTTGGCAACTTGACGAACAAATTCCTGCACTGTGATCTTGCGATCGCGTAACAGAGACTCAGCAATGACAAGACGCTCAGAAGTTAGAAGATGGGGATTACCCAATACCTGTTGATAAACAGCCAGAATAACCGCTTCAATATCTTCCTGACTTGCATTTGGACGCAGTTCGACTGGCGCGACATCACTAAACGCCGACGTCCCTAGTCGAGATGCTGCTGTTGTAATAGCCACCTGAAATTCTCCTTCAATAAATTCCAAAAGATATAGATGAAAATGGGTAGGCTGATTCACCAAAGGGTAATCAGCAATCGATTGCCCTTTGGTGAACGCCATCCGATTTGAAGAGTGGGGTAGGGACGCAGAGCCTTGCGCCCCTAAAGGGAAAACGATGGACTAAGGCATGTCATCACTAGACAGTGGTAACACTGATCACCTTACTTCCAGAACGACTCAACTGTTGGAGCTTAGTCGTCAATTGTTCATAGGAAACCAGCACTTCAGTTGTGGTCTGTCGTACAACAGCTGAATTGGGGCGTGCAGATCGCATCACCCGTAGTCGATAGACGTCCCCGCGAGCCCCTCCTAAACCACCAGAGAGGGCGCTGGGGCTAGAAGCCGCGATCGAGGTTGCTGAATTTCTGGCCACTTCCCAGGTTAACAAGGGTTGCTTTTGTCCTTGTGCCCGATCGCTATTAGCGTAGCCACGATAGAGATGCATCAAACGACTAAAGCCGACCGCTCGCTGCCCTGGGTGATCAACTTGAAAATCTCGATGATAGGGAACAATATTATCCCCAAAAGCATTGAGATATTCTTCTGAGTTGAGATAAGCATCAATCTCAGCTTCATACCCTTCGGAGAGGAATAGATCCAAATGATAGGAAATCTCAGTCTGATCGTAAGGTGCTCGTCCTAATAGGTGCTTGTAGTTCAACTCGATAAAGCGGACATGAAAGTTAGGATACAAAAACTTCTCGCGATAGAGTTCTGACGCTGCGATCGCCCGAACAAAGCCTCGCACCGAAATAAGGCCTCTCACCAAAAGTGATTCAGCCCCTACTAATCGCTCACTCTCCATCAGATGCTCATTGCCTAGCACCTGTCGGTAGGCTGCCGAAATCACAGCTTGAACCTCATCTTGAGCCCAATTGGGACGTAATTCAACAGGTTCAGCTTCCTCAAAGGGTTTAATTCCTAATCTCCCCGCTTCCTTTAAACCAGCCATAGTTGTTTCCCCTAATCTAAAAATCGATAAACACGGTTTTTCACAGATTTTTAACTTTGTTGTTTATAAAGTTGCCCAGAATGATAAACAGAGCCATCTATTAATAGAACCACTTATCTTTCTGGGCAACGCACGCGACTAGAGTGCGTTGATGATGTAGTCGATGTAGGAGTTGACCTCAAGCCCAGGGTCACCCGTCAAACCATGGTTAGCTTTGATATACTTGAGCGCTTCAGCATACCAACTGGGAACCAATTCAAAGCTGCTGTGCATTTCAGCTAGACCGGCCAATAGGTAATCATCAGCAGGGCCTGTTCCACCTGCAATCAGACAGTATTGAATCATCCGCACATAGTAGCCGATGTCGCGCAAGCACTTGGCTTTGCCACGAGCATCAGAGGCATAATTGTTGCCTTGCATGGTGGTGGTGTAGGGGAACTTTTGGTAGACCGCATTAGCTGCGCCTTCAGCCAATTGTGAAGCTTTAGCACCCAGAGCCTTGGCTGCTTCTAGGTCAGCCGTAGCCAACCGCAGACGACCCAATGCAACTTGAAGTTCAGTGTTGCCTATGTAACGGCCTTGAGAATCAGCTGCGGCAACCGCCTCAGTTAATTGCGTCTTCATTGAAATAATATCTCCCTAATAGTTCAGAAAGTTTTGATCTGGAAAAAGCTTGAGCGAGAAACCGCTTTAGCTTGAATATATTTCTTGTCATGACAGACTTTGAGAATGCTGTCTTAAGCTTGTGCGTCAGTCCACAGGCTTTTAGCTCACTGCTGCTGCTGCTCGATCGAAGTAGCCCGCTAATTCAGCCATCAAAGAGCTACAATCACCCGGTTGGATATTGTTACTATCGTTAGCAATGGCAATGGCAGCTTCCTTCATTTTAAGGATGCTGGTGCCGACGGAAGATCCAGGAACTCCCAACGCTAAATAGGTTTCCCTCAGACCATTCAAACAGCGATCTTCTAGAACATTGGCGTCTCCTAAAAACACCGCATAGGTGACATAGCGTAGGACGATATCCATGTCGCGCATACAGGCAGAAATCCGACGATTAGTGTAAGCATTGCCGCCGGGAGCAATCAACTGAGGCTGATCTTCAAATAATGCACGAGCTGCATTAGTCACGATTGTGGAAGCGTTGCTTGTAATCCGGTTCACAACATCGGTGCGCTTCGTACCATCCTTAACCACGGCCAATAGCGCATCAATTTGAGCATTGCTCACAAACTGACCTCGAACATCACATTGGGAAACAACCTTAGTAAAGGCGTCTAGCATGGGATCTAAATCTCCTTATTTGATTTGTGCAGTATTTGTGCAGAAAACTTGTGCAGTATTTGTGCAGAAAACAGTAAGCTATTGGTTAAAATAAACTCACAACCTTGTAATCTGTTTGTACAATGCAGCGGGAAACATTTGCGTTACAAATCATTGAGTTATTTTTTGCTGCAAAAAATTTATTCAGTGTTTTCTTTGGTCGTTAAAGTTAAATTCTGCAACATTTTATTCGATGCATGCAGATTAAAATTCCCTCGTCCTTGTATGATTGCGTAAAGTCTAGAAGCCGAGTTTGAGATTCCTAATAACCGCCGTTAAACAACTCGATCTCTCATTAAATAGGGAGGGCTCTTCAGCCCTTGCTAGATTATGATTATTCGAATTACACGCTTAGCGTATAATTCGAACGCTTTTGGCAAAGTTTTATAGAATTGGAGATTTGTGTAAACGTGGCTATTCCTCTATTAGCGTATTCCCCTTCTTGTCCGAATCAACGCGTAGATGCACTGGGTGCTCGGGATGACGAAGCTATTATTTATTCAACGGATGATCTATTTTCGCCAACAGACATGGGTAATCTCATAGATGCTGCCTATCGCCAAATCTTTTTTCATGCGTTTAGATGGGATCGTGAGATTGTCCTGGAATCTCAACTTCGCAATAGACAGATCACAGTTCGTGACTTTGTTCGTGGATTGTTATTGTCGAATACCTTTATCGACAGTTTTTACAACAAAAATAGTAATTATCGCTTTGTTGAACACTGTGTTCAAAAGGTTTTGGGGCGTCGAGTTTACAGCAATGCGGAGAAGATTGCCTGGTCAGCAGTGGTGATGAGCAAGGGCGTTAAAGGGTTTATTGATAACCTCTTGAACAGTGACGAATACATCGAGAACTTTGGTGAAAATATCGTTCCTTATCACCGTCGTCGGATTCTGCCCAGTCGTGTTTTGGGTGAAAC
The DNA here is from genome assembly GCA_039815185.1 of Cyanobacteria bacterium P01_A01_bin.123. Taxonomy (GTDB): domain Bacteria; phylum Cyanobacteriota; class Cyanobacteriia; order Phormidesmidales; family Phormidesmidaceae; genus JBCBZT01. Next base: position 130,164 of record JBCBZT010000012.1, on the reverse strand, counting down.
GCCCTTCAACATTACCTCGCCTCGGTATGATGCCTATCATCGCAATCAATTAGGCTTTCCCCAAGCAATCTGGCAAGAGTCTGTCCGCAACTTCCGCCCCTACGACAGCCAACCCAAAACTGGCGATCCCAGCTTGTTTCTCAATATGGCCAAAAGCCTCAACTCCAAAGGTGCCCAGCCGAACTCCATTTCTGTTTACGATATTGATATTGATCAGAAGGTGCCTTATCGACGATAGATATCATCTGATGCAATTCAGTTGCCTCATACCCTATGCGGCAACTTCAACATAGGCAGATGTTGTGGAGGGTTGTGGGATGCCGAGGCCCTCTATCGCCAATCCCTCTAGATGAAATGCGATCGCCTCACGCAGGTTGTCTGTAAAATCAGGGGATGGCTAAACAAGACATCTTCCCCAACATCCCCGACTGCGCCTGGAACCGACCGATTGGTCAAGGTTGGGCTAATTCCTACGTGGTTCGCTATGCCAGTAACCTTGACGATGGCCCCTGGCACGGGGCCCCCCTGGGTGGTTTCGGGGCGGGTTGCATCGGCCGATCGCCCCGAGGAGACTTTACCCTCTGGCACATTGATGGTGGCGAACACATTTATCAATCGGCGGAACAGTCATTTGGGGCTTGCCAGTTTAGCCTGTTTGAGCAGGTTGAAGGGGCAGCGCCTCAAGCCTATGCCCTTTGCACCCAGCCACCACAGGATGGTACTTTAACCAGCTGGCAGTGGTATCCCGCATCAGATCAAGGGGATAAGCCTTCCAAATCTACGGGGACTTATTATGCCTTGTATCCCCGCAGCGGATTTGTCTATGAGAACGTGTTCAATGCCAAGGTGACCTGCGAGCAGTTTTCGCCGATCTGGCCCAACAATTACCAAGAAGCCAGTTATCCCGTTGCGGTGTTTGAGTGGACGGTGCAAAACCCAACAGATAAGCCACTGACCCTAAGCCTGATGGTGTCTTGGCAGAACATGGTGAACTGGTTCACTAATGCCAACAAATCGCCCAGTGTGCAACAGCGGGATGACGGCAGTCCGTTTTATGATTACGTGCCGCCCCTAGACAAAAGCGAGGGCAGTACCAATCACTGGGTTGACAATCCAAAGTTTGTTGGAATTTTGATGGACGGGGCGCGGGCAGAGGACAGAGTTTGCCTGGAAGGGGAAGGACAATGGGCGATCGCCACCACTAATCTCCCCAACACCGAGATCTTTCACCACAGTCGCTGGAACCCAGCCGGGAATGGCGCAGATTTATGGCAATCCTTTGCCCAAGATGGCTCACTACCCAATCTGGGGAATGCCGATCCGGCGGTGACGGGGGAGCAAATTGGGGGGGCAATCGCGCTGCGATTTACCCTAGCCCCAGGACAATCGCGCCGAGTGCCCATCGTTATCACCTGGGATTTACCCGTAACCGAGTTTGCAGCGGGTACCAGCGCTTACCGTCGCTATACGGATTTCTTTGATCGCAGTGGGCGTAACGCTTGGCAAATCGCAATCACAGCTTTGAAAGACTATCCGGCTTGGCATCAAGCGATCGCAGATTGGCAAGATCCGATCTGCGATCGCACCGCTTTGCCCAACTGGTTCAAAATGGCCCTGTTCAATGAGCTATATGACCTCACCAGCGGCGGGACGTTATGGACTGCCGCCAGCGATCGCGACCCGGTGGGGCAATTTGCAGTGCTAGAGTGCCTGGATTACCGCTGGTATGAAAGTCTAGACGTCCGGCTCTATGGCGGCTTTGGTGTATTGATGCTGTGGCCTGAACTCGAAAAAGCGGTGATTCGAGCCTTTGCCCGCGCCATTCCTACAGCGGATCAGACGCCGCGCATTGTGGGCTACTACCTGACGATGGGAGAAGAAAGCCCGCCCGCAATTCGCAAAGCGCAAGGGGCAACCCCCCACGATTTGGGGGCTCCGAATGAATCCCCGTTTGAAAAGACCAATTACACCAGCTATCAAGACTGCAACCAGTGGAAAGATCTGGGTAGTGATTTTGTGTTGCAGGTGTACCGCGCCTACAAGTTGACTGGAGAAACCGACGTTGATTTCTTGGCGGACTGCTGGCCTGCGGTGGTAGATACCCTGACCTATCTCAAGCGGTTTGACCAAGACGGCGACGGCATCCCTGAAAACGGCGGTGCGCCGGATCAAACCTTTGATGACTGGCAGCTTAAGGGCGTCAGTGCCTATTGTGGTGGGTTATGGTTGGCGGCGTTGGAAGCTGCGATCGCGATCGCAGATGTCCTCACCCAACATCAGCGTGCCCCCGGCAATCTGCCGATTTTACTGACCCAATATCGCCGCTGGTTGAAGCATGGGCAAGTTGTCTATCAAAACAAACTGTGGAACGGTCGCTACTACCGTCTGGATACCCACAGCGGCTCTGAAGTAGTGATGGCGGATCAACTTTGCGGCCAGTTCATGGCGCAGTTGATGGGCCTGCCGGATTTGGTAGAACCAGAGTATATCCAATCGGCACTAGAAACGATTTACGACGCCTGTTTTGTCAAGTTCAATCAATATGTGCAGACCCATTCGGTGGTGCAAAACCAGCGATTTGAAGGGACGCAAACGGGGAATTTTAGCACTGCTAGTTTGGGCATGGCGGTGGGTGCGGCCAATGGCATTTTGCCAGACGGCGTACCGGAGCATTTTGACGATACTCATCAGCTAGAAGTGTGGACGGGGATTAACTTTGGTCTGGCTGCGTTTATGGCCCATACGGGCATGGTTAAGGAGGCGTTGACTATTAGTAAGGCGGTGGTGCGGCAGATTTATGAGTATGGGTTGCAGTTTCGCACACCAGAGGCGATCACAGCGGTGGGCACGTTTCGGGCGTGTCATTATTTACGACCGATGGCGATTTGGGGATTGTATGGGGTGTTGACAGAGTGGAAGCAGGAGAATGAATAGTAGGTTTTTCGCACTCCCGCTTAGCCATCCAAGGGACTCCTGACGCCACGACCACCACGATTCAAAACGTGGGTACAAATCATTGTTGTCTTGACATCTTTGTGGCCCAGCAGTTCTTGAATCGTGCGGATGTCATAGCCATTTTCTAGAAGGTGGGTCGCAAAGCTATGGCGAAACGTATGACAACCGACTCGTTTATTGATGCTGGCTAGGTGCACAGCCATATAAGAGTATTAGGCTGACGTATTTCCACCTAAACGCCCAAATCAGGGAATTAGGCTGAAAAGTTTCTACTTAAACACCCATTTAAGGGAGTTATATGGAATGGTTCTCTCTAATTGATAGTTAACTAGGCCCATTCTTACCTCGATGAGGCACTGGACTCAAATCTCTGATGCACGCTGCTATTATTTAGATTACCAAGCCGAAATCAATGTATACATTGAACGCAATCGGAGCCAATACTGCTGGATATTTTAAGATAGTAATCTAATCTTCTTAGGTATCTACAAATATGACCTTTACTAATCCTTACAGTAATACTATTCCAATTCAGCTGCCAAATGGGGCTACTGTCAAATTTGAGGTAGCACAAACGGGACTAGAGAAAGCCAGCGCGAGCTTTGATAAAAAGCAGTTTCAGCCTGTTGCAGATGCGATTGAGGGCTTGGTACAGATGATTGCCACCCCGATTCAAAAGGTAAAGCCTAAGAAAGCTAGCGTAAAATTTGGTATGGAACTGTCAATCGAGTCTGGACAACTGACTGCAGTAATAGTGAAAGGTTCCAGCAAAGCTAATCTGGAAATCACTTTAGAGTGGGAAGTACAGCAAGGGGAATAATTTATGAGTCGCCTAGAAGAACTGCTGAAGCTATGCACGGTAAAGCTCATAAGTCCCTGTGGAAGGGGTACAGGTTTCTTTGTGGCCCGTGAATATATTCTTACTTGTGCTCATGTCGTACAGAACGAGAAATTTGTTCAAATACGGTTGCAAAACCAAGAGAGCGACGTAGAAGCTATTGTAGAGCAGCTTTTACCTGATCCTTGGGATCTGGCTCTACTTAGGGTAACGCTTCCAACCAATGTCAATCCGTCCTGTGTGTATTTGGGTGAAGAAGTTCAAACCCGCGACCCACTATATATATTTGGCTATCCTGATAATTTTCCCAACGGTTGCCCAGTGACGTTTACGTGTGAGGGGTTAACGGGAGATAAACCAGCATTCATCAAGTTTGCTCAGGGACAGGTGAGCAAAGGGATGAGCGGGGCTGCCTTGTTGAATCAGCGAACAGGTAAAGTATGCGGAATTCTTAATTTTACTCGTGATAAATTTAGCGATTTAGGCGGTGGTGCTCTTCCTTCCTATGCGGTTTTGGAGAAGCTCCCTGAACTACGAAACCTTCAGACAGAGTCTCATCAGCAAGATGACTACTGGACTAGATTGCTACCTATCCGAAAACAAAACCAGCTAGTAAATGTTTGTGAGCAGGAAAATTATGTTCTTGTTGTTGGTGGAAGCAATGGTGAAAATATAATTCAGCTACCGTTAGAGTTCAAAGAAGATCGGAAATATACCGTTAATCCTATTAAACTTTTTGGTGGAAGCTGTATTAACTATAGTATACGCCTGATGAACTTTGGCATCCCAGTAATCCCAATACCTGGCGTTGGTCGGGATCGTCTTGGAGAGTGTATTCAAGAAGAGCTTCTCAACACTATAAGACGGACGAGTAAATTGCCAAAAATAATTGATGATTTTGTTGGTTCTGAAAATTTTTTTATTCCTGGAGCAATAACAAATTACTCTACGATTCTGGTGAGAGGGGAGAAACGTACTATTCTTACCGAAAATGTGGAGCAGGGAGACTTTTTCCGCCACCTTACGAATCGCCTAGATGACCTTGGGGAAGAAGTTGAAAGGAGGATAAAGACTGTTATTATTGGGCATATTTATGCTGATAGTGAAGGCTCAGGGAAATGTACAAAGCTACTGATAAGTAGATTCCCTAATGCTGATATCCTTGCTAATTTTGGCAGAAGTCAAATCGAATATGGATTTGACTTCTGGCAAGAGTTTTTACCAAAAATTTCTATTTTTCAGCTCAATCTAGATGAAGTCAAGCGCTTATTCCAGGTAGATAAGAAGGATCTTGCTTTGAAGGAGATTGTAACTTCTCTAAACAAAAAAGGAGTTACAAGTGTAATTACTATGGATAAATTAGGGGCAGTCTGTAGCTATAAAGATGGTGCAGATGGGCTTATTTTAATACTTCCTTATAAACCAGGAAAAATTGTAGATCCTACAGGTGCGGGGGACGCTTTTGGTGCAGCCATTGCATCACATCTATTTGACAAGCATGAGTCAATCTTCTCTTTTTTCGATCTTCAAAGAGCTGTGAAAGATAGTCAAGCTTGGGCAGCATATGCTTGCCAGAAATTAGGTGGGGCCCATGAATGCCCTAGCAAAGAAGAGATTGATATATTTAAAGAGTCACTTCACGGTCCACAAATTCAGGTGATTGGGCAGGGAAGTGCTGAGACTATACTAGATCTCCTGGATACAGCTTATTCACCAATCAGTTAGAAAAGGAGTGAGAACCAGTCACTTTACAAACCAGATTGAGGCACAAGACTCATGGATTATAGGTTTTTGCGAACCTAATTTTATGTTGAAACGTATGTAAAGGACAAAGTGTCTAACTTAGCTGTAAGGTGCGATCTCTGATGTAACTTCATAATGCCTCACCACTAAATTTTGAAGACCGCACCATTCTCATAAATTCCTTGAAGCAATCGATTTCAGGCTAACATAGGCCCCGAGATAGACATGGGACAACTGCTTGATCCTGTCGTCTAACCCTACGCAGGAGCGGACGGAATTTACAATTCAGGCATCAATGCAAAAGTATTGGCCGCCGCACAACTGCACCGTTAGCTCGCTTCAGCAAGCGACACATATGTGGTTGGAATTTGCTTGATTAGATGCAACCGAATTGTAATCAGTCAGTTGTCCTTTGCAACCTGGTGAGTCGCCTTAGCATAAGCACTCCAACCAGCGTACTGAGAGACACAGTAGCCCAAAGCCCATGAGCAATTTTTTCATTTTGAGCGAGTGATCACCCCCCTACTAGCGGGCCAAGTCAGTAACCAATTGTCCAGCATTGAGCATTTAGAGATAGATAAATGCCAAGAGAAGGTTTGGGAGCCAATTCTGTTACCAGAGCAACTGCAAAAGGGTTGTAAGTAACATTAGCTATCGCCAGCATCGCGATAGCTCTCTGCCACTACCCCTCGTTCAAACAGAGATTGATAACGCTGGAGTTCTGTTTGTGCTAAGGCCAGATCAGATTCAGTCTTATCTAAATTGGCTTGAGCCTGTAAAAGCGAAGCTTCTGATTGCTCCCGCTGATTAATAGCCACCTGAATATCAGCTTCTGCGGTTTCGATGCTAGAGGTTTGTCTGCGGTCGTCAATCGTAGCCAGGAGCTGTCCTTTTGAAACAAAATCTCCCTCTCTTAGCCCGACACCATTGATTTTTGCTACGTAGGTGATGTCACCGTTGGCATAGAAGTTTAGAACTCGCAGCTGCACAGGTAGAGAGGTACCCTCATCAAATACCCATCCCTGAGCTAGCCCCGTTTGAGCACGTGTCACTCTGACTGGGAGACGAGTTTGGGGGAAGCTGTGGTAACCACTGCACGGTCTTTGCGGTTACCTGTAAAAATTGATCTGCCTGGGGCAGCATCTTTTTGAGCCGGTATAGCTCTTGTCTAAGGCTGGCTTTAGTCTTGGCCTCAGGAATATCTGGCCAAAATAAGCCAGCCAGCTGAGAGCGGGGTTGAGGCGATCGCGCCTGAAGGACAAAATAGGCCAACAGCGATTGATACCGATCCGTCCGCAAACTAGCAATCGGCTGGTTCTCAAACGTTAATCGCAGATGACCAAATAGATTGATGCGAAGCTGCCCAGAATGTGGCATTCCGATATTCCTTCAAATTAAGATATGAGTTAAGCTCACGTTTTTGAATATATGAGTTAAGCTCATGTTATGTCAAGAAGGAATTGACGAAATGACCGAACAATCTTCAGAGACGATCGTGCGAAAATGGCGCAAGCCCAAGCAGGCCCGCAGTTTAGAACGGGTTAATCGAATTTTGGAGATGGCGGCAGCAATATTTGTTGAGCAGGGATATACTGCTGCAACCACGAAACAGATCGCAGCGGAAGCGGAGGTACCGATCGGTACGCTGTACCAGTTTTTCCCGATAAGACAGCGATTTTGCAGGCTTTGGCGGAGCAATATACGGATTTACTCAACCAGCAGTTGCAGGTTTTTGAGACGGAAGCGATGATGCAACTTCCCCTATCGGAGTATGTGAATCGCTTAACCCAGGGAATCAACGGCTTTTTTCGCGAAAATCCTGGCTACCGCGCTACTTTTGTAGAAATCACAACCAGCATGCCTGAAATAAATGAAGCGACGGATAATCAATTGGTTCAGGCATTCGTAAGGATTTTTTCTAAACTGAATGATGTCTTAAGTGCAGAAGACTGCGAGGCGATCGCGTTTGTTCTCGTCAAGGCAATGGGCAATTTACTCTGGATTTCTTCGGGGCAAGCACCTGATTTCCGTCAACGACTCGTGCAGGAAACGCAGAGACTCGCCTTCAATTATCTAAAAAGCTATTTTCCAGAAGAAAAGCACGTGGGTGAATAGGTGCTGAGACTGTCATGCTAGGCGCTAGTGACTGGATGTTACTGGGCGTTGAGAATGCCATAACAACCAAGCAATTCCTAAAGGCGACGGGATGGTATAGCCGTAGCGCCCCAAGCTTTGGGCGCTACGGCGAGCCAGATTGCTTGTATACTCAGCATCCCAGCGATACTCGGTGTCTTAAGCAATCTGGCCAGCGTTATGGAAAGCGCTTAAGGGCTAACGGGAGGATCCGTTAGGGTGCTTCATCTTCAATCGGGGGCTCGGTTACAGGCGGTTCACTGTCAATCGGGGGTTCCGTCACGGGCGGCTCGCTATCAATGGGCGGCTCGGTCACAGGGGGTTCACCATCAATGGGTGGCTCAGTGACAGGGGGTACACCACTATCAATGGGCGGCTCTGTAATCGGGGGCTCAGTGACAGGCGGCTCACCATCAATGGGTGGCTCGGTCACAGGCGGCTCACCATCGATAGGTGGTTCTGTGACAGGGGGTTCACCATCAATGGGTGGCTCGGTCACAGGGGGGACGCCGTCAACAGGGGGTTCGGTGATCGGCGGTTCGGTCACAGGGGGTACGCTGTCAACCGGCGGTTCTGTAATCGGCGGTTCTGTGACGGGGGGCTCACCATCAATGGGCGGTTCTGTAACAGGGGGCTCACCGTCAATAGGCGGCTCTGTCATCGATGCGTCACCGTCAATGGGGGGTTCACTCGCCATTGAACTGGCCACTGCCACAAGCTGCTCTTGGGGTAGCGCATCTGCAACGGTCACAATGCCATACAGGAGCCCATCTTGCTGCCACATGACGAGTTGATTCGTGGCAGTACCTTCCCCTTGCAGCAGGTAATAGCCCTCTAAGTCTTGGCCTAGCTCATCTTGGCCCAGATCAACGGGTGTCACGCTTTCGCCTTCAGGAGGCCAACTGCTTGCGCCTGCATCCACGGCACCAATCACCCCGATCGTACAGTCTGCTGAAGTACAGTCGGGCGTGATGCCCAGACTGACGACCAGCTTGGTGTCGCTCGCTTCACTCACAAAAGGATAGATTTCGCTGTCTAGTGGCATCTCTGAAGGTAAACGAAATTGCCAACCTTCAGGTAACTCACTGCGAATGTCGTCAATCACTGAATCAAAGACTGGATCTGGAGCTGCGTTGGCAGTGGCAAAAGCAGTGGAAAGCCCTACAAAGAGGGCTGTTAAGCCAATTTTTTTGAATAGTTTCCCAGGCATAAGCAGATTTCCTACAGGTTTTCTATCAGAGACTCAAAGCGCAGGATCAAAACATTTCAACTCTTGCGCCCTTAAACAATGACGCTAGGGGTAGAGCGGCTACATCATCTGCCTGGTTGTCATGGGCTGACCAACTGGACAATCAGAAGTGTCCGGTTGGTCAGGTAGATTGGGGATTCATGTCAGCGATCGCTGATATGAACTTGAACTTAGGACATGCCTACTGGAGTTTGCTAGCTTTGGCATCAATCGTTGTTTGATACAGCTTTCACACAGCAGATATCTGGGTAGTGATGTGAATCCCTACCCGCACCCGTCTTTGAAGCTATGAGGATCTAGCTCTCTGGGGGTGATGGTGCTCTTGGTGTGGCTAATGGCAACGTAAACCAAAACGTTGACCCCTTACCTGGCTGACTGACAACGCCAATTTCTCCACCGTGGGCGGTAATAATTTGTTTGCAGAGGTAAAGTCCTAAACCGATGCCTGGCATATAGCGCGCCCGCTTACCTCGGCTATAAAGCTCGAAAAGCTGCTGGCATTGATCAGGGGGAATCCCGATACCATTGTCTTGGACACAGCAGTAGAGCATTGGCACTGACTTTAGTCTTGAAGGCTTTTGACGCAATGGTTTTGGTAGCCTTTTGGGCTGCGCACATAATCCGTTAGGTTGCCAAGCGGAGCGCCACACATCTTTACCAACCTCTGCCGCTAAGGTCAGTTGAATCCCTGGTGGATTGTGCTTGAGCGCATTGTCAATTAGATTGTTCAACACTCGCCACATATGGGTTTGATCAGCATTAATCAACGGCAGATCTGAACCAATAGCATTGTGAATCTCAACTTTGTTTTGCATCAGCTTGAGCTCAACGTCGGCTAGAACAGTCTGCACAAGGGTATTGAGTTGCAGCGGCTGACGGTGGAGTGTCATACCTTGAGCATCGGCGTGATAGGCTTCGATCAAAGCGTTGATCAGGGCCAGTTGGCGATCGCTACCTTGCAAAAGTCGCTCGAGCATTGGCGTGCTGATCTTGACCTGCCCATTTACTGATTTGTCCAATAGGCTCTTAATTACCACTGAAGTTCCCATCACTGGGTTACGCAGGTCATGGGAAATCGCGTGTAAAAATATCTGCAGCTCTCGGCGCGACTCAAACTCGGAGAGACGCAGCTTTTCATAGACAAAAACCCCTGCATTGCAGATTAAGCAAACTAAACCGAGTTCGATAAATGTGCCGACACTATAGACGGTGTCAAAAACAGATCGATTGCCAATTTCGGTAAACCCAACGATCGGTAAAACAATTGTGTAATAAGTGATCGGCAACATTTGTGCCAGTAAATGCAACCGCCAACGCAGCGGTGCAAGCACTGCAAAGACAAGGAAAACCGTTGAGGTCGGCGCAATCGGGATACCGTAAAATGTGGAGATGATCTGGGTGGCAAACCCATTCACAGCACTGGCAAATATCAGAAAAACAAGTGCCGGATGACGTTTCCCCCATTGAGTTCTCTGAATGAATAGACAAATTAATATCAGCCCGACGATGACAAAGAACCCAATCACGCTAATTTCTCTAAATTGATTGGTGAGGCCGGGTTCTCCGTAGAAGTCGTCTAAATCGGCCCGAATCTGGTCAATCTCAAATAAGTAGATGTATAGTCCATGGCCAGCAGAAATCAAGAAACAAATCAATCCGATCCAGAGCCCAAAGCCTAGTCGTTTGTGCAAAAACTCCTGTTGCCACTTGATGTAGGCGGCTGGCTTGGTGGGAAAGAGGGTCTGCCTTAGCTGAGCCCAGCTTTTGTGAAGCTGCTGGTATGTCCGGCGGATTGACAAGCTTGTTCTGCGATGGATAGTCATAAAAGCAACCGCTGTTTCTGGAGATAGCACGCAGGTAGTCGCACCATAGCTGCATAGTGGTGCGATCGCACATCGTCCAATCAGTCATTTCTGAATTTGTGGTTTAGCCCTTGATCCTCACGTAACGTCAGGTTCTAGCATCGAATTATCACCCCATCTGGAGAGGCTGATGACGATGCAATCTGATCAGAAAATTAATGGCATGAAGGTTGGCAAGCTTGCCAAACAAGCGGGAATTTCAATTCGGACGCTGCACTATTACGACGAAATTGGATTACTTTCGCCGTCTCAGCGGACGGATACGGAACATCGTTTGTATGGCCCTGAAGATATTGTCAGGTTGCAGCAAATCATGTCATTGCGACAGCTTGGCTTTTCCCTAGAAGAAATTCGAGACTGCTTGGAACAGCCAGAATTTTCTCTAAAGCATGTCACTCAGCTCCATATCAATCGTTTGAAAGAACAGATTGAGCGATCGCATCAGTTGCTTAATCGCTTAGAAGCGATCGCCAGTACGCCAGATGCATCGGTGACGATTGAAAACTTGCTACAAACTATTGAGGCAATCACCATGATTGAAAATTACTACACCCCTGACCAATTGGAAACCTTGAAGCAGCGTCGAGAACAATTGGGCGAAGATGCTATCCACCAAGTTGAGGCTGAGTGGACACAGCTGATTGCCCAAGCTCGCACTGCTATGGAAAACGCTGTTGATCCGGCCAGTGAGGGAGTCCAGCGCATTGCTCAACGCTGGCAGGAACTGATTCAGATGTTTACGGGAGGCGATGCTGGCATTGCGCGATCGCTGAACACAATGTATCAGCAGGAAGGGCCAGCCAAGGCTAGTCAAGGGGCGGCAGACGCCGCCGTGTTTGAATACATGGGTGGAGCGATCGCCATTTTGCAGACTAAAGGGTTGGGTTGAGCGACCTAAAGCTAAGACCTGGTTTGAAACGATCTTGCCCTAACGGAACTGGCGACTGCTATACATGCCCCTTTCAGAACCCGTTTTAGAACAGGGGCATGTATGGCACGTGCGATGTCTATTGAGCCATCTGGCGCAAGCGATCGCGATCCAGCACTGTGATTTTGGAACCCTCTAGCGTGATAATCCCAGCACGGCTGAATTTATGAAAAACCCGAGAAAGGGTCTCAGGGATAGTACCCAACATTGCTGCCAATTGCCCTTTGTTGAGCGTCAATTCTATTTGGCTGATGTCGTCTGCCGGGTCGCATAGCGTCAGTAGGTAGGAAGCTAAGCGCCCTGGCACTTCTCGTAAGGAAAGGTTGTCTACCAAGTTAGGAAAACGTCGCAGATGACGGGCAAAGCTTTTCAGCATGTTGATTGCTAGAGTCGGGTTCCGTTCTAGAAGTTCTAGAAAGAGCTGACGAGGGAAGAACAGGACTTCAGACTTTTCCAAAGCAGCGGCGGAGGCCGGAAAACACTGACCGTCAAAGGCAGGAACTTCGGCAAAGTGATCTCCTGCCCCGAAAACATGCAAAATTTGCTCGCGTCCACTGGCAGAAAGCTGAAAAACCTTGATGCGACCTGATTGTACGATAAAGAAGCCACGGCCCTCTTCCCCCTGATGGAAAACAAATTCTCCTTTGCCATAGGACTGGACATGAACAAGTTGGACTAGTGCAGCTAATTGTTCTTGCGGCAGTCCTTGAAAGATTTGGGTGTTACCCAGAAAGTCGAGCAGCTTTGAGAAGGGATGGGTAGGTTCTAACATGGGCCGTGCTCAGATAACTTGTGCCAATGGCAAACGAATGACATCAGAAGTAGCGGGGATTGTTACTCCATAATTTCTGCGTGGATACCCTAATTGATTCTAACTGGGTCAAGTCTTTGACTTAAGTCAAGGTATTCATTCCGCCCCCTTACGTAAAGTAATACCAGAAAGCCAGAGGAGACCTGACCCATGTTTTGCGAACAATGTGAACAGACCGCCAGCGGCGATGGCTGCCACCAATTTGGAGCCTGTGGCAAAAGTCCTGAGGTGAATGCCGTGCAGGATTTATTGATTCACTGTCTCAGAAGCCTAGCTCCCGTTGCACTGCAGGCTAAAGAGCAGAGCATTGACACCCATGCGGTGGATGTCTTCACCTGTGAGGCCATCTTTGCCACGATGACCAACGTGAACTTCGATACCAGCCGATTTAGGTGCTATGTCAGAACCGCACTGGCTCACCGTGAAGCGCTTAAGACCCAGCTTCAAGCCACGCAAGAATCCGTCACTTGGCCAGCGATTGCCGACTTTGAGCCTGATGTCGCCGAAAGCCTGGTCGAACAGGGACAAGAAGTCGCGCTGAAATTTATCAGCCAAGTGGGTAAAGATGCTGTCGATATTTTTTCGCTCAAGCTGACGGTGCTGTATGGCATTAAAGGGGCAGCTTCTTACGCTTTCCATGCCTATGAAATTGGCCAAGAAGACGAGCAGGTGTATCGCTTCGTCTACCGCGCTCTAGATGCGCTCAACAATCAAAGCCTCAGCCTGGATAACTGGGTCAAGTTGGCGCTCGAAGTCGGAGCAGTGAACCTGCGATCGATGGAGCTTTTGGATGCCGGACATACCACTACCTACGGCCACCCCACTCCGACTAAAGTGCCGCTCAACCCCAGGCCGGGCAAGGCCATTCTGGTATCGGGCCACGACATTCGGCAGTTAGAAGCGATTCTGAAACAGACAGTGGGAACCAACATCACGGTGTACACCCACGGGGAACTGCTCCCAGCCCATGGCTATCCGCAGCTCAAGCAGTCTTATCCTCATCTATACGGCCACTACGGCACTGCCTGGCAGAACCAAACCAAGGATTTTGCCAAGTTTCCTGGCGCGATCGCAATAACCACCAATTGCCTGATGCCGCCCCACGAGCACTACAACAACAAACTCTTTAGCATTGGCCCTGTCGGCTATCCCCATCTCACCAATTTGCCTGCTGAGGAAGGCGGCATTCCTGACTATACACCAGTGATTGAGAAGGCTTTATCGCTTCCTGGCTTTACTGAAGCCGCTCCGCCAAAATCGGTGACGGTTGGCTTCGCCCGCAACGCGGTGTTGAGTGTTGCCGATACGGTTATCGATGCCGTTAAGCAGGGCAAGCTGCGCCACATCTTCTTAGTAGGTGGCTGTGACGGAGCCAAGCCTGGACGCACCTACTACACCGAATTTGTTGAAAAAGTCCCTGATGACTGTGTGGTGCTGACCTTGGCCTGTGGCAAGTTCCGTTTCTTCGATCGCGACTTAGGCGAAATTGCCGGGTTGCCTCGTCTGATGGACGTGGGGCAATGCAACGATGCCTACTCAGCCATTCAAATTGCGATCGCCCTAGCGAATGCCTTTGAAATGGATGTCAATGAGTTGCCCCTTTCCATGGTTCTGTCTTGGTATGAACAGAAAGCCGTGGCTATATTGCTAACCCTACTACACCTGGGCATTAAGGATATCCGTTTGGGACCGACACTGCCTGCATTCATCTCGCCAAACGTATTTAAGCTCTTGTCCGAGACCTATCGGCTGCAGGCCATTACCACTCCTGAGGAAGATTTGGCAGCTTGTTTAGCGTAGTCTGCTGGAGATGTCGGTTCTCTTCATCAGTGTCAGAACTGAGTGCCCATCTGGTTAATTCTCATTAGTTCTGACACTTGCACCCATGGTACAACGTGAATAGCCTGGGACTTCGAGGCGATCTATCACTTGATAGCAAAGCGCTTCGACAATCACTCAATGGGCAAGAACAAAAAGCCTCTAAAAACCTAATGATATCAATCTTAGAAATGCTCAACGGGAGCCAGCATCATTAGCTCTGAGTTTTCGTCAGCGACGGCAGGTCGGAGCGTATCCAAAAGCCCAGGATATTGCTCACTCAGCTGGTCTTCGGTTAACCCAGCACTGAGGACTGCACCCGACTCGTCAGCAACGGCATATAGATAACCCGTGGGAGATGAGGTGATGGTCACAATGCGATCGCGCAAAACGAGTTGCGCGACAACAGGATTCCCCTCAGCAGCAGAACCTTCATCGACGGGAGGTTCACTGTTGGCAAATACTAATCCTGCCAAACCCGTAATTGACGCTGTTGACAACAGCACTGTTAGGACGAGTCGCATCATGGGACTAACCTCACGTTAAAGTATGCTCAACTCACAGGCTAGCAAAATTTTTGTCACTGCAAAGCCAACAACCTGACGTTGTCTTAATGGCAAAGATAGAGGTAAATCTAGGCTATCTCTGAATTAGAAATAGCCAGATGGGTGACCCGATTTAAAAGAGCGCTATTGATTGGACAACTTATTTCAGTTTGTCAAAATTTCTGCCACGATTAGTCATGTTGATTTTTAGTGCTAGCTTTTTGGGCTTGAGCATACAGCTATCTAGGCGAGCCAATAAAATATAATCCCACGGCCAATGATCGTTCGAGAAGCGACTTTGCAAGACATCCCTACCATTGCCAGAGTTCATGTAGACAGTTGGCAAACCACTTATCGGGGCATTGTGCCCGATGAGTATCTAGCTCGTTTGACCTATGAGCACAGGACACAGCGTTGGCATCAGCTTTTCAGCCGTGCGGTACAAGATAAGCACTTCACTTATGTTGCAGAACATGACTCTGCTGGAGTTGTTGGTTTTGCCAATGGTGGGATGGAACGTTCAGGCGATCGCGTTTATACAGGCGAATTGATGGCCATTTATCTCTTACAAGGGCATCAAAGACAGAGATTAGGATATCGGCTCACGCAAACGGTTGCCCAGAGGCTGCATCAATTGGGGATAAATTCAATGTTGACCTGGGTTCTTGTGGACAATCCAGCCTGTCAATTTTATGCGGCCCTGGGTGGCAAACCAGTTCGCGAACAAACCCTTGAAGTTGGCGACCAATCATTCATTGAGGTTGCTTATGGCTGGCGAGATACAGCCGATCTTAGAGGTTAGCCCTCAACTCAGTTGAATGTTCACCTGATCTTAGATCATTGCCAAATCCTGACCAATTACAACTTGTTATAACTAATAACCAGTTGGGTGATGCTTTTGACCTGAGCTGTGAGCCAGAATGCTGGGGCAATTCAAATTCAGT
Source organism: Cyanobacteria bacterium P01_A01_bin.123 (assembly GCA_039815185.1). Classification (GTDB taxonomy): domain Bacteria; phylum Cyanobacteriota; class Cyanobacteriia; order Phormidesmidales; family Phormidesmidaceae; genus JBCBZT01. Next base: position 114,338 of record JBCBZT010000012.1, on the reverse strand, counting down.
TTCCCCTTTCCATCTTTCAAACTGAAGGTTTATGTCTGAAAATCGATGGTGTTTATAGCCCGTAATTTTTAGCGCTCAAAGATGGTAAATAATACGATTTGCAAATGCTTAGAAAGCAACTACCCCCCAACTGGGTGATGTTTCTAGCTTTAAGTCTGAGTCACACTATAACTGGAAATTCCAAATAAAATTCTTGACGCGAAATGACTACCATAGGTTGGATTTCTGTGGGCTTGGCCGTTGTTGTCGCGATCGCCGCTGTGAAAGTGGGGACGGGCTATTTGTCTACGGATGGCAGAATGGATTGGATTGCCTTAAGAACCAATACGGGTTTCTCGCTAACGCTGTTTTTTGTGTTTTATGCGATCGCATTTACTGTTGGCACCCTAGATCGTTTGGAGCACTTCAACCTAGCGGACGCCTACTATTCACTATTTGCAATTGGGGTTGGTATTTGGTTGTTGAGTTGGCCGTTTCGTAAACGTACTGCGGGTAGCTTACTGCTAGCGTTGGGTAAAACATTGCAAAACAAGCTAATTTTTTGGACGGCTTTGCTTGCGATGGGGTTTGCGGCCTATATGACTTGGATGCTGCTTGGAGAGTTGATTCGCTTTCCTGGCGCAACGACTCCAATTGAAGTGATTATAAAAGTCCTTTTCTGCTGGTCGTTTGCGGTCTATTTTCTCTCGATGGGGCTAAATGGGCTTGAGATTCGAGAAAATGGTATTTGTCTCTTACTAACCGTTATCCCCTGGCGGCGGATGCAGTCTTATGCTTGGCAGCCTTTACGTCCAAATCTATTGACTATTCGATTCAAGCGCTTGCCGCTACTACCTAGAGTTATGAACATTAAAGTTCCAGGACAACATCACGACACTGTCGATCGGATCATGGCAACCCACATTCCGACTGCAACCGCCTAAAAAATGGGTACGTTTGATCAGGGGATAGCTGTGGCCCAGTCACTTGAGAAACCCGAGCCCCGCGATCAAGCCGTTGAACGGATCAGGTGTTATCGCAGTCTTTAGATGGTGAAAGGCAGCTAGTGAAGACGCACTGGATGCAGGTTTATAAAACTTGGTCAATTAACAATGCACCGCCGATCGCAAACAAGGTAATCGCAGCAGCAATAATTGGGTCTTGACCCAGCCCCACTGCTAGGGAAGTGACAATTCCGGCACCGAGCCCTGCGGTTATGACTGCGCCAAACCAGTCTTTCTTCGGCTCATTGTTATACATGGGTTAATAATATTGAGAGGTCATGGGCGTTTAGGGCACCGTATCACCTCTGGTGTGGGCAACGAGGCATGCGCTTAAATCCTGCAAAGAATTGTCGTCAACAGACACAATCTGCAATATCCGCCGGGTTTGTAAGGAGGGCATCCTCGATTCGAGGCAGAGCCTTGAATCGAGGATGCCTAGTAAGGATTAATTCGCAGATTCTCCGCCCACAACTACATTGCTAATGCGGAGGCTGGGGCCGCCACAGCCAACGGGTAAGCCACTTTGTCCGCCTTTGCCACAACCGCCAGATTCATCCCAATAAAAATCGTCGCCAATAGCTTCAATGTCAGCCAACGTTCGAAATACATTACCCGAGAGCGTGACATCACGGACAGGTTCTGCGATCGCGCCGTCACGAATCATCCAAGCTTCCCCAGCGGTAAACGTAAACATTTCGCCGTTAGTCATGCCGCCCAGCCAGTTGCAAGCATAGACACCGACCTTAATGTCATCTAACAAACGATTGACTGGGGTATTGCCACGTTCAATCCAGGTGTTAGTCATCCGCACCAGAGGCGGATAGTGGTAATTGAGGCAGCGAGCATTGCCAGTCGGGGTTTCACCGAGCTTGCCTGCTGTTTCACGGGAATGGAGTCGCCCCACCAATTTGCCATCTTTAATCAGTTGAGTCGTGGTAGCTGGCGTCCCCTCGTCATCGTAAAGATAGCTGCCGCGATGACCGGATGGTGCAGCACCGTCAAAAATTTGTAGCGTGTCAGGGCCAAATTGTCGCCCGAGGGTCATGGCTTCAAGTAAGTCAGGATTTTCGTAGGCCATGTCGGCTTCTGACAGGTGGCCAAAAGCTTCGTGGACAAACAGCCCGGTCAAAATTGGATCAATGACCACATCGTAGGTGTTCCCACTGACCGGGGGTAGATCTAGCGCCTTCACGGCTCGCTGAGCCGCGCCAAGCACCTGAACATCTAAATTCTCCAAATCTTCATAGGCCTTGCGCGATCCAGTGGTTTCCCGTCCGGTTTGAACGGTTTCACCATTGCGGGCAGTAGCGGCAAAGCGCATTTCCAGATCTACCCACGATTGCTCAATTAAGGTGTCTTCTGAAGTGACCAGCAAAATACGCTGGGTGCTGTCCCCATAACGCACAGAGGTGGTGGCAATGCGGTCATCCAGGCTCTGCAAAATGTCTGCGTAGCGATCGCATAGGGCTTTTTTACGTGCTAAGGCAATCTGACGTGGATCAGTGCCCGTTAAGGGTAACTTACAGGTTGTTTGAATAGCTTCAATGTTGGCCAGCAAGGTTTCATCATCGCCAATGAGATGGGCCGCGGCGATCGCATCTTGCAGGCGCTCTTCTAAACTGGTGAGTTGGTTGAAGCTAGAAAATCCCCAACCTCCCTTGAAACAAGCCCGCACCTGGCCGCCAATGGAAATGCCTTCGCTGAGGGTCTCAACCTTGCCGCCACGCAGAAAAATATCAGTGCCTTCTGACTCTTCTAGGCGAATGGCTAAGTAATCAACACGATCGCGATACCGTGTCACCAATTCAGTTAACAAATTTTTCCCAGTTTCAATAACTGAAGCCATAGGACGTATGGAGAAGGGGTTAAGCTTCCCTCCATTGTGCCCCTAATTTTCGGGTTATTGGAAAATCCTGGTTTAGCAGGTCAACAGGCTGAATCAGCTCACGCTTAATCCGTCTTTTAATCCGCTGAGGCGGGTTGCCCATCGGTAAATAAGTGGGCACGGGTCAAATGACTCCCTGTTAGAACCCTGTGGGTCAAACCGCTGTGGCTTAATCGCTGAGCAACAGCCGGATCAAACTCCAGATAAGTTAACTCGTGATGGTCAGCTGCTGAACTTAGCGTGTTATGACCTGAAGATTGGGCAGAGCGGAATGATGTTGAGGCCGATCCTTGAGCAACAACGGAGGATAACTGGACAATCGGACTACCTTCGTCGGGGACTGCTGTAAACTTCTCAATCTGCGGTAGCCAGCCAGCTAGCAATACCAAACAGGCTAAAGCAAACCCCAAACAAAACCGAATCCCAAAGACCTTAACTATCCACCCAAACCAGGCATTGATCCTATGTAGCGCCTGACTAACTTGCCTATGAATCAACGACAAAACTGATAACCCCACCATTTGTTCCACCTCTCAGCAAGCACCCCCACACTGGTTTAGGGATTGACGACTAGCGTCGGTGCTAACTTCAAATTAAGCATTTATAAAACTTTATGGTTCTTAGCGTATCAGATTAAGGCGTGTAAAGTTTCAATGGTTTTTATTGATTTGGTGAAATATAGCGGTAGTCACAAAGTTTTGTGCACTACTGCGGGCCAGATTGCTTGTGTACTGAGCATCCCAGCGGTACTCGGTGCATTAAGCAATCTGGCCAGCGCTATATTTGTCCAATCTCGTCCGGAAACGGATACCCTAATTCCCAAAGGGGGCGATCTGCGATCGCTAGATCAACACCCCCGCTAACGCTAGTCAAGTCAAAATTCGCAGGGTTCTTAATCGATTGATTGCTGCCGCCAATTCAAACCGTCGAAAACCAACTAAATCTCCTGGCACGCGATCGCTGACGATATCTAACCCACCCGCCTTAATATCGGCCATCACCCCATCCAATACTTCACTCAAAGATTGCCGACCGTCGAGATAGTGCTGCTGGGCGTAGACCATCGCCGCTGCGATCGCTTTGAGTTGTCCCGGTTCTATCAATTGCTCTACCGACGACAGATCAATATCTTCGGTGCCAAAGCGGACTTGATCGACATCTCTTACTTTGAGACTGACATCTCGTTTGCCTTTGCTGGGGTCAAGGCTGCGCGGATCGATGATACGAGGCGTGATCTTGCCAAAGGTTTGGCCCCCTTCTGGGTTGCGATCGGTGGCGTACTGTTGGGCGATCGCTTGGGCGGCTTCAGTTATATTACTGGGCGCAAACGTTTCCATGGCGATCACCGTGTCAGCCACGTCAAAGTAGTCGCCGCTGCCCCCCATCACCAACAGGGTAGAAATGCCGCAGTCGGTATAGAGTTGGCGGATTTTATCGATGAACGGCGTAATCGGCTCTTTATCTTTGGCAATGAGAGCCTGCATTCTGCGATCGCGAATCATAAAGTTGGTTGCTGCGGTGTCTTCATCCACCAATAAGGTGGTGGCTCCAGCTGCAATTGCCTCGATAATATTGGCCGCTTGGGAGGTGCTACCGCTGGCATTGGGGGTCGAAAAGTCTGCCGTTGAACGTCCTTGGGGCAAGCGGTTGATAAACGGCGAAATATTCACCCCGGCTACGCTGCGACCATCTTCAGCCCGCACCTTCACCGCCCCCGGATCGCTCACCACCCATTCCCGTCCGTCGTCCGGAATATGGTTGTAAATGCCTTGTTCAATGGCCCGCAGTAGGGTTGACTTGCCGTGATAGCCACCGCCGACAATTAACGTAATCCCCTCAGAAATACCCATACCTGAGATCTCGCCATGGTTGGGTCGATCAAAGCTCACCCGCAAGCTCTCAGGAGATTGAAATGACAGTGCTTCTGTGGTTAAAGGTCGTTCATCCACGCCGCTGCGCCGGGGTAAAACCGCCCCGTCTGCGACAAACGCTATTAGATTGTGGGCTTTGAGTTCTGCTCTTAGCCAGTCTGCATCTTCGGCGGTTTCCACATGGCGACGGATGGTTTTGGGGTTGAGGTTGGCATAAAGCAGCGATCGCATCACCATTTCCGGCACATCGTCACACAGCAAATCCACCGCCTGATAGCCTGCAATCCGGCGGCCAAACGCGGGCAACCCCACCACGAATCGCAGCTCAATCCGGTCTTCATCCACAAAGGCTGTGGTGCGGGGCAAAATTGCCTGCCCGGGTCGGGTAATCGCAATCAACCCACTCTTGCCCGACCCGCGATGTTGTTTGAATTGGTTAGCTGTTTGGTCAAATTGGCGCGTTAGGTAATCTTCTAGGGCGACAGTGCGGCTGGGTGTTTTGAATAGTTCAGTGGGAAACTGCGCGATTGACTGGGGTACAAATACGCGTGCTTGGCTGGGTGCCGCAAAGGGATCGCCCTGTACATAGTCAATCTGTAGGGTGAACTCGTCAAAGTCATACTTGCCTTTGATTGACTTGTAAGCTTTGTAGCTTTGGCCGTCGAGCTGCTTCAGGGTTTGTCGTAGCGCCGCCTGAGTCATCATTTGCCACTGTTTTTAGGACACTGTTTGCCATTATGGCAGTGCGCGATTTAGTTTAGAAAATGGGTCGCTTTAGGAAATTGCCTGTGGGACTTTGAAGATCCCCTTGGGCATACTCAACCCAGAAGACAGGTGTGCCCCTGTTCTTTACAAACATTGGAGCATTCTCTAACCCAACTATGGCTCGTCTCAGCGATCGCGCCTTTGAAATCCTCTCAAATGAGATTAAACGTCTCGCCTCATCTCCCCTCGAACAAACCCGCCGCAGCATTGTGTTGCGCCGCCTCGAAAAATTTCGATTGCAAGAAGGGCCACCCCTCAGCGAAGCTGAAATCTGCGAGGCTGTTATCGACATTTTTCCAGAGTTCAATCCCCAAGCCATTAAACAAGCTGCCAAGGCAAATCAACGGGCTAGTCAAACCCGTAAACTCGGCTGGGCAGGCACCACAGTAATAGGTCTGGCAGCATTGATGGGCGGTGTCTGGGTATTGAACTTGCCCTACCCCATGATCCGCTGGCCCGTATCAAGGGTTGCGCCAATTATTTTGCTGCCCAGCTTTATACGCATGGATAATAGCTATCGCCAGACAGTTTCCCTCGTTGAACAAGCCGACCAGCTGATCAACCAGGCTACCAGCCCCCAAGACATCGAACTGGGGGCAGAAAAAGTAGAATCCGCCCAAAAACATCTCGATCGGCTACCCGTCTGGTTCCTAGGCTACTATCCCCAAACCTACTGCACCTTATTTAGCTGCACCTGGCGCTTTACCTACGACGAATTTGAAGTGGCCCGCAAATCCGTAGGCCGTATGGAAGCCCAAGTCTTTCAAGAAACTAACGCCCAGACCCTACTAGCGGAAGGCGTCGCCGCAGTAGAAGCTGCCAAACAAGCTCACGCCACATCTACAACCCTACAAGCCGAAGACACTGCCCTAGCGAACTGGCAAGCCGGCATGGATAAGCTGGCAGAAATTGCCCCAGAGACCTACGCCGGCAAAAGCGCCCAAACCAAGCTTCAAGCCTATGAACGCGATTATCAAGAGGTTGCTGGGGTAGCTGCTGGGGGAACGCGTGCCAACACACTCATGGATGCCGCGCTATCGTTTGCAACTCAAGCCGCGACTCAATCTCAAAATCCTCCCCACTCAGCCGAAACCTGGAACCGCATTGCGGGACTATGGCAACAGGCAATCCAACGATTAGAACAAATCCCAGTCGAAGATCCAGGTTATATCCAAGCCCAACAAAAGATTGCCGAATACCAAAATAACCTAGGTATTACCCAAGAAAATGCGATTAGTGAGCAAGCCTCCATCACAGCCCTCCAGACTGCTAAGCAAAAAACTGAACGTCTGCTTGGCATTGAGTCAATGACTGCGACCGAAATTGCCCAAGAAGTGCAGAGCATCATCAATGAACTCGACAGGGTAAAACCCAACACTACCGCCTACGCAGAAGCTCAAGAAATCCGTCAGTTTGCGCTTCAAAAACGCGATCAGGTGTTGGCCCAGTAGTCGATTAATCGCAATTAGGTTTCATTGCTCTGGAAAGCAGCAGCTCACAAAATCTGCAGTGGACTAGTGGGTAAGCTGTAGAGTGGATTCGTCAGGAACTGGCTAAGCTGACCCAAATCCAATGGGGCAGGCACCATTTCGCCGCGAAAATCTAAAATTTGAACGAGGCAGAGGTACGCGATCGCCAGTAGGACTGTAAAAGTACCCGTTATAATTGCAACGATTTTAGAACGCTCCATAGGATTAATCGATTGATCGCTTTAGGTCAAAAGGCCGGGGTATCTTAGGTCTGTTATCCACCATACGCCAAGTCATACAAAACTTCATAAATTATGAGCGTGGAATCTACTTTACCTGAAGAGACTGAAGCTATTGCTGAGCGCCCATTGGTAGTTCAAACCCAGGAGCTGAGCAAAGCCTACCGCACCGGATTTTGGCTGACTCAAAAGGTGTCTTCACTTAAAGGGTGTTCGTTGTCGATATATCAAGGCGAAACCTTTGGCTTGCTCGGCCCTAATGGTGCAGGCAAAACGACACTGTTAAAGATTCTGCTGGGGATTATTCGGCCGGTATCGGGACAGGCGAGTTTGTTGGGTAAACCCGCAGGCGATCGCAGCGTTAAGCAGCGGGTTGGCTATTTACCCGAAAACCCTTACTTTTACGACTTCCTCACAGGTTGGGAATTTTTGCAGTACACCGCCGGACTGTTTGAGCTCCCCCGTAAGGTTCAGCGCCAGCGGATCCCTGAGCTGCTCGATCTCGTGGGCTTATCCCGCAACGCTGCCCGCAAAAAGCAGATGCGGCAATATTCCAAGGGCATGCTGCAACGGGTCGGCATGGCCCAAGCGTTGATTAACAACCCAGAGGTGGTATTTTTAGACGAACCGATGTCTGGACTTGACCCGATTGGTCGCTACCAGGTACGCGAAATCATCTTGTCGCTCAAAGGCCAGGGCAAAACCATTTTCTTTAACAGCCATATTTTGTCAGATGTGGAAGTGATCTGCGATCGCGTGGCGTTACTCGATCAAGGGGAACTGATCGCTTCGGGGACCATGACAGAGCTACTGGGCAATCCTAATCGATACTATGTCAGGGGTCGCGGTGGCAGTCTGGATGTGTTGAAAAAATGGATGAGTAATCTGGAATTTAGCGGCGGCTATTGGCAGGGTTATCTCCAAGGCGAACCCTACGATTTTCTCTCCAGTGTGCGCTTAATGGGGGGCAAAATCGCCACAGTACAACTGGCCCGCCCGTCTCTTGAGGAATTTTTCATGGCCCAAATCCGCCAGCGTCGAGATATCGAACAAACCGCCCAAAAGAATGCTTGATAGGGGTGAGTGGCCGCTGCCCTTACTCGTTGCGTTTACCATTGCCATGGGCTCGCCCGGGTAGGCTTTCGATCGCGCCGAGTACGGCTTGTTCAGCTGCGAGAATATCTCGCTCAGCACCCCCCAAATAAAGACGTCCAAAGCTGCCTATGGCATTGATTGACAAAATATTGATCAGCGCCGCCTTTTCCGCTTCATTAGCGGCGAGGGCAGCATAGGCCGCGGGCTCAACTTCAAACACATAGAGTGTTTGCCCCGCCACAATCATATTGCCCCGGCGGTTGCGGTTAATCAACTGTACGTGGTGCGGGTCTAGATTGCGAATCACCTGACTCGATACAATCCTCGGTTTTAGGCAGTCTGTGCGGCGTACCCCCAGGGTATCTAGGATGGCTCGGCTCGATGCCTTGACCTCGCCTTGACTGCTGGAGTGAATTTCGAGCAAGCCGTAAAGTCGTTCAACCATGAGCACGCCGGGGCGCACCACGGCTGACTTGAGGGCCACATCGGTGACGCGGTTAATTTCAATACCGGGTGAAATCTCAATCCAGAGGGACGCATCCCCCGGTAGGGGCAAAAAGCCGATGGCAACGGTTCCCATATAGGCCGCGTGTTGCGGTTGAAGATTGTCGATATATACGTAACTGCGAAGTTCTACGCCCAATGTTGCCTCTGGTGTTGTTCCCTGGTCAGTATACGCAGAAATGGACAAAAAATTCTGGTCAAAGCATAGTTGCCATGGGATTGAAGCAACCTGTCAGGAGTTCTCCATGCAGATGTTTCGAGAAGGGACTACTGAATGGGAACGCTAATAGTTGTGATTTCTGATTGCAAATTTATTTACCATGCAACGCCAATCCCGGAAGAACGCTGCTTCATTCGACCACAAGCTTTTTTTCACCTTTTTCATGGGCATGGGCTTGCAAATGCTGCTGCCCATCAACGGTATTTCGAGGATTGTGCTGGCCGGTCTTTGGGCTGGGATACTCATAAAGTTTGCGATTCAGCATCGCCAAAAGTATCGGTGGCAATGGCAAGGTTTGACACCATTGAATCTATTCAAAAGTTTAGGGACGCTAATTTTTGGACTGTGGTGTTTTATCCCCTATACAGTAGCAGCAGTTGATAGTTTTATCTATAACCAAGATCTAGAAATCACTCATCCACTCACAACTAATCCGCTTAAAATATTCTCAGAATTTATTCGTATATTGCCAGATCTACTGATCAGTAAAAGCCCAGTCGTGATGTTCTGCATTATTCCTTTCTTTGGACTAATCTTCCAGATGATGGTTAGCCTGAAAATTGCTTATGGGTCAGAGGGAGCGTTCTTAGATGACTGTTATCAAGAACAATTACCCAGTGTTCAATATCCTAAAGAGATGGCTGACTTTCCCGAGTCAAGATCATCAGAATCTCTCATCAAGAAACTAATAGGCTTCTTTACTTCACGTGCTTTCGTTGTTCAAAAACAGTCAGACTCAATAAGAATTGAATTTTATAAAATTTCCTCTCAAGATTTACAAGAGAACTTTGCAATAATCTGTGTGCCTTTAATGTTTTTCCTGTTCGCTCTATATGGCTTGGTTGTAATGGTTGTGTTTGGGCTGTCTGACTATCTAAACGATCCGATAGCCTCAGACAATCTTTTCCTTATTCTGCCAGCTTGGGGGTTCCAAGTCTTATTTTTTACAGCTGTCGTCTATTTTATTTGGAGTAAATTCCTATATTTGTTGTTTGCCAAGGTGGTTCTAAGCTTTGACGATAACAATCTGACTGCATACGAGATACTCTTTGGATATCGCCGTCAAGTTTTTGGCATTGAGAAATCCAGCTTGTCACCCCTGAGAGAACAAGAGAGATCCACAAAAGTGCCTGGTATGAAAAACGCGGCACTGATGATTCAAAGACGAGGCAAAGACGTTGAATTGGCAGGGCATTTGCTACCCGAGGCGATGGAAACGGTTCAACAGGTCTACACCAGCTATCGCACCTCTACTTTTAATAGATTTTATGCTGAAATTCAACCCGTTTATTTGCTGTGAGATGGAGTGGTCTCAGGGTTAATACGACTAGGGCGGCTAGTACTAACTAAATCTTGTTCTCTGTCAGCAATGGGATAATGCAGCGTTTGTTAACACCCACACATAACAGCGCAATGATTCTCCATACTTTTGTCGATTTAGACAACAGAATCTAAAACCTGACCAAGATTTCTGCGGGTTGGCGATCAAGTGAGGGAAACTAATGGCCTAACCCCATAGAACAGGAGGCCCCCTATGAGTGAATTTTCAGATTTCTTGAAGCACAAGTCTGCCTATGTCGCCATTGGCGAATTTAAGCCCGGTACGTTTACAGAAGCGCGTCAACTCTACGAGCAGGCTGTCTCGACCTATTCCCAAGGGTTCAAGGGGGCTTACTTGCTGCAAGAACCCGACAGCGATCGCGGGATTGCCATCATCCTATGGGAAAACGTCGGTGACATGGATGCCCAAGCCCACAATGAGGTGCATCAAGCTGCCCTCAGCAAGATTTCTCACCTGTTTGAAACCCCACCCGTGACTCGCTTTTATGAGGTTTGCAGTGAAATCGGCTTGCCCGGTGTCCTGGCAGCCGTCAGCTAATGCCTGAGTCAGCGTTTGCTCCGACTACGCTTGTCATTCAAAATAAGAGACTATGCCAAATGGCATGATTGCACTTAATTTGAATGACGATAGGTTTGTAATTGATGGCGAAACACACCCAGGCTCACATGTCCCGCACGTTGCCCAAGGCCCAATCAGAGTTCTTTAAGCAGCGGACGCGTAATCAGATGGAATATTACATGGGGGCCAAGCTGATTGAAGTGGGCGTGAACCCAAAGATTGCCACCTATCGCTGGTCGGTCGAAGACAAAGGCAGCAATGAAGAGTGGACCTACAGTGCCTACTGGGGTGATTCTCGGGAAAAGTTGGAACAAGCGGAGCAGAACCAATAGTCCTACTTTGGTGTCTCCTAATCCAACGCTTAACGATGATGGCCCCTAACGATGATGACGCAGACGGGCAATGAAAAATCCATCGGTGTCGTCGCGGTGGGGCCAACGCTTGATCCAACCTCCGGGAGAGGCGATCGCGCTGAGATCTCCCTCAGGGGCTTCAACTTCCCAGGCGGGGTGCTGATTGAGAAAGGCTTGAACCACGCCTTCATTTTCGGCAGGGTGGAGGGTACAGGTTGCATAAACGAGCAGCCCACCAGGTTTCACCCAGGTTGCGGTGTGGTTCAAGATAGTTTGCTGAAGCTGGGTTAACCCGTCTACACTTTCAGGAGTTTGTCGCCAGCGGGCATCGGCGTGGCGGTGGAGGGTGCCGAGGCCAGAGCACGGAGCATCCACTAAGACGCGATCGCCCAGGTTTTGAAAGGCCGGGTGGTCAGTGCTATCGACACAATGGGCTTCAATGCTGTTGAGCTTCAGTCGGTAGCTATTTTGCGCCACTTTTTTCAACCGAGAAGCAGCGCGATCGCAAGCGATCACCCGTCCGCGATCGCCCATCAGTTCTGCCAGATGAGTCGCCTTGCCCCCAGGGGCCGCACAAGCATCGATAATAGTTTCCCCCGGTTGGGGATCAACCAGTTGGGCTACGAGTTGGGCGCTGCCGTCTTGCACACTCCACCAACCCTCGGCATAACCGGGTAGCGTGTGAAGTGCGCCCACATGTTCGCTGAGGCGCAGGGCGTGGGGTAGGTGGGGCAAGTGTTCTACGGCGACTTGGGCAGACTTGAAGGTGGCTTCAACCGCATCTCGGGTAGTAATGTGGGAATTAATGCGTAAATCGAGAGTCGGTGAGCGATTCAACCAATCACAAAGCGCATCAACTTCCGGTAGAGGCAATGTCTGGCGAAAACACTCCACAATCCAGTCGGGGAAGCTGTGCAGTATCCCCAACTGTTGGATCGGATCGGCAGGCAGTTGCAACACATCGCCCTGATCTTGCCCTCGATCAGCGAGTCGAGCATACTGACGTAAAATGCCATTCACCACTGAGGCTAAACGGCTCAGGCCATTCTGTTTCGCTAGGTTAACCGTGGTATCGACCGCTGCTGAGACTGGAATTTGATCGAGATAGCGCAGTTGATAAAAGCCTAGGTGCAAAATCAGGCGCAAATCTGGGGGTTGCTGTTCAGCCTTTTTTTTGCCTAGCTGATCAATCAGAGCATCCAAAGTGCGCTGACGACGCAGGCTACCATAAACTAATTCGGTGGCCAGACCGCGATCGCGACTCGACAAATCTGCCTTAGCAAAGCCTTGATCAAGGGCCACATCAGCAAAGGCACCCCGACGCACTGTTTGCAACACAACCAAGGCCAACTGACGGGCATCTTGGATGATCACGATTTACGACTACGGCGAGTGCCTTTGCTAGCGCCCTGCTGGTCACGACCACGGCGGCGGCGATCGCGCCATTCTGCGGCGGTCAAATACACCACGCCGCCAGTTACAGTTGCCATCAACACAAAGGCCAGCACTGCAAGAACGGTGTAAATTTGGCTTTCGGCGACCAAACCCATACTTAACCTTCGTCCACTAAAATCATGCTCAGGGCATGGCATGCATGCCCCTACTTAATGCAAACTTGGGTGGGTTTACAGGCCATTACGGGCCCAAACGACCAACGAAATTGAAAAGGTGAAAACGACTAGCAAAGAAACCCAACCCAGCGTCAAGATATCCATAGGAGATGTCTAAATTAAAAGTGTTGATGATGACATTCTTCATCATACGGTAAAGTTTGTCGGGAATGTGACCCCATGCAGCCTTCGAATCCATTCACGCCCCAAGAGCGACTTGAGTCAGTCAAAGCCGGGCTCGTCGCTGGTACAGCAGCGTTGTTGTTTGGCATCCTATTGCTGCTTTGGCACCGCATTGACGCAGTGGGCTGGCCAGCCGCGCTGGCGATGATAACGCAGGGTTTGGGTGGCCAAACGTTTTGGATTAGCAGTGCGATCGCAGCGCTATCCGGGGCTTTGTTTGGCCTCAACTACCGCTACGCCGTGCGGCAAGACAATAATCCCCAACTCAAAAGTGGCGTGGTCTTGGCCTTTGGTTTGGTGCGGGGGCTGGCGTTAGTGGACGTAGGTTCTGCCCTTAACCAACATTTTTGGCCGTTCCTCGCCGCCATTGGCGAGAGCCTGCTGTTGTTTGCCATTGTCGCAGCTTTGCTCGATTGGGGGCTGAGTCAAGGCTGGCTCAAACCCTTTGCGAGTCGCTAGATCTCAATTACATCGACTTCTATTGCCCAATTCACGCTAGATACGTATACCCAGTTAAGCTACGCTCGTAGTTTTGCAGCAGCATTTGAGCTTCTTGCAGCGTAATTTTGCCTTCTTGTAGCGCGTGTTCCGAGCACTTGCGTAGATTTTCGATCAAATCTTCCACGTCATACTGCACATAACCCAGCACCTCGGTCATACTGTCCCCTTTGACCACATGTTCGACCTGATACCCCTTGGGCGTCATATTAATGTGGACAGCGTTGGTATCGCCAAACAGATTGTGCAGGCTACCCATAATTTCCTGGTAGGCGCCGTTGAGAAACATGCCCAGATAATAGGGTTGTTCTGGTTTAAGGGCATGCAGTTCTAGCACCGATTTCACATCACGTAGATCGATAAACTGATCGATTTTGCCGTCGCTGTCGCAAGTCAGGTCGGCCAGGGTAGCGCGGCAGGTTGGTTCTTCATCCAGGCGATGAATTGGCACAATTGGAAACAGCTGATCGATGGCCCAACTGTCTGGAGCTGATTGAAAGACGGAAATGTTCACGTAGTAGATCGAAGCCATGATCGTCTCGAGATCCTCAAGATCGTCAGGGACATAGTCTTCATCGTGCACTAGGGTCATAATCCGTTCGCAACAGGCCCAAAACAGACGCTCCGTTCTGGCTCGTTCACGCAGGCTAAGATAGCCAAAGCCAAATAAGCTGGTCGCTTCATCTTTGAACTGGATGGCGTCGTGGTAAGCCTCTTGATAATTGTTCAGGGTGATCGAGCGGTAGGTCTCGTAGAGATTGCGAATGATTAGGTGTTCATCGGGTTGAGCTGGCTCTGGAAGGCCCTTGGGGACTTCACTGCTCCCCAACACGTCAAACACTAAAATCGACTGATGGGAGGCGATCGCGCGGCCACTTTCACTGACCAGGGTCGGTACGGTGATATCAGCAGCATCACAGGCTTCTTTGATCTCAGCTACGACGTCATTGGCGTAGTTTTGCATGCTGTAATTCTTAGACGCATGGAAGTTGGTTTTAGACCCGTCATAATCGACGCCCAAGCCGCCCCCCACGTCCAGATAACCCATGGGGGCTGACAATTTAACCAGTTCCACGTAAATTTGGGCCGCTTCTCGCAGGGCATCTTTAATCACGCTAATCGAGGAAATTTGAGAGCCAATGTGAAAATGCAGTAGTCGCAAACAATCCAACATACCTGCGACCTTCAACCGTTCCACAGCAGTCAGAATTTCGAGCACGGTGAGGCCAAATTTAGCGCGATCGCCCACAGAGCTGCCCCAGCGCCCCATCCCCTTGGCCGTCAGTTTAGCCCTCACCCCCAGCATGGGGCGAATATTGAGCCGCCGACTGGCGTCGATCACCAACTCCAGCTCCTTCAGTTGCTCAACCACAATAATTGGGGTTTGCCCCAATCTTTGGCTGAGCATAGCCGTTTCAACATATTCTTGGTCTTTATAGCCGTTGCAGATTAATAGCGCTCCTGGGGTATTGAGGGTGGCCAAGGCAATCATTAATTCTGGTTTAGACCCCGCTTCTAGACCAAACTGGTGGGGTTTGCCAAAGCGCACCAAGGCTTCAATCAGATGGCGCTGCTGATTACATTTCACCGGAAATACGCCACGATACTCGCCGTTATACCGATAGCGAGCGATCGCTTTGGCAAAGCAGGCATTCAGCCGCTCGATCCGATTTTCCAAGATGTCCGAGAACCGAATCAGGATAGGTAGACCCAGATTACGCAACTTTAGCGCTTCAACTAAGTCATAAAGATCAAGGGATCCGCCGCGATCGCCCTTAGGCGACACCGTCATATGCCCGGCAGCATTGATTGAAAAGTAGGGCTCACCCCAACCCTGAATTTGGTAAAGCTCCTCGCTATCTTCAATGGTCCAGGGGCGAGGGGTTGGCAGGTCTACCTTTGAACTTACCGAAGCCCCCGACCGATGAATGGCCAATTTTCCGTTATGCTGCTCAGTCGATGGCTTGGCACCCATATATCAATCCCTTGCGTTTTATGACTAGATATCTACTTCAAACTTATCGAACCAAGGCACCTGGTAGAAGTTGCCTCCATCACACCCAGCTATATCTCTCTGGCATTATGCTCAACTCGACCCAGTGCTCCGCTGACGTACCGACTCGAAACCTGACTGACGGCGCGAACTATAGCGATCCTGCACACTCCTTACTAGAAGTTTGTTTAAGATCGATCGCCAAAGTATCCTGGTAATGCGTTAGGTAGATACCCTGGTATCATGAACCTCAAATGAAGTGTTGCGGATTTTACCAACATCCTTCTTATGGAGACTATAAAGATTGCCTAAACGCCTTGCTTACACTACGCAATCTCCAATATCTTGATTGCAATATCATGAGTTAACTATGGTGTATTTACCGAGGTTATTGGTTGAACAGAGTTTAATTTAAACTTACGTCTGGTTGAACCATTACTTGTTGGCAATTTTTCATCTGACTTACTTGAAACTCTACGGGCGGAAAGCGGAAAAATGATTTATCAAAAGGCACCTAGTTCTTCTGCGTTGGTACCTAGTTCGCTGGGTGTTCAGCGTTCAAGTTCTGCCGCAAGTCGTCGCTGGAAGGCCACACCCAAAAGAGTTCGGGTGATGGCTAACTTGTTCGTCAATGCGGCTTGGGTGCTCCTCTCGGTTGTCATTGTGTTTGGGATGAGTGCCACAATTGCAGCAGTGGTACAGTTTCGCCAAGGCAATCTAGGGGCGATGGTCTATTTGCAGTGGATCACCGCGTTCGTGACAATATCGAGTGTGGTTGTATTTGCCCTGCAAGATTTGCTCAAGGCGTTTGACAAAAACCTCTGGGTTCCCTTCCAGTATTCCTTAAACAAGGCTTCGAGCATTTACTGGCAGCGGCTCCAAATCTTTTTACTAGCGATCGCATTTGACACACTGCTGATTACTTTGTGCTCAGCATTCCCAACAATGAGCTTCGTATCCCAGCTTTTCTTAGCGTCGGTGTTTGCAATTACAATTTTTGCGGTTCGTAAGAGCATTCCCGTTGCCAAGCTGGGCTTACTTGCGGCTGTCGGAGTATTTTTGGCCGCGATGGCGACTATCTTCATTACTTTGTTCTTTGTGGGTACGCCTGAAGAAGAGATTAATTTGAATCAAGGGGAAGCAACGCAGATGCTGAACGAGGCAGAGCGTAGGGCGTTGGAAGAGCAAGAAGCTAATGAGGAGGGGGCTGAACCCTACTAAGGCGACTCATCAAGCTTCGTTTTCCCATAGTGCAAGGCGTCACAGCAAAGCTGTGACGTTTTTTCACATAAAGGGTTTATACCAGTTCTCTAAAACTGAACTACACCCAAAGACTGGACAGATCCCCCCTTCCCCCTTATACAGCCGTAGCCACAAAGCTTTGTGCGCTACGGCGAGCCAGATTGCTGGTGTGCTGAGCATCCCAGCAATACTAGGTGCACTCAGCAATCCGGCCAGCGCTATCAATTGGCCAATCCTACATAAAAACGCGATCGCATTTAAGTGCGATCGCGCCTCCGAGCTATTCTTCAGTTATCCGCAAAGCGTATGCCTTAGACAGCAGCTAGTTCAGGGGCAGGGCGCTTGCTGTGGCGAATGCCTTCAATGGCCGTCGCATAGTCATCGGCCTTAAATACCGCAGACCCAGCCACGATGGCGTTTGCGCCCGCCTCTAACACCTGCCAGGTGTTGTTGACTTTAAGACCGCCATCGACCTCAATCCAGGGATCTAGACCACGCTCGTCGCACATTTGGCGGAGGGCCCGGACCTTAGACACCATTTCAGGAATAAAGCTTTGACCGCCAAAACCAGGGTTCACACTCATAATCAACACCAAGTCACACAGCGGCAAAACATGTTCGATTAGAGAGAGCGGCGTAGACGGGTTGAGCACCACACCCGCTTGCTTGCCCAGTTCCCGAATTTGCCCCAGCGTGCGATGCAGGTGGGGAGACGCATTGTGCTCAGCATGAACCGAGATGATGTCAGCCCCGGCTTTGGCAAAATCGGCGACGTATTTTTCGGGTTCGACGATCATCAAATGAACGTCTAGAGGCTTTTGGGTAATCGGACGAATGGCTTGCACAATCAGAGGGCCAATGGTGATGTTGGGCACGAAGCGACCATCCATCACATCAACATGAATCCAATCGGCACCGGCTTCATCAGCAGCACGAATCTCATCTCCCAACCGACTAAAGTCGGCTGATAGAATTGATGGGGAAATAACAACGGATTTCTTGGACTGGCTCACGGGTGGCTCCCTCCTATCAAGACTGTCGTATCTATCGTAACAAAGTCTTTAGATTCCTCCTAGCCAGGTTGAGATCAGACTCTTTAGACTCGGGATGGAGCTCGGCGATGTTGGCGTAATCTCAATTCCAATTGAAAAGCTAACGTTTTTCCTGAGCGAAACTACCCCCTCTGGACTTAGATAAGGCTTGACCCTTGATGGCAAATTCTTCTTTTTTTCAACTGAAGCGCTTTTTACGAAAACGATATGGATTACTGGGTGGGGCTTTGAGTGCGGCGGTGGGTTTACCGGCGATCGCGCTGTCGACGTCTGTCGGCAGTGGCGGCATTGATGCCCTGCGGCTCCACCAAGCGCCTTACAACATCACCGGCCGAAAAATTGCCATTGGTCAGGTTGAGATTGGTCGCCCAGGGCAGTTTGGCCTTGATAAAGTGGCTAACCCATCGGCGCTGGTGGAGGTGGGTAGGGTCTTTTTAATCGATGGTCAAATTGCCCCCAACCAGTATGTTGACATCCACGCAGGGAACGTCGCGAGCGTGATGATCAGTCAGGCTAAGGATCTGACTGGGGTGGCTCCTGATGCGACGCTTTACTCTGCAGCAGTCGGCCCCCTGCAAGGTCGTAGCGGTCAGCCTGAGGAATGCCTTGCATCCCAACATGTGGCCCTGCAAAACGGTGGGGATGTGCGCGCGATTAACTTTAGTTTTGGCGAGTCTCTGGCGCGCGATCCGCGTCCTAACCCTGTTTTGGATGGTAATGCGCTGTTGACCCAGTGTATTGACTGGTCAGATCGGGTACACGACATCCTCTATGTGATCGCCGGTAATCAAGGGGGCGGCGGTATTCCGATTCCGACCGATAACTTTAATGGCATTAACGTAGCCTTTTCGGTGGAAGTGGACGGCGAGTTTTCACGGGTTGATTATGCCAACTTGACCAGTGAACCGACTGAGCAATCCGGGCGATCGCCTGTGCCAGAGAGCAATGAAGGACCCCGGCGTTCGATTAATTTGGTCGCCCCTGGGGCCAACATTGAATTGATTGATCCCGACGGAAGGACTCGGGTCAGTAGCGGCAGTAGCTTTGCCGCACCCCACGTGGTGGCTACGGTGGCGCTGCTGCAAGAATTTGGCGATCGCCAATATCGCGCCGACGTGCCCAACTGGAGCCTTGATTCCCGGCGGGCAGAGGTCACCAAGGCTGTCATGCTTAACGCTGCTGACAAACTTAAAGATACAGGAGACGGCCTACGCCTTGGCATGAGCCGTACATTGTTGGATGAAGGAAATCGCGATTGGTTAGATTCCGATGCCTATCGCGATCGCCGCATTCCCCTCCACGTTGAACTCGGTACCGGACACTTAAACGCCTTTCGGGCCTACCAACAACTGGCCGCGGGCCAATGGACGCCTGATACCCAGGTGCCTGCCGTCGGTTGGAACTACAGCACCCTCGAAGCTACCAGCGCTACCCCCTATCAGGACTACCGCATCGACCAACCCCTAGTCGGCGGCAGCTTTATTGCCGCCACCCTAGCGTGGGATCGACTGGTGGTGCTCGACGACAGCAATCAGAACGATCTCTATGATCTGGGCGAAACCTTTAGCGATCAGGGGTTAAACAATCTAGACCTGTACTTGCTACCCGCCGATGAAGATGACATCAGCAATAGCGTCTGGTCTTCAGAGAGCGACGTGGATAGCGTCGAGCATATTTTCTTTCAAGTTCCAGAAACCGGGCAATACAAGCTGCGGGTGGTGTATCGCCAGCAAATCAACAGCGCACCCTCCCAAGACTACGCCCTCGCCTGGTGGGGTGTTCCGTTAGACAGTCAAGAAACAACAAATTAATGAATCCTGCCCAAGCTCTCTATCGCTGGTATCGTGCCCTAATTTTCAATCCCCGCTATCGAGGTTGGGTGATTTTGGCCACTGTGCTTTATCTAGTCAGCCCATTTGATTTATCGCCCGACCTATTGCCAGTCTTGGGGCAGATCGATGATGTCGCATTAATTATGCTGCTTGCCACCAGTGTCTATCAATGGCTGATTGAAAGCACCACTAACGGCGGCCCCAACTCCGTCAAACCGTCAACCGCCGAAACTGACTCAGTCTCAGATGAAACGGGGCCCACTATTGACGTCGAAGCGGTTTCAGTAGAGACTCAAGACTAATGTTAAGGTCTATGATGATTTCCTCATCTGCCTAGGCTAGAGTTCACCTCTCCCTTATTATTAGGGTTAACGTTTGTAAACTTTCCTCAGATTGTTCAGATTGTGGAGATTCAGAAGTGGCTCTTCCGTTATTGAGTTATGTCCCGTCCAGCCAGAACGAGCGTGTTAAAGGATACGAAGTATCCGGTGATGATCAGCCCAGGATTTTCTCCACTGAGAACATCTTGGACAGTTCTGATATGCGCAATTTGATTGAGGCGGCGTATCGTCAAATTTTCTTCCATGCCTTTGCTGCAGACCGTGAACCTTTTCTAGAGTCTCAGTTGCGTAATGGGCAAATTACCGTCCGCGATTTTATTCGTGGTCTACTGCTTTCCGAAACCTTTTACAACAGCTTCTACGCCAAAAACAGTAATTATCGCTTTGTTGAGCAATGTGTTGAACGCGTCCTGGGCCGTCAGGCCTACAGTAAGCAAGAAACCATTGCCTGGTCGATTAAAGTCGCGACCAAAGGGATAAAAGGCTTTGTAGATGAGCTGCTCGATAGTGACGAGTATTTAGAAAGTTTTGGTTATGACGTGGTGCCCTATCGGCGGCGGCGGGTTCTACCCGGTCGCTCAGAAGGCGAACTTCCTACCAATATCAAACTGCCTCGTTACGACGAGTACTATAGGTCTATCTTGGGCTTTCCTCAAATTGTTTGGCAGACCGAAGTCAAGCGGTTTGTCCCTCAGGAGAAGAAGGCCACCGCTGGCAACCCCTCCCTTTATCTCGACATGGCCCGCAGCATCTCGAATCGGGGTGGTGTCCAGCCTCGGGTAACGACAGCGAGTATCAACATCTCGTCTGTTCCTTATCGTAAAGTCAACTTCTAGCAGCATTTCAGGCAATTCCTGAGAGTTTAATATTGGAAGGACTTTCAGGAATTTCTGACTGGCGCTACAGGCATTAACGGTTAAGGTTTGTATGAGTTGTGGCGATCGCCCACTGGTGATTTTAAGCTCACTCATGGCGCTGTCCTAGCATTGGCTAGGACAGTTTTGTTTTGGGGCCTAGACCGCAGACGACTAGCCCGCGCGGTTGCGCAACACCGCCAACAGGGTTTCCATCGGTTGCGGTAAGGGCGCGATCGCTTCAATCACCTGCTCCGATACTGGATGCACTACCGTTAACCGCCAGGCGTGGAGTGCCTGCCCTGGTAAATTAACGCCCACCGATCGTCCAGAACCATAGACCAAATCTCCCACAATCGGATGGCCTAAGTGGGTACTGTGGACGCGAATTTGGTGGGTGCGCCCGGTTTCTAACTGAAAATGAATCAACGTGTAGTTTCCTAAACGCTCTCTCACTTGCCAATGGGTGATAGCCACGCGTCCCCCCTTAGCTTCGGGGACAATTGACATCTTTTTACGATCGACAGGATGGCGACCGACGGGAGCATTGACCGTACCGAGATCAACCGTTGGAGCCCCGTAGACAACCCCAAGATAGTCGCGGCGAGCCGTTTTGGCCTTGATCTGGGCTTGCAAATGTTGATGGGCTAGGTCAGTTTTAGCCACTGCGATCGCGCCCGTGGTGTCTTTATCCAAGCGATGGACAATGCCAGGCCGCTGTACCCCGCCGATGCCCGCAAGGCGATCGCCACAGTGAGCCAAAATAGCGTTAACCAGCGTGCCACGATCGTGACCTGGGGCGGGGTGCACCACCATCCCAGCTGGTTTATTAATGATCAAAAGCTGGTCGTCTTCGTAAAGGATGTCTAGGGGAATGGCTTCTGCTATCAGTTCCAGTGGTTCAGGAGCAGGTACCGTAATCACGATCGCATCCCCCAGCTGCACTACTGTTTTTTTCTGGGTGCAAACCTGACCGTTGATCGTGATCTCTCCCGCTTCGATCAGTTTTTGAATGCGGCTGCGAGAGTAGTTCAACAACTGATTTGCCAACCACCGATCGAGCCGTTCAGCTTGGGGCGTTTTGACCACCAGCGCCATCGACTCTGACAGAATCTCTGGAGAAACATCGGACGGGTTCACCATAAACCTAAAGCAACAACTTCGCTAAAGTCCGGCGTCCCGCGATGCCATCAACCTGTAAACCATATTTGCGTTGAAACTGAGCGACAGCTTCAGCCGTTTGGTTACCATAGACGCCGTCAACGGCCACGGCACCCCCATGCCGTTGGAGGGCAGTTTGCACTTGGGCAACGTCGTCCCCCTGCAACAGCGGTTGGGTCACGTAAAGGGGCCGCGCTTGCAAAATTTTCAGCGTTTTGGGGCCAACAACACCATCCACATTCAGCCCTGCGGACAGTTGAAATTGCTTCACCGCTTGCTGAGTACCCGCACCAAAGACACCGTCAACGATGACATTGACCCCTGCTTTAACTAAAGCCTGCTGCACAGTTTTCACATCCAGCCCTTGCTGGGGAGGCGTGGTTAGGTACAAGACACGTTCCATCAAACGAGCCAGGGTCTGTGGGCCAACGATGCCGTCGGCAGTGAGGTCATTTACCTGCTGAAATCGCTCCACAGCTAATTTCGTCGCGGGCCCATATACCCCATCAACGACAACCCCAGCCCCTTTAGCTGCCAATGCTTTTTGCACAGCTAGGACATCCTCGCCTTGCAGATACGGTTGGGCGATTAACAGGACGCGGGGGGCAGATGAGGCCACGTTAGCAGGGACAGCCGTGGGCTGATCACTCCCAGTCGAGCGGGGAATGGGGCGACCGGCAAGATAGCTAGAGGCTTGACTGCTGAGCCGCCCACCGCCGGTACGTCTTGCACTCAGATAGGCTTTGCCCAAATCGCTGAGTGCCAAACCTGGCGTGCCGGAAAGAAACAGTTCGGCTTCCGTCAGACGACGACGAAGCAACCCTTCTTCCACATTGCTCCTGGGATTGCGGTAAAGCACCAGAGCCGCTTCGATTTGATCCCACTGTTGGTTACGCAAGACTCGGCTAATGGTTTCAAAACCGGACGCACCGTAAAAGTGAGCCCCTAGGTTGTACGCAAAACTCAAGATGGCTCCCTGTTGAGCTTCATTCATCCCAGCCCAGGCCGGAATCCGCTGCAGGGGGGGCAAAAAGCTTTCTTCGACATGCCAAATCAGCAAATCTTGGGCTTCTTGTTGGCTAATCCGTTCGCCCAACGCAAAAGGGCTCCCATCTTTGCGTTGGGTATTGCCCCAGCCAATGGTATAGGGTTTCCCCCCGGTCAACGGATCAGCATAAGCCTCTAACCGCAGTCCTTCAAATTTTTTGATGAGTTCTATGCCTGGGGTTGGTGTAGCCATCATGTTTCCCCTGATATCTCAACCGAAGTTTGTAATCTCTGGCCTATCCTAGTAGATAGCGCCTATCTATTTTATTACCTGGCTAGTGAATGCTGTATATCCAAGACCTGAACTATCATCCCACGGCCAGTCAAACGGCGATCTTAAAGTCAATCAACCTCGAACTTGCCCCTAAGCAAATGGGGTTAATTGTGGGGCCAAGCGGGTCAGGTAAAAGTACGTTACTGGAGCTTTTGGCAGGGTTGGCCATGCCGACCCAGGGCAAGATCTGTTGGCGCAGCCAAGAATTAACCCCTGAAATGTTGAGACAGCTGGGGGGATTGGTGTTTCAGTTTCCGGAGCGGCATTTCTGTGGACACACGATTTTAGAAGAATTGCGGTTGGGCCATCCTGAACTGTCTGCAGACCGCATTCACCAAACTTTAGATGCGGTTGGGCTGGCTCACTTGAGCTTAAAAGCCCCACCCCATGCCCTCAGTGGGGGGCAACAACGCCGTCTCGCTTTGGCCGTCCAACTGATTCGCCAACCCAACTTGCTCATGTTGGATGAACCTACAGCTGGGTTAGATTGGTCGATGCGGCGACAGTTAATTGCCCTATTGGCTCAACTTAAGCAAGAGTGGAGTTTGTTAGTCGTCTCCCATGACGCAGAAGAGTTAGCCGATATTGCAGATCGCTGCTGGACGATCAACCACGGCGAACTTCAGGAAGTGGATCCGGCGCAGTTTAAGAAAAATGCGATCGCGCCTTCAACGGTTAGCTAGTCGGGATGGAAGCTTCGACCCAACTGCCGGGAAACCGATCACTATGGCAAACGACGCTGGGTTGGCAACCCAATGATCAGCAGTTGAGTCTGTTCCAGCAGCTTTATGACGGTATTCTGGCGGCCAATCAAACCCTCAACTTAACCCGCATTACCCATCCAACAGACTTTTGGGAAAAGCATCTGTGGGATTCCCTCAGCGGTATTGCGCCGTGGTTGGGGCAACCCGTAAACCTGCCCCTAGACCTGAATAATAGGGCTAGCGGGTTGGCGGTCATCGACATTGGTACTGGCGGCGGTTTCCCAGGGATTCCGGTCGCGATCGCCTGTCCCAACTGGTCTGTAACGTTGCTCGATTCAACCCAAAAGAAAATGCGGTTTTTACAAACCCTGGGACAAACGCTGGGGTTAACTCACATTGCAGTGGTTACTGAGCGTGCCGAAGCAGTTGGTCATCAACCCATTCACCGAGAAGCCTATGACCTCGCCTTGATTCGAGCGGTTGGCCCTGCCGCCACCTGTGCCGAATATGCCCTACCGCTACTCAAACCAGGAGGGCAAGCCGTCCTTTATCGCGGCCAATGGTCAGCGACTGAAACAGCAGCACTTAACCTTGCCGTGTCGCAATTGGGGGGTGAGTTAGCGCAGATTTATCCTTGGTGCACGCCGATCACTGCGGGGCAGCGCCACTGTGTAGTTTTGAATAAAACTCATCGAACACTTGACAAGTTTCCGCGAGCGGTCGGCATTCCGGCGAAATTCCCCCTAACCGCGATGGAATAGCACGGAGCCAAGGTGCAGACAAAGCTAGGACAACCATAGAATAGCGAGTTGTCTTTACTTTTTCCTAGAAGCATCAAGGGCCAGAACATAGAATGAAGTTAACGGTTACGGCATTCTTAAATGGTTACAACTCCCACCAATCAGCCAACTACGCTGACCATCCCGCTCAAAACTTGGCACCCTGCGACCTGGGAATTATTCGTTCGCTACTGCGAAGAGTCAACTTTTGACGAGGTGCGGGCTTTTTACAATGCGGGTTTAATTTGGGTTGATATGGGTAATGAGGGAATCAATCACTCTAATTTTTGCCAACTGATTTCGATGATCTTTTTAGCCTGGTTTGCCAAGCAGGGGCAACGTGAGTTTTCTAATCTCCGCGGCTGTGTTTTAGAAAAACCAACGCAGCGCGGGGCTGCACCAGATATTGTCTGGTATGTGGGTGCTGATTTTCCGCAGTGGCAATCGGGTGAACGACGACGGATTAATTTGGATCAATGGCGTGTGCCGAATTTAGTGGGGGAGGTAGCAGATACAACCTTGCCAACTGATCTAGATGAGAAAAAGCATCTTTATGCTGCTTTAGAAATTCCAGAATATTGGGTGATTGATGTGACGGGGTGTCGGGGGTTTGCTTTTCGGCTGAATGAGCAAGGGGCTTATGATACCTGTGATTTATCTGAAGCACTTAAAGGATTACCGCTTGTGCTGTTAAATCAGACGGTGGCACGATTGAAAACAGAGAGTAACGGCGGGGCAGCGTTGTGGTTTGGTCGTCAGTTGGAAAAATCCAATGACATGGTTTGAAGGATTGACTGGCTTTCGTGAAACATCAGCGAGCCAAGTGCATGGGCATATGACTGTCGATGGTGACACGTTGACATCCCTCGTGAACGGTAGGACATTCACTTGTGGGCAATTGGAAACGCCCTCCTTGGGAGAATTGCGGAACCGTGTGGACTCTAGTCAGCATGCTGTTGGGCAACTTTCGGTACGCGAGGTGGTTGCAGACGTTTCAGATTTACATGCCGATGAATCGAACGGGGGTTGTTTGTTTCAAGTTGCGTCCCAATTTAATTTGCTGGAAATGGCAGGTCCGAGTTTAACTCCTGACGATGGTGTTGGCATCTATGAGCATGATTTAACCCAAGGGCCAGCGTGCGCGATCGCGGCTGGGGCAGGCACGATTTATCGGAATTACTTTGCCGTCGTCAATAATCACGTCGGCCAATCAGTTCACAACCAAATTGATTGCCTTGCAGACATTGGAGTTGCCCTAGGCAATTCTGATCAACGACTTTGGACAATGACCAATGGTTATGCGTTGGCCTCGCGTGAGGGACTGATCGAGATTTCTAATCGACTCGATGCAGCCTCAGCAGATGAGCTGGATCAATTGCGTCAACGCCTGAGAATCGGCATCCAGTGGAACACCCAGGTCACAATTCGGAACTCAAAACACACCGTCACCCAGGCTTATTGCTCCGCTTTGCCGGTTGACTATTGCAATCATCCTTCTGAACTGTGGGAAAGCTTTGCTCGGCTAGTGTTAGAAGCGTCTTACGAAGCCACAATTTGCACCGCAATTTTGAATTCACTCCACACTGGCAACAATCGCATGTTTTTGACACTGATCGGTGGTGGGGTGTTTGGAAATGAAACCGATTGGATTATGGATGGTTTGAAACGGGCGCTGAAATGCTACAAAGATTGGAATTTAGAAGTCGCGATCGTTAGCTATGGCAGGTCGAAACCCCATGTTCAGAAACTTGTTGAACAATTCTCATAAAAATAAAATGGTTCAACGCTGAAAATAGGGGGAATATATTGGCTGATAGCTGAGTCTTTGTCATTAGATCAACTCAGTTATTTTTACTCAATACTGCTGAATCATCCTAAAGAGATACCTCTTCAACGCTGGCAAGTTCAGGTAAGCTCAATCGTGCCATCCCAGATACATGACCTGCACGCTGACATCGCACCGCAAACGGACAAGTCTCGCAATAGCCTTTAGCCTCATCCACCTTAGGAAGCAAAGTTCCCGTTTCTTTAAGCGTCTCTAACTGTTGGGTTAACCGATCAGTAACCTGGTACAGATCCTGACGAGTTTGTTCATGGCGTAAACTATCGTAGTTAAAGCGTTCCGGTTGGGGCAGGAGCTTATGGGTTTGAGCATCGCGACTGCGAACAAACCAATAGGTCATGGATAGATTTTCTGGCGGTAAATCGGTGGTTTCTGCCAGCAAAAACAAATAAAGTCGCGTTTGCCAATCTTGCCCTAGATAAGCCCGTTTACGTGGCGTCGGATACGTTTTCCAATCAAAGATTTCGCCACAGCTTGGGCTCAAACAAATTAAGTCATAAATCGCCGTAAGCAAATACCCATTAAAGGCCAGCGTGCGGCGATGTTCACTTTGGCGCAACTCCCCAGACGCAGCCGTTGTGGGCACTAGCTCCGGAGCCGTTTCTAAGAGTTTATTGAGGCTAGCTTTAAGTTCATCGTCTTGGGCCATCATCACCTCAATCGGCAAATCCAATTCGCGCTGCTGCATCAGTAGGTGAAAACGATTCCCCCAATCGAGACTAGCCTGCTGTTCCGGCGAGGTAGGCACCACCAAGCCATCTAGAAAAAGATGCTGAAATCGGCGATCGCACTGGTTCAGCGTATTCAAATGCCCTTGGGACAAACTTAGAAAACCATTGGGGTCAACCATCATTCAACGCCTCCACAACCACTGGCGATATTAAACTTCTGAGTTAAAGGCATCGTAGGGCACTAGCACTGGCGATTCCCAGGTTTCGTACCAGCGAGCCAAATACGGTTTTAGATCACTGGCTAAGGCTCGGTATTCCTGGCGATCGGGGGCTGCATCTAGTTGAGCTGCCACCTCTTCACCCACCGCTTTCAGATCAAAGCCCGTCGGCTGTCCATTGTCTAACACGACTCGACCATTCACCAGTACTGTCTCCACATCAGCCGCTTTAGCCCGCATCATCACAACCTGCAGCGGGTCGGCCTCGGGGGCAATCCAGGGCCAAGTGATGCGATCGCAGTTCACTAAAACCACATCAGCTTTATAACCAGGGGCAAGGCGTCCCAGAACCTGATCTTGCATCATCAACTTTGCACCGCCACTAGTCGCCATTTGAAAGATATCCCTAAAGCTAGGAGCCGGAGACCCAATTTGAGGCGTACGGTGCAGCCGTGCCGCCAACTGCATTTCAGTAAACATGTCTTCGTCGTCACCCAAGGTCGTGCCGTCCATCCCTAAGCCAATGGTCACCCCAGCGGCTAAAAGCTGGTTGACAGGTGCAACACCTGCCCGCAACCGCAGGTTAGAACTAGGATTGTGGCTGAGAGAAGCCCCCGTCTCCGCTAGGGTAACGATGTCCTCTGGTGTCAGCCAGACCCCGTGGGCCATAGAAAATTGAGGACTCAGCACACCCAAATCGTTCAGGTGGGCGATGGTGGATTTGCCGTAGTAGCGTGGCCCCACTAGCTTTTCACAAAACGATTCGGTGACATGGGTTTGAATCCCTGTATTGAGCCGTGACGCTGCCGCCGCAATCTCTACCATTAGCTTGTCCTCGACCCACTGGGGGCCAGGGGGGCCAAACCATATATCAATGTGAGGATGATGTTTGTAGGTGCGGGCCCAATCGCTAATCAACTCCAGGTAGGTTGTCGGGGCAAGGGATTGGTGCAGCGCCACCTGCGAACGCACTTGCTGTTGCAATGCCGCTGGCAAGGTGTTGAGGAATGCCTCATCTTCGCCATCACCATGCACCAAAAAGCTTTTATAAGTCGCACCAGGAGCCAGGGCTACGCGAATACCCGCTTGTTCATAAGCCTGCACTCGCGCTTTCAGATTAACCGTTGCTGCCTCCACAGCATCTGAAATCGTGGCCACATCGAGCACACTAGTAACCCCACTTTTCAGAAGGGCAGCCGCGCTAAGTAAGGTTTTAAGCGTGGGAGACTGCGATCGCAAGGCAATGTTCGCAAACAACCACAGTTCTAAAAAGTCATCATCAATACCCTGGAGCGCATGAGGCACACCGTTACTGTGATGGTGAGCGTTGATCAACCCCGGCATCACTGCCACCCGATCTGATCCCAACACCGCAGCATTGGGATATTGTCTGTGCAGCGTGGCCCAATCCCCAACGGACACGATGGAGTCGCCTTGAATCGCGATCGCACCCTCAGGTAAGGTCGTCGTTCCCGTAAATATCCAGCGTCCTCGAATCAGTTGAATGTCGTTCATTAGCGCTCCCTGTGCAGTATGGCCCTATGCCGTGTGGCTTTGTCAGCCGTAACAATCTGGCTTGATTTAATAGTGTGTGAGCAAGATGCTCGCGCAGGCAAGATACTCAAAAGCCGCGACAGTTTGATAACGTCGCGGCTCCCGATTATCAAGGCAGAACCATCGGCCCAATTACACAGGCATAGGACGGCTGCCCACCGCGTGCCGATCAATAACCTGATCGATTAGACCATAATCTACGGCCTCAGCGGGAGACATAAAGAAGTCTCGCTCAGTATCGCGTTCAATCCGCTCCAATGGCTGCCCCGTATGCTTGGCGAGGGCCAAGTTAAGCTGCTGCTTCAAGTACAAAATTTCTTTCGCCTGAATCTCAATATCTGTGGCTTGTCCCTGGGCACCGCCGAGTGGCTGGTGAATCATAATACGCGAGTTGGGCAAGCTCATGCGCTTGCCATTTTGCCCTGCACTCAGCAAAAATGCCCCCATGCTAGCCGCGAGTCCGACACAGATGGTACAAACATCTGGGCGAATGTGGTTCATCGTGTCAAAAACACCTAGCCCAGCCGACACAGACCCCCCCGGAGAGTTGATATACAGATAGATATCTTTCTCTGGATCTTCAGCTTCTAAAAATAGCATCTGAGCCACAATTAAGTTGGCAGACTCCGCTGTAACCTGCTCCCCTAAAAAGACAATGCGCTCACGCAACAGGCGTGAATAAATATCAAAGGCGCGTTCACCGCGACCCGACTGCTCGATAACCGTTGGAATCATGGAGTCTACTTCATCAAAACGCTGTCTTGATTTTACCGATTTGTGCGAGAACACGACGGGGCGGATAACCCGAATATGAAGGATGCTACACTTCGGCAGTAATTTTTCAGGTTTATATTTGATGGCTGAGTCTAAAACCGTATTTCTGGCCGGGGCGAGTCGGGGTGTGGGTCGCGCGATCGCCAATCTATTAAGTATTCAACACTATCGTGTCCATGCGCTATTGCGTCAACCAAATGCCCAATTTGATTTAGAGGCATTAGGAATTCAGGTGCATTTCGGCGATGCCTTAGATAGTGACGCGGTACATCGTGCGGTTGCAGCGAGTGCGCCAGTTGATGCCGTGATTTCAACGGTGGGGGGATTACCCAGGGATGGGGGCGGCGATCGCGCTGATTATCTAGGCAACAAACATCTTATTGACGCAGCCGTGGCGACCCATGCAGGACGGTTTATTTTGATCTCGTCCATTGGCGCAGGGGAGAGTGCCCCGGCGCTGCCAGCCCAGGCAATGGCGGTGTTGGGCCCCGTACTGGCTGAAAAAGAAAAAGCAGAAGCCCATTTAATTGCCAGCGGCCTAACTTACACCGTTATTCGCCCCGGTGGCTTGCTATCAGCACCCACCACGGGGCAAGGGTTGTTGACTGAAGATCCGACCGTGTCGGGCAGTATTCATCGGGCTGATGTAGCCCAACTGGTGTGCGAATGTTTGAAGAATGCCGAAACCTGCGACAAGGTATTCTCTGCTGTCGATCGCCAACTGATTCGTTCAAATTAGGCGGAAATCGCCAGCAAACGCTTATCCATCGGGAAATTGCCAGCAGGCACTAACCATCGGGAAATTGCCAGCAGGCGCTTATCCATCGGGAAATTGCCAGCAGGCGCTTATCCATCGGGAAATTGCCAGCAGGCGCTTATCCATCGGGAAATTGCCAGCAGGCGCTTATCCATCGGGAAATTGCCAACAGGCAATATACTCAACTCGGTGGCTGCCACAGGGACAGGGCACTTCTGAAGAGGCAACCCATTCGCGATCGCAGTCGCGACAGTGACAGAAAATATTGTTGCGGTTGGCTTCTGCGAGTCCAGCTTGCCACCGCTGGAGCTCATCGTCGGAAAACTGTCGGGGAATGTCGCTCATGGGGCGTGATGGCGTGATGGGGTGTAGACGCGGTAGCAGCTTCCTGGAGGGTTGGGGGAATGGGGTTTTGTTAACTGACATGTCCAACGGAGTGCCGCTGACTGACATTTTAGGATCGCCCTATGAGTTTTTGTTAGCTTATCCCCAGCCTGACTCAGCCGAGTTGAGACGTCGCTTGTCAGAACTCAGGGCTTTGGGGGTTGACCAGATTTATCAGGTGGGGGAAAAGCAGCTGGGCGGATTTGCCATCTTAGGCATGGGCTATTGTGGGGTGGTGATGGTGGCCCGTTGGCGGGGACGCCTGGCAGCGCTCAAGGTGCGCCGAACCAATGCAACTCAGCCTAGCCTGACCCGTGAGGCGAATTTGTTGGCGATCGCGAATGAAGTCCAGATCGGCCCGCGCTGTTTAGCCCACAGCCCCAACTTTTTGGTGATGGACTATTTGGGGGGCGACCCTTTTCTGCCTTGGGTGGTGCGGGTGGTGGATAGGGGCGATCGCATGCTGTTGCAAAGCGTGTTGATCCAGCTTTTGGAGGATGGGTTTCGGTTAGATCAGTTGGGGCTAGATCATGGCAATTTGCGCTGCATTACCCAGCATGCAATTGTGCAGGATAATCGGGCTCAGATCCTCGACTTTAGTACGGCTAGTCGCGATCGCCGTCCGGCTAATGTGACGGCATTGACCCAGGGATTATTGATCAGCACCGCGATCGCAAACCAAGTGCAGCAGCTTTTTACAGTGGATAAATTGGGGTTGATTGAGCGGTTGCGGAACTATAAGCAAAGGCGCGATCGAGATCGATTTGAGCAGCTTGTCGCGTTTTTATTCGATCAAGTTTTCGTGGGCCCATAGGGCGGCTTGGGTGCGATCGCGAACCTCCAGCTGACAAAAAATATTCGTCATATGGTTTTTCACCGTGCCCTCAGTCAGGTGAAGAGTTTCGGCAATTTCGCGATTACTGTGCCCCCGACCCAAGAGCTGCAAAATATCCAGTTCTCGCTGGCTAAATTGGGTTTGGCTTTCGGGTTTAGGGGCTTTGTTAGGCGGCTTGACCTGGGAAAACACCTTGGGTGCAATGGTTGGCCCTAAGTGGCTGTAGCCTTGCTGAACGCTGCGAATCGCGATCGCCACCTGTTTAGCCGACGTGCTTTTGAGCAAATAGCCCAGCGCCCCCACCTCCAAAGACTGAAACACATACTCGTCTTCATCAAAGGTGGTTAGCACCAAAATCCGAATCCACGGGAAGCGGCGATTGATTTCGCGAGTGGCATCCACACCATTGCAAACCGGCATCCGCACGTCCATCAAAATCACATCGGGTTGGAGCTGTTCTGCCAACGCGATCGCCTCCTGCCCATGGTTAGCCTCGCCCACAATTTCAAAGTCTTCCTCCAGGGCTAATAAGGAGGCAAGCCCCTCTCGAAAAAGGGGTTGATCGTCTACCAGTAAGATCTGAATCATTGTGGAATCGTCACTTGAATTAACGTGCCTTTGCCAACCGCACTGTTAATTTTCATCTGGCCTTTTAAGAGCTGCACCCGCTCTTGCATCCCCCGGAGACCAAAGCCTGAGCTGGTAAGCTGGGCCTCAAACCCAACGCCATTATCCGTAAGCCCCACAGAAATCCCTTCTGGGGTCGTTTGGGCCCAAAGATTCACCGTCGTTGCCCGGCTATGTTTTTGAATATTGGTCAACCCTTCTTTGACGATCAAATAAAGCTGCTGACTAACCTGCAGGGGTAGTTGGGGCAAGTTGATTTGGGAATCGACCTGAAACGCTTGAGACTGATTCATCTGTTCAACTAAGGCATCTAGTGCAGCGCTCAGGTCAAATCTCCCCTGTCGCATTGTCGAAACGGCACGGCGCACCTCTTGCAGTGACTGACTCGCTAGCACCTTAGCCCGATTTAGCGCCTGCAGGGCGCGATCGGGATTAGCCGTATGCAGGGTTTGAGCCAGTTCTAGCTGTACGTCTAGGGTCGTCAACGTATGTCCCAAAGAATCGTGGATATCTCGGGCGATGCGAGTACGCTCTAAATCGGCTGCGAGCCCTTCGACCTCCGCTGCTAACCCTGCCGCTTGCTGACGGCTTTTGCGTTCAGACACCAAGGTCAGACAAAGCAAAATAATCAGCAGGCTAAAAGGAACATAAATCACGATGTTATTAAACAAAGCATCGATCACCAGCAGTTGAGGAACTTCTTGAATCGCTTGAATCTGAATTTGTACCTGTTCTTGAATCTGTTCGACGGGCGTTGACAGGTGATGAGTCAACCACCAAGCCAAACTAAAATGCCAGGCAATGCCA
The DNA here is from genome assembly GCA_039815185.1 of Cyanobacteria bacterium P01_A01_bin.123. GTDB lineage: Bacteria > Cyanobacteriota > Cyanobacteriia > Phormidesmidales > Phormidesmidaceae > JBCBZT01. The sequence continues at coordinate 81,014 of JBCBZT010000012.1, read as the reverse complement.
GCCAAGATAGCTGTGATAATGACATCGCGACGACGCAGCAAGAACCCACTTTTTACCAGAAATACGTAAAGAAAAGGGTCTAGCCCCCAATCACTAAACATTCGAGTGGGTAACAAACAAGCAATCTCGACAAAAATATAGACTTGCCGCTGCCACATCGGCCGGTGGATGGGAAAGCAAAAGCTCAGAATCGCTAAGATGCCAAACACACCAAAATTAAGATAGTCACCACCACTAACCTCATAGGGAATGGGCTCATAAAGGATGGGAAAGAGGACGCGCAGCGTCACCATCACCAAAAATGCCCACTCTACGTAGAGCAGTATTTTGGGAATCGAATTAATCGTTGTGGGAACCTTAGGCACTGCCCGACCTGTCATCGCTTTGACCGCAGATTGATGAATCAGTAGTGTCTTGATCCTAGGGCACATGCAGCCAAATCCCTATGACAAAAGTCATCCATACCCGTGACTTCCCGATATAGAAAGGGCTGCACGAGTCTTGTTAGATTTGCATCACATCAAAAATTCTTGGAGCAAACTGTTTGTGATGAAGCGATTCCAACTAAGTGCAGGTTTGGCCATCGTGTCTATGAGCTTGATGGGGGTTGGCTTCAGCAATACACCCCAACCGTTAACGACAACGGCCGCGATCGCCAACGAAGCCTCTAGCACCCAACCCCCCCTAATCGATCGAGCGCTGTTCTTTGCCGATCCAGAGATTACGGGAGCCCAACTGTCACCAGACGGCAAATTTTTGGCGTTTCAAAAACCGCTAGACGGGGTGATGAATGTTTGGGTGAAGGGCATAGACGAACCGATGGCCGCTGCCCGCCCCGTCACCGCCGACGGAGAAAGCCCCATTATCGTCTATTTTTGGAGTGCCGATGGTCGCTACATTCTCTATGCTCAAGATAAGGGGGGCGACGAGAATTTTCACATCTATGCTGCTGAACCTGGGGCGCTAGACGGCAGTGGAACCCGCAATCTGACCCCTATAGACAATGTTCAGGTGCAAATTTACGCGGTTCCTAAGCAAACCCCAAACCAGATCATCATTGGTCTTAACGATCGCGACCCGCAATTCCACGATGTCTATCGCTTAGATCTGACGACGGGTGAGCGGACGCTGATTATTCAGAATGATCAGCGGATCGGTTCTTGGGTCACTGATTTGGAGGGTCATGTGCGCCTTGCCTATCGCCAGAGCGTAGCGGGGGGAAACGAAATTCTAGCGGTCGAAAATGGCAGGTTAACGCCAGTGTATAGCTGCGAGATTGAAGATACCTGCTATCCCATCCGGTTTCATCGAAACCCCCAGCAGGTGTATCTCGCAACCAATCGAGATGTCAACCTGATTCAGCTAGAGCTGTTTAATCTGGACACCCGGCAAAGCCAGATTATAGAAACGGATCCCGACAACCAGGTAGACTTTGGTGGGGCCGTTTTTTCTGAGGCTACCGATGAGCTAATCGCGACGTCTTATGTGGGCGATCGCGTCCGCATTTATCCCAAAACCGAGCAACTGGCAAGCGATCTAGCGTTTCTCAACCAGCAATTTCCCAACTATGAGATATCCCTCAAATCCGTCACCCGTGATGATCAACTGGCCTTAATCGGGATTCAAAGTGACGTCAATCCCGGTTCAGTGTATTTATTCGATCGCACCGCTCAAACCGTAGAGAAGCTTTACGATTCTCGACCCGAGCTAGGGGCTTACGAGCTAGGGGCCATGCAGCCCATCCGCTACACCGCCCGCGACGGCTTGGAAATTCCAGCCTATCTAACGCTGCCCCCCGGCATGCCCCCAGAAAATTTGCCCGTCATTGTCATGCCCCACGGGGGACCTTGGGCACGGGATATTTGGGGCTACAACCCCTTTGCCCAGTTCTTGGCAAACCGAGGCTACGCTGTAATCCAACCTAATTTCCGGGGGTCTACGGGCTACGGCAAAGCCTTTCTCAACGCCGGCAACCACGAATGGGGCACGGGCGCGATGCAGCATGACATCACTGATGGCGTGCAGTATCTAATCGATCAGGGCATCGCCGATCCAGAGCGAGTCGGCATCTTCGGGGGATCCTATGGGGGTTATGCAACGTTAGCTGGATTAGCTTTCACCCCTGATCTCTATGCGGCTGGAGCATCTGTGGTTGGCCCGTCTAACCTAATTACGCTGCTCGATTCAATTCCGCCCTACTGGGCTTCTCTCAGAGCAACTTTTACGCTGCGCCTAGGTGATCCAGATGATCCTAGCGATCGCACCCGATTAGAAGCTCAATCTCCCCTGTTTTTTGCCGATCAAATTCAGGCTCCCTTAATGGTGGTTCAAGGGGCTAACGATCCACGCGTCAAGCAAGTTGAGTCAGATCAAATTGTGGTTGCAATGCGAGATTTGGGTTATCCAGTCGAATACTTGATCGCCCCCGATGAAGGTCACGGTTTTCGTAAAGAAGGAAATCGGTTGGCGATGATTGCCGCCCTAGAACGCTTTTTTGCTGAACACCTAGGTGGGCGATATCAATCCGAGATGTCTCCAGAATTGCAGGCGCAGCTAGAAGCGCTCACGGTGGACATTGATACGGTAACAGTCAGCACAGCAGCACCTGAAAGCGTTGAGGTTGATCCAGAGATTTATAACCGCTATGTCGGTACCTACCAGCTATTGCCCCAAATGCAGGTGGATATTAGGGTTGAGGATGATCAGTTGATCGCCCAGGCAACAGGGCAGGAATCATTTACCCTGTATCCCACCTCAGAGACTGAATTCTTTGCTCAGATGGATAACATCACCATCAGGTTTGATGTCTCAACAGAGGGAACCGTTAATGGCTTTACCCTCTACCAAGCCGGTCAGGAAATCTTCGCTGCCAAAGTGAATTAAGCCTAAGAGGTACGCATCGCAAGTTGCGATGCGTACCTCCTATCCAATCCTGACCAGTGCCCCTACCACTTTTTCGAGAACCATGACGCTTTCCCTCCATGTCGAAGACGCTGGCGATCGCGCCAAGCCTACAATTATTTTTCTCCACAGTGCAGGTGCCAGCAGCAGGATGTGGCAAACCCAAATGGTGCACCTCACAGACTTCAATTGTCTTGCGCCTGACTTGCCAGGGCATGGCCAGAGCAGCCAAACGCCTTGGCGATCGCTGGATGAGACCGCCTATCTGATTGCTGAGGTAATCCAGCAACGGGCTACCCATGGCCGAGCACATATTGTGGGCGTATCTTTAGGGGCTTACGTCGCACTCCAACTGCTATCTCGCTATCCCCAGGTAGCTGAGCGGGTGATTTTGAGTGGCATTACTGCTTTTCCTCTACCCAATCGACACCCGATGATATGGATGACTCAACTCATGGGCCCTCTAATGAATTCGTGGCTCACAACAGACTTCATCATTAAGCTCAACGTCCAAGCGATGAAAATTCCTGACTGTACGTTCAAGCGGTATCACAGTGAGCTGACGCACGCCGTCGGGAACACCATGCTAGATGTCTTGCTTGAAGCAAGCCGCTACAAGATGCCCGCTAACATCAACAATATCCATCATCCAACGCTAATCACCTCTGGAGAACACGACTTTCATCTGGTACACGAATCTCTCCCCGTCCTTGCCAATGCAATGCCTCAAGGTGAGGGATATCTAGTACCGGATGCAAGCCACGGATGGTTTTTCGAGATGCCCGATTTGTTTACTCAAACAGTTAATGCCTGGTGTAATGCAAATACGCTTCCAGCAGCGCTGATAGATGTAAACGAGCTGGTCTTTGCTTAGGGATAGCCGTAGCCACAAAGCTTTGTGCGCTGCGGCGAGCCAGATTGCTTGCATCCTAAGCATCCCAGCAATAGTCAGTGCATTAAGCAATCTGGCCAGCGCCATATTTAGGGATCGAATCGGCAGTCAGCATAACGATTTAGTTGATGACAGCCCCTCAGCAAGCAGTTCCCGCTGAGTAGCCTAAGCTGCAAGTACCTTAACCTTCTCTTGATCCAGCTTGGCCTTCTGAGCGAGATAGGCATCTAGTTGAGCTTCAATTTGCGACGACACCAGTTCGCGGAAATCGACAAAGTGTTCGGCTTGAGCACAAACTCCCAGATAGTTGCCCACCACCTCAGGATATTTCAACAGCAAACTAATCAAATTGAGCCAGAAGCGCAAACGAGTTTTGCGGACGACTCCTTGTCGCCAACAGACAATTAATAGGGCGCGAATCGTCACCCAGTTGATATCTGGGGTACCCGCTGATTGACTGCGCCCGCTGCCCTTGTAGCGTTCTCGTTGCCCCTCACCCAAAATCAAAAAATGGCGATAGTTGCGATTGAGTAATGCGATCGGGTCATACAATTGCCAAAACGCCTCAATGAACTCCTTGGCAATGGTTTCCAAGGGGCGAGTCGGCACAAAGTTCATCAACATTACCTGGTTGCCATCGACCTCCCCAGAAAGCAACCGCTCCTCTTTGACCAATCGGTGCCAAAGGGCCGTGTCAGGTAGGGCTTGCAGCATACTCAACATGGCTGTGGGAATCGTAGTTTCTTCCACAAAGTTGACGATTCGCTGTCCAGCCCCTGTTTTTTCACCATCAAAGCCAATAATAAATCCGGCCATTACCCGCAACCCAGCGCGAGCGATGGACTTTACAGCTTCGGCTAGGGGATCACGGTTATTTTGGTATTTGCGGGTCAGGGTGAGACTATCACTATCTGGGGTCTCAATGCCCAAAAAGACGGTGCCAAAGTTGCAGTCCACCATCATCTGCATCAGCTCAGGGTCTTGAGCCAAATCGACGGAGGCTTCAGTCGCAAACGAGAAGGGATAGTTGTGGTCTGCAATCCAAGGTTTCATAGCCGATAACAAGCGCTTGACGTTGCGCTTGTTGCCAATGAAATTGTCGTCCACCATAAAGATGCTGCGTCGCCAACCCAGATCGTAAAGACATTGGAGTTCGGCTAGCAGCTGCTCTGGCTCTTTGGTACGGGGCTTACGACCGTAAAGCACGATGATGTCGCAAAACTCACACTGGAATGGACATCCGCGCGAAAACTGCACCGACATTTCGGCATAGGCGTCAAGTTCTAGCAGGTCGTAGCGCGGGATTGGGGTAATCGTGACATCGGGTTTCTCACCGCCGGATCGAAACTTACCTGCGCGATCGCCCCGTTCGATCGCCTCAACAAACATCGGTAGGGTAATTTCCCCTTCGTCCAAAATCAAGAAGTCTGCCCCGGATCCTTCCACTTCGTTGGGCAACGCTGTGGCGTAAGGCCCACCCACGGCAACCAGCTTATTTCGGCGCTTGGCTTCGGCAATCTGATCCATCAGATCGGGCTTTTGCACAATCATGGCAGATAGCAACACCACATCCGCCCAAGCCCACTCATCTTCGGTGATCTCGCGAACATTGCGATCAACCAGTTTGAACTCCCAATGCTGGGGCAGTATAGCTGCGACGGTGATAATCCCCAAGGGAGGAAGCTGTGCCTTAAAATTAACCAGCTCTAGGGTTTTATCAAAAGACCAAAAGCTTTTTGGAAACAGCGGATAGACAAGTAATACTTTCATATTGTTAAGCTATACTCCGTCCATCGTAAGCAGCACTTGCATTTTCGACAACCTTCAAGCATTGAAATAGACAATTCTCACATGCGACAATTGCCTATCTCAATGCTTAATTATGGTGATCGCCATAATTAAGCATTGTGCGCTACTGTGAGCCAGATTGCTTGTATGCCAAGTATTCCAACGATAGATACTAGATGTCTTAAGCAAGCTGGCCAGCTATACTAATCGCGTTCAGACCGGATCTGATATTCGGCTCCCCGGACTGATGGCAGCAGCCACAAAGCTTTGTGCGCTACTGCGAGCCAGATTACTTGTTTACTGAGCATCTCAGCGGCACTCGGTGCATTAAGCAAGCTGGCCAGCGCTATATTTATTCGCTGGGTGTGGCTCAAGGTTTAGATGCGCGTGTGGCTTTAAACCAGCCTTTGGGAAAAGGCCCTCACAGAAAAAATCCGGATGCAGGGTTTCTCGGCTGTGGCTTCGCTGTCATCTAGTTTTACCACTGGCTCAAGATCAGCATCTTCTGAGAAGACTTCTGAGGAAAGGTGATAGTCAAAGAAACCATGCTCAGAAACCTGGTCGTGGTCTTCGGGATTACGGGTGAAGTGATCGGGTTCCCAAGTCACTAAGGCATCAACCTGACGGTCAATGGCACAGGCCAACCGAATCGAGTCTGAGACGCTGGACATCGGATGGTGCCGAGCTTCGGCTTGAATCGCGGCATTGACCATGCAGAACCGAACTTGCTTGAACATCCCCAGGTATGCCGATTCGCAGGACGGGTCGCCAAATAGACGCCAGTACAGCGCAATCATCTGGTAATCAACTTCTGAAACATACCAGCGGATGGGATGCCTTAGAAATCCATCCAGCAGCGCGATATTGAGAGCAACGTCTTGCTTAAGCTTGGGCAAGCAATTTTGAAACACATTAGCGGTAACAAGAACAGCATGGAAGCCGTGGCTAGACTCGTTTGAGACGGCCAACATGGTAGAAAACCCGTAGACGCGGACAGTTAGAAAGTTGACCGATTCTAACTGTGTACGCCAGCGCTTTAACGGGCTTTTAAGATTTCCTTCAAAGAATTTAACTCGGCTCGGATGCTATTGACCTCGTGCTTTAACTGAGCAGGAGACGGTTCTGACTCAGATAACTCTCCTGGCAACCCTTCTGAAAAGCCTTCTGTAAAACCCTCTGGGGGATGGTGATCTGCCCGGCGAACCTGGTATGCCTGAGGAGTTTCACCATTCTTCTGGGTCGCTGCCAGCTGTCGCGCTTTCATTTCGCGGATTTCTTCTTCTAGGGACTTGAGGCGATCGCCCACGCCCCCCTTTAACCCCTGCTCCATAAACTGAACTACGATCTGGGTGACAGAGGTATTTAGTTGATCTGCCTGTTCTCGCAGCTGATCGACTAAATCGATGGGCAACCGAAAGCTATACAACTTCTTACTACTCATTACAAAAGGTACTCAACACACACGCACAAAACGGCCCCAACTGTTCTAACGGCATAGCATTAGACAGCTTGAGAACCTCCGAACCTTCATCCTATCAAATGGGGCTAGCTTGTAAATACATGTCTATACATCTATGACGTTAGAACATGCAATCGCTGACAGCGGCATGGAGCACGATCGCTCGAAGACACGCAGCGCTACCCCTCAGCCCCAATCCAGTCAAACTATTAGGCACATTCGAGAGAAATGCCTAACGGGCTTAGCCATATATACAATCATACCCAATCTGTATGGCGACATAGCCTGAAGAAAACTTCACAATGTCTTGAAATGACAAATCATTCGGTGATTTTTGCTAGAGATCTTGTGTATGTAGTTTTTTTGTTTTATATATAAATTGTATGTATAAATGTCATACATGCAATTTACCCCCATTTATATGGGTTGTGACCGTCTGGTTGTTGATGCTTTAGGAGTTTTGTTACGTATCCCTATGACCCTCATCAGCCCCATGCGCCGATTGACTGCCCCCATTGCAGTCATAAATCCGTGGTTCAAATTGACCCGACCACCTACGCCTGCCTCAACTGTCGTTTTCGGTTTGAATTAGATGGCTACCAACCGATAGGACCGTTTGGTGTCGGCGTGATGGGGATCTTGTTGCTGGTGGTGATGTTGTTGCTGCTGTAACCAGATTGTTTGAATCGTCGTTGTGCCTATCCAGAAGGACGTCATAATCTCGAAGCACTCACTCAAAGGCGTTCTGCTTTGATCAGTCATTATCTATAAATCAAAACCAAATCAAAACCTGAACCGCCCCAATATTGGGGCGGTTCAATCGTGATGGGCAGGGTACTGGCAGCCCCATAAATCTGAACGCGCCTGCAAAATGGTAATGTGCATACGAAGGTTTTGGCTGTGCCTTGAATGTCTTCTAAACCCAAAATTATCGTATTAGATGATGATCCCACTGGGTCGCAAACCGTACACGGCTGTTTGCTACTGATGGCTTGGGATGTAGCAACGCTGCAGCTGGGGTTAAAAGACGAATCGCCCATCTTTTTTATCTTGACCAATACCCGTGCCTTACCGGCTGAGGTTGCCGATATCACGACGCGGGAAGTCTGTCACAACCTCAAGCAAGCGATCGCCCTAGAAGGCATCCAAGATTATTTAGTGGTTAGTCGCTCAGACTCAACCCTACGGGGACATTACCCGATTGAAACAGACGCGATCGCAGAAGAGCTTGGCCCATTTGATGCCCACTTTTTAGTCCCTGCCTTCTTTGAAGGGGGACGGGTGACCCGTGATAGCGTGCACTATCTCAAGGTTGATGGCCAGGATGTTCCGGTTCATAACACCGAATTTGCCAAAGATTCAGTGTTTGGCTACAGCACCAGCTACCTACCCGATTATGTCGAAGAGAAGACGCAAGGCCGAATTGCAGCCAGCCAAGTGGAACGGTTTTTGCTGGCAGACTTACGGTCAGGCTGTTTGAACCGCTTAATGCAGCTCCAAAACAATGTTTGCGTCGCCGTCGATGGCGAAACCCAAGCGGATCTAAATCGCTTTGCCCAAGATTTGCTGAACGCCGCTGCCCAAGGCAAGAAATTTTTGTTTCGCAGTGCTGCCAGTATTTTGACCGCTCTAGCAGCTCTACCGCCACAACCCGTGGCAGCCGAGGCCATGGCCCAATACACCCGCGACAGCAAACCCGGCGCTATTATTGTCGGCTCCCACGTGAAAAAAACTACCCAGCAGTTAAACACCCTGCTGCAACTGCCCAGCGTGGTTGGGCTTGAAGTTGACGTGGCTCGGTTGCAGACTAGGGATCAGCCCCAGTCCTCCAATGGCGGCAAAGCAGATGACGCAGACCCATATCAAAAGTTATTGCAAGAAACCTTAGCTCAGGTGCATCAAGTCCACGCCGCAGGTAAAACCCCGGTGGTCTACACCAGCCGGAAAGAACTTACCTTTGACGATATTCAAACCCGCCTCGCGTTTGGCATCCGCGTTTCAGCCCTGCTGATGGAGATTGAAAAGGGATTGCCCACCGACATTGGTTTTTTGATCAGCAAGGGGGGGATTACCTCAAACGATACCCTCAGTCAGGGGTTAGCCTTGCGGACCGCTCGACTGCTGGGGCAAATTTTGCCGGGGGTTTCAATCGTGCGAACGCCAGATAACCATGCCCAGTTTCCCAATCTGCCCGTGGTGCTATTTCCAGGCAACGTCGGGGATGAAGCGGGGTTGGCTACAGCCTATCAGCGGCTCAGCGGCGCTTAGGAATTAGAAGGAAATACTATGGTCAGTCCTGATAGAATCCAGCGCAACCTCACCGTTCCTCAACTATCTAGGGCGCATTCCCCTGAGGAGCATGTCTGTCTGCGATCGCTGAATTTCTATAAATCTGAAGCCTGCACCAGCCTCGTTACGCAAGCCGCCCAAGGTCGCCATCTACGTTTTCTGGCCTTACCGACAGCTGACTCATCCGCAGTTCAGGTACAGCTTTGTGACGATGACTATGGGGGTTGGCTGGCGATCGCAGATTTGCCTCACCTTGCCCCAGCAACCCAACCCTATGCAGCCCCAGTATTGACAGCAGAAGCGATTCAACAATGCTTACCCCAAGCGATCGCCTATGCCCAACGGGCCATGACCCAACCCAATGAATATTTGTGGGGAGGCACCGTAGCCCCCAACTTTGACTGTTCTGGGTTAGTACAAGCAGCCTTTGCCAGCGCAGGCATCCGGTTGCCCCGCGACGCCTACCAACAAGAAGCCTTTACCCAGCGGATGGACTTGATCGCCCTGCAACCCGGCGATTTAATCTTCTTCGGTACCCCAGAGAAAACGACCCACGTTGCCCTTTATTTCGGGGCAGGCCGCTATATCCATAGTTCAGGCAAAGACCAAGGCCGCAATGGGATTGGGATCGATTCCATTTGGGATCTGAGTGACCCAATCAGCCAAACCTATCACAGTCAAATTCGCTGTGCTGGACGAGTAGTTAGCAGCTACAAGCCAGGAAATTTGCGGGGTTGAAACACGGTGATATCTTCTAGGGGAATAACGCGCGCTTGCACCTGCCGCCGGAGCAACTGTCGTACCAATCGCAAGGCTTGGTGGCGATAGAGCTTGTGGGGAAAGGTACCTGGCAGACTTTTCATAAAGCTACGGGCTTCGCTAATATCGCATCCTGATACGCAGGCAATCTCGGATGCGCCATCAAACTGGGCGTCCTGGGTGAGCGCTTTGTCGATGGCAACCTGCCATTGCTGAACAACCCGTTTACCCTGTTCAATCCGCCGCAGACCGCGAATCGTGGCGAGAACTAACAGGCGATCGCCGTCTTGTAGTCGCAGATCATCAGAGGGCATCAGTGCATCGGAATCCCCCGGATGTTGATAGAGAATAGGCACGACCCCATACCCATAGGCCACTTCGGACAGCAGTAACCGATCGAGTGTGTCCCCGGTTTCGATGGTGTATTGGGTCACCAAAATCGTCTGGTTATACAGCGGGAACAAGCTCACCACACTTTCACCAAAAGCAGCCCCAGCAAAAGCTTCTGCTGACAGAGCTGAGGCACATAATACCCGTGCATAAGGAAACAGTTGGGCCACCTTATCACTAAAGCGCTGGTCATAAGTGCGAATGATCAAGCGACAGTTGGAGTTAGCTCGGTAAGCCATCAACCCAACTTCTAGATTTTGAATTTCGTCTTCGCCCACGGCAATGACGCTTCTAGCCTGACTGAGGTTCGCCTGCTCAAGGGCAGTGGTTGTTTCACCGACGATAATTGGCATTTGGGGCAAGATTTCGGCTTCAACGTCGTGGTGGGTAATCGCAACAGCCTGCTGTTGGAGCTCTTGCAAAATGCCCATCACCCGCCGACCGACATTCCCCAGGCCAATGACGACCACATGCTGCCGCTGGGGAACGGGGGGACGACGCGCCAAAAACTGGAACTTTAGAGCCAGCAGTTTCTCGGTTAGCAGAGCGTAAATAACGCCGATAAAGGCAGTACCGGCCAGGGTCAAGCTGAGGCTAAATAATCGCAACCACCAGGGGTAAGTCAGCGAGGGGGTAACTTCGCTGAAAACATCACCAAAGCCCCCCAGCAAGAGGGTTACCGTGACATAAAAGGCATCGGGTAAGGAAATATCGGGAGAATATAGCCAAAACAGCCCAGTGCCGATTAGAACCAAGGCAAAGATGGTCAGGCTGCACAAAATCGCAACCCGGCGAATTTGCTGACCATAGCTCACACGCCAAAAATCGGCGATCGCTTTAGGCCATTCTTGCCAATTTTGTAGGGTTTTGAGTGGGCTCATTGAGTGCGATCGCAGCCCTTTATTCCCCACCGGGTTGCTCAGTGGCATTCGCGCTGGCTCTACCTCTAAGGTAATCACCGTATCCCCTGCCCGCACCGTGGTGTTGGGCAACCAAGTATAAAACTGGGCCGAGGCGCTGGAGGGGTCGATCGACTCGCTAATCTGTGTCGGGCTTAGTCCGTCAGGATGGGCTGCAAAGTGGCGTAGTAGGCGGCGCGTGCGATTGTCAATTTCGTTGAGCTGGCGGCGATTGCACCATCGGTGCTCCTGACCGATGCGACGTCTGATGACCTTAAATCGATAGCCGCCTAGCTGAAAATACCCCACCAAGTTTTCTCCGGCAGCAGCCAAGGCAAAGGCAGAGGCACTCAGCTGGGAGGGTTCAAAGGCAACAAAATTATCCAGTTGTGACCCCAACACTCGGTTAAGATTTTGCTTGTCAGAACGCACCACCAAGCGAATATGGGGATTGAGCACCCGTGCAGTTAACGCCGCTTCTAGATTGACCCGCTGATTATCAGTTACCAGCAAGATGGCGCGGCAACGCTCAACCCCAGCTTTCAGCAAGACATCGCCCCGGCAACAGTCGCCAATCAATAGGGTTTCTAGGAGTTCCGGCAGGTCGGACACTTCCCAATAGTCGGGCTTCGCCAGCTCAATGGCGCTAACTTGAACACCAAAGGTTTTTAGGTTGGCAACGCAGTGCTGCCCTAGACTCCCTAACCCGCACACTAAAAACTGATCGGGACCAGGGACGCGGTTGGCTTTTACTTGTAGCCCAGTATCTGGGCTTATATTTTGGCTTGCATTGGGGGACATCCCCTGGGAATAATCAAAGGAAGGATCTAAGGGAGAGAGCACAACTGCACAATCCTAGCTGGTGGAGAGATTGCGCCTATTCTAATCGTTCCTGTTAATAACTGTCTGGTATCACTATGGGTACCCTCAAATCCCAATCTATTGCTACCGAACCTCCTTTGCCCAAACCCCAAACTCCAAACCCCAAACCCCCCGACCCCAAAACCTTCGACAACGTTATTTTTGATCTCGGCGGCGTGATCATCAATATTCGCTATGAAAATACGCTAGACGCCTTTAGCCGTCTGTGCGGGTTTGACGTGCGATTGCTTTACACCCAACACCGCCAAGCCCCCCTATTTGATCAGTTTGAAACAGGGCAAATCAGTGCCGATGCCTTTCGCCACGGGCTGCGTCAATTACTCAATATCAATACGGCTACCGACGAGGCCATTGATGATGCCTGGAATGCAATGTTGCTTGACATTCCGCGATCGCGCATTGACCTGCTGCAAGTCCTAAGGCAGCACAAACGGATCTTTTTACTGTCCAATACCAATAGGATCCACAAAGCCAAGTTTGACGCCATTTTTGCAGCGGCTCACGGCGATCGAATCTCCGATTTAGCTGATCTATTTGAACAAGTCTACTATTCGCATCTGATGGGCGATCGCAAACCCAAGCCCAGCATTTTTCAGACGGTGATTGCAAATCACAATCTCAACCCTAGCCGCACCTTGTTCATCGAAGATACGCGCCAGCACATCGAAGGGGCCCAGCAAGTTGGGTTGCAGACCTTTCACCTACAACCAGGCTGCGACATTGTGGACTTAAACCTGGCAACAGTATGAAACAGATTCAGTTTGTTCAAGGTTATCTCGCCGCATTAGGCAATCCGGCTTTTGTCAGCACCGGGGTCAAAGTATCTCTGGTAGTCGGTTCCATGCTGCTACTGATTAACCACGGGAGTGCCTTAATGGCGGGTAATATGAACCGCGATCGCTGGATTTCTGCCCTACTCACTTATCTGGTTCCCTATGGCGTCAGCGTCCACGGGCAATATAGCAATCACGCCAAACACTAAACCCCTACACAATGGCTTGTGGGCGATACTTCTTTCCAGATCCAGTTAGCCCGCTTCGGAACACTATATAAACCGTTTGAGTCATTCAAGCTCTAATCTATCCCGTAGCCGTAACCGCCATGCCGCGTGTTTTATGTGTATTCTTGGGCTTAGTTGCCCTTTCCCTAGTGGGCGTCAATGCTTGCCAACAGCCGGAAACGTCAGGCCAAACAGCTCGACCTGCTGCTAGGGATACGTTGGCGTCCTCGCCCCCAACTGCTGAAGCTGACCCGGTTGAACCCAGCTTTGAAACGGCTATAACAGGATGTCAAACGGCGTTAGAAAAAGAACTCGGCAAGCAAATTAATATAACCTCTTCCACGTTGATGGAGGACGGCACTTTCTTGCTGCTTTGGCAGGTTAGCGAAACGGACTATGGGTCTTGCAAAGTCGATTCTGAAGGCAACGTTGTCACCATCACCACAATCAACTAACTCATAAAGGGTTGGAGCCCACTATACCCGTATATTTCTACAATTCAGTTGGGAGAACTTGGCTGACTTCCTCACCTTCATCCAATCGCAGATTGGGATCATTTGCCATTCTGCCGCGAATTTGAGCGACGAAATACCCGACGACTAATAAGGCAATCACCATTTTAATCCAGGAGAACCACTGAATCCGTGGCCCCTCTTCTAGCGTGTCATGATTACGATAAAGACCCATAATTTCCCTCGCACAAATGCGTACGTAGTTTCCCTTATGGCTATTCTGCCTGAAAAACGTGAAATGTGCTCACTCAAGTTCTGCTAGGCTCAGTTTTGACTTTTGAGATTTGCTGCCCAAGGCTATCTGTACCTTATGCAGAAATTCTCGGGTGAGTTGAGCGATCGCTTTTGAAGCCGTTGCCTCTGGATCGGTCAAGGTGACCGGCAGATAGCTATCTACCGCTTTAGCCACACGCACATCCATCGGTACCTTAGTCTTAAATAGCTTTTCCCCACTGTATTCTTCGCGGACCCGATCTACCACCTTGCGGTAATAGCGACCGGTCAAAAGGTTGCCTGCCATGGTGAAGATAATGCCCAACAACTCCATGCTGTCGCCAGGGTCATTTTTGTGGTTGAGGCGCAATTGTTCAATCCGGCGCTGCAATAGTTGAATGCCAATCACAGAGAGGGGCTCTGGCCGCGCGGGCAAAAGGTAATAGTCGCTTGCCAACAGGCCACTGCGAGTCAGCAGGTTGTATCCCGGTGCACAATCAAGAATGATGAAATCATAGTCATCCATAATCGGGGCTAAGATCGAGCGTACCAGCTTGTGCTCCAGCTGATTCCAAGTCTGCTCAAAATCTCCAGCACTGCCGAGGGCATTGGTCTTTTCGTGAATTAATTGGGAGACTAAGAATTCGTCATAGAGTTCGATGTCGCCGGGCAACAAGTCTAACCCTTTGACATTGCCCAGATAAGTCACAATTGCAGGGGCTGTTGACGGCGCATCAGGGATACTGGGTCGAATGACTTCAGACTTTGGCCGCAGGGCATACTTATCAGGATAGAGAACCTGGTTAAACAAGTGACGCAGGGTTCGTTTCTCTTTGCGCCGTTTGGCAAAGTCTGGGGGTGACATCAGACTCAAGGTAGCGCTGATTTGAGTGTCGAGGTCCACGACCAGCACTCGCTTTTGGTGATTCTTGGCAAGACATGCGGCAAGGTTAACCGTCAGCGTCGTTTTGCCAACGCCCCCCTTCATGTTGGTAGTTGCAACGATATAGGCCATAACGGTATTGCACCAAAAACGAATTACGCTTGCGATATCAGGCTCTACATTCTAGTGCCATTGGGGATCAATGCAATAGCTTTGCTTAATTCGGTTAAGTTTAGGGTAAATCTCTGCCTATTTCACTAGATCACACACCTTTGCCCACTGATTGCTCTGTTATGACAGCCTCTGCTTGCCGAATCATTTCTTTAATTCCCAGTGCAACAGAAATTGTGGATTGTTTGGGGTGGCGCGATCGCTTAGTGGGGCGCTCCCATGAATGTGACTATCCTCCCGGAGTTGAAGGGTTACCGATTTGCACTGCACCCAAGTTCAATCCTGAAGGCAGCAGTTTGGAGGTGCATCAACGGGTCACCGACTTGTTGCAGTCGGCCCTGAGTGTCTATACAGTCGATCTGGCGCGCCTAAAATCCCTGAACCCGACCCATGTGTTAACCCAGGCCCAGTGTGAGGTGTGTGCCGTTAGCTTAGATGAGGTTGCGCGGGCGGTGGCTACGCTGGTGCCCCAAACACCCAAAGTCTTGTCGCTTCAACCCGCAGTGCTGAATGATCTTTGGCACGATATTCGCACTGTTGCCCAGGCGATCGACGGAGACGCCGGGCTAGCAGTGGCAGAAACTGCGATCGCAGCCCTACAAAGCCGCGTTGAACACTGTGTTTCAGTGACCCAGGAGCTGGCACACCGTCCCACCGTTGCCTGTATTGAATGGATTGCCCCGTTAATGGCCGCAGGTAATTGGGTGCCTGAGCTAGTGCAGCTTGCAGGCGGACAAAACTGCTTTGGCACCGTCGGCAAACATTCCCCCTGGATGACTTGGGAAGAGTTGACGGCAGCAAATCCAGATGTGATCGTCGCCATGCCCTGTGGCTATGACATGGAAAAGACGCGGACTGAAATGGCGGTGTTGATTCAGCATCCTGACTGGGATGACCTCAAAGCGGTTAAAACCCGACGGGTTTATTTGGTTGACGGCAATCAGTATTTCAATCGCCCAGGGCCACGGTTGGTGGATTCGCTGGAAATTTTGGCAGAGATTTTCCATCCCCAGGCAATTACGTTTGGCTATGAGTCGCAGGGATGGCAACAGTTCCAGATTGGATGACTAACGTTGAGCAAACTGACCGTTTTGCGATCGCGCTTTCACCATTTAGATGGATTATCGGGATGCAACTGATCAGTTTGCCAACGTTGGGGATTCGTTTGAATGTAGTGCCGAATGTTGTGTAAGGCGGTTTCATTACGAATGATATGGTCGTAATAATTGCGCTGCCAAACGGGGGTACCGGATGCATCTCGGTAGATGTTGATGCGCTTAGTCGTAATGGTTTTGAATCCAGCCATGAACGAAGACAGCGATCGCGTTTTCATTAAAGGCATAATGCCCCGTTTGTCGGTGCGATGGGGATAGGAATTTTGATGTGTCCGTAGGGGCGAGAGGCCCCTCGCCCCTACACCACCCATTGGGGAATCCGTCGATGTAATCAACACGATCCCGTGTACATGATTCGGCATTACGACCCAGGCATCAAAATCAATTTCCTGCCGAATTGCGGCAGATTTTTGCCATTCCTGAGCAACAATTCTGCCAAAGTCGTTTAACCGCATCTGGCTATCAACAATTTGCCCCAGCAAACATTGACGTTGATGGGTGCAAAGGGTAATGAAATAGGCTCCGGGAGAGGCATAGTCATAGCCTTCTAGCCGTATAGAACGGCGATTATGTTTGTCGGGACTATACTTCACGTGGGAATCTAGTTGGGCAATCGCGCATTTACCCAAGAGTTCCCAATAATTGTGATGTCATTCGTGACACAATGCCCCATTTGTAGACGCAATGGGGGGGCAATACACCTGTAGGGGCGAGAGGCCCCTCGCCCTGCACATGAACATAATCGGGTCTCAGCCATTCCGCTTTCATGAAACGTGTCGGTGTTGCAACGGGGGTAGGAATTGCAGTGTGTCTACCGGGGCGAGAAGCCCCTCGCCCTTACCTGTAAGTTTTTAGGCGCTTCGCGACAAGATCCGATGCTGACTTCAGCGGTAAGGATGCTCCACAGCCTGCCTGCTCCCATGCCGCCATCGGGCACAGATTTGCATCTAAAACCCGTATGACCTGTTCAACCTCGTCCATGCAGTGATGTCTTGGAACAGGGTTTCTATGTAGATTTCTTACTAAGTATCAACCTCAGCCTTATGTCAATCAATGGTTAGCCATACAGTATTCGTTCGTCATCTTGAGTCTCAGCATTATTCCACCTTTGAAAAATGCTGAAAGGCCTGATCGAGGGACAGTTCGATCGTGCCTGTTGCTTCCACGTCGTCAATAAGCTGCACCGCTCGGTCGTCTACCATCTGCCCCACAATGCACACGGGCGGCCCCAAAGTCGCCACAAACGCTTCAGCCATTTCAGGCGGCATGGCTAGAACCAGTTCAAAATCCTCACCCCCGTAGAGCGTCCAATCAATCGCTTGTTTGGCATCGAGCCAGCCTCCAAAGCAGGGGGGACTGGGGAGTTGCGATCGCTTCAGGATCGCCCCTGTCCCATTCGCCTGACAAAGCTGCACAATGGCGTTAGCTAGCCCATCACTGCTGTCCATTGCCGCGATGCCCTGGTTGGCGGGCTGCCGCCGCCAACAGTCTTCAAGGGTCGGTAGGACGTCAAACCTAGGGCGGGGTCGCTGGTGCTTTTCAATCAGGGCGGCTTTATCAGTAGGGTTAAGTCTAGAGGCGATCGCTGGGTTGAGCAAAAGCTCAAGTCCTGCCCGCGATGCCCCATGCCCCCCGGTCACCACAATGGCGTACCCAGGTTGCGCGGCCCCCCGTCGCAGCGCTTTGACCGCAAACAGTTGTCCCAAAGCCGTGATCGATACCGTTAGCGTAGATGAACGACACAGATCGCCCCCCAAAATTACACCGCCAAAGGTTTTTAGACAGGCAACAACACCCTGGTAGAAGCCATCGAGCCAATCTAGCGGCGTCGCCCCCGGCAACCCCAACGCAATCGTAATGCCAATGGGCTCCGCCCCCATTGCGGCCAGATCTGACAGATTCGCCGCAGTCGCCCGCCAACCCACATCAAAGGGCGTCGTGGTGCGATCGCTAAAATGCACGCCATCCACTAGCAAATCTGTGCTGACCACCGCTGATTTGCCAGCCGCCAGCAATAACAACGCCCCATCATCACCAATGGCTTCTGGCGGACAGTATTGTTTCAAATGGGCAAGTAGCCCGACTTCTCCTAAATCTTGAACAGTAGGCACAGACATCAGCCAGGTTGCACCAAGTTATTTAACCCATCCACGACGCGGGCTTTGAGGATTTGATCGCCCTGACCCAGCTGATCTAGCACTTCCTTGTTGTCCACAACGTAGCCAAAGACAGAGTAGCGTCCGTCCAGCAAGTTTAGCCCTGCAGGCGTCAGTTCAGGTTCAAATAAAAAGAAGAAAAACTGGGAGGATCCTCCATTGGGGTCATTACCGGGACGAGCCATGCCCAATGTGCCAAAAGCCTGGAACGGCAGAACAGGGTCGTCTAGATAACGTCCCAAAGACTCTAGCGTATCCCCATAGACCGGTTCTTCATCCCCCTGAACCAAAATTTCTAGGGGAACCGCCCGGTATTCGCCCGTTTTAGGGTCAATAAAGCCCTCATCTGAACCCGCTGGATCGCCTGTTTGCAGCACATAGTTATCCTCTGCCCGGATGAAGTCCATGCCGTCATAGAAGCCCCGCTGCACTAGGTCTACAAAGTTCCCCCCGGTAACTGGCGCGCTGTAACCATCAATCACGGCGACTAATGTGCCTTTAGTCGTTTCAAATTCAACGCTGGCCCGGCCCTTGAGTTGAGGTAGGTCGCTATAGTCTACTGGCACTTCAAAGGGGAAGTCGCCAACCATCGCTTCTTCTATAACGGTCACCAAATCGAGTAGGGCCGCCCGCTGCAGCCAAACCTGCTCTTTATCTTTGGCTTCAACCGCATCCCGGAGGGGTTGTAGCCCCACTTGCAGCTGGTCTAGCACCGTCTCAACCCCGGCCTTACTGGCTTCAGGCACATCTGCCAAGATTTTGTCGTGCCCTCGACCCAAGACCCGTTCAGCTTTGCCAATGTTGCGCTTAATCGGGCTCCAGCGCTTTGACCGTAGCCATTGGGAAATCTCTTCTAGATCCCCTTGGACTTTACGAATTTCTGTATTGTCGATGGGTAGAGAATAGCGGAGTAGGGCTTGCCCGTCGGTAATGGCGTTGCCAGGCGGCAAGTAGGCAACCACAGTGGGCAACGGCGCAGCCGTTAGGGGTAGGGCTTGGACAGGGGCTTGCCAGAACCCACCGGGGCTCAAGCTGATCGCAATCAATCCAATGAAGCTGATCAAGCTGAGAGCGATCGTTTTGAGTGAATATTGAATGAGAGCCATTGGGTTAGTCACGCTTTGGGGGTCGATTGGGCTTTATAGGCAGAACTGAAAGAGCGGAATTAAAAGCAGGGATGCCAAAAAGTACCTATCCGATCTTGCCACAGTGAGGTTCACCTCTAGCCTTGAGCGCAAAAAGCATTCGCAAAAAGCTTTGAACCCTGATGATCACCTAAGGGGCGATCGCCGCTAGATACTCTTTTCAAACAACCTCTGAGCGGTAAAATAAGGTGCCCATTGTTCTCCATCCAAAATTTGCCAGCGCCATGATTTCTAGTAATGATTTTCGAACCGGTGTCAGCATTGAGCTAGATGGTTCTGTTTGGCGTGTGGTGGAATTCTTACACGTCAAGCCTGGCAAGGGATCAGCCTTTGTCCGCACCAAGCTAAAAAATGTTCAATCCGGTAGCGTAGTTGAACGCACCTTCCGGGCTGGGGAAACTGTCCCCCAAGCCGTGATCGAGAAAATCACCATGCAGCACACCTATCGTGATGGTGAGGATCTCGTCTTCATGGATATGGAAACCTATGAGGAAGTCAGGCTAAGGGCAGATCAAGTGGGCGATCGCGTTAAGTATCTCAAAGAAGAAATGGAAGTCAACGTGATCAGCTGGAACGAGCAGGTGCTAGAGGTAGAGTTGCCCAACTCAGTTGTCCTAGAGGTCACCCAGACCGATCCTGGTGTGAAAGGCGATACAGCAACCGGGGGAACCAAGCCCGCGATCGTTGAAACGGGGGCCCAAGTGATGGTTCCGCTGTTTATTTCCATCGGTGAAAAGATCAAAGTTGACACGCGTAACGATACCTACCTCGGCAGAGAATCGTCCTAACCCGTCATCGCGTCAAAGGCCCGATGAGCCTATGCCTAAAGGCCCCAATGGGTCTATGCCCAAAGGCCCCGATGCATCCATCGGGTCGCCGTGAACCCAGGAGTTGATTTTAGTGAATTTAAGTTTTAGCGAACTCCGAGATCTAGTTGCAGCCCTTAACCAGACTGACGTTGCAGAACTCACGCTCAAAAGCGGCGATTTTGAGCTCACCCTGCGCAAACAGTCAACCGCAACGCCCCTAGTGGTCTCAGAGACCCATACGCTCAGCAGTCAACCGGCTGGCCCTTTACCCACCAGCTTGCCAACCTCAACCCCAGCGACTCCTGCAGTGTCCACGCCTTTCCCGAGTCCCGTACCTCCACCATCAGCTGATCCCAACCTACTTGAAATCACTTCACCCATGGTGGGTACGTTTTATCGGTCTCCCGGCCCAGATGAGCCCCCATTTGTTGACGTGGGCGATCGCATTCAAAACGGCCAAACCGTTTGCATTATTGAAGCCATGAAGCTAATGAACGAACTAGAAGCCGAAATCGCAGGCGAAATTGTCGAAATCCTAGTCGAAAACTCAGATCCAGTTGAGTTCGGTCAAACGCTAATGCGAGTGAAGCCGGTTTAATCAGAAACTGTAGCCTAAACAACAAAATTCTCTTAACAACAATCAATTCAGCGGTTAAAAAAGTTCAGTACAATTTGCCCACAGGCATTGAAGACGATGGCCTTCTGGATTGGTCTAGCCCTTTCAAGATAACTACGCCGATGGGGTTCGCCCCCTTCGTCTCTGGTTCGGCATCTATAGGTCTGGGGTTTAAGATGGCATCATTCGCTCGAATCTAGCGTTGACAAGGAGGCTCTGCAACCCGTGGCAACCCGGCTACGACGTACCTTGAAAGACCTGATCAAAGCTCGCCTATCGCGACGGATTGTTGGGTGGGTATTCCTCAGCATTGTGGTGATTGAAGCAATTATTCTAATTCCTTCGGTCTATCGACGTGAGCAAGAGCTGTTGAATTATCTTAAAGAGCTCTCAACAGCTCGAGGAGAAGGGATTTTAGCTGCGGGTGGGATAGCCGACACGGAACCGGAACTCTTGGCCCAGTTTGAACAGATGTTAGCGGATCCAGTGGTCAAGGGCATTGCCCTCTATCGGGCCGATGGCAGCCTGGTCGGCAGCATTGAAGAAGCACCAGACCTTTCAATAGATGAAATCAATCGAGGCCAAACCAAGCGATTCACTCGTGCCACTAACCGCTACGATGCCGTTTGGAAAATGTCCCCCCTGGAAGAACGCTTTACGGGTCGGTATATCCCGATTATTCGCCATGACAGCACCTGGGTTAGGCAAGAGATAATCTTGTTTATTTTTCGGATCGCTGGATTAGTACTGATTATTTCCGTTTTTGTCACGGGTGCTGCATTGATCGTTCTAGAGCGGTTAATCATTGGGCCAGTGCTGCGCCTGCGAACCGATTTACTCACTGCCGGGCAGGCGATTACGGACGATTGCGATCCGGCATCGCTCCAGTTTGAATCAACTCAAAAATCCCTCCAATCCCAGCGCAAAGACGAATTGGGAGATGTGGTTGCGGCTTTTGAAAAGATGTTTTACCAAATTGTCGACGCCATCGCCATGCGCAAGCAAGCAGAAGCTAGCTTGCGCCTATCGGAAGAAAAATTCTCCAAAGCTTTTCAAGCCAGCCCCAACCCCATTACCCTCAGTACATTGACCGATGGTCATATTATCGAAGCCAACGCTAGTTTTTTAGCCTTCCACGGCAGTGAACTGCCTCAGGTCATCGATAAAACGGCCTTAGATATTGGGTTATGGGCCGATACCCGCAATAGCTCCCAGGGGCCCATCTCGGATCACCGCGCTGCGATGATTCACCGAATCAAAACCGAAGGGTTTGTGCGCAACCAAGAATATCAATTCCAGCGACGAACCGGAGAAATCCGAACCGTGCTTTACTCCGCCGAGCAAATTGAAATTGGCGGCAAAACCTGTGTTTTGGCCGTAGTCAACGATATTACTGAACGCAAACAGGCCGAAGAAGCGCTAAGGGAAAGTGAAACTCGCTTTAAGACCTTAATTGAGCAAGCCGCAGATGCCTTTTATGTAATCAACGTCCACGGCCAAATTCTCGACGTTAACCAGCAAGCTTGCCGCAGCTTGGGTTACACCCGTGATGAATTGGTTCGGCTCAGAGTCCCAGACATTCAAAAAAAACTTGGATCGGAGGATTTCCAAAATCTGTGGCGGCGTTTGGTGCCTGGAAAACCGCTCACCATTGAAGGTATCCACCAGCGCAAAGACGGGTCTACCTTTCCGGTGGAAGTCGGCGTTGGCCTTTTGGAATTTAGCGGTGAAAGATATCTGCTGGCCCTGGCCCGAGACGCAACCGCACGCAAGCAGGCTGAATCAGCGCTAGCGCGCCTAGCCGAAATTGGAGAGCTTGCTGCCATGATTGTCCATGAAGTGAGAAACCCCCTGACGACGATTTTGATGGGGCTCAACTCCTTTAAACGCATGGACTTACCCGAACGGGCAAAAATGCGGCTTACCTTTGCCCTAGAAGAATCAGAACGCCTGCAACGGTTGCTCAATGAAATCTTGCTTTATGCGAGACAACAACAGCTTGATGCGAACCCCCTTAATTTGTATGAGTTGGCTGAGGAAATGCTGCCTGCTCTACGATCGATGCCCGCAGCCGCAAGTCGCGTCATTGAAGTCGTTGCCGATCAATCTGCTATCCCCATCAAAGGAGACAAAGACAAACTCAAGCAGGTATTTATCAATCTGGTTAGCAATGCCTGCGAAGCTGCCCCTGCTGGGGAAACCATTACCTGGCGACTGGCTCAATCCAACGAACAAGTGAATGTTGAAGTCCACAATGGCGGTGAGCCTATTCCCCCTGATGTGTTACCTAAACTCACCCAGCCGTTTTTTACCACCAAAGCCTCGGGAAATGGTTTGGGACTGGCGATTACTCGGCGCATTATCGAGGCCCATAACGGCGAACTCACAATCCAATCTTCGGTTGATTTGGGGACTACGGTGAGCATCACGCTACCGTCAAGTCTGACGATTGAAAATAATTCCGAATCTTAGCCAACAGCGCATCTGGATCGAAGGGTTTGATGACGTAGTCATTAGCACCAACCGCTAACCCGCTTGCACGGTGTTCATTATCAGTCATCGCCGTCAGGAACATGATTGGAAAAGTATGGCCCAACCGCCGTAGTTTGTCGCAAATTTCTAACCCAGATAAATAGGGCAGTCTCCAGTCCAGCAAGACTAAATCTGGACAGATGCGGTTTGCAAGGGCCAAACCACTCAATCCATCGTGGGCCATACTGACCTGATAGCCTTCGTCAGCTAAATCCATTTTCAAAAGCTGGGCTGTTCTCGTATTGTCTTCGATCAACAAAATGTGCGTTGCCATTGCGAACAAGGAGACTCTCTCACTGCTTATAGTTATCAATATGCCCAAGTGATCTGAATCACGTGTGATGGCGATCTGAGAACTTGCTGAGAGGCGTACCCTAAGCTAGCGCAGGTCTAAAATTCAACCTCGTAAATCCCAAACAACCCTACAGCGTATAAGTAAAATCCTGCACTAAAGCCCCAGGCGTCCAGATGCCGCCCAGGTCGCGGTTGCCATAGGTGCCCACTTCTGGGATAAATTCGGCCCGATTAGTCAATCCGATCAACTCACTGCCAAAACAGCAGTATAGACTTTCATCAAATCGTAAATTTTCAATCGGAGCGATGATTTTGCCATTTTCTACCCAGAAACAGGCGTAGCGGGTCATGCCCGTAATTCGACCTTGGGGGCGATCGCTCCAGTTGAGATAGTGCAGATTCGATAAATAGAGTCCCGTATCTAGGGCACTCAAAACTTCGTCAGGGGCTAGATTGCCGGTGCTGACTTCCGGTGCCCGCAGGGATTCCCCCGTAGCCGCAGCATTGGCGGCAATGCCGTACTCTTTAGCCGTGCGAGAACTGACCAGGCTATTGACCAGCTGACCGGCACTAATGATTGGCAATTGCCGGGGGGCGATTTCACCCAGGCTATTGAACCGGGGGACACCACCTCGGGTGAAATTTTCGGTCAGGGTGAATTTGGCAGACAACTGTTTTTCGCCCCGACTCAGTAAACCAAAAGCACTCCCTCCCCGTCGGATAGCGGCTTCGCTAACCCCTCCCCAAGAAAACATGCTCAGCAAATCAGCCATTGCCGCCGGGGCAAGATAGGTGCGATATTGACCCCGCTCGATGGATTTAGGGGGTTGGGCCATGAGGGTCAGCAATTCTTTAGACTCCGCCAGTTGACAACGGTAGGCGGCCATATCCCAATGACTGCCGGCAAAGGTGCCTTTGACGGCCTGGCCCGTTTGGGTAAATAAAGAATAGTCGAGGCTAAAAGAGTCGGTTTCAAACCAGTGCTGCTGCCCAGCAGAGTCGGCATAGGCTCGAATTGAGCGGCCCCCGGCATACAGTCCGACAAAATCGAGACCGTCGACTTCGGGCAGCAGGGTACGGACAATGTCAGATTCCGGCAACAGTTCCCCCTGATGGACGTCGCGGCTAGTCGCTTCCCCCGTGGGCAAAACTAAATAGGGATCATCGGGTAACTGGGGGACTTCCTGACGTAAATCAGCAACCACGGCCAGTAATGTAAGCCAATCAGTCTCTTTATCCGTGGTGAAAGGCAGGGCGCGATCGCCCGTTTTTTGGCCGATGATCCAGCTGAGGCGCAGTTCTCCGTCGCAGACGCTACCGGTTTGTCGCACCTTGCCCTGATTAAAGCGAGTGAACTGACTCGTTTCTGCGACCAACCTGAGGGTGAATTTTTCTTGGGGCTGCAACTGCGATCGCAGCGCGTTGACCAATTCGTTAAAACTTAATTCCCACTGATCTGATGCTAACTGGGCCATTAGGCTGCACCCCCAAAGACTTCTACTGGCTGAAATACGCAGACTGGGGCCGCATGGCCCACGCGAATAATTTGGTTGGGTTCCCCCTTCCCACAAAACGGGGTGCCATACACTTCCCAGGTATCGCGATCGCCCACGGCCACTAAACTCCGCCAAAATTCCGGCGTGGTGGCGCGATAATTGGGGTTGCGTAGGGTTTTCGTAAGCTTGCCGTTTTCAATCAATTTGGCGTATTCGCAGCCAAATTGAAACTTGTAGCGCTGATCGTCAATCGACCAGGAGCGGTTGGTTTCCATGAACACGCCGTGTTCAACGTCAGCGATCAAATCTTCAAAGGCGCGATCACCCGGTTCCAAATTAATGTTGGCCATGCGATCAATCGGCGGGCGGTTCCAAGAGGTCGCACGGGCGCAGGCAACCCCATTCACCCCCAGACGGGTTTGACTTGCCAAACTCCCTAAGCCCCGCTGCAAGATGCCCGATCGAATCAGATATTCTCGAGATGCGGGGGCCCCAGTATCGTCAAAACCATAGCTGGCAAATTCCCCAGCTACGGTCGGATCAAAAGTAACATTCATCAACGGCGAGCCGTAAGTCAGCTGGCCAAAATCTTGGGGGGTCACAAAGCTACCCCCGGCATAGTTGCGCTCGTCACCCAAAATCCGATCGAGTTCTAGCGGATGGCCAATGCTTTCATGGATTTGTAGCATCATTTGGTCGGGGGCCAACACCAGGGTCGTTGCCAGGGTTGGGCAGTCTTCAGCCGTGAGCAATTCCACCGCCTGTTCACCAATACGGTTCACCCGCTCCCAGAGTGCCGGATCGGGGAACAGCTCCCACCCCCCCTGATAGCTGCGAGACAGGAAACCATTTTGGCTGCGGGGTTGCACCACGGCTCCGTCCTGGGCTGTTGCGTTAAAGTGGGTTCCCAGCAGCAAAAACTTTTGGTACACCTCAGAACCATTGCTGCTGACAAACCAGGTTTCGGTTTCCGTGGTGACTGCCGAAGCCGTGGTCTGGACAATTTGGTCAGAGACCTTCAACCCCTGGCAAATGCGCGCAAGCAACTCATTGATGTCTGCCGCAGATAAAGCTTCAAACGGCTTTTGTTGGGGTGACACATACTCTCCCACAACTTTGGGTCGAACCTCAGGCGTGCTGTCAAAAATGCGCCACTGACTCGCCGCGATCGCGTTTTGATAGGCTTGCTGAGCCGCGGTTTGCAATCCCACTGGGGTCAGCAGATTGGTCGCGCTGTAACCCATTTGGCCCTGGGCCATCACCTCTACCATGGCGCCCCGCGTAGCCGAACGGGAATTGCTTTGGGGCAATCCATCCCGCAGGGAACGACGAGTCATGGTTTCGGCAACAGCCCGAATACCGATCCAGTCGGCATCGAGATTAACGGACGATAAAGCGGCAGTCAGCTGATCAATCATGGGAACTCGCGGTAGACAGGTCAATGCACCCGACAATAAAGGCGGGGGATAAAAAGATTGGGCGGCGATCTTCCATCTTAATCTAACGAGCCTGACCAGATACGCGCCAGAAAATGGATCGGGCCAGACTCGACCCCCGCCACTTTGCCCCTAAAATTCGGGAAACAGGTATCCAATGGAACGCGACGGCAAATTTATGATGAACGAACAATTCGCTAGCGATAATTATTCCGGCCTTTGCCCTGAAGCCATGGATTATCTGGTTCGCGCCAATCATGGGATGGCTCCAGCCTACGGTGACGACGAGTGGACTCAGCGGGCAGCGGACTATTTTCGCGATGTGTTTGAAACCGACTGTGAGGTATTTTTTGTCTTTAACGGCACGGCTGCCAATTCCCTGGCGCTGGCGTCACTGTGCCAGTCGTATCACAGTATCATTTGCCACGAACTGGCCCATATTGAAACCGATGAATGTGGCGCACCAGAATTTTTCTCGAATGGCTCTAAGTTGCTGTTGGGGAGTGGCCCCTTGGGTAAGCTGACGCCCGAGGCAATTGAGGCAGTTGTCACCAAGCGGGGGGATATCCACTATCCCAAACCTAAGGTGGTGAGTTTAACCCAATCGACCGAGTTAGGCACCCGCTATAGCCTAGCGGAGTTAGGGGCGATTCGAGCGATCGCTGATCGCTACCAGCTCAAAATTCACATGGATGGAGCCCGTTTTGCCAATGCGGTGGCGGCGTCTGGTCACAGTCCGGCAGCACTGACCTGGCAACAAGGCGTTGATGTCCTATGTTTTGGCGGTACTAAAAACGGCATGGCCCTGGGGGAAGCCATCTTATTTTTTGACCGCAGTTTGGCTGAGGATTTTGCCTATCGCTGCAAGCAAGCGGGGCAACTGGCATCCAAGATGCGGTTTATTGCAGCACCGTTGCTGGGTCTGTTGGAAACTGGGGCGTGGTTGCGCAATGCTCGATACGCCAATGACTGTGCTGCCTATCTGGCGCAGCAATTGTTGGAAATCCCTGGCGTGGAATTGATGTTTCCTCGACAGGCCAATGCGGTATTTGTAACGCTGCCAGAAGTCGCGATCGCAGCCCTGCGTCAAAAAGGCTGGCGATTTTATACGTTTATTGGCGTCGGGGGGGTACGGCTGATGTGCTCGTGGAGTTCGACTCGCGATCGTATCAATCAATTGGTGGCGGATATCAAGGACGCGATCGCTGCCAAAGTTTAACCTGACCGTTCCAATCACCGCTGACTAGCGTGCGGCTATCAGGCGCAAAGGCGGTCGACCACACCCAACCCGAATGCCCTTCCAACATGCCAACCAATTTACCGCTGTCGATGTGCCAAAGGCGCACGGTATGGTCGGCACTGGCGGTTGCTAAAAGCTGGCCATCAGGGCTAAATTTGACGCAGTTGACGGCACCTGGATGGGCTTTGAACCGGGTGATTAGCCGACCGCTATTGAGCTTCCAAAAAATTACGGTGTTGTCGCTGCTGGCACTGGCCAACAACCAGCCATTGGGACTGACCGCCACAGACTGCACTTCCGCCTCGTGACCTTGCAAGCAGTGGTCATAGCCGCCGGGTTTAATGGCGTGGAGCCGCACCACTTGATCTTGGCAGCCGGTAATTAGGGTTTTGCCGTCTTTACTTAGCGCGATCGCCCTAACCCAGTGATTCGCATCCCCAATCGTTTTCACCAGCTTGCCCGAATCGGTGCGCCAGACTTTGACCGTATTGTCTTGACTGCCGGTCAACACATGCTGGCCTGACCGGCTAAAGGTGACACAACGGATCCAGTCTTGATGACCGTTCAACACAGCTTTAGGCGTGCCCAGGCGGGCATCCCACAGGCGTATGGTGTTGTCGTTGCTGACGCTGGCTAGGATGCTACCATCTGGACTAAAGGCTACTGAGCGAATCCAGGCGGTGTGCCCAGTCAATACCTGGCGTAGTTCTCCGGTGGGGAAGTTCCACAAGCGAATAGTTTTGTCGCCGCTACCGCTGGCGAGGATTCGTCCTTGGGGGTTGATTGCGACTGACCGCACCCAACTGTCATGGCCAGTTAGAGTCCGGACACAGCGCCAGCCGCCCGATCGGCGATTTGCATCAGGAGATACAGCGGTTTCTCCCTCAGCGTCATCGAGGGTAGAAAACCGGGTTTCGAGGGCATCATCGTCGATCATGTTTGCTGAATCCTGAACCCAGCAAGGGTCAGTGCTCTCCATGTTAAGCAGGATAGGGGGGGTCACAACGGCAGTCCTCAGCAATCGCGATCAGGCACCATAGAAATTATGATGGCGTGAAAAATCTAGGATTTAATTGAGGAATGACTACACCCTGACTGTGCTGGATTCCAGCATATTTAGGATACCCGGATGTATCCTCTGGACTGTGATCAACATCGTGCCATTTTTTTGGATCCCCAGTCTTAACATTGGCAGCGGCAGACCGTTAAGATATCGCCATCCCAAGCCTGACTAACGTTTCACCCAAGGGACACCGCATTGGTGACAGCGCCTAGAATCACGGGTTACTGTCGTTGCCGAACTCAAGCTCTAAAGAAAGCTCCACCAAATAACGCCCCGCATCCATCGCTGCTTCACTCGAGGCATAGGTCTCTCCATCATCGAGCACCTTAAGTTCTGGCGTCACCACCCAGCAGCGATAGCCACCTTCCGAGCGATCGCTGGCAGCCACAATCCACCCCGGGAATACGACAATATCGGCAAGTCTATCCATACATCAATTCTCCAACTTTGTCGTACCTCAGAGCAGGGTGTTCACAGCGTGAGTTCATCAGACACATGCAAATCAACTGTCATTCACTTCACCGAGTAACAACCCAAATAAGGACAGTCGGAAAGATTTAACAAAATTGCTTGATCAATATGATTAGTTCAGAGGTACTATATTAGTCTAGCAGATGACCTTGAAACAATACACTCTATTTATGTTGAGGTAGCTATGGCAACGGCAAACGACACCTCTGAAAAGCAGAAAGCCCTAAAAATGGTGCTCGGCCAAATCGAGCGTAATTTTGGTAAGGGATCGATCATGCGTTTGGGCGAAGCTAATCGCATGCAGGTGGCCACTATCCCCACTGGGGCACTGACGCTGGATTTGGCCTTAGGGGGTGGGTTGCCAAAAGGTCGAGTCATCGAAATTTATGGCCCAGAGAGCTCGGGTAAAACCACAGTTGCCCTCCACGCTGTGGCAGAGGTGCAAAAGGCTGGCGGCACGGCAGCCTTCGTCGATGCTGAACACGCCCTCGACCCCGTTTATGCAGAAGCTTTGGGAGTCGATATCGATAATTTGCTGGTTTCCCAACCTGACACCGGAGAAATGGGGCTGGAGATCGTCGATCAGCTCGTCCGTTCCTCCGCCATTGACATCATTGTGATCGACTCTGTGGCCGCCCTCACCCCCCGCGCCGAAATTGAAGGGGAAATGGGAGATTCCCATATGGGGCTGCAGGCAAGGCTGATGAGCCAAGCCCTGCGCAAAATCACGGGCAATATTGGCAAGTCTCAATGCACGGTAGTCTTTCTCAACCAACTGCGGCTCAAAATTGGGGTGATGTATGGCAACCCTGAAACCACCACTGGCGGTAATGCCCTCAAGTTTTATGCCTCAGTGCGGCTTGACATTCGTCGGATTCAAACCTTGAAAAAAGGCAGCGAAGAATACGGCATTCGAGCCAAAGTAAAAGTGGCTAAAAATAAAGTCGCGCCTCCTTTTCGGATTGCCGAATTTGATATTCTCTTTGGCCAGGGCATCTCTAGCATTGGCTGTCTGCTAGACTTGGCCGAAACCAACGGCGTGATTATGCGCAAGGGAGCCTGGTACAGCTACGAGGGTAGCAACGTGGGTCAAGGGCGAGACAACACCATCCAATATTTACAAGACCATCCTGAAGTGGTCGAAACGGTGAATCGTCTCGTGCGAGAGAAACTGCAGATTAATGGCATGCCTGCAACCGTTGCTGAAGATGACGACATTGAAGTGGATGACATGCCCGCAGATGATGACTAGATACATAATGACTAGATAACGAGGGGAATGATCACGGTTTATAGCAACCAACACTATGGCCAAAGCGCTCGTGCTGAATTGATTGACGGCCAGCTCAGGCCACCTGTTGAAACCCCCCAGCGGGCAGAGATGGTATTGGCAAGGATTCAAGCTGCTGGCCTGGGGCGGGTCGTATCCCCTGAACCCTCCGGCTTAGAGCCTGTATTGCGGGTGCATGATCCGGGCTATGTCGCTTTTTTAGAAACGGCCTGGA
The DNA here is from genome assembly GCA_039815185.1 of Cyanobacteria bacterium P01_A01_bin.123. GTDB lineage: Bacteria > Cyanobacteriota > Cyanobacteriia > Phormidesmidales > Phormidesmidaceae > JBCBZT01. The sequence goes on along the minus strand of JBCBZT010000012.1, from coordinate 50,098 downwards.
CTGAGTGGGTGGCTGAACATGGCAACTGTGATGCGCTGCCGCTCAACTGGGCGATTCGCACCATGCGCAGCGATCGCGTTCCAGAAGTCATCGATGGCAAGCTGAGCTACTACTCCTTTGATGCGGGCACACCGATAACGGCGGGCACTTGGCAAGCCATCACCGCCGCTGCCAATGTGGCTTTGACAGGACAGCAGTATATCCAGGCCGGGGAGTCGGCAGCCTTTGCCCTTTGTCGTCCGCCAGGGCACCATGCCGGGGTCGATTTCTTGGGCGGCTACTGTTTTTTCAATAATGCTGCGATCGCCGCCCAAGCCTTTCTCGATGCCGGGGCTGAACGGGTGGCTGTGTTGGACGTTGACTACCACCATGGCAACGGCACCCAGGCCATCTTTTACGATCGCTCGGACGTGTTGTTCGTCTCTATCCATGCCGACCCTAGCCAGGATTATCCGTACTTTTCAGGTTATGCCGATGAGCGGGGCAGCGGGGCTGGGGCGGGCTACACCCACAACTATCCCCTCCGCTGGGGGACTGACTGGATCAGGTATGCCGAGGTTCTTGCCGCCGCCTGTCAGCAGATTAAGCACTTTGCCCCTGAGGCGCTAGTCGTTTCCCTGGGGGTGGATACGTTTGGGGGTGATCCCATTGCTCGGTTTCGCCTGCAAAGCCATGATTTTGTGAGCCTGGGTGGCGCGATCGCGGGGTTGCAATATCCCACCCTGTTTGTCATGGAAGGGGGCTATGCGGTAGATGCCCTTGGACTCAATGTTGCCAACGTACTGCAAGGATTTGAGCAAAAAGCCTAGCAGCCAGACCCTAGATTCGCTACTCTATTACCCTGTGTTGGTTGGACGCTACCGTGACTGATTCCCCTCCCCCAATCCCAGAATTTTCCGTTCCCGAACCGCCCACAATGGGTTTTGTCAATGAGGACGCTCTGCAGCGGTTCTTGATGATCTTCTTGGAAAGTAAGGGACACACTGTCCACCGGGAAGTCCCTTGCGAAAACGGGGGACGCATTGATTTGCTGACGTCCTTATACCTGATTGAATGTAAGCGCTATCTCAGCCGCAATGCCCTCCACAGTGCAGCTGGGCAACTGTGGGTCTACCGTCAACACTATCCCAAGCTACAGCCGATCATTGCCGGTCTGACCCCCAAATCAAACCAAGAAGACGCCTGGGCCGCTGCTGCCAAGCTGAAAGAAACCGGCATTCAGATCTGGTTTGTCGATCGGATGGCAGACGTGATTGAATTCTATGCCCAGATGCCCCCGAGCCCCCGAGATGCCGATGACCCTCATGCAGATCTGCCTGAAGCAGAAGGGGTAGCACTTGCATCCAATCTCCCTGAGTCCAGCCCGCTACCGACCCACGACTCCCTAATGCCCCTGGGAAATCCAGCACCACCCTTGCTAGAAAATAGGCGACGTCAACGCCCAGCATCGGCGATTAGTTTTGAAGCTGGATGCGGCGCACTGATTGGTGCAGGGATTGTTTTAGGGGGTTTTTTGATGTTAGCTAGGGTGTTTCGGGCCACTCCGCCAGTACAATTGTCTGCTACCGAGCAAATCCAGTGGGCTGATCTGCACGCAGCGATTCCAGCTTGGGACATTCAAACGGCCAAGGAAACGCTCATTCCCCTGATGAAAAGTGACGATCCGTGCATTGTTTCCTTTGCGCGCAGTTTCAACGACAGCCTCAACGCTGACGGGCCAGAAGGATTTCGCCGGGTTAATGACATCAAGCGCAGCGTCAATGAAACCGAAAGCTGTCAACTCACAATTACGTCCTATGAGTTTGCACCTTGAACGAGAGGAGGTAAAAGGAGTCCTTCTGGATTACAGGAATTTTAGGACTGGATTAAGATGCGATTATCTAGGTATCTAAAGGCTCTTGTCTTGTCGGAGACTTGCCTATACTTAAGGCAACCCAAAAACCCCTCTCTCGTACTAGATTGTGACTCTTCATGCCAAGTCATTTACCCGATCAGAATTGACGTCTGCAATCATTCGGGATCCGCTAGTCGTTTCACCCGATATGACGGTGATGGATGCGATCGCCCGAATGAGCGATCAGCCCTCACACGGCGATACCCCACCACCAACTGACGAACCGCTAAATGACCTCCACCGAGAGGCGCGGTCAAGTTGTGTGGTGGTGGTAGACGGTGGGCAGCAAATCGTCGGCATGCTAACGGAGCGAGACATTGTACGCCTGAGTGCCCAGCGACAATCCTTTGACGATATATCTATAGGCCATGTGATGGCATCCCCCGTCATGACTCTGCGCGAGTCTGAGTTTACAGATATATCAGATGCCATCAATCTGCTCCAGCAGCACCAGATTCGCCATTTACCTATCTTGAACCCACAAGATCAGTTAGTCGGGTTGGTGTCTTGTGAAAGTTTACAGCAAGCTTTTAACCCCTTAGCGCTATGTGAACGGGTCAGCGAACAGTGCCATGCTGCCCTCGCCGCAGCTCCTGTGGGTATTTTTCGGACTGATGCGGTTGGCAATTGCATTTATGTTAACGATCGCTACTGCCAAATCACTGGACTCACCCCAGACGTTTCGATGGGGCAGGGATGGCAGCAAGGGCTACACCCTGACGATCGCAGCCGAATCGCGGCTGAATGGGAGCAATCCGCCCGAGAAAACCGCGCCTTTGAACTTGAATATCGCTTTCAGCATCCTGACGGTACAGTCGTGTGGGTTTATGGACAGTCTGTTGCTGAACAAGACAGCAACGGGCACATAGTGGGCTATTTAGGCACTGTAACCGACATTAGCGATCGCAAATTTACTGAAGCTCAACTGGAAGTCAAAAATGCCTTGCTGGCCCGAATTGCCAACAGCGAGCCCCTGTCCGAGGTGCTCGGAGCGTTGATTGACTCGGTGGAGCAAAACCTCTACGGGGCAGGCTGCTCAATCTTGTTGCTAGATAAAGATAATCGACTTCGTCTCGGAGCCGCGCCTAACTTGCCATCAGGTTACAACCAGGCAACAGACGGCATCGCTATTGGTGAAGGGGTAGGCTCTTGTGGCACAGCCGCCTTTCGCCGGGAAACGATCATTGTTAGCGACATTGCTCACGATTCCCTCTGGCGAAACTACAAAGACATTGCGTTGCAGTATGGGTTGCAGGCCTGTTGGTCGAGCCCGATTATGACCAGTGATGGTCGGGTATTAGGTACGTTTGCCGTGTATTACCCAGACGTGCGATCGCCTCAACCGCATGAATTAGAGACCCTGGCGCGGATGGCGGATATCGCCGGTGTTGCGATCAAACATCATCAAGCTGAGGCAGCCCTGCAAACCAGTGAAGCCCGCTGGCAATTTGCATTGGAAGGGGCAGGCGACGGCGTCTGGGATTGGAATATTCAGACCAATACGGTTTTCTTCTCCCGACAATGGAAAGTGATGTTGGGGTATGCCGAAGATGAAATTGGCGATCAGCTGGCAGAATGGGACAGCCGTGTTCATCCCGCTGACAAAGCCCAATGCTACGCCGATTTAGAAAGACATTTCAACGGTGAAACCGCCGTTTACCACAACGAGCATCGACTCCGCTTCAAAGATGGCAACTATCGGTGGATACTCGATCGCGGCAAGGTCATCGAGTGGGCTGCAGACGGTCAACCCTTACGGATGATTGGCACCCATACGGATATCAGCGATCGCAAGCAGGCTGAACTCAAGCTGCAAATAGCAGAGGAGCGCTACAGCTTGGCGACACGTGCCGGCAAAGTTGGGGTATGGGAATGGAACTTTCAAACCAATAGCTTTTATCTTGATCCCAACATTAAGGCTCTTTTAGGCTATACCGATGCAGAAATCCCCAACGACGTTGACCATTGGAATACATTTATTCCACCAGAAGATCACAGTTGGATCCTAGACATTACGCAAGATTACCTGGATGGGAAAATTCCTGAATACGTCTTTGAGCATCGGCTCCTTCACAAAGACGGTTCTATCATTTGGGTCTTGGCACAGGGTCAGGTGATCTGCGACGAGTCTGGTAACCCAGAACGACTGTTAGGCACGAACACCGATATCACTGAACGCAAACAAACTGAAATCGCGCTGCGCCAAAGCGAAGCGAAAAGCCGAGCGATGCTGGCGGCAATGCCCGATCTGATGTTTCGGGTGGGGGCCAACGGCGTTTTGCGGGAGTTTGTGTCGAATAAGCCTGAGATTAACCTGTTCCCCGCAGATATCGATCTGGTGGGTTTAGCAATGGCAGATTTTGCACCAGCAGATATCGTCGCCCGCCACTGCCGTCACATGGATCAAGCACTGGCCACCGGGGAACTGCAAGTCTATGAACAGCAGGTGCAGATCGGCGATCGCCTGCAAAATGAAGAAATCAGAATGGTGCAGAGTGGCGATGATGAAGTCCTTTTAATCATTCGAGACATCAGCGATAGAAAGCAACTCGAAGCCGAACGCCAACAGACTGAAACAGCATTGGAGGAAAGCGAACAGCGGTTCCGCAGCCTGTTTGAATCCACACCGAACATTGCCGTTCAAGGCTATGACCGTCACCGCCGGGTCATTTACTGGAACGACGCCAGTGAGCAATTGTATGGCTACAGCCAAGCAGAGGCAGTTGGTCAGCAACTTGAGGATTTGATTATTCCACTAGAGATGCAGTCTTGGGCAATCGAGGCTGTGAAGACTTGGTTGGACGGTGGACAACCTGTTCCGGCGGGCGAATTGAACTTAAGGCGCAAAGATGGCTCTAAAGTTGAAGTCTTCTCTAGCCACATCATGCTGACCAATCTTGCTGGTGAGCAGGAAATGTACTGTGTGGATGTTGACTTGAGCGATCGCAAACGGGCTGAACGCCAACTGACTGCCAGTGAAAATAAGTTTCGTAGCATTGTTGATCATGCTGCCGTTGGCATTGTCCACGGAACCTTAGACGGCAACCTGCTGGCCGGCAATCCCCGCTTTTGCCAAATGCTAGGCTATACCCCCACTGAACTTACGCAACTCACAGTCGCAGGCATTACCCATCCCGATGACCGAGCAATTCCAGATTTCCCCCGGTTGATAGCTGGTGAGATCTCCCATTTGTCTATGGAGAAACGCTATCTGCGCAAGGATGGTAAGGCAATGTGGTCACACACCACGGTTTCGCTGATGCGAGATGATGCGGGGAATCTCTTAAACACCGTAGCAGTGGTTCAGGATATCAGCGATCGCAAAAAAGCCGAAGCACAGCTGCAAAACCTGATCAAAGGCACCGCAGCCACTACTGGACAAGACTTCTTTCCGGCATTGGTGAGCCACATTACAGCAACCTTGAATGTTGCTTACGCCATCGTGACTGAACAGGTGGACGAAGAACTTCATGCCTTGGCATTTTCGGCAAACGGCGCGCTGCAACCCACACCGTCCTATCTTTATGCAATCACCCCTTGTAAACGGACATTGCAAGACGGACATTTTTATTGTGAATACTCCGTGCAGCAGCAATTTCCTGACAGTGCAGATTTGGCTGAGATGGGGGCACAGAGTTATCTTGGGGTTGCCTTACGCAATACCCATGGTCAAACCATTGGCACCCTGTGCATCCTTGACGCGCAGCCGATCCAAGACCCGAAACGCGCAAAACAAATCCTGCATGTCTTTGCCGCTCGCGCCGCCGCCGAGTTGGAACGCCAACGAACCAGCACCCTGCTAGAGCAGCTCAATCAAGATCTTGAAGCCGAAGTCGAAGAACGCACCGCTGCACTCCGCGCCCGTGAAGCTCAGATGCACGCCATGATCGCAGCCATCCCTGATTTACTGTTGCGCGTCAGGCCAGATGGCACCTGTTTGGAATACATCGTTTCCCATAGTCATTCAGGGAATTTCCTCCCCATTGAGCGGCACATCTCAGAAGTACTGCCATCGATGCTATTGCAACAGCAACTCGACAAGATTGGGCAGGTGATCGCCACAGATACGCTGCAAGTTTATGAACATCAAGTCCAAAAACGCGATCGCCTCATGTATGAAGAGGTGCGAATCGGCAAAATTAGCCCAGACGAAGCCTTAATCATTGTGAGAGATGTGACCGAGCGCAAACAGGCTCAGCTTGACTTACAAACCAAAACAGAAGCGCTCGATCAGTTCTTTTCAGTAGCGTTAGATTTACACTGCATTGCCAATACAGACGGCTATTTTCTCCGCCTTAACGACCAGTGGGAAAAGACCTTGGGCTATCCCTTACCCGAGTTGGAAGGGTCAAGATTTCTGGATTATGTCCATGCCGACGATATAGACAAAACGTTGGAAGCGATCGCCCAGCTGGAAGCAGGGGAGAAGATCCTCAATTTCACCAACCGCTACCGTTGCAGTGATGGGTCAACTCGATGGCTTGAATGGCGAGCTGCACCTAGCGACCATTTAGTCTACGCAGCCGCTAGAGATATCACTGAGCGCAAACAGGCCGAAGCGCATCTGCGCGAGGTCTCTGATCGTTTGAATCTGGCAGTGGAGTCTGCTGGGATTGGAATTTGGGATTGGGACATTACCCAAAACCTGATCACCTGGGATGCGCAGATGTATGACCTCTATGGCTTTACACAAGACCAGTTTCTCAACGTCTATGAAGCGTGGATCAACAGTTTGCACCCTGATGATCGCGCTGCAGCCGAAATCACGTCTCAACAAGCCCGAAACGGCGACAAGGCCTACGACACCGAATTTCGGATTCTTCAACCCGATGGGACTATCCGCTTTATTAAGGCCAATGCGATAGTGCAGCGCAACGCCAATGGCGAAGCACAACGAATGATCGGGATTAACTACGACATCACTAAACTCAAAGAAGCTGAAGTTGCGATGGGACGTCAACTGGCAACCCTCGAGGCAGCCATTGATGGCATTGCTATTCTCCAAGGGGATACCTTCCTTTACGCTAATCGAGCCCATCTCACCCTGTTTGGCTATGAACACCCTGAAGACCTACTGGGTAAATCCTGGCAACGTCTCTATTCCTCAGAGGAGTTAGCCAGGTTTAGACACGAAATTTTGCCCCTGGTGGAGCGCGATCGCGCTTGGCAAGGAGAAGCAGTCGCCACCCGCAAAGATGGCTCTACCTTTGCCGAAGGATTATCCCTAAGCCTTACAGAAGATAGCTACTTAATTTGTGTCTGCCGCGATATTAGCGATCGTAAACGAGCCGAACTAGAACTCCAACAAGCCAAAGAAGCCGCTGAAGCCGCAGCTCTGGCTAAGGGTGAATTCCTGGCCCACATGAGCCATGAAATCCGGACACCGATGAATGGCGTGATCGGCATGTTGGGCTTGCTACAGGATACAGACCTAAACCCGACTCAACGGCTGCAAATCGACATTGCCCATTCCAGCGCAGAATCTTTATTAACCTTAATCAAGGACATTCTCGATTTCTCCAAAGTGGATGCCAATAAGCTGGAGCTGGAGATTTTGGCATTCGACCTGCGTCAGCAATTGGGGGATTTTGCCAATGCCATGGCCTTAAAAGCTCAGCAAAAAGGATTAGAACTCGTGCTGGATCTGCGCGGCATTGAGCAATCCAGCGTCAAAGGTGATCCGGGGCGTTTGCGGCAGATCTTCACCAACTTGGTGAGCAATGCTGTGAAATTTACCGAGCAGGGAGAAATCGTCATTCAGTGTTTCCTAGAAGCCGTCGAAGATGGGCTACTATTCACTGGCTCAGTACGCGATACTGGCATCGGCATCCCACAGCATAAGTTGGCCGGTTTGTTTGAACCCTTTACGCAAGTGGATGCCAGCACCACTCGCAAATATGGTGGCACTGGGTTGGGACTGGCCATTACCAAAAGACTTTGTACGTTGATGGGCGGCAATATTCGGGTGCACAGTGAAGTCGGCCAGGGCAGCAAGTTTGAATTCACAGCCATGCTGCAACCCAGCGACCCGTTACAACAGGACTTACCGCAGGCGGATATCCGGGGCTTAACCCTATTAGTCGTAGATGATAATGCAACCAATCGTGACGTCTTGCGCGACCAGTTAGAACGTTGGGGTGCAAAAGTTGTAGAAGCCCCAGACGGCCCCAGTGCTTTGGCACTCTGTGAAGCACAAGTGCAGCATCACACCACAACCCAACCCCCCTTTGATATGGCGCTGTTGGATATGCAGATGCCTAATATGGACGGCTTAGAACTGAGCCAGCGGCTCAAAGCCGATAGACGTTTTCAGTCGATGTCGCTGGTGATGATGACTGCCATTGATCTATGCGAACACTATGTGCACGGTGACAGTGATGACGTTAGGTGTTTTACCGATCTTGGCTTTAGTGCCTACTTTACTAAACCCGTGACCCCGTCCGATTTATTTGATGCCTTAGTCGTGGCTAGCGGTAGCCGTACTGTCCAACAAAATGGCGCGACTTTGGAGGTACCGCACAATGGACAACATCGACCCAAGACACTCACGGCCCATCGCTGGCCTGCACAAACTCGCTTGTTGCTAGTCGAAGACAATCGCGTTAACCAGATGGTTGTCAGGAGTTTGCTCAAAAGACTTGGGTTAGCCGTGGATGTTGCCATTAACGGCCTAGAAGCCCTACATTTACTAGAAGCTGCTCCCCAAAATCAGGCTTACACCCTAGTCTTTATGGACTGCCAAATGCCTGAGCTGGATGGTTACGAAGCCAGTCGCCAGATTCGCGAGGGCATAGCCAGCGATCGCAATCGAGATATCACCATCATCGCCATGACCGCTAACGCGATGAAAGGGGACAAGGAGAAATGCCTCGAGGCTGGCATGAATGATTATTTAGCAAAACCGATTGACCCCAAAGCACTCTCTGAGATGCTTCAAAAGTGGCTACTCAGGCAGGGCGATCAACCCCAGGCAGCCTTTGGCAACCCAGCCGCCAGACACAAGACGGTGCCTATCTTCGATCCGGTCGCCCTACTCGATTATTTCAGTGGCGATAAAGAGCTAGCGGTGCAAATTTGTCAATTCTTTCTTGAAGATACCCCCAGCGATATTCAAGCGATGCAGGCGTATTTGACAGCCGGAGATGTCCTCAATGTGACCTACAAGGCCCATGGGATTAAAGGCACCGCTGCCAATGTCGGGGGTGAAGTCTTGAGGGCAGTCGCCTTCGAGATGGAGAAAGCTGCCAAGGCTGGGGACATCGATTTACTCTGGCGTTATATGCCAGATATCGAAACACAGTTTGCTCGGTTAAAAGTCGCGATTGAAAATTGGCTGTCAGAACACCAAAAATGAAGACAATCTCATCCGATTTGAAAACTTGAATGTTTAGCTCAAGGAAAACTATGGATCTGGATGTGGACGAAGTTCAAATCCAATCTGAATGGAGAAAAGGTTGTGTTAAAAGTTGCGGTCGGTCATAGTACGGATTTGGATTCGCCAGATGCGATCGCTGAAGTGATCGATCAATGCCGCACCGAATTAGCAGGGACTATGCCTACAGCAGGTATTGTGCTAGCGGCAATCGACTTTGACCATAACCTGATCTTGAGCAAACTCTTAGCGGCCTTTCCAGACTTGGCCTTAATCGGTGGCACTACCGATGGCGAAATATCCTCGGTATTAGGGTTTGAACAAGATTCCCTAACCCTAATTGTGTTTTGTTCCGATCAGATTAGCATTAGGGCTGGCATTGGTACCCAGGTCTCTGTTGATGTCGTTGCCGCAACCCACGCGGCTGTCGCCCAAGCCAGCGCAGGGAATTCAGACCCTGTCCAGTTTTGCCTGACTCTGCCCGAAAGCCTAACCACCAGCGCCGTGCAAATTGTCGAGAGCCTGAAGCAAAGCCTGGGTTCTCAAGTGCCTATTTTTGGTGGCCTAACAGCAGACCAATGGCGCTTCCAGCAAACCTATCAGTTTTTCCAAGACAAGGTATACAGCGATGCAGTCCCCGTTTTGCTATTTTCAGGCCCTGTGCTGTTTGCTCACGGAATTGCCAATGGCTGGCAGCCGATTGGTAAACAGGGCCGGATTACCCAAGTCGTACAAAACGTGGTTTACAAAATTGACGAGCAACCGGCGCTCGACTTCTACAAGTACTATCTAGGGCCATTACCCCCCTCTTCGGAATATCCTTTGGCCGTGTTTGAATCTAGCGGAGAGTTAATGTATATGCGTGCCCCCAGTGGCATCTACGACCCAACGTTGGGCAGTGTCAATTTTTTTGGCGATCTACCCGAAGGGGCCATAGTGCAAATTACCGAAGCCAGTCGGGATAGCATTTTGTCTGCTTCCCAAACTTCCATGCAGCAAGCCTTACAACACTATCCAGGGGAATCTCCGTCAGCCGCTTTATTTTTCTCCTGTGCTAGCCGCCGTCAAGTTTTGGGGAGTCGCACGGGTGAAGAATATCAACTGATCAAGGGTAATGTAAAACAATCCTTACCCGGATGTGGATTTTACACCAACGGCGAAATCGCACCCCAGCAGCAAAAGGGAGCAACTTATTTTCACAATGAAACCTTTGTGACTTTATTGCTAGGCGAAGCCTGAATTTGCTAGGAAAAGCCTGAATGATGGGTGATAGTCCTCAAAACTACAGACGAGAGGCGTGGATGAGTACAGCGGAAGACTACTTAGCTCAAATTCGAACCCTAGAAAAGGCTAACCGGGTCTTGCAAAGGAAGCTGGAAAGATCTCAAATCGACCGACTCAAACTGGAAGAGACCAAAGAGAAACAAGAATTTCTATTTCGCAAAATTATCCAGGATCTAAATCAGTCTGAACAGCAACTGCAAAACCTGATTTCAGGAACTGCGGCTACCACTGGACAGGACTTTTTTCCTGCGCTTGTGCGTCACATTGCTAAGGCACTCAATGTCTCTTATGTCTTAGTCACTGAGCAAATCGACAATACACTCCGCACCTTAGCATTTTGGGCCAACGGTGCCTTACAACCGACCTACTCTTACAATCTGCTTGAAACCCCTTGTGAGCAGGTGTTGCAGTCAGGCATCTTTTACTGTGAACGCTTGGTACAGCAACTGTTTCCCAACGATATAGATTTGATTGAGATGGGGGCAGAGACCTATCTGGGCATTGCCTTATACGATACTCAAGGCAATGCCATTGGCCATCTGGGCATCCTTAACCAGCAGCCCCTGCAAGACCCAAAATGGGCAGAACAAATCCTACGCGTCTTTGCTGCCCGCGCCGCTTCCGAATTAGAACGCCAACGGGCGAGTACAGCACTCGCGCAACTCAATCAAGCATTAGAAGCCAAAGTTGCAGAACGCACTGCCGCATTACAGGAGCGAGAAACCCGCTATCGAGCTCTGGTTGAGGTGATTCCTGATCTGATGATTCGCATCCATGCGGACGGCACTTACCTTGATGTCGTGGTAGGCGGAAGCGTTCAACTTTTTAACCAGGGACTTGCCCACGAAGGCGCCAATATCTACGACATAACACCGCTTGAGCATTCACGGCAGCGTATGTTCTACGTTCAACAAGCCTTGAAAACCCGCGAGACTCAGTTTTATGAGTATGAGGTTGTGATTGACGCAGAACTTCACTCGGAAGAGGCACGAATTATTGCCATCAACGATGAAGAAGCATTAGTCATTGTTCAAGATGTGACAGATCGCAAACGGGCTGAGAATGCCGTGCGGGAATCTAAACAGTTTATTCAAACCGTGCTCGATACGTTTCCGCTCTCCGTTTTCTGGAAGGATCAGAACCTGGTTTATTCAGGCTGTAATCGGAATTTTCTGCGAGATACGGGGCTCACATCTATCGAAGATGTGATCGGTAAGACGGATTATGATCTGCCCTGGGGGCAAACTGAAGCCGATGCTTTCCGCACTGACGATCGCCAAGTCATGGGCTCTGACACCCCAAAAATTGGCATCATCGAAACTCAAATTCAAGCTGATGGTAACCAACTCTGGCTAGAAACGAATAAACTCCCGCTGCATAACCTAACGGGTGAAGTCGTTGGGGTTTTGGGCACCTATCAAGATATCAGCGATCGCAAAGTGGCAGAACGAGAACTGACCAAACTCTCGCAGATTGCTAGCCAAACAGTTGAAGGGGTGATCATCACCAACATTGCAGGGCAGATCGAATGGATCAATGCTGGTTTTACCCGCCTTACAGGCTATGAACTACCGGAAGTTTTAGGCCTAACCCCCGGCAGTGTCTTGCAAGGCCCTGAGACCGACCCTGAGACCGTAGTACAAATACGCCAAGCCCTACAACAGCAAGCAGGATTCCATGTAGAAATCCTTAATTACGCTAAAAATGGGCACCCCTATTGGGTTGATATTCGCTGTAATCCTCTGCTGAATGAGTTGGGTGAATTACAGGGGTATATGGCAATCGAAAGCGATATTTCTGAGAAGAAACAAGCCAGTACCCAACTTTCTCGCCAACAGGCAATGCTGGAAACCATGAGTCACCAAGGCCGAATTGGGGCTTGGGAAGTGGATCTAGTGAACCAGACAACCTACTTGTCTGCCATGACCAAAGAAATTCATGAACTCCCGGAAGATGCCAAAACTGACTTGGCAACAGGCATTAACTTTTATAAGGAAGGCGAAAGTCGTAACGCCATTGCCCAAGCTGTCCAGGCGGGCATAGCGCACGGCACGCCGTGGAAGGTAGAAGCAGAATTTGTGACCGCCAAAGGCAATGAGATTTGGGTTGCGACCACCGGGCAAGCTGAATTTAAAGATGGCGTCTGTGTCAGGATATATGGCTCGTTCCAGGATATATCTGACCGTAAAGCAACCGAACAAGAACTGATTCAAGCCAAAGAAATAGCTGAAGCCGCAGCCCTTGCCAAAAGCAACTTCCTAGCTACCATGAGCCATGAAATCCGCACGCCGATGAATGGCGTGATCGGCATGTTGAATCTGCTGCGGGGAACAGCATTAACTCAAGATCAACAGTTTCAAGTCAGTATTGCTCAGTCCAGTGCTGAATCATTGTTAGTTTTGATCAACGATATTCTCGATTTCTCTAAAGTTGATGCGGGCAAATTAGAGTTAGAAATCCTGGATTTTAACCTACACGAACATTTAGGTAATTTTGCTAAGGTTATGGGCTTAAAAGCCCAGGAAAAAGGCTTAGAGCTAGTGCTAGATCTGCGCGGTATTGAGCAATCTAGGGTTAAGGGGGATCCGGGGCGCTTGCGGCAGATCTTCACCAACCTAGTGGACAATGCCATCAAGTTTACTCAGCAGGGGGAAGTTGTGATTCAGTGCAGCCTAGAAAAGGAGGAGGATGCACTGATGCTGATCGGAGCAGTGAGCGATACCGGCATTGGCATATCGCAAGGCAAAATTGCGAGTTTGTTTAACCCATTTACTCAAGTGGATGCTAGTACTACTCGCAAATATGGCGGCACCGGTCTAGGGCTGGCTATTACTAAAAAACTTTGTGAGCTAATGGGGGGAAATCTTTGGGCGCACAGTACTGTCGGCAAAGGCAGTCATTTTGAATTTACGACGCGATTACAGCCCAGCGAAAAGTCGCGCCCCATACTCCCCCGGTTAGAGATGCAAGATCTAACCGTGCTGATTGTCGATGATAACGCGACTAGTCGTGAGGTCTTATGCGGCCAGTTGAAATGCTGGGGGGCAACTGTGATAGCAGCTCAAGACGGGCCCAGTGCCCTAGCTTTGTGTGAGCTGCAGATGCAACACAGCAACGTACCAAATCACCCCCCCTTTGATCTAGTGCTGTTAGATATGCAGATGCCTGGTATGGATGGGGCTCAGGTGGGCCAGCAGCTAAAAACTGATGCCCGCTTTCAAGCCATGTCGTTGGTGATGATGACCACTATCAGCCGCCACGCCGCCGCACAGCAGGTCACGGATCTAGGGTTTAGTGCATACATCACCAAACCCGTGTCCTCATCCGATTTGTTGGGTACCCTGGCGATGGCCAGCAATCGCAAAGTAACTTTGCAAACCACATCACCAGCAGAGAGCCAGCAAGATATGACAGGGGTGAACGGGGAGGAGCATTATCAGCAGACACCCGAGCCTTATTCTTGGCCAGCGCCAACCCGCTTGTTGCTGGCTGAAGACAACCGAATCAATCAGATGGTCGTCAAAGGCTTGCTGAAACAACTCGGGTTAGCGGTGGATGTTGCCGTTAACGGCCTGGAAGTCCTGCGCCTCCTGGAAGCTGCTGCTCAAGACCAGCCTTATACCCTGGTCTTTATGGACTGCCAGATGCCTGAGATGGACGGTTATGAGACTAGTCGCCAGATTCGTCAGGGCAGAGCTGGTCAGCACAATCAAAATATCGCCATTATTGCCATGACCGCCAACGCCATGAAAGGTGACAAGGAAAAATGCCTCGCAGCAGGCATGAACGATTATTTGGCAAAACCCATTAATCCGAAAGCGCTATCTGAGATGCTGACAAAATGGCTGATCGCAAGGGTTGGTCAACAAGCGGCAGTGCCTCAAAGTGAAATCATCAGAAATGATACAGTACCCATCTTTGATAGGGTGGCCTTACTGGGGTATTTCAGCGGTGATGAGGAATTGGCGATGCAGATTTGTCAATTTTTTCTTGAAGATACCCCCAGTGATATTCAGGCGATGCAGACGTATTTCAGAGCCGGAGATGCCCAAAATGTGGCCTCTAAAGCCCACGGAATCAAGGGGACTGCCGCCAATGTGGGGGGCGAAGTTTTGAAAGCAGTCGCCTTCGAGGTGGAAAAGGCCGCAAAAGCTGGAGAGATGACTTCAGTGGGACGTCATTTGGCAGCACTGGAAAAGCAGTTTGTCCGGTTGAAAGCCGCGATCGAAACTTGGCTCTTGGCAAAATCAGGCTAAACCCTGTCCGATTCACAAGCTTGATTAGGGGTGCAGGCCTTGCACCCCGGTCAGGGAAAACTATGGATCCGAATGTGGCCAAGGCTTAAATCACATCAAAGGTAATCGATAAGGCAGCCAGTTTGCTGGTATCTAGCATGACCGTAGACGAGGTATCTTCTCCGCTACGAGTTGTCAGATCCTGGAGTAAATCGTTGACCACCAAATCTGGTTCTGCTAGCCCTACTGGGCCACGGCTTTGATTAGCTTCGGCAGCTAAACTTTGCAGCGATCGCAGGGCAGCATCTAGCGGCTGAGTACTGGCGACCACTAAAACTTCTGTAGTCCCCTTGGGGTCTTGGGTCACTAATTGAAAACCATCTCGACCGGGGTCGGGCAATCGCAACTGCTCGCCTGCCGATAACAGCGTGGCATCGCTAGTGGCAGTCCACTGATTAGGGAAAATCACGGACATATCTCCCGAAGAGTCGATCACCAAAATGCTGAGGTGGAGATCCTGACTTTCTCGGTTTTCGATTTGAAATTCAATGGCTGTCCCCACGGATAACTGCTCTACCCCTGGACGAACTGGCGGCGGAGCCGTTGTCCCACCACTCCCCCGAGCCGTAAAGCTACTGGCCACAATTTGACCTTGCCCGGCTGGGGTCATCGTAACGCCCACATCCAGACGTGAAGAACTGGGGTTAAGCGCCAACTTGACCAGTCGGGCGGCAAGTAGCGATCGCAGTTTAGCCTGCAACCGATCCACCCCATCGGCAACCGATTCGCCTGCAACACCAAAGGAGCCGGGAATGACCTCTAGCCCCTGGCTAAATAGCCCTAAACTGCCATCAGCAGGGGCAGGTGTCCCCGGCAGGACAACAATGGGCTGATCGGCAGTGAACCGCCCAAAAATGTAGTGCACTTCCCCCTGCTGTAGCGGCAGGGGTTCAATCCGGTTGAGGGCACTCAAGGCTTGACGGGCGGCTTCTGTCTGATCGCTGAGGGTGGCCGCCAAACCAATTTTGAGCGACGCTCCCTGGGGAATCGAGCGGGTCTGCTCTTGCAAGAGTGATCCAGATTCAATGGGTTGTAGCAGTTGCCCCCGACCCAATAGACCTTGACGCTGGGTCAGCTTGAGTAAACCTTGGGATTCTCCTTGGGCATTAACAGCGGTAAGTACAGCATCTCGCCGAAAAGTTTCTAAACTGCGGGGGTCTACACCACCCAGCCAGACCTCGGCTTCGTCCCCCTCGACGTTGGTGATCACGGCTTCTGCGGGAGGAGTTTGTTTAGAAACAAAATAAACCGGGCTAGTGCCGTAGGCGCGGTCGGGTTGAATTTCTAGCTGGGGTTCTTGACCGCTGTAAATTTGGGTAGTGGCACGGGCTACATTGGGAATGGCGCTGTTAAACGGTTCATCAATGGGTTGCTGCCACAGGTACTGGGTCAAGGTATAGCTAAAGGCACCTGCAAAGAAGTCTCCGAAGGGGTAGTCGGCAGCATACTGATCGCGCTTAGCTGAGGCAATCGTGATGCCTTGGGCAATCCCTTTGCGACGCTGTTGAATAAACGTCTCTGGGGTCAGATTGAGTTTAGGTAGCCACTGTTCTTGATAGGCCAACTCTTCATCGCTCATCTGCAGTTGACCGCCCCCAGCCCGCGATCGCACCCTTAGATTCCCCCGCGTACCGCCCCCCGAATGGCAGCTATCCAACACCATCGTGACATTCTCAGTTTGCAGCGCCGATGCCAGCAAAAATAGCGTGTGACCTGTGATGTCGTTGATCGAACCACTTTGACTGGGAAAGTTGGCCGGAAAAACAGAATCCGCAGGCACCAGAGTACTGTTGAGGCCATCGGCATGGTCATTATCAGGATCTACCACCCGTGATCCGTGACCCGAGAAGTGAAAAGTAACAATATCTCCCGGTTTGGCTTGCTTAATGAGATGCTCCTCAAAAGCCGTCAAGATGCCCTCGCGACTAGCTTGCCGATCGGTCAACACCACAATGTCGCTGGGATTAAAGCCAAAGCGATGCACCAGTAGACGATATTGCAGTTCAGTATCAGTAACGCAACCAGCCAAAGGCGGAACGCCTGGATCGGCATATTCATTGATTCCAACCAGCAGGGCCAGCTTACGCGGGGTATTTTGAGCTAAGACTTTGCCGTAGCGATCGCTCAGGTTGGCAATCTCAAGTTGATTCCAGCCCAGAGCAGCCAAGGTGGCCCCAGCAGCCTGTAAAAATTGACGGCGTTTGATCCGAGCCATAGGATTAAGCGTCCTCTACACATGCATCACTCTTTTTACTTGATACACCCCTGAGCAGGTAGGTTCCGTAGACTGTCAGTCATTGATACCTGGCAGGGGGATATGTCACACCCCACACCTTAAGATTCTTTAGACCTCTTGATCACATCTTGGCCTTGCACCCATGCAATTTCCTGCTCATTCAATCCGTACAGCTTGTAGACCAGATTATCGATCGCCTGCTCAGTTACCTGAATCTGGGCTGCAAGGGTTCTCTGGCAAAGTGGAACCGTTCCGGTTGTTTCGTAAATATGCCTGCTGAAGCCATCAGCGACGGGAGGGCGTCGAGCGCTGGGGTGATCGTCAGGCAGCGTGCTTCGGTCGAGCTGGTATTGTAGTGCTTGGCGGGTTTGCACCTGCTGAGACAACGCCTGAGACAGTGAATTATCGGGCGTAATAACGGGTAATGGCAACTGCCTCAAGAGGGGAGGGCCAATGGTCAAATAGCCCCCCTGCAGATGTTGGCCCCCCAATGCCCGAGACACATAGCAACGCATTAAGGCACTATTCAAAATCCCTAGCAGCGCCCAAAGGGATGCCCCACCCAAGATTACACAAGTTGATTTCCCGGCCAGCACGGTACCTTGGTCATCCAAAACCCCTTCTAAATAACGGCTTAAACCGGCAACAATGATTTTAGGCTGTTGGGCTTGAGATAACCGTCGCGGTGATAGTTGACCGTGAAATGCCAGAGGCACCACAGGATATTGATAGCGCTGACCGAGGTATCGACAGCGTTTCAGTCCCCACAGCAGGCGGTAGCGATCGAGGGTGCCACTGTTGGCAAAGGTCAGATCCCCAGGTTTGGGTTGAGGGGTTTCTCGCAACAGCGATCGCAGCTGATAGGCTTCCGCCACCGTCGCCGCCCCCGTCACCTGAAACTGCTCCCCCAGGGATGGCAGGCTTTGCTGCCATCGATAAATCAGGGTATGAATATCCGGGTCGGGTCGGGTTGGCCAAGGGTGATTTGCAGAACCCTTGGATGATTGAAAATGCCAGTACGGCAGGGTGCCGTCAGACAAGGCAACGGGTTGTACAGAATCTAGGCGCTGCGTCGATGACCCGCCAGCCCCTAGACATCGCGCTTGAGCAACAAACACCAGCGGATATACCGCAGCCGTAAAAGCAGCCGTGTGGGCATAGTCCCACAGCGCCCGGAGGTCAGCCGCCTGGGTGAGCAATCGCCGCACCGGCGCTGCATACACCGCTGAGGCTAACTTATTGGGCACCACCATCGCCAGCCATCCCCCGGGACGACAGAGTTGCAACCCCCGTTCTACAAACGGACAAAATAAATCCCAATTACCCCGGGCACTTTCATAGTGACGGGTACAGTAGGCCCGCAAAGCCGGATCTGTTTTGCTCATCCACTCAGCATCTAAATAGGGCGGATTGCTAATCACAATATCGAACCCCCCAGACGCGATCGTCAAAGACACGTCCCAAGGAACCATGGCTTCCGGAAACGCCCCTATGCAATCTATCCCTTGTGCCCCGTCGCCAACCCCTTCCCCACGCCGAGCTTTGGATTTTAGATTTGGGATTTTAGATTTTGTGATTCCTGACGCCTGACGCCTCTCGCCTCCCCCCTCCACCAACGCATTGCCGCAATGCAAATTTCGCTCCAACTGAGGCGGTGCTTCAAAATCCACTGCTGACCGGACCTGCCCCAGCCACTGCAGCAAAAGCGCCAAATGGGTCACCCGCAGGGCCCCCGCATCTAAATCGATGCCAAATAAACACTGTTCTAGTAGTTGAGCGGTGGTCAAGGGCTCAAGACTGGGATAGCGATCGCGCTGCCGCAACAATTCACGATAGGCCCGCAGCAAAAAAATGCCGCCGCCGCAGGCTGGATCTAGGAGTCTGGGCAATCCTTCAGCAGATTGCAACACAGGGGTTAGCGTGGTTCTCACCATTCGATCGGCCATGGCAATGGGCGTAAAATAGCTGCCTTGCCGTTTACGACCTTGGCCAGTTGCCCCAGGTTGTAGGGACTGATGTAAAGCAGCTTCATAAATCTGCCCCAACTGCTCAGGGCTGAGTGGTTCAGTGCTGAGATAACTGAGCCAGGGATCAAGAATATCGGTCGGGACTTCGAGGGTTTCCAGCACTGGATCGATGGCAATTGTTCTTTGAAAAATCCCGGTCAAAATTGGAGTCGAGAGCGCCTGAATACCAGAGCAGCTTGTCGTCTGCCAGAGTCCCCAACCCCGGCTATGATCCACCTGCCAACATCCCACTGCAAACGCTGAATCACACAAAAATTGTCGGGTATAGTCACTAATGGCATCTGAGGACAGGTCAGGGTAGTGCTGTTGCCAATGGGTCGCGATCGCGTGCCAACGCAATTCAACCTGTCGGGTTAGGCTCATACCTCGCGATCGCCCCATACGCTGCCTCAACCTTCAATAGAAATTAGGCAAGCAGGGTCATCGTGGCGCGGGTTGTTGACGTGGTTGCTCACGGGATAGCTTGCCATAGCTTTAGCCTCAAAAGGATACAGCAGCGGGGTCAAGCTTTCCGGGTCGGACAGGGTTGGATCAAGCCAGGATTCATAGGCCGACGGCGGCAAAATCACGGGCATGCGGTTGTGAATCACTGCCATCAGCTGATTGGGGGCTGTGGTCAAAATCGTGCATGATTCAATTACTTCCGCACTGGCTTGATCTTGCCAAAGTTCCCACAGTCCCGCAAAGGCAAAGGGGTGTGGATCTCTCAGATGAATGAAGTAAGGCTGCTTCGCCTTGCCTTGATCCAACCGCTGCCATTCGTAAAAGCCATCAGCCAAAATCAGACACCGCCGCCGCTTGAACGCACTGCGAAAGGAAGGTTTTTCAGCCACGGTTTCCGCCCGGGCATTGATTAACCGATTGCCAATAGTCTTATCCTTCGCCCAGCTCGGAATTAATCCCCAACGCAACCACCGATGTTGAGGCACGGGAGATTCAGCAGTAGCCATCACGGCAGACACTTGCTGCGTGGGCGCAATGTTGTAGCGGGGCTCAAGGTCAGGCAATTCAGCCAGATTAAATGCTGTTGCGATTGTTTCACCCGATTGGGTTTGGCTATACCGTCCACACATATACAGGCGCTTAAAGACTTCTAAGCCGCAAAGATTAGGAATACCTAATCTTAATGCAGGTTTATTGGCCCACGGTAATCATTTCGGAAAGTTTGAGTCTCCCATTTTTGATTCAGCCATTCGGAATTATCTATCCCTAAGATGAAGCCCAAAAGATTGAGAGTTTATCCCCATGGAAAGCTCCCTTTCTAATTTCTAGGTTCCCGGAGTTGAAAATCATGAACACAAAACGAACTGCTTTAAATTGCAAACACACCTTAAGTCTTGGATTCCTATCAGTCTTAACTGTAGGAACGGTTAGCTGCACTTTTGTCCAAGCTGGTCCTGGGGCTTATGAAAGTTTTGCAGACTGGTGTGAAAACCAAGAGACCTTAACACCAGAAGCTCGCCATACGGTTAACCTATTGTTGGCAACGGCAGACACCCAGGACTGCGATCGCGCCGATGAAATCCTAGGCAACTTAACCGAACTCGATCTCACTGACAGTGAGATTTCTGATGTAGGCCCTTTATCAGCGCTAACTCAACTTATCTGGCTGGATCTCAGCTTCAATCAGATTGAGACTATCGAACCGTTGTCCATACTGACTAATCTAGAAACGCTTCATCTCCAGGAAAACCAAATTACCAACATCGATCCGTTATCAACGCTGACTCAGTTAACGCGACTGCGATTGTATGGCAATTCTGTCAATGGGGTGGAACCATTATCAACACTCACTCATTTAAAATATCTTGAACTTGCCGACAATAAAATTGAGACTATAGAACCATTATCAAAACTTACCGAGCTAGAAGTATTGAACTTATTTGGCAATCAAATATCAGACATAGAGCCGTTGTCGTCACTGAATAAGCTCAACGAACTTATGCTCAAAAACAATCAGATCTTGGATGTAGAACCGTTGTCAGGCTTGACTCAGTTAACCAAGCTTAATCTCGACAAAAATCAGATCGAGAACGTGGAATCGCTATCTACATTGACCCACGTAACGACGCTTGAACTTAATGAAAACCAGATTGAGGATGTGGAACCCTTGGTAGTCTTGCCGAACTTGTCATACCTTGCACTCAATGACAATCAAATCACAAATGTGGAACCTTTGTCTAAGCTAGACAATTTGGAATGGCTGAGACTCTCTAGAAACCAAATCACAGATATTAGCGCTCTATCAATGCTCACCAACCTCTACGCCCTGACCCTAGAAGGCAATCCCCTGCCAGACAGTACCTGCCCAGTTGAACCAGAATCAACCTGTACGTTTCAAGACTACTGAGCAATTCGAGTTGACCTTTGACGCTCAACCCAAAATAAAGGCCATCGCGTTGAAAGCCATGAACGATAAGACGCTATGGAGCATTGGCTTAACCCTATCTTTCGACTAATTCAGACGCGGACATAATTTGACATCAGAACATGCCAATTTTGACCGATTGGGTGAGGCGCGACCGCGTAGAGACAAAGCTAAAATTGAATCACCATGAACACGACTGATGCTCAAGCTTGAGTTAATTCAGGCTGTCTTAATGGAACCGCTGTTTTCTTTGAATGGTGATGAAAAAAGTATTAGCATTTGGTTTCTGTTTCCCTGTCGTTGCGGTTGGTTTGATTTCAATGACAGGCAGATTTTCATTTGGGGCAGAGTTACCTTTTGAAACTTGCTTGGTTGCAGCCAATGGCTATTTTCGCGATAACACGCCAAGTCAGCTAGCTGCCATTCGAGCCTGTCGAGGCACGACTCGACCAGAGGACGTTACCGCATGTATCGAACTAGTCGATGATCTCTGGCGGAATAGTTCAGCCGCTGAATTAGCCGGGCTAGAAGCTTGTCAAGTTCAACCACAACAAGTGTTTGAAGAAGAAGACGCCGAACCAACGGGTGCCTACGCGACCTGTCTACGCCAGGCTGACGAGTCTAGCCGCAGCAATACCCCCTCAGAACTGGCTGCTATTCAAGCTTGCAACGGGTTGACTCAACCTGAGGAAGTCGCACCCTGTATCATCTTGGCCGAAGACCTCTGGCGAGATGAGTCTGACGCAGAACTGACAGGGCTAGCGGCTTGTCAGGTGCGGCTGTATTAAGAAGTCCGCGAATCGGAATACCTGTCGCTCATAAGTCACTGGAATCCCTTTATAGTAAGGCCAGATTGCCCACCAGACGCGCTGTTAAGTTCAATTCAGATGACTTCCTTTGACGCAGCCCTAAGCGCTTATCAGCGCTTTCCAGTAGCATTGCAAAGCGCTATGCTCTCAACGGTCAACGCCGAGGGCATACCCAACGCCAGCTATGCCCCCTTCGTGATGGATGAGCAGCGTAACTTTTATATCTACGTCAGCGGATTGGCACCCCACACACACAATTTAGAAGCCACCGGCAAAGTCAGCCTGCTGCTGATTGAAGACGAAAGCCAGGTCAAACAAATCTTTGCCCGTCAGCGGCTGACCTATAACTGCAATGTCACGCTGCTCCTGCGAGAGAGTGAACCTTGGAACGCGATCGCCGATCAGTTTGAAGCCCGCTTTGGCAACATTATTCAGATGTTGCGGGGGTTAGGGGATTTCCGCATCTTTAAGCTCAAACCCTACGGTGGCCGTTTTGTTATGGGGTTCGGCGCGGCTTATGGGATCGATCCACAAGATCTCAATCAGCTGGTATCGTTGCCGCGATAGTTATTGATTCATAGGGATAAATACCCGCTTTTAGGCAGTTAACCCAAGTCAAACTCAGCACTTAGGATACAATACTTAATGAAAGTAGCAAAATCTGCCCCACATGCGGTGATCCGCCATTGTGACTGGTTGTTACTCCCGTCAAAATAGATTTATAAAAATTGTATTACCATGCCTGAAATTACCCCCTCTGCAACCCCCAACATTTCACGCCCCAAAACTGGATTTAACGAGTATGCCGAGCGTATGAATGGTCGTGCTGCCATGGTGGGATTTGTACTCACCGTGGTGATTGAGTTGATTACGGGCAAAGGTATTTTGAGCTGGTTAGGATTAGCTTAGAGGTTAGAGAGGTCAAAGCGTATTCATGCCTCGATCAATTAAGTCAGCTTATCGGCGCGAACCCATCATCAGCACGATTGTGACGATGGGGCTTGTGGATGTACTTATTGGTGGTTTTCAAGGGCAAGTTCCCTTGCTAGCGTTGGGTTTGATCGGTGCAGGGGGGGCGATCGCGTTTCGGTTGCTAACTCGCCGTCACCAATCTTCGTTGGCTGCGCCACCAAACCCACCACTGCGCGCTTTACCAAGCCAATCATCTCGGCCTCAAATGCCAATGCTGGGTCTGTCCCATCGGCCGCCACCGCCCCATTAGACACGCCTGTTTGTACTAAATCTTGCTCATTTTGTACTAAGTTTTGCCCATATTGAGATCCACAGTTTCCCCAGGCTAAAAATTTAAGGCTTCCAATAGGATAGGGTTTCTCTCTCTTTGCCTAAGCTATGCAACAATTTCAACCCGTAGGCTTTAGCCAACAGTGGATGGATACGATCTTGGGCAAGATGGCTTACTATAGCCCCACCGCTGCGCCCTGGAGAACTGAAGCTGAAGGGATTGAAAATCTCTCCCTGGTATTTCTGCATAGTTTAGGGGGCGGTTCTTCAGCCTATGAATGGACAAAGGTATATCCGGCCTTGGCCCCGGAATACCGAGTCATCGCACCAGATTTAGTAGGATGGGGCGACTCAGCTCACCCGGAACATGCCTATGCCATCAACGACTACTTTCAAATTCTGACCCAACTGCTGGAAACAATCGTTGCGCCCCCTACAGTTGTCGCCGCAACCTCCCTAACGGCCTCAATCGTGATCCGTCTTGCCATCAGTCGTCCTGACTTATTTCGCGGATTGTTTTTGGTGTCGCCATCGGGCTATGCCGATTTTGGCAAAGACTATCGCCGCACGGTTGGTGCACAGTTGGCAGGCACCCCTGGTCTTGATCACTGGATTTACACCCTTGGGGCAGCGAATGAATTGGCCGTCACGACGTTTTTAACCAATTTTCTATTTGCTGACCCCAAGCGTATCACGCCAGAAATGGTCAATGCCTACCTATCTTCTGCCCAAAAAACACACGCCGACTACGCTGCTCTGGCTTCACTTAAAG
Organism: Cyanobacteria bacterium P01_A01_bin.123; assembly: GCA_039815185.1. Classification (GTDB taxonomy): domain Bacteria; phylum Cyanobacteriota; class Cyanobacteriia; order Phormidesmidales; family Phormidesmidaceae; genus JBCBZT01. The sequence goes on along the minus strand of JBCBZT010000012.1, from coordinate 25,799 downwards.
GGGATTTGTGTTGTGATTTGGCCTATTACATACAACAGTTAACCGTGCCGACAGCCTTTGTCTGGGGTGAACGTTCACGCTTTAGCGATGTTTCCGTAGGGCGACGGCTGGCGCGGTTGAATCCCCAGGCAATCGTGCAGTTTTATGCCATTGAAGATGCCGGTGTACTGCCCCACTTGGAACAACCCGCCCCTGTGACAGGGGTGCTACGTGGATTTCTAAAAACCCATTTAGCCGTAGCCTAGAAAATCTGGTGCGATCGCGTCAACCCTTTACTCATCAGTCATTTTCGCTCAATCTTTGAGTATCCCCAAGCGGGTAACAATACTAAGCCACTCTAAGAACTGTCACGATTTTATCCAGCAGAGATTATCCCCCGCGTTACAACATAATCAAGCGCACAAAAAACCTGAAGCGCCTAAATACAGTCCCTCATTCCTGAAGTCATTCAGTGAACGGATCGGACATACGCTTAGTTAAAGCCAAGGCAAAATCTAAAGTTTAGTTCTTTGAAATTCAACTCAATTAGCCTGCTTTGACTAACAATAACCCTGTAAAACGCAACGTTAATTTCGTTCGGTTGTGTATTCCCTAAACCTTTTGGAGTGAAATCATGAAACTACGCAACGTTTTGATTCCCGCTAGTATTGTCGCCGCTGCGATCGCAGTTGCCCCTCTTGCAGCCAATGCTCAAGCCCTAGATACCGACTACAACTACGTCGGTGCTGGTGTCAGCGTCGGTGATCTAGGCGGAGACAGCGATGTCGGCTTAGCTATCAACAGCAAGATTACCGTTTACGATCACATCTCTGTTCGCCCTGGTGTGGCCTCTGACCTCAACTTCAGCGACGATGGCGCTACTCAATTCACGCTGCCTGTCACCTACGACTTCAACTCCCTCACGCCTGACGGTCGCCTGTTACCCTACCTGGGTGCAGGGGTTGCTTATACCACCGCCGGGAGCGATGACATCGGCCCTATGGCGACAGCTGGTGTTGACTATCGCATCACCGATCGCCTGACTGCGAATGGTGCGGTTAATGTCAACTTCTATGATGACACCCGCGTCAGCGGTGTTATCGGCCTGGGCTACAACTTCTAACCTGAGGGAATGTCTAGCCCTATTTACGTGAGTTAGTTAGTTCAAGTTTAATCAATGAGGTCTCTAGGGAATGTTGCAATGCAACATTCCCGTTTTCCGTTAGCCCATCAAAATAACACGATCAATAACATGAATCACGCCATTATCTGCCTCGATATCAGCAGCGACAACAGTGGCATTTTTCACTTCAAAACTGTCCGTCACATCAATCGGAATGGGAGAACCCTCAACCGAGGTAACGCTGCTATGCTGGGCCAAGTCTGCTTTCATTAGCTTCCCTGATACCACATGGAAGGTGAGGATGCGGGCCAGTTGGGGGGGGTTTTGGACAAGTGTTTGCACAGTGCCGGGGGGCAAATTGGCAAAGGCTTGATCGATCGGAGCGAAGACGGTGAACGGGCCTGGCGATTTCAGCGTCTCGACCAGTCCTGCGGCTTTGACTGCCGCCACAAGGGTTTCAAAACCTTCCGTATTGACGGCGATATCAACAATGTCGGGCATGATGCAAAGATCTCTCCTAGCGATAATCTGGTTGCTGAATATTGCGCAGACGCGCTTCAGGGCGCTTAAAGCGATCGAGTTGCGCTTCAAAGAAAGCACGATTGGCCTTCAAATGCTTAGGATTCGGATCGTCTAGCGGGTAAAGCAGCGCATTTCTCAGGGCTTGAATCACGGCTGAGGTAACGCAGTACATCGACCGCTGAAAGGTAATCCCTAGCTGAATTAACATGTCGTCTTCGCCCCGACAATGCTGTTGGTAGTAGTCTTGCAGGTAGGGTGGCAGAAAGTGCAGCATATCCTGCATCAGCAGCGTGGGGGGAATGCCTGCAGACCCGACTGGAAAAACATCAGCATATAGAATGCCGTAATGAAAGTCGTTTTGGTCATCGGGCACTTCTTTGGCTTGAGCATTATAAGACTTAGTACCACGAAATGGGGCGGTGCGATAAAACACCGCTTCGACATAAGGTAGTGCAGCTTCGTAGAGCCAGGTAAAACCCTTTGATTTAGGGATGATTTCGTAGCATTCATCCCCAATGTAGACATGGTGGTAAATGGGGCGTCCAGCGATCGCAAAAATGCCATTCACCAAGAAATTCATAGCCTCGGGGACACTGGTGAGCTTACCCTCGTCATAGAGGTCAGACATTTCAAAAAAGACGGGGGCCATCACTTCCCAAAACAAGCCCAGGTTAGCGTAGTAAGAGAGCTGTCTGACCTGCTCGATAAACATGTCTGGAAACAGCTTATAGAGCCCTAGCATGGCCGGGTTGCCTTTGAAATAGGCCCGAATAGCGCGATCGGCGTTGGCTTTATACTCATCGGTATCCAGATACGGATCAAACTGACCTCCCATATCGCGGTGCCAAAACATAGCCCGCATACAGGCTTCGGCAAACTCCATGTTGACCCGATCGTGCCAGAGGTGATGAAACAGCTTCGGCAGTTTGCGATTGACTTCTCCTTTTTCCATAAAGGCCAGCAGTTCCGGGTGGGCCGTCGCTTCCCCTCGCCAAATGCGTAGGTCGGCGCTATCTCCGGCATAGTGATTGGGCAGATCTAGATAAGATTTTGGCAAAAAGTATTTGAAAAAAGGCAGCGGATTTAGAAACACGCGTTCGGCAATATAAAGCAGATCGCGCCAGTAAAAATCCATTGGCACCGCATAGGCTTTGTAGATGCCGATGATCTGCATCAGGTTTTCCGGGGTGTCGGGCAACATGGCACCGCCAGATTCCAAGCGATGGATGATATCAGCAAAGGGATGTTGCGAAGGAGGCAGTTTGGTGGGAGATGAGGGGAGGGTGGGTGTAGAAGTCATGGTTCAAGAGGTGAGAATGAGGGAGAGTTATGTGGGTTGGGGGAGCCCAAATTAATCGGGGTTGGCAGAGGCACGATTAATCGCATCTATACCGGACATAGGAGCCGGGCGGAAGGAATCTTGAGCAATTTGAAGCGTAGTTTTGGTGGCAATCGCCATTTGTTGGGTAGTGGTCTCGCTCCAGCGCATGAGCCAACCGGGTTGAACGCCAAGTAGAAAAATGAGCCAGGCTAGAATCAACGCTGGGGTGCGTTCAAACCATTCCATTCTGGGAAAATAGGCGATCGCGTTGTCGAGTTTTCCAAAGCAGGTTCGATTCAGCAGAATCACGAAATAGACGGCGGTTAGCCCCGTGCCAATGACGCAAACCAACGTCTGGAGGGGAAAGACTGCATAGCTCCCCTGAAAAACGACAAACTCGGCAACGAAGCCAACCAGACCCGGAATACCGGCACTGGCCATGCCCCCTAATACGAGTAGCGCACTGACCAAAGGCAACCCCCGGACCGGATTCATCAAGCCGTTGAGCACGTTTAAATCACGGGTACCGACTTTGATCTCAACTAACCCGACTAGGTGAAACAGCAGCGCTAAGATCAATCCGTGGGCAAACATTTGCGCAACTGCTCCGACAATGCTGAGGTTGGTCATCGCGGCACCGCCCAGCAGAATGTAGCCCATGTGCCCAATCGAGCTGTAAGCCACCATGCGCTTGATATCCTTTTGAGCGATCGCGGCCATCGCCCCATAAAGCACACTCACAGCCGCCCAAGTTGCCAGCCAAGGAGAAAGTACCGCCCAAGCATCGGGGAACAGCCCTAGGCCAAAGCGGAAAATGCCGTAGGTTCCCAGTTTAGCCAACACCCCCCCTAGCAAAATCGCCACCGGTGTTGAAGCAGCCACGTAGGTGTCTGGTAGCCAGGTATGGAGAGGAACCAAGGGCGTCTTGATGCCAAAACCCACCAGCAACAGACCGAGTAGGATGAACTGAACATTTAGAGGTAACGACTGCTCTAAAAAAGCACTGTAGGAAAAACTAGTGGCGTTGCTGAGCCAAGCCAATCCTAAGAATCCAGCCAGAATCAAGACGCCAGAAGCAGCCGTATAGAGCAAAAACTTAGTGGCCGCATAGCCGCGATTTTGCCCCCCCCAGACCGACACCAGCAGGTAAAACGGAATCAGCTCAATTTCATAGAACAAGAAAAAGAGCAGCAGATTTTGAGCCAGCAACGCACCCGCGACACCACTGCTCACCAGCAAGACCAGCCCATAAAAGAGGCGATGTCGCTCTGTTTGCTCACGTGTGCTGTAAATGGCAATCCAAGTGAGCAGGCCGTTTAGCACAAGCAAGGGCAATGATAAACCATCAACGCCCAATTCGTAGTTCAAGCCCAAGGTTTCTAGCCAGGGCAGGGTTTCCTGAAACTGAAAGTCCGTGCTGGTGAGATCAAACTGGCTCATCAACCAAAGGGGCCATAGTAGCGCAGCTCCGGATAAAATCAGCGATCCCAGCTTGACGCGATGGGCAGGGATTGTCTTGGGCAGACAGCCAACAACAATCGCTCCGATAAAAGGTATCCAAATGAGTGCGCTAAGCATAGTCCAGTTCTGAGCGACGACAATGAGCGGAAAACAACATTATTTGACAGGGATTGTCTGCTTGTTGTTGCTTAATGAGCCTTTTCACAACCTGAGCCATTTTTTTCTTAAATCAAAACTCAAACTTTCAAACGGGATGTAGCTCAAGCCACATTTGGCTCCAGATATCTGTAAAGAGAGGCCAACTGACCAATAAAATCAGCAAGACTACCCCAGAGAGAATCGTTAAAACATAGAAGCGGGTTTGGCCAATATTGCCGTACTTCAGCGTTTCACCACTAAAGAGGGAAACAAATCCAACCAGATTGACCGCCCCATCAACCACATGCCGATCCACCCAATCCGTTAGACGAGAGAACCAATCAACGGCAAAAACGACACTAGAACGGTACAGCTTAGGTGTATAAAAGTCATAGGCGAAAAAGTTTTGCAACGGTTTACCCGGTAGCTGAATCGGCTTAGTAACAGACTGTCGCATATACAGCACGGCTCCTAGCGTAATGCCGATGAGGCTTGACCATATGACGAGTAGGGCTAAATCTTTATTCAGCTTCGCCCAGTCAGGTAGCAGATTTAAGCCTTGCAAAATCAGCGGCAAGTGCAGCGTGAAGCCAGCTAAAACCGCCATCGGTAGGGTAATAGCCCAAATATTTTCAGGCGATCGCACGGTCATCTGTTGCTGCTTACCCGCGAAAATGAGACCAAATTCACGCATCAGACTAAAGGCCGTCAACGCATTTACCCCGAGTAGCGTTACAAACAGTCCGGGGCGATCTGGCCATAATCCGTCTGCTAGCGTCAACATGGCCCAAAACCCACCCAAGGGGGGAATAGCAATTAACCCAGCGGCACCGACTAAATAGCTCAGTCCCGAAATCGGACGACGACTCCATAGCCCCCCAAGCTGCGTTAGATCCTGCGTGATGTTGTTTAAGACGATAGACCCCGTGCTCATGACCAACAATGCCATTGCCATTGCGTGGGCCAGCATTAGCAAATAAGCTGCTTGAGTCTGCTGTGTGCCAACGGCAATAAAAATCAAGCCCATGTATGCACTCACGGAATAGGACAAGGCCCGCTTGATATCAATTTGAGCGATCGCAATCAGGGTTGCACCCACTGCAGTGACTGCGCCAACAACAACAATGGTCTGCAGCACAAACGGGGATAATGCTAACACCGGAGACAGCTTGATCAGCACCCAAGCCCCAGTTGCCACAACCACCGCATTCCGCAAAACACTGCCGGGCATTGGGCCTTCCATGGCTTCATCTAACCACAGGTGCAGAGGGAACTGAGCACATTTGCCCATTGGGCCAGCGATTAACGCGAGTCCCAGCAGAGCCATTAGGTTCGGATCCACCGAGGCAGTTGGGGCCCATGCTGCCAGTTCATTAAAGTTCCAAGTTCCTGCCAGGGGATAAATGGCCAATACGCCCATCAGCAAGAACAAATCCCCAATCCGCTTGGTTAAAAAGGCATCTCGCGCTCCGGTAACCACCAGCGACTGGTTATACCAAACCCCCACCAGCAAGTAAGTCCCCAACGTCAAAATTTCTAGCACGATATAGCTAAAAAACAGCGAATTGCACAACGCCAGACTACACATCCCTGCTTCAAACAGCGCCAGCAGTGAGAAAAATCGAGCCCATCCCCAATCCATCTCGAGATAACCCACGGCATAAAGTTGAGCCAAGAAGTTTAGTCCCGTGATGACGATGATCGCAGCCAACGTAGTAGCAGAAATCTCGATTGACACAGACAGGTCTAGATCAGCGACCTGCAACCATGAAAAGGTAGTGTAGATTGGGGTCTGCTGCCAGACTTCAAAGTAGGCACCGATGGCGTGGCCAAAGGTAATCAGCGTCATCACGAGATTGACATATCCGGCTGGCCTAGGCCCCGTTCGGCGAATAATCGACGGCGACCAAAGCGTTGACAGCACCATCCCAAGCAGGGGGTAAAAAGGAATTAACCAAACTGTTCGGAGTAGAAACTGGAGCATAGCTTTTTCTAAATCCATAGATTTAAGTCTAGCAACAATAGTTACAGCATTGTCAATAATCTATTCATGATTAAATGCTGCTTGCCTCATAAGATTTCTATATTCGCAGCCCACGGTAGGGAAATTGCATGTAATTTCCCTACCGTGGGCTAAAAACCAACTGCCATACCATTAGGGGTATATCGTTACCCTAGTGGAAATAGACTGACTTAAGAAGCTGACTCCGTTTTGTGTTTCTTTCCGTCGGTCTGGGTTAAAGCTGCTTGGTCGGCTTCTATTTTTTGCAGATCAACTTCAAGCTGCCGCGCTTTGCGCAAATTGGCTACGTAAAACTCCATGCGGTGGTCAAATACGGCTTCAAAACCAGCCTGACTGATGCCTTTAATAAAGCCCAGCAAGCGATCGGGCCAAAAGCCAAAGGTGGCAGATTTAAGGTATAACTTGCCGCTGGAGTCAAAGTAGCGAAACTGGCCAAAGTGACCGTAGCGCCGAGTTGGATTAATTAGCGAAATTTGCGGGGGGATTAAAGGCACCATGTCGTTGTTGTTGACAAACCGATAGGAACGATCGCCCAACATGGCATTTACAGTCTTAACGAAGTTCCAGTCACCCACGCGGGGCTGACCAAAGGTATACAAACCTGATACTTGAAACCTCTGAACTTGAAGCGATACTGCCGCAAGGGCCGCTAGTGCACCCCCCAGGCTATGCCCGGTGATCCATAAGTCAGGTTTTTCTCCTGCAGCAGCGGCTTCGGTATACCAGACTTGCAGTCTTTTAACCACTTCAGACTCTATGCTTTCCCAAGCGCTTTGGAAGCCAACGTGCACTTCCCCTGCTGGCGGCTCAGTGACCTGGGGCGCACTCAGTCGAAAGGGCATGAGCCGGAGGCTAAGGTTAGTCCGCCAGTCTTGCAACTGCTGACTCCCGCGAAATACCAAGACAATCAGCTTGCCCTGACGGAACATAAAGCCTTGGGTATCGCTCTTGGAATTATTGATGTAGTGAAAATCACAATCGAGGCAAGAATGGCGTTTTGGGGTGCCTTCTTGCAACCAAGATTTAACGATGGTTTTGACATAGCTAACGTCCGAGACTTCCATCCAATCGTCAAAGGATTTCCCTTGTAACCAGTTGGATACAACACTCCGGACATAAGTTTCGTCTTCATAAACAAGGTAGGCGGCTTTGGCTAGGCACAATGCTCGTTCAGCGTCATATTTACCAACAGATTTACCAAAGGATAGGAAGTCATGGCTGTTGTAGGGGGGCGGCAGAATTTTGTAGCCGAAGCGCTGAAAAAGGCTTTGCACCCCGTCATACCCAGCCCAATAAATATAGTGGGAAAGCTGATCGTAAAAGCTAGAACCGCCCACCCGTCGCTTTTTGCGATCGCCGATTAGATCAATCCAGTAGCGAATATAGGGTTTGATGTCATTAAGGGTAATCAGCTTATTTTGAATGCTGGCTTCAAAATGCTCTAACCCCGCTAAAAAGTCATCGAACCAGTCACGCAGAATAATCTCAATAGCAAATTCCTCATTTTCATAGTGACTGACGGCCTGCTTTACCCGAGCATCGTTTTCCACAGGGCCGTTAGCAGAATCTGGGGGAGTGGTGCTAGAGAGTAGCGTCGTTAGGCCTTGACGGGTTTTGACCATTTGATCGTGACTCCTCAAAGCCCGCTTTAGTCGGGCATCATGGGCCACAAAAAATAGGGCTTTACCTGTTTCTGGATGGCGAAAGCCAAATTTTCGATACTCTTCGAAATCCAGGATTTCGATGACATTTTTGACCGATTGCTTCTGGGTAAATTCAGTCGCCAGTCGGCGTGCCAGGTCTCGTCTCTGCCGCTGGTAGTTAGCCTGCTCTCGTTCACCAGTTAGCGCAAAGGCGATCGCGCCAATTAATACCCCAACAGCAGCAATCCATTGGGGGCTCAGGGGTAGATTTGGCGGCAAGTTTTCGGCAATTTCGACCGCTTCTTCAGCGTTGGCCACTCCCAGGGGCTGGGGGGACGGGTTAATCTGGGCTGGGAGAGGTAATACAACTAGGGCCTGAAATTGAACAGGTTCAACCCTATGTTTTTCAACGGTAAGCAGAGAGATACGGGCACTTGCAGCCGTACTACCCCCAAACCCAACCGCTAGAGCAGCGGAAATAACCGTGAGCACAAAACCAAAACGCATGGCAGTCCAAAGCCTTAAACGATGACCCCAACACTAAACCCTCAGGAATACGCCACATCCAGTTTGAAAACTTAAGTTTTTAGCTTAAAGGAAAACCGATAGAGCTGAATGTGGACAAGGTTTAATGATTGCTAATACTAGCGAACAAGCTTAGAGTCAATGCCCCAAGTCTGACAAAACATATGAACTTTAACCATGAAAATTCCGCCCATTCAACCCTGGCCAACCACTGCTGAAGCTGCGATCGCTAAACAGCGGCAATTAAGCACCCAGGTGATCACTCGCGATCAGCTCGGGCAGATTCAGTTCATAGCTGGGGTAGATGCTGGGTTTGTGCAAGATGGTACCGTGACGCGAGCGGCGGTGGCGGTGCTAAATCTATCTGATCTGCAGTTGATTGACCACGCGATCGCCTATTTGCCTACCACCTTTCCTTACATTCCGGGGTTGCTCTCCTTTCGAGAAGTCCCCGCCATTATGGAAGCGCTCCAGCAAATCACAACAGCTCCCGATTTGATTCTGTGCGACGGTCAAGGACTGGCCCATCCCCGTCGATTTGGCATTGCTTGCCATCTTGGGGTACTGCTTGATTGCCCCACCATTGGCGTGGCCAAATCTCGATTGATTGGTACCCACAACCCAGTTCCCGACGCCAAAGGCCATTGGTCTCCCCTAATGGATCGAGCGGAAACGATTGGTGCGGTGCTGCGATCGCGCGATCGCACTAATCCCCTCTATGTCTCTATCGGCCACCGCATTAGCCTCCCCACAGCCATCGACTACGTACTGCGCTGCACACCCAAATACCGTTTGCCCGAAACCACCCGCTGGGCTGACAAACTTGCCTCCAACCGCCAAGGTGGGCCGAAGTTGTCAAATCCTCAAACTCCCCAGCCAGCTAATCCTCCAGGGGAACAAATGGAGCTGTTTTAGCCTTCATCCAACTCCCCTGTATCTGCTTTTTACGCTTTCATTGCTTTGCATTTTTACCGCTGTCTCCCTTGCCTTCTCTTTAAAGACTCTTCATTCTGCAAAAACATTCCATAAATCCTTGGGAAAGTGAATAAAGGAACGGGAATACTTACTTAAGATCACACACAAGATCACAAGTGAGATCGTCAAAACGCCAGGATATTATGGCCATGGGTAGAGTGATTCAAAGGCGGCTATGTAGCCCCTTAAAGCAGCTCCAAAACAGAATATCTAAAGGCCATGAGTAAAGTGATTCGGGGAACGCACGGCATCAGTATCCCGGCTATTGTCCTTGGGCTGGGTGTGCTGTTGACTTTACTGCTTCAGTTCTATTCTCGAGACGGCGTCTTGTTTAGCGGCGATGGTGGCCTCAAGGCGCTATTGGCGCAGCAGTGGGCTGCTGGGGTGTGGCGCTTCGACTTACACATCCCTATAGAACCTTGGATTGAGCGTCTATGGCAGCAAGATTTATACCCGTTTACGCCGCCCTATGTGTACAACCAGGGCGATCGCTTTTTCATCACCTTCCCCTTCACCTTCCCGCTAGTGACCGCACCGTTTTACGCTCTGATGGGGTATCGCGGCTTGTATGTCGTACCTTTAGTGGCGCTGTGGGCAATTTGGTGGCGGGTTTACCAGATTGGTCAACGGTTAAACCTCTCGGCGACGATGCAGGGGGTGGCTTTGGTCACGCTCATTTTTGCCGCTCCTCTCTCGATCTATGGCGCGATGTATTGGGAACATACACTAGCGGTAGCCTTGGCCTTGTGGGGCGTGTCCCTAGCCCTATTTCCCAAGGGTGAAAAGTTGGGGCTAGGCAGTGCGATCGCTGCGGGAATTCTCACCGGACTGTCGGTGTGGTTTCGTCCAGAATTTCTCTGTTTAATCGCGATTCTGGGATTGTTGCTAGCAGTTAGTCTGTTGAAACTGCAACCCTTGGCATGGCTCAACCCTGCCCCCGGCCAGATATTTGGGTTTGGACTGGCAATGGTGGCCACGGTGCTGGTGTTCTTCGGCCTCAACATTATGGTCTATGGGCATCCCTTGGGCATCCATGCCTTGCAGATTGTAGAAGAGTCTTCACTCAAGCAGCAGGTGAAGCAGGCGATCGCCAGCTATAAGCAGCTAATCGGCTCATTAAACCACTACTTCCCCATGGTGTTATTTGCCTTGGCAGCCGCGATCGCTGGATTTTTTATCCGCCCCTTACAACTCTCCGGACGGTCTCGGTTAATCCTATTGATTTGCCTACTGTTTGTTTTCGCTGTCCCCCTGATCATCCCACCAGGGGCAGGGGGCAAACAGTGGGGACCGCGATTTTATTTGATCTTAGTGCCGTTAGTTTCCTTAGTCGTCGCCCAACAGTTGCAACAAGCTATGTCAGGAATGCGGGGGGTAGGACGCTATGTCCCGCTGGCACTGTTCGCTACGGCATGTCTGATGGGAACTCAAATTAACCTTTATGGCAGTACCTTAGGGCAGCAGGCCAATCCGATTTATGGCTCGGTGCCTTTGAGTGAAAACCACGAGCGAATTGGGGCAGCCATCATAGCTCTGGCAGACAATCCTGACCCCTATGTTGCAATGTCTCACCAGTTTGTTGCACAGCAGTTCTGGGCGGCTCTGCCCCAGAAAATCTTCTTTCGCACAGATACCACTGAAGCTGTGAAAACCTTAGCCGCAGGTATGGCAGAGCAGGGTATCGATCAGTTTCTCTATGTTTGCTACCCCCATCGCGACTGCCCTACACCTGAAGAATCAGCCAGTGCTCTGCAATTTGATCTAGGCGGTCAACTCGCGCAGCTCGACTTTTCACTCCTGGGAGAATTTGGCCTATATCCCATTTATCAAATTACAAGTGTTTTCCCCGAAACCTAACTCCCTTTCTCTGCCATTTATCAAGTCAAAAATGTTTCCCCTGAAACCTAATTCCCTTTCTGCCGATAGGTACTATCCATGACGGTCACTAAGCGTTCTGCACGATTTCCAGTTGAACTTATCTTATTCAGTGCAATCGCTCTGGCGGTACTGTTACGGGTGGTTATGCTGGGCAGTCGAGAGTTTTGGTATGACGAAGTTCTGTCGTTGCTGTTTGCCACAGGGCAGCGGATTTTCTATAAACCGCCAGAAGACGTGCCGATGACGTTGGCGAACTATACACCGTTGTTGTCTCTGCCAATGGAGTCTGGGCTAAAGGATATTTTGCTGACGACTAAGGGGTTGCTCAAGGGCATTGTCAGTATGGAACCCCATCCGTTTGGATTCTACCTGAGTCAAAACCTGTGGTTGCGGCTGACGAGTAATGGTGAAGCCAGTCAGCGTACGTTGGGGATGTTATTTAGTCTGGGCACGATTGGCTGTAGTTATGGCACCGGAAAGTTGCTGCTGGGCCATCGGGGGGGGTTGATCTACGCTGCATTGCTGGGGTTATCACCGCTGTACTTATTCCATTCGCTAAACCTGCGCATGTATGGCCCCACGGTGTTTTGGGTGTGTTTGAGCACCCTGGCACTGTTGCAACTGATTTACGGCGGTGCCGATCGCAAGTTATGGAAAACGTCAGCATGGACGGCGGTATTGATTGGCGCGATCGCTGGCGGATTCCTCACTTTCTATCCAATGCTCTATTGGATCGCAGGTCTGGCAATCACTGCTGTGGTACTCGATCTCAAACACTGGTGGCGGCATGGTTTGCGGTTTACAGCTGGGGTGTTAATCACGGTGCCCTGGATGCTGTGGGGGCTACCGCAGCAACTGCGAAACGCTGATTTCGGTCGATTTTCGGCTCCCCCTGGATTCTTCGCCACGGCCTTAACCCATATCCAAGGGGTGTTAAAAACCCTAGGCATTCATTTACTCGTGGGTGATTGGGCCACGAGTATGAGCGATCCGGCACTGTGGATTGTAGGAATAATCGCCGGGTTAATCTGGGTTGCCATGGGCGTAGCGCTACTCCAACAGGGGGAAGATCGCCTACTGAAAATTGGCCTGTTGTTAGGGTTGTTACCCTTAGCCCTAGCTTTCACCTCGGATGTTGCCTCTAGCAAGTTTACCTTCGGCTTTGGCTACGGACGCAGTGTGATTTTTGGCCTACCAGGAATGATGCTGATCTTGGCCATTTGGCTTGAAAGAACAAAAGTAGGCTGGCGCAATCTTGCCATTGCTGGTTCTCTGGCTTTCTATTTGACGCTAAATGTGAGTGATTTCACCCTCCGCGATCGCCAAATATTCCATCAGCTTAACGGTTGGGTCAACCAAGCCCCAGATCAGCCAACTCTGATTGTGCTGAATTCCAAGGCCTGGGGCCACATCATGCGATTGGCCTATTACATTAATTCTGAGGCCACCGTTGATCTCTTGGCTACCCACCCTGCAGATTTGCCCAATGCCTTATCAGAAACGCTGACCGCTGGGAGTAATGCCTATGACCGTGTGCTTTGGCTAGAGGCAGCCAGCCCAGTTTGGCAAGAACCTGAGACTGATGCACAGACCGCTGAGATCCGTCAACAAGTTGAGGGAATCCTGGGAGAGCGCTACCAACCCCAAAAAACCCAGTCCTTAGTGGGCACCATGGACTTAGATCAATTTACCTTAAAGCAATACAGCGAGTCCTGAGCTTTGTCCGGTGCTGAGTTGTCCCCAAAAATACTCTATTTCACACTACATTGGGTTTACCCTGTTGATCGAGTTTGCTTGTCCGACTTTACCCTGTCGTCAATCCCCCCAAGCCCATGACTGAAGTCTTGCCTCTGATTGTGCCCCCGGAAGGCCCCTTGTGCATTTCCTCGCATCCCACTTTGGATGCTGCCGGAGCTCAGGTGCAATTTTCTTTGGTAATTCCCACTTATAAAGAAAGTGGCAATGTGGAAAGTATCGTTCAACAGTTGACACGCCTACTAGACGGCTACATTCCTCGGGACTATGAGCTCCTCTTAGTGGACGATGACAGTCCGGATGGTACTTGGGAAATTGCCCAAAATCTCACGGCTACTTTTCCCCAATTGCGGGTGATGCGTCGCCAAAGCGAACGGGGGCTTTCTTCAGCAGTGATTCGGGGTTGGCAAGTAGCTCGTGGCGAAATTTTGGGTGTCATCGATGCTGACTTACAGCACCCACCCGAGGTGTTACTCAAAATGCTGGGGGCAGTTCAACAGGGGGCAGATATGTCTGTCGCCAGCCGTCATGTAGAAGGCGGCGGCGTTAGCGAATGGAGTGTTGTCCGTCGCTTTTTATCTCGCGGGGCTCAGGTGTTGGGGCTGATCATTTTGCCCAATGTGGTTGGGCGGGTCACTGACCCAATGAGTGGTTATTTTATGGTGCGTCGCAGCGCGATCGCGGAAAATACCATGAACCCCAAGGGCTACAAAATTTTGCTTGAGGTCATTGGCCGGGGCAACGTGGGCGAAATTGCCGAGGTGGGCTATGTTTTCCAGGAACGGTTAGAAGGGGAAAGTAAGGTAACTTGGAAACAATATATTGACTATATTCACCACTTGGCTAAATTGAGATCGCGCGGTCGAATCACGCGCCTCCGCCAGAAATTTCCCATTGACCGCTTCTTACGCTTTGGCGTAGTGGGCTTTAGCGGATTAGCCGTGGATATGGCTGTGTTTTTCTTGCTGTTTGGCAACCTGGGTCTAGGGTTGACCACCAGTAACATACTTTCGGCAGAAACCGCCATCATCAACAACTTCATCTGGAACGATGCCTGGACCTTTGCTGATTTCGCTAAACAGCAGCAGGGCTGGGGGGCTCGGTTTAAGCGATTCATTAAGTTCAACACTATTTGTCTGGTGGGTTTGGTGCTGAATACGCTGCTCCTCAACCTACTATTCAACGTCTTTGGTATCAATGCATTTTTGGCAAAACTGATCGCGATCGCGATCGTGACCGCCTGGAACTTCTGGCTGAATCTGAAGTTGAGCTGGCGATCGACTCAAGCAAAATAGCGTCATGCAGCAATCAGAATCCAAGATTGCGCTGTTAATTGATGCAGATAATGCCCCTGCGTCAAAAATTGATGCCATTTTGTCTGAGATTGCAAAGTATGGGGTTGCCAATATTCGTCGAGCCTATGGAAACTGGAAAAACCCTCAATTAAAGGGTTGGGAGGCTTGTTTACATGAGTATGCTATCCATCCGGTACAGCAGTTTGATTATACGAAGGGTAAGAATGCAACTGATGCGGCCTTAATTATTGATGCAATGGATTTGCTGTACACGCAGCAATTGGATGCCTTTGCGATCATATCAAGTGACTGCGATTTTACGCCGTTAGTCATGCGGATTTTGACCAGTGGCTTGAAAGTTTATGGCTTTGGTGAAAGGAAAACCCCGTTGCCATTTGTTTATGCCTGTTCAAAATTTCTGTATTTAGAAACTATCGATCAAGCTAGCAATTCCGAAAATCCGAAAGCTGTTGAAAGTATTAAGAAAACTGGGAAGGAGTTGAAGCAAGATACAAAGCTAATGAATTTGTTGCGAGGGGCAGTGTCTAGTACCCAAGAAGAGGATGGTTGGTCAAGTTTGGCGGTCGTTGGTAGCCACATCGCTAATCAGGCATCTTTTGATCCACGAAACTATGGCTATGCAAAATTAAGCGGTATTTTTGAAGCAATTGATTTATTCGAAATACAACGGAAACAAAATAAAGTGATCTATGTGAAACGCAAACGAAAATGATGTTTAATCTCCGCGATCGCTGTCAATGATTCTCAAGGGCTATGAAATCCGTCAGGCTGTTCCCGATGACGTTACCGTTTTACCAGAAGTGGAGCGGAATGCTGCGACACTTTTTCTCCCGTATCTCGATGAGCTAGGCTTGACTTCTGAAATGCTCACCCATGTCAACTCAATTGCAGATTTCGAGGCAGCACAGCAGGCTGGGCATCTTTGGGTAGCGGTGGAGCCAAATGGCCAAATCGTTGGATTTGCCATGGTTCTAGAAATCAGTGGCTATGCACACCTGGAAGAACTGGACGTGTTACCTACCTACGGACAACGGGGACTCGGTTCAGCCTTGGTCAAGACCGTGTGCAATTGGGCGAAAGTCGCAGGGTATCCTGCCGTTACTTTGAGAACCTTTCGCGATCCACCCTGGAATGGGCCATTTTACCTAGGCCAAGGCTTTCAGGTCATAGAATCGTCCCAACTATCAGCGGAGCATGTTGAACTTGAGACATCGGAAGAAAGGCACGGACTCCGTACTAAATACCGGATAACCCTGATCTATCCCACGGTGAAACTGAACGGCGGTTAATGTTTTCGCGTCAACACCCAGATTTTGTAATCTGCCCTTGCGAGCTGTCATCGTCAAGTCTCATGATGATGATGACTTTCCCTCTGGCGTGTCCTTCCCCCAGATATTGAAGGGCTTCTGATGTTGCCTCTAATGGATAACATCTATCAATAACGGGTACGACTTTGCCAGATTCAAGCAGCTCTCCAATAGCAGACAAGTCCTTTTGCGTGATTTGCGCTATCCCCATGAATGAGAGTTGCTGACTGCCAAATTTCGATAGCATCGGGCCTATAAGTACTGCTTGAATAATTTGAGCCAGTTTTCCTCCAGCCGCGATATATATGCCTGTAGAATGCAATGCCCTGCGGTAATCAAAAATCAAGTTGTAGCCATTCACAGCAAAAATCAAGTCATACCGCTGTCCATGGGTCGTGAAATCTTCTTGGGTATAATCGATAACGTGGTCTGCACCCATTGAGCGAGCAATATCTAGGTTTCGAGTGCTGCAGACGGCCGTTACTATGGTCTCGAAAGATTTGGCTATCTGAACTGCAAATGTCCCTACGCCACCAGAGGCTCCATTGATGAGAACCTTTTGACCTGGCTGGATTCGGCCTTTATTGTGCAGTCCTTGTAGCGCTGTCACAGCCGCTACAGGGGTAGCAGCCGCAGCCTCAAATGACACGTTGGCCGGTTTTCGTACCAACTCATGTTCATCCGCACACACATAGTCTGCAAATGAACCTTTGGCTATTCCGAAGACTTCATCCCCTGGCTGAAACTGGGTTATGCTATCGCCTACAGCTTCAACCCGACCAGCCACGTCTAATCCAAGTGAAGTCTTTTTTGGTTTGGAAAGTGTACCGTTTGTTAAACGGATCACCGGAGGGCCTGTTAGATGATACCAGTCCAAGATGTTGACAGATGCCGCATGAACCTTGACCAAAACTTGATTATCCCTGGGTAACGGTTTCTCGGTCTCTATGAATTCAATGACATCTGGGGAGCCATATTTGGTGTATACAATTTTTTTCATTTAGATATCCTTCTGTTCAAGATTTACACCTTTGATCAACAACGATAAACAGAGTGTTGCTTCCCCAAAAAAGCATGGGATAAAGATATAAGGGGATAAACCAATAGCAAGTTCAGGGGCTAGGAAGTTGGCGAAACTATTAATCAAGTAACATGCTCCTCCTATCGCCAAAAGCAAACCTGTTATTCGAGGAAGGAACCTTAACCTATAAATTAAGTAACCAGCCAGAAGGCAATAGCAGCCAAAAAATGAAAGACTGAGATTGAACCCAATCTCATGTAGCAGGAAGTGCATATAGGCCGTAGACTGAAGCTGTTCTGCGGTCATTATGGCAGCACTCTGTTCGGCACTCTGCAAGAGGATTAGCGGGACAAAATTATTGAGTAAACTGACACCTTCAATAGTCGCTGCTACCAATATAAAAAGCATCACCAGTCGGGAGAGACTCTTATTTACAAATTTGAATAGGTCATAAAAGATGACTGCTAGAGGGATATTACAAAGAACTACGATGATATGAACGCCGAGTCCGAATCTATAAAGCGATTCGTTTGTCAGGATGTTATTTATCGTCGCTGCAGCATCACCATGTACAAAAACCATGGCAGGAATATAACCTGCACCGAAGAGGCCTCCAATAATAATAATTAAGTATAAAATGCCACCCATTCTCGCTTTGAATGGTAACGAAGCTTCTGCGATCTGTTCTTTCATTACTCCATTCCTGGTGTAGTATTTATCACCGACACCTGAAGCCTATCGGCAACACGATATGAAGGGCATACCACCCAGGTATTATTCAAGGAGTAATTCCCATCAATAAAAGAGAATTAGATGATGGGAAATCTGATGGCTACGTTGAGGACAAAATACCCAAAGCACGGGCTTTCGCAACGGCATCTGCCCGGTGATGGGCATCGAGTTTGCCGTAAATATTTCGAGTATGCACTTTCACTGTATTCACCGAAAGGACGAGTATCGTCGCAATTTCCTGATTGGCCCGCCCCGCTGCGATCAGGTGGAGTACTTCGATTTCTCGCTTGCTCAATGGTTCGAGCAACCCGGTTTTTTGAGATTGCGTTTTTAATGATTTCTTTTGCTCTAATTCATTAGGGAAAAATGCAGTTAACACGCGCTCTGCATAATTAGAATTAGGTAGTATTTTGCGAGAAATGGCCTCATAGAGTAAACGCGCTATGGGCTGGCCTTCATTGACAAAGATCCGGAGGTAACCCTCAGTTTCTGCGAGTGTGAGCGCGCGTTCCAAAAATTTCAGAGCAGCAAAGAGATAGCCTTGTGTTTCATTGAGAATTGCCTGCAAGATGAGGAGCTCAATCATGCTGCCTAATCTGCCTGCTGCTTCTGCTGCTGAGTAGAGTTGCGCCAGAAGTGTCGTCGCTCTTTGAAAAGTCTTGTCTGTTGGGGCATGTCTATACTGAACAATCAGCACTCTAGCGAATGTGATGTACTCGAATTCTTGTAAATAGCTGAGTTTTTCATCACTGGGCTCATCATCAATAGACAAACCTTGCTGACGCACCCAACCAAAAGCTTCTGCCAGCCTGCCTTGTCGGAGCCATACCCGTGCCCTTAACGCTGCTACAGGACAAACATTGGGAACAGGAGTTCTATGGTAGAGCTGTTCCGCTGCTTCAAGTATCTTGAGGGCGTCATCCAGTTCTCTTTGCTCAACTTTTAATTGCGCTTGAGCAAGATACAAGCCATAGGGCCATTCCGGTAATGCTGCTCGTTTTCCGAGTGCCTCGCATTTCTGAAAGTGGTGTTTGGCAGCGTCCTCTTTGCCTTGTTCATGATACAGCTGGCTCAACCCCAGATGTAAGTCAGTTGTGCCCACGAGCTCACCTTGTGCTGCCGCAAATAGTAAAGCCTCTTTATAAATATTGACCGCATCAAAAAGACGACCCTGGGCAATCTTCATGCCAGCCAGTGTATAGGCCCCACTAATGGCAAAAAGGAAATGGCCTGTCGTCCGCAAGCGAGCGATCGCATCGGACATATACTTAACAGCCGTCTCCAAATCTCCATGCGTCCAATAAGCAAGCCCTAGCAGAGAGCTTGCCAGGCCAGCTATATAATGATTCGCCTCAGATAAGAGGTTGAGTGTTTGCCGGGCATGTTTGATAGTGCCAGCATTATCATTGAGTGCCTGAGCACGAAAAGCCCAAGCAAGGTTTAATAACTGTTGTTGTAAGTAGAATATGTTCTCATCCTGACTGCTTGACGAGGCCTCCAGAGAATCACGGGTGTTGACTGTCAACTCCAACAAACGATCTGCATCCTTCAGTCGGTTCTCCGCAGCTTGCAGCCGACCTGAAAACAGCAACTCCCATGCTAGGCCAATACTGAGCTTAGTCCGGGTTCGTACGAGTTCGTCTGGCAGTGCCTGTACCCAGTCTGTCCAGGTTGCATTCTGATAATGGGAGCCAATATTAGCTGACCATTCCAGTTCGATGAGATCCGCCGCGCGCTCGAAATGTCGGGCAGCAAGGGCATGGTGAATCGCATGGGGTCGAAAATTATTCTGCTCGTACCATGCACAGGCGCTTAGATGTAGCTCAGCTACCTTGTCGGGTTGCCCTTGAGTTAAGCGTACTTGCAAAGCATCAGTGAAAAGATGATGGTAGCGATACCACTTGCGTTTATCATCAAGCGGAACCACCAGCAGATTTGTGCGTTCTAAATATTCTAAGATTTCTTGGCCTGGGGTAGAAGCTTGGGGCAGAACAGCATCACAAAGAGAGCCACATAGGCGCTCAAGAATGGAGGTAGATAATAGGAAGGTCTGAATACTTTCGGGCTGTTGTTCTAGAATTTCTTCAACCAAATAATCCAGCACAAAATGATGGCTACCGGAGAAAGACTTAATAAAGTTAGCAGTGTTTGGATGTCCCTGTAAGGAGATTGCTGCTAACTGCAAGCCAGCAATCCAACCTTCAGTGCGATTTTCTAGTACGGTAATCTCTTCTACCGAGAGATTAAGATCCATCACCTGGTTAAGAAATTCAGCCGTTTCGACTGGGGTAAAGCGCAAATCGGGGGCACACAGTTCGCTCAACTGCCCCCGCGCGCGTAGTCGAGCCAGGGGCAAAAGTGGGTCTTCACGAGTGGCAATGACAAGGTGCATGGATAGTGGCGGCAGATGCTGGATCAAAAATTCCAGGGTCTGATTGACGGGTTCAGATTTAATCAGATGGTAGTCATCCAGAACCAGAATGAAGCTTTCGGGAACCGCCGCAATTTCATTGATCAGTGTCGTTAGTAGCGAATTGAGGGGGGGCGGTTGGGGTGATTTTAAGGCACTTAACACTCCCTCAACGAGTTGAGGAACTCCCTCAACCTTGCTGAAGGTGAGCGTTTGCAAGGCAGACACCAAATAAGTCAGAAAGCGGATTGGATCATTATGCTCTTCATCGAGTGAAAGCCATGCCACTGGTTGTTCGCAGGTGGCAACCCATTCACTGAGTAACGTTGTTTTACCAAAACCAGCACTGGCAGAGATGAGGGTCAGTTTGCAGTGTAGCCCTGCATTTAACCGTTCAGTCAGGTGCAATCGCACCACAGCCTTGGGGCGTGGCGGAGGAATATACAGTTTAGTGGTTAAGATCGGTCTGTACATTTCCTATTAGTGAGCACTCAGTTGCAACGCTCAGATGACGAGTCACGGCAAACGGATTGAACACGTCAAAATTATGCGGCAACAGTTCTCGTTTTCAATCCCTGTATGGGCGATCGCAGCTTTAAGCATAGTCTTAGTGTCGCCTGCCCGTGCCCAATTCAGACAGATGACTCGCGTCGACATTATGCCAACTGACGGCGGGTTGGTCATTGATCTAGAGGCTAGTCATGCAGCTCAAGCCAGGATATTTGAAGCAGCTTTTGGCAATACGGTAATCCTTGATCTGCCGATTACTCAGTTGGTTGGAGGGGTCGCATCGCACCAAGCGGAGCCCATCAATGGTATTGAGTCGATTTCAGTTGAGCCCCTCGATGCCAATAGTGTGCGAATTCGCATCGTGGGCACGGCTGGAGTGCCGACCGTTGCCACCAGCAGGAGCGATACAGGATTCATCGTCAACGTTACACCCGTTAGGCGGCAACTCCAGATTAGTTGTCGGCGTTGTCCACCCCCTGATTATCCTGAATCTGCTTTGAGAGAGGGCATTGAGGGTGACGTTCGCATTCGGGTAACGTTTGATGCCGAGGGTCACGTGATTGGGGCGCGCATCGAGGGGTCTAGCGGCAATGTAGCGCTCGACCAGGCAGCCTTGGAAGCCGTGTTAAATTTTGAGTTCGATGTTCAAAGCTCTGATAATCAAGGCGGCAGCATCTCAATTGAGATTCCCTTTACGATTCCAAACGAACCACCGATTCAAGACGAACCGCCGATTCAGGAATAGCTGTCTAAATTGGATAAACCTAAAGCTATTGCGGTAGCCACAAAGCTTTGTGCGCTACCGCAAGCCAGATTACCTGTGGACTAAATATCCTGGCGATGCTCGGTGTGCATTTAGCCACCTGGCCTGCGCGATAAGCTGGCGCATCATTCAGGGGAAATAAAAGTCTGTTAGCGTAGAAAGTCGAGTCCTCGATTTTGCCTGTTGATTACAGAAGGAACGAAACAGGCATCTGACCTATCGTTTTTGGATAACTTGTTTGATGGCGACCCCTGCGAATCAACTGACCCACCAACTGGCTGAAGAACTCAACTTGCAGCCCGCCCAAATTCAAGCTGCTTTGGATTTGTTTGCTGAGGGGGCAACAGTGCCGTTTATTGCCCGCTATCGCAAAGAACGCACGGGCCAGTTGGATGAGGTGCAGTTGCGACAAATCAGCGATCGCGCTGCATATCTCACCGAACTGACCGAGCGTAAACAGGTAATTTTGAAAGCGATCGCAGATCAAGGCAAACTCACCGACGCCTTAAAAATTCAGATCGAAACCTGTCTGCTTAAAACTGAGCTAGAAGATCTCTACCTGCCCTATCGTCCCAAACGCCGCACCCGCGCCACCATCGCTCGCGAAAAGGGATTGGAACCTCTAGCCCAGTGGATCGAAGGGCTGAATCAGTCGGGGCAGAAAGTACAGGCTTTAGAAACCGAAGCGCAAAAGTATATCAATGCCGACCAGGAGGTAAATTCAGCCGCCGATGCGCTTCAGGGTGCTGCCGATATCTTGGCGGAAGCCATGGCAGAGCGGGCAGATTTGCGGGCAGACATTCGTCAATATCTGTTCAAAGCTGGGGAGTTTACCTCTCAAATCAAAAAAGATCACCCCGAAGGCAGCACCAAATATGAGATGTACCGCAAATTTCAAGCGTCGGTAAAATCCATTGCGCCCCACAACCTGTTGGCACTGCTGCGGGGAGAAAAAGAAGGCTTCCTCAAATTTGACCTGAGCTTTGATACCGACGCGGTGCAGCAACGTCTGGAAGCCAGTGTGATTCGCACCCGCACCCCAAGCGTCCGCGACTTCTACCAGGCATTAGTCGCCGATGGTTTTAGCCGCCTGATGAAAAATTCCCTCACGGGTGAAGTGATCGCCGAGAAAAAGGCCTGGGCGGATGAGGAATCGATCACAACCTTTGAAGCCAATTTACAAAATCTGCTGCTGTCGGCCCCGGCGGGCATGAAGCCGACGTTAGGGGTTGATCCAGGCTTTCGTACGGGCTGCAAGGTGGCGGCCATTGGCGAAACTGGCAAATTTTTAGAATATCAAGCGATCTTTCCCCATCAGTCTGAGCGGCAGCGGCAGCAGGCGGCTGAGACGCTTAAACGCCTGATTCAAGCACACCACATTGAGCTGATTGCCATTGGCAACGGCACTGCGGGGCGAGAAACTGATGCCTTTGTGGCGGAGGTGATTCAAACACTGGAGACGCCCCCGGTTAAGGTGATGGTGAATGAGTCAGGGGCGTCAATTTATTCGGCTAGCGAGACGGCGATCGCAGAATTTCCTGACCTAGATATCACTGTGCGGGGGGCAATCAGCATTGCCCGACGGTTGCAAGATCCCTTAGCTGAGCTGGTGAAAATTGACCCCAAATCGATCGGGGTGGGCCAGTATCAACACGACGTCGATCAAAAGCGGCTGCGTCAAAAGCTGGATGAAACGGTGGAAAGCTGCGTCAACTATGTTGGGGTTGACCTGAATATTGCCTCAAAAGAGCTGCTGACCTATGTGTCGGGTGTTAGCGCTGCGATCGCCAATAATATCGTCACCTATCGCAATGAGAACGGCGCATTTCGCGATCGCAAACAGTTACTCCGAGTGAAAAAACTTGGCCCCAAAGCCTTTGAGCAAGCCGCCGGATTTTTGCGCATCCGCAACGGCGATAATCCGCTGGACAACACTGCCGTCCACCCTGAAAGCTACGGCATTGTGCAGACCATGGCTCAGAATTTACAGGTGGATTTAGCCAAAATTAGCACCCAGAGCGATCGCCTCAAAACCCTCAGCCTCAAACCTTACATTACTGATACTGTCGGCGAACCCACCCTGCGAGACATCCTCGCCGAACTCGAAAAGCCCGGTCGCGACCCCCGTGCCCAATTTACCTACGCCCGCTTTCAAGCAGATATCACTGAAATCAGCGATCTAAAACCGGGGATGGAACTGGAAGGGATAGTCACTAATGTGGCTAACTTCGGCGCGTTTGTGGATGTGGGGGTTCATCAAGATGGGCTAGTGCATATTTCTCAACTGGCCGATCGCTTTGTCAAAGACCCCAAGGCGATTGTGCAGGTGGGGCAGGTGGTGAAAGTGCGCGTGATGGAGGTGAATGAAGCGCTCAAACGGATTAGTTTGAGTATGAAAGCAGCGGGTGGAGGCACGAATTCTGCTGCCAACGATAAGCCCCACGCTAAACCTCAGGCTAAGGGACAGGCCAAACCTCAAGTCAACACGAAGTCTAAATCCAAGTCAAAAACAAAACAACAACCTCAAAATACTTCCCTGGCCGATCTCAAAGCTAAATTTGACCGCAAACGACTTTGATATGCAGATTTAGCCCAAGGCTGAGCAAAGCTAAATATATAGCGCTGGCCAGATTGCTTAGTGCACCGAGTATCGCTGGGATACTGAGTCCACAGGCAATCTGGCTCGCAGCCGTGTCCTGACCGGACTGGCGACTGCTATAAAAGGCAAGCATCTAAGGATATTTGAACTGTTATGGCAGATGACGAACTCCGGCACTTCGTAGACAGTAAC
Organism: Cyanobacteria bacterium P01_A01_bin.123; assembly: GCA_039815185.1. Taxonomy (GTDB): domain Bacteria; phylum Cyanobacteriota; class Cyanobacteriia; order Phormidesmidales; family Phormidesmidaceae; genus JBCBZT01. The sequence goes on along the minus strand of JBCBZT010000012.1, from coordinate 1,606 downwards.
GCTCGCACAGCTCAGGCAATGCTAGATGCGATGGCTGAAACCCGCATGGAGCGTGAAGAGTTACGCGAAGGGACGCAACGCGTTCAGGCTGCAATTGAGCGACTGATTATCATCCAGGAGGGAGTTAGTAATATACTGGTCAGATCAGTCGAGTTTAGGCCATTACAACTATGTGAGCCTTTCGTTTTGCAACCTAATTGCCTCCAGAGGGGTATCAGGCTGAAATATTTCCACACAATCTGCTGTATAGGGTGATTAGGTGGCAAGTGTCTCTCTAATAACGAGTTAGCTGGCTCCTATATACGTACCTTTTAATCTCAATCTTCTGACTCTTGGAATGAGCAACACAGGTGCCATGAATTGTTATGGTGCTTTGACAGCATTGACATTTATGTGAGTATATGCTCAGGGACAAAGGCTAATTAAACGTTGATTTCAGCTTTTGATATCACGAATCGCTACTGAACATCAGGAGCTGTTGATCAGCTTAATTGAGAGGCGTTGTCATTTAGAAGGAGCCTATCCTATAATAATTTTCAACGAAGGGGGCATGGGTCTGAAGTGTACGGGAGTACACGTGCAGTGGTAGGCGGATTATATATCGTGCCATTGGTTTCTTCTAGAGGGGAGGCAATCAGCACGTTTACTATTTAGCGAAACTCAATTCTTTAAGTTTAGTAAAGAGTCAGAAGCAGGTTTCTAGCTATGCAAAAAGGGGAAAGTTCACAATCGTTTTCAATCTCTGGTAGCCATGTCTCCAATGTTCAAGTCGGAGGTCAAGCAGGTGGTAATCAAGAAATCATCCAAAATCAACGGGTTAGCCAAGGCAGTATGGAGGTTGGCTTAACACAAGCTAATGTAGTTGAGATTATTTCTAAAATAGACACTTTGATTCGCTGCTCCAAAATGTCGGAGGTTCAGAAAGCAGAAGCGCTTAGCTATCTAAAAGCCACCAAGGAGGATGCCCAGGAGCAAGATCCGGATAAGCAATCTGTTGCTAAAGGTTTACGGCGCACTAAAAACTTTCTGAAAGATACAAACGATACCTTTGAGTCAGGGGCAGTTTTGTTCCAAAACGTTCAACAGCTGATTAAAAAGTTGTTGCCTTGGTTGGGAGTTTCGGTTAGCTTTTTCGTTTAGAGGAAAAATGGCATGCATGCAGAAAATTTGGATGCGCCAACCCAAGATTCAACGATATCTAACTCCTTAGTTACCTCAAGCCAGCTTGGTGGACAGACGGGACACGATTCTACGACTGCCCAGAACAGTGGTTCTGGTAGTGTGATCCAGAATGTCTACAGAGGTTTTCTTCATTTCCATCTTTCTTGGGATAGTAAAGACAAGTTGGGCGTTAATGCCAGCGTAAATAAGTCTGATCTACTCAGCGAAAATGTAAAGTGCCGGACACAGGCTTTACCAAGAGAGAATCAGCAAAGTTTGCCATCCCCATCAGCCAGTACAAAGCCTGAAAGCGAAGCAGAGCCTGAGCATTTTGATGCAAAGGTCCGGAGTCTGATACTGGCTTTGCCAAGAGAGAATGGGTTGGCGATGCAGGGCGAGCACGAGAGATTCGGCTGCACACTCGTCGTCGGCACCGTACTATTCT